>JABSOX010000052.1 GCA_013215655.1 Colwellia sp.
AAATCAATTACCTCATTGCCTCTCCCTTGATTTGTTTGCCAATCAGCATCGGTAAAGAAAGGCTTTTCATTTCTCACTAATTCCGTTTTTAAACCAGTCCAATTAGCAATGCAGCTACCAAGCCAAAACCCTCTGAGCTTATCTTTGTACTCGCTACGGTCAATCAATATAGTCTTTTGTGGTGTCTGGCATCCTAAAAATATTGCTGCTGCGAGTAAAATAAGCACTAACTTATACATTGTATTGATCCTTATATAGAGAAGTGGGTTTATAGACATCAAAACAGTAGTCAATTGTTAGGAATTAATAATCACTGTCTAAAGCACAAGTAACAGACGTTTTAGCCCTTACTAATGAACTGACACCATTAATAATGATAGCGCTATCATTATTGGCTTTGTGTGCAGGGAAATCAAGAGTTGTTTAGTTTTGTGAAGAAATTAGTTAAGCTTTCGCTAGTATCCATCTCATCATTACTTACTTATAAGTAGTGGAGATAATCAATGAAAAAATTACTATATTAATTTAATAATAAGCGTCCGAAAAAACGAATGCTTAAGCTAAGGAATAACGAGCCATCGAGTATATGGTAAGTATTATGTGTGAGGTGTTCATTGACACACTTAAGCTATATAACTGTTGATTTTACCAGTACCATAAATCTCCCGTCTATAAAGTGTATAAGATCACCAATTAACTTATAGAAGCAGAAATTAGTCATCTTCAGTAGTGCTCCAAATTTTTATGTATGAATTTGTCTTCAGATTTCACCGAATTGTAGAAATTATATCTAATCGTTTGGCAGGCTACGATGGCACAGAAAAAGATATGATTGGCCCTCTTGGTGTGCACAACTCTCACCAAAATAAAGGTATTGCTAGAATTTTTGCTAAACTTATGTTTTGAAGCAATGTTAATGGATGGTTATGTTTATGCAATACCGGTTGGGTTAGTTCTACTGAGTTTTACGAAAAATCGTGTGGAGCAACAGAAATCCCTAATAGCTCTCCGGGTATATATTCACGTATGGCCGCGCTTAATTAATATAGATGTATTAAGCATAAGTAGACGCGATAAGTTCGGGAAGAAAACAACAAAACTTAACCAACTCCTGTCGCGTAAGTGGTTTATTAATTTTGCACATAAATGTTGAATATGCAGCCAAAATGTCAAATTTAAAAACGAACATTATGGCTGTTTTTAATAGTTAACATGACAGCTTATGGTTTAAATCGTATGTAATATGACAACTTATGGTTCAAAATTGAAAAAGCTACTTTATCTAAGTCTATAACAAACAAATGAATTTCTGTTTTATGACAGCTTATGGTTCAGACGACATTTTCAACAGGTTACATCTTAAATAGCAATTTTGCTACATAAGGTGCTACATGCTTGCGACAAAATTCCTTATTTATACTCTCGTAATGGTATTTATTACTACAGAAATCAGTCTACTTGGAAGTCACTACGAACTCGTTGCAAACAATAAGCCTTTAAAAAGCTTTGCATTGCCATGTTCGGTACTACGCCAGCACTAAAAGACACTAAAGCTTCCCTTAATTACACATCTTGTACAGTGAAAGACGCTAAGTTTGCAATTCCTACTTCTATAGAGAGAAAGGGCACATGATGAGTGTCGGATAGGGCGTTAGCAGGACGCAGAAGTTTTGAATATTATCGGGTAGACGCTCCGCGCATACTTTGTATGGCACAATTGATCACCTTGTTTAAATCACATCTCATAAAAATCGATCCCAATTTTGGAATGGCTTTTTATTCTCGATCCCAGTTTAGGGATGGCTTTCATGTCTTTAAAATTAATATGCACTAATCTTTTGATAAATAACGCTTTTGTTTTTGGCATGCCTTTCGCTTTAATTCATACATTAAATCTATATAACAGATTAAGTTGAGGCTTAGCATGGATATTATCAAACAAAAGAAAAGACCTTTTTATAAGAGTAAAAAGTTACTTCTCAGTATTTCAACTATGTTATTTGCTGGGGCCATCTTTACAAGTACTCAGGTTCAGTTAGGTGTATTTTCAATTAAGGCTAATTCAGTGATCACAGCAGTTGTTGAGCAAGGTGATTTTGATATTAAGGTTTCTGGTCCGGGTATTTTAGTTCCGCGAGATATTCGTTGGGTAGCAAGTACAGTTGCTGGCAAGGTTGAGCGTATTTTAGTAAAACCTGGTGCCGAAGTTACAAAAAATCAATTGATAGTGGAGCTACTCAATCCTGAATTAGATCAAAAAGTACAGGAACTAAAATGGGAATTGGAAGCCATGCTGGCTCAAACTCGTGCATTAAATGTCAGCCAGGATACCCAGATGTTAGATATGCGGGCAAGCGTCTTAAATACGAAAATGCAGTATGAAAAAGCTAAAATGCGTTTGGATGCTGAATCTGAACTTATCAAGATAGGCAATGCAACTGTTTCAAAGTTAGATTATGAATCTTCAAAGTTAACTGTATTGCAGTTATCCAAAGTAATAGAAATTAATAAAGAAAGAAGCCAACAGCTTAAGCTAAATTTGGCTGCTGGTTTTGAAGCACAAACTGCGCTGCTTAATAAACTAAAGAAAACAGTAGAGCGCGCTCAGTTTCAGCTGGCATCTCTTAATATTAAAGCACCGGTTTCTGGTATTTTACAGGCGATGCCATTAGAGCTGGGTCAGCAGGTTTTGATCGGTGGTAATATTGCCAAGTTTGCCAAAAAAGGAGATTTAATTGCTGAGCTCAAAGTACCTGAACTTAATGCGTCGGATATTGTGATCGGGCAAAAAGTCATCATAGATACCCGTTTTAATCAAATAAACGGCAAGGTGATCCGAATTGACCCAGCGGTTGTTAATGGCACGGTACAGGTTGATATTGACCTTGAAAATGATTTACCCGATGAAGCCCGTCCTGATCTTTCTATTGATGGTGAAATTTTTATCGCACAGAAGAAAGATATCTTATTTGTACGACGCCCGGCTTTCTCCCAGGCTAATCAAATAATGTCCCTGTATCTGCTTGATAAAGCACAAACGTATGCACAACAAACGCAAATCAGCTTTGGTTTATCGTCAAGTCTAAATATAGAAATACTCAGCGGTCTGAAAAAAGGCGACAGAATAATTGTTTCAGAACAAAGCAATTTTGAAAGATTCAGTAAAATTGCAATTAACTAATAGATCAGACCCGGTTTAGCAGCACTGCGGGATCAAAAATAATGAAAAAAAAGGTCACTAATAATGAGCACATTAATAAAATTATCAAATCTTAAAAAAGTATTTTCTACCGATGAAGTTGAAACTCATGCCTTAAGCGATATTAATTTAGAAATTAAAAAAGGTGAGTATTTGTCTATTTCAGGGCCTTCGGGCTGTGGTAAGTCAACATTACTGTCTTTACTTGGTTTGCTGGATACCTGCTCTGGCGGCAGCTATATACTGAATGGTCATGAAGCAGCAGATATTAATACCAAGCAAAGGGCCGCGATTCGTAATAAAGAGATAGGATTTATATTTCAGTCATTTAACTTGATAAGTGAATTAACAGTCGCCGAGAATGTTGAGCTGCCTTTAACTTATCGAAAAGACTTAACTAAGACCCAGCGTAGTGAGTTGGTAAAGCTCGCCCTTGAAAAAGTAGATATGGGGCACAGAACCAAGCATTATCCTTCTCAGCTATCGGGTGGTCAGCAACAAAGAGTAGCCGTTGCACGCGCTATTTCCGGTAACCCTTCGATTATTCTGGCAGATGAACCGACAGGTAATCTGGATTCTAAAAATGCTGAGCTGGTAATGGCATTGCTTGATAAATTACATGTCGAAGGTGCCACTATCTGCATGGTAACCCATGATCCGAGGGGCGCTAAGCGTGCTGAGCGTATTATAGAAATATTCGACGGAAGGATCGTTTCAGATTCTGCTGTTTCACAAGTTAAACCCGAAGAAGCCGTTGCTTAAGGAGAGATCATGAATATGTTATCTGATATAAACTTTGCATTTAGAACATTAGTGAAAAATCCAAAGTTTACCGCATTAACCGTGTTTGTTATGACCACCGGGCTCACACTCTGTATTTACATGTATAGCTTTATTCAGGCCACTTTAATGGCTCCTTTGCCTTTTGACGCGGGAGACAAAATCCGGAAGGTAGACTCAATTTATAATGGCATGGAATATAATGGTCCCAGTGTTCGAATTCATGATTTTGAGGATTTAAAGAAACGTGTTCAAAGTTATGACGTATTTGATGCTTATAAAGAAGGTACGGTGAATATTAGTACTAGTGACAGGGCAGTCAGGTATACCGGCCATTATGTGAAAGCCAGTTTTTTTGAGATATCTGAGGCTAAGCCACTGCTGGGCAGGTTACTCACAGATCAAGACAGAGAGCCGGGTGCTGAGCCGGTAGTATTAATAGGTGAAGCGATATGGAAAAGCTTGTTTGCAGCAGATCAGAATGTACTGGGTAAAAAGCTCAGGGTAAATTCAATACAAAAAACAGTTGTTGGTGTAATGCCTGCCAGTTATCGGTTCCCCGACTCAGGTCAGATCTGGTTGCCTTTCACCACAAGCCGTAAAGGTATTGCCCGTGCTGATGGTGAATATGTCGCTGTCTACGGTGTATTAAAAACAGGTGTAACTGATGAGCAGGCAAACTCAGAATTAAAAACCATCATGGCTGAACTTGAACAAACATATCCAAAATTAAACTCAAATAAATCAGCCCAAGTTAGGACGATACAGGCGGCTTTAATGGGGAACGATACACCTGCCATTGCTTTTTCAATGGAATTATCGGTTGGCTTTATTTTATTATTAGCCTGTATCAATGTTGGTAATTTATTACTGTCGCGTGCTTTTGAAAAGGGTAAAGAAATCGCGATCAGAACCGCTCTGGGTGCCCCTAGGGGCAGGCTAATTAGCCAAATGATGTGGGAATCTACCTTGATCTGTTTTATTTCAGGTATTCTTGCTATTTTATTCGCTGGATTATGGCTGGAGAATACCAATAAAAATTTATTAAGTATATTTCCGTTTGAACCACCTTTTTGGTGGAATGTTGCACTGTCAGAGTCATCGATCATAGCGGCAGTGGTGATTATCTGTGTTACTGCATTAGTTACAGGTTTACTTCCTGCATATAAAGCAACAGGGGGCGATTTTAATTCAGCGCTCAGAGATGGTACCCGGGGGGCACAAAGTAAATCAGCAGGTCGTTTAAGTAAAATAATTGTGATATCAGAAGTTGTTTTGTCTTGTGCCTTGTTATTGCTTTCTACCGGAATGGTCTACTCGGTTGATCAGCAAAACAAGTTTGATTATGGTGCTCAGGTTGAGGGGTATTTAACGGCACGTATCGGCCTGCCTGAAATTGAGTATAAAAGTAATGAAAAACGTCTTCAGTATTATCAAAGTATAAGAACGACATTGCAACAAGAGCCTGGAGTTGAGGCGGTGAGTTTTACCAGAACCTTACCTGGTCAAAATGCCCGTTTTCAAAATATCTCAATTGATGGGGTAGATTATGGGAAAAAAGCGCAATATCCCAGTTCAAACTCGGTCACCGTTGCGCATAATTATTTTGAAACCATGGAGATTAATTTACTTGAAGGACGTATCTTTGATCCCAGAGATAAACTTGACTCGCCGTTAACAGCTGTGGTGACACAAAATTTTGTGAAAAAGCATTTTAAAGAGAGTGAAGTCATTGGCAAACGTTTTAAATTTATTGGAACTGATAAAGGTTGGTACACTATTATCGGTGTGGTAAATGATGTATTACATGGTCTGCCAATGTCAAATAATATAGAAAAACCAACAGCCTTTGTTTCTTTACAGCAAGCACCATTACGTTTTATGACATTAACTATCAAGGCGTCACAAGATCCGGTAGCCCTGAGAGCGACGCTTGCTCGTATTACTTTATCTGTTGAGCGTGATGCACCAGCTTATAACATTAAAACGCTGAGAGCCTTTATCACAGAAAGAAATGCAGGAATGAACTTTGTAAGTGAGCTATTTATAATTTTTTCGGCGGCTTCAATGGTATTAGCCTTTAGTGGTATTTATGGTGTAATGTCAAATACCATAATACAAAAAATTCAGGAAATCGGCATCCGCCGAGCGCTGGGCGCAGATAACGAAGATGTTTTTAAACACTTTATCAAACAAGGTTTAAAACAGTTAGCTATCGGGCTGGTGATTGGGGTTCCTATGGGTATTGCATTAGTGACTATGATGGAAAAAGCATCATTAACACAAGGCTCAATGATGCTTTATATTGCAGTGCCGACATTTATTAGTTTAGTTATTCTGTTGGCTGTTTTGTATCCCGTTCACAGAGCGTTAAAATTAGAACCAAGCACAGCTTTAAGATACGAATAAAGTCGTTATTACTACTAGCCTTTTCTTAAGAGAAGGTTTTTTTTGGTTTAAGGAAATTGATCAGTGCCGAATATTTTAATTGCCGATGATGATGCCAGTATTCTCGCTTCGTTACGTTTATTTTTGAAAGGTGAAGGTTTTAAAGTGACTACGGCGACAAGCCCGGCAGAAGTTGAATTTTTTATAAAATCTCAAGATATAGATCTGGCATTGATAGATCTTAATTATCAGCTTGATACCACCTCAGGCAAAGAAGGGGTAGATTTGACTGAAAAGTTAAAGCAATGTGATCCGGAGCTGGCGATTATTTGCATGACAGGTTGGGCTACCGTTGAAATTGCAGTAGAAGTCATGAAACTAGGCGCTGGGGATTTTATTCAAAAACCCTGGGAAAACGAAAGACTATTAGCAATTATTCATAATCAACTGGCACTGAGAGAGCAAAAACAGCAAAACCAGCGATTGAATGAAGAAAATAAAACGCTTAAACAACATATAGCAACCATTGATGGAAACGATCTGGTTGCTGAGTCTGAGGCGATGAAGTCGCTATTAGCCACATTAACCCAGGTTGCTAAAACAAATATTAATATTTTGATCATGGGTGACAATGGTACTGGAAAAAGTTTACTGGCCAGTTATATTCACAATATAAGTGAGAGAGAGCAGGGATCCTTTGTTTCGGTCAATATGGGGGCGATCACAGATTCATTATTTGAAAGTGAAATGTTTGGTCATGTGAAAGGAGCATTTACGGATGCGAAAGAGCATAGGATAGGTCGGGTTGAACTGGCAAAAGGTGGCACTCTATTTTTAGATGAAATAGCCAATATTCCCTTGATCCAGCAGGCTAAGTTACTAAGACTATTAGAAGAGCATAAATTTGAAAAGCTCGGTTCAAGTAAAACGCAACAGGCTGATATTCGGCTGATCAGCGCTACCAATGCTAATTTACAAGATATGGTGGTCGACAAAACATTTCGCCAGGATTTATTATATCGTTTAAATACCTTTGTGATAGAGATCCCGCCTTTGAAAGCAAGGTCCGATGATATATTACCTATGGCTGTAGCTTTTATTAAAAAATGTGCGACCAGATACAATAAAGCTACACCTGTTTTATCGGACGATGCAAAACAGCAACTTTTAAGTTACTCATGGCCAGGCAATGTGCGTGAATTAAGTCATACCCTTGAACGGGCAACTTTATTTGCACAGGACGAAATTTTACCTGAGCATTTAATGCTGACGGGGGTTGTGGAAGTATCAGATGTACAGCTTAGCTGTGATACGGTACTGAGTATGGATGACATTGAAAAATCGGTGATTGAGATAAGATTAAAAGCACACAAAGGTAACGCCTTGGAAGCGGCAAAATCTTTAAGCATGAGCCGAAGTGCTTTTTATCGCCGTTTAGATAAATTCGGAATTTAATTTAATGTCAGAACGCTCTTTTGAAAAAAAAGTACTTTCAACAGTATTGTGGGCAATTTTACCGTCTTACTTATTAGCGCTGTTCTTAATTTGGCATATTGATATTTCATTTTACCTGCAAGCTTTAGTCAGTATTTTTTTAACTGCTGTTGTCGGTTTTTCTTTTCATCGTTTTTATTATGAACTGAAAGATCAATTTATATCTTTAGCGAATCTGATCGAGGCGCTCAATACTGGCGATTTTTCGTTACGGGGTAAAGCTGAAGAAGATCAAGCCGGACACAGTGATTTAATTTTCCAGATCAATAAACTGGCAGATTCACTGACGTCAGCGCGTTTTGATTTTAAAGAAAGTCAGTTATTACTGGCTAAAGTGATCAAACAGATCAAGGTTGCGATAATTGCGTGTGATGAAAATGGTAAAATAACGATGGTAAACCTTGAAACTGAACTGTTACTAGGACAAAAAGAATCCAGGCTGATCCATAAAAATTTATCTGACTTAGAATTGTCTCAATTAGAGTTATTTAAAAATCAGTCGATTGAAAAAATAAAAGTGGGCTCTCTTACAACACGCTGGCACATATATAAAGGTGGTTTTCGTATTAAAGGACGACAACATACGCTTTACATTCTTTCTGATATGGAACTGTTATTAAGTCAGCAAGAACAAAAGGCCTGGAAAGACTTGGTACGAGTATTAAGTCATGAGATAAATAATTCACTCGCACCCATCATATCTTTAACCTCCACAATAGATAAATTGATCTCTCATAGTGAGATTGAAGGCGAAGATAAAACGGATATTCAGTTGGGTTTGTCAATCATCCAAGACAGGGCAACCAGCCTGAAGAATTTTATTCAGGGCTATCGTATTTTAACGCATCTACCCGAACCTAAGTGTAAGCCGGTAAATCTTATTCTGATCATAGAGCAATTAGTTATACTACTTAAATACCCTGTCAAATTAGATCTGCCTGCTGAATTAGAGATACAGGCTGACGCAGCTCAGATCGAACAATGCCTGATCAATTTATTAAAAAATGCTTACGAGGCTGGAAGCTCAGATAATGTTATTGAATTAAGGGTTAAGGTATATAATAAACAGATCATCATTAATATCTTAGATAATGGTCCGGGTATTCAAAACCCGGAAAATTTGTTTGTGCCATTATTTAGCACTAAAACTGAAGGCTCTGGGATCGGTTTGTCTTTATGCAAACAAATCATAGTGGGACATCAAGGGCAGCTACAGCTTACCAACAGAGAAACAGGTGGCTGCCGAGTAGAAATAACATTGCCAATATAAAGCTAGCGCACTGGCTGTCATGGTTCAGACGACATGACATCAACGCGCACTATAAGCTGTCATCCCTTCAGCATAGCTTGTCGTTGATAAAACCTTAAATTGTACCGTCCTCTCTAACTGGAGGAAACGTATATGAATAACTTTATTTGGACAAGAAAAGAGCTTTAACGAAGCTAAAATATCAAAGTAGAACTTTTCCCCAGTAAGAAAAAAAGTTCTACTTTCTTGACTCTATGCCATTAGAAGCCAATTTTTGTTATTACTTAGAATTTGATGATGAAGTTGACCGTTACGAATCACAACCACTTGGGCGCTACTTCACATTATCTTTTAACGCAGCCAAAGCTAATTTAAGATCTTTGTTTTTTAAATTTGTCAGTAATTGATTATGTTCGTCAAAACATTCATCTGGTGTGCTGATTCTTTTATAGTTCATCCGCATTCTATAGATAATAGGTTGCCATAAATTTACTAGATCATCACCACCAGCTTTATGAACGAAAAAGCGATGAAATGCCATATCGGCTTCAGTTACTAAGGAATAATTTTCTTCCTTAAAAGCTTTTGTCATAGTGGCTAAAATTTGATCTAACTGAGTAAAATCTTGCTCAGTTAATTCATTAATAACGATTTTAATGGCGTGGCATTCAATTTTAATACGTAAATTAACCATTAACGGTTGCAGTTCAGGCTGGGGAGCGCTGTTTACTACCACACCGCAATTATTTTTAGAAATGAGCAAACCTTCTTTGGTTAGCTGTAACAAAACGTCACGGACTGGACCGCGAGAAACTGAAAAGCGTTTCGCTAATTCTTGTTCAACGAGTTTTGTTTTTTCCGACAAAACGCCATCAATAATATCAGAACGTAACTGACGAGCAATTTGTTCTCGCACTGACACTATGGCATTAGTATCTAACATCTGGTTAATTTCCTTTTAGTTTTGATAAAATCATGAAGCTAATGAATTAACTTCATGATAACAGATTACATTAAATTGTTAACAATGATTTAAGTAAACTGTTTTCTTATCAAGGTATTGTTCTAAGCCATATTTACCGTCTTCGCCACCACAGCCACTCATTTTTAAGCCATAATGAAAACCTTGATGTTGTTCACCAATGCTGCGATTGACATAAATTTCACCTACTTCAAGTTCCTCTGTACACTTCTCAATGTAGGCCAAATTGTCAGTATATAAATAAGCCGATAAGCCAAATTCACAATCATTGCTGTACTCAATTGCTTGTTCGATACTGTTAATTTTTACCACAGGTAAAATTGGTCCGAAGCTTTCCTCATGGATAATGGTCATATCTTGAGTAACATTTTCTAATACCGTTGGTTGATACCAGGCTCCATTTTCAAAGCCAGGAACTTTGGCATAATCACCGCCAAAGGCTATAGTTGCTCCTTGAGACACTGCATGTTTAACTTGGCCATCAATGAAGTCAGCTTCTTTTTGGTTTACTTTAGGACCCATTCCTGATTCTGGATCTAACGGATCACCAACTTTTATTTCACCGACGCGTTTGATAAATTTCTCCATAAATTCATCATAAACATCTTCATGAAGATAGAGACGTTCGGCACAGGTACAAACTTGGCCACAATTTGCAAACCTAGCCCAGAAGACGTCTTCCACAGCAGCGTCAATGTCGACATTATTCATAACGATAAACGGAGCTTTACCACCCAACTCTAGCATGACATGGGTTAAGTGTTCGGCGCTGCTATGATAAATAGACTGACCTGCGCGGGTGCTGCCGGTCATGGTAATCATTTTTGTGATCGGGCTCGAACACAAATACTTGCCCAGTACTGAGCCATTGCCATTAACAATATTAAGTACACCTGGAGGAATGCCAGCTTCGTTAGCAATTCTACCCAGTTCAAGCGTGGTTAGCGGAGTCTCGGCGGTAGGTTTGATGACGATACTGTTACCCGTGATCAACGCTGGCCCTATTTTTCTGCCAGCTAATGCCAGTGGAAAATTCCAAGCAGTGATGCCGACAACAACCCCTTTAGGGTATTTATGAATATAGAGTTTTTCGCCTACATTATCCGAAGGTAAAATATCACCTTCCATCGTTAAAGCATGATCACAAGCATATTCAATGAAAGTCGCGGTTGCTTCTACTTCAATATCGGCAACAACCAGTAATTTACCTTGTTCTTTCACCAATAATTGTGCCAGGTCAGCGGCTTCAGCACGAATGCCTGCAGCAAATCTTCGTAATATTTTAGCGCGGTTACGCGCGGTAACGTTACGCCAAGATTTTTGCGCCTGTTCAGCAATTTCAAGTGCGTATTGAGCATCTTCAATACAGCCTTTAGGAATACTGCCTAGTCGTTCACCCGTACTCGGGTTATTCACAGGAATTTCGCCGTTGACCTTAGACGCAATGTATTCACCATTAATAAAATTTAAATTATTTCTTATTTCGATCATAATTATCTCCCCATCCAACCGCCGTCAACGAGGACGGTGCTGCCATTCATGTATGTTGATGCCTCTGAAGCCAGAAATACTACCGGTCCCATAAAGTCTTCCGGTTTACCCCATCTTGCTTGCGGGATACGTCCTAAAATAGCGGTATTACGTTCACTATCACTTCTTAATGCCTGGGTGTTATCCGTGGCAATATAACCCGGAGCGATTGCATTGACATTGATGCCCTGCGAAGCCCATTCATTGGATAATGCCATAACTAATTGCCCTATGGCACCTTTACTGGCTGCATAGCCAGGTACGGTTATGCCACCTTGGTAAGTCAGCAATGACGCGGTAAAAATAACTTTACCTGATTGGCGTGCTAACATGCCTTTACCTATCTCTCTGCTCAAGATAAATTGTGCATTAAGATTAACTTCTATTACGGTATCAAAAAGCTCATCACTGTGCTCAACTGCCGGCGCTCTTAAAATGGTACCGGCATTGTTCACTAATATATCAATGACTGGATGATTTTCTTTTACTTGATTAATGAAACGGTAAAGGTCATCACGGACACTAAAATCACACTGGTAGCCATGAAACTTACGGCCAATACTGGTGACTTTATCAGCAATGTCGGAGCCTTCACTACTTAATGATGCTGAGACACCAATGATGTCAGCTCCCGCTTCAGCCAAGGCAATTGCCATGGCTTTACCAATACCGCGCTTGCAGCCGGTTACCAGTGCAGTTTTTCCTTGTAAATTAAATTGTTCGAGTACCATTATTTACCCCTCAGCGGTTTGATGTGTTGTATCAAGTTCTTGGCAAGATACTAAGGCTTTCATACCTTGAGGATTACCTGACATTGCAGCAAATGCCTGATTGATTTGCTGCAATGAAGAAATTGACGTTATATAGGGTTCGATATTAATTCGTTTGCTGGCAATCAGTTCGATGGCATGTTCAAAATCACAGTGTTCATAAACTCTAGCACCAAGTAATTCGAGTTCTTTCCAAAAAAACTGAAATAAATCAATGGTCGGTTTTTCACTATGAATTGCTACCATACAAATGCGCCCACGTACTGATGCTATTTCAGTCATCGCCTCAATGGCCTGTTTAACGCCGGAGACTTCAAAAACGACATCTGCTCCTTTACCTTGAGTCCATTGTGTTACTGTTTCGGCTAAATTGGCTGTTTGTGGATTGACTGTTTTGATTCCATTTGCCTTGGCAAAAGCCAATCGAGATTCGTTGACTTCCGATATCATAACTTCTGCGCCGGTACTTTGTGCTACTTGCGCCACTAATTGACCAATAGGACCACCACCAATAATTACAGCTTTTTCACCTACTTTGAGACGAGAGCGCGCAACATCATGACAAGCTACCGCTAATGGCTCAATTAGTGCGCCTTGTTTTAACGAAACAGTGGCGGGCAATTTGTGCAAGGTGCGAGCTTTTACTGTCCAAGAGCTTTGAAAAGCACCAGGAGAGTCTATGCCCATAAACTTTAACTGATGACAAATATGGCTATGACCATCAAGACATGCCGGACATTGACCACAATAATCTAATGGTCTGACGACAACTTCATCACCCAAACTAAAACCTGTAACATTCTCACCTAATTCGGCAATGGTCCCTGACATTTCATGACCGATGACTTTAGGTGGTGCAACACGTTGGTCCATAACACCGTGATAAATGTGCATATCGGTACCACAGATACCAACATAACCTACCGATAAGCGTACTTCGTCAGCTGCTGGTGGTATCGCTTGACCCGTTATTAAACTAAATGCCTTGTCGCCAACATAACTTGCCGCGTGTAATTTTTCTTGTAAAGCAGTGTCTTTCATATTGAATCCTATTTATAAAGTAATTCGGTGAGGAGTAAGTAAGTCCATGTCAAATTCGACCCCATGTCCTGCGGACATTGGCGCTACGGCTAAGCCTTGATCGAGTTTTATGGGGCACGTGGTGTATTTATCGATTGGAAATGAATGCACTTCTAAGTATCCAGCATTGGACTGTGATGCCATTAATGAAACATGTAGTTCGTGCATACCATGGCTACAAACGGTTAAGTTATTAGCTTGCGCCAAATTGGCCACTCTTAGCCAAGTGGTAATACCACCTATATTTGATGCATCGGGTTGTAAGAAGCTCAGCTTTGACTGAGCAATGGCATAACCAAATTCATAAATGGTGTGCAGGTTTTCGCCCATCGCGATTGGAATGTCGGTATTGTCAGCGATACGAGCGTAACCAAGATAATCATCAGGAATGGTTGGTTCTTCAAACCAGGTTATATCGTATTGCTGTACGGCATTAGCGAGCATAATGGCTTGGTCAATAGTTAATGAATAATTTGCGTCAATCATAAACTTAACATCAGGACCTATTAATTCGCGAACTGCAGCGATACGTTCTATGTCAATGCGATAATCGGCATGGCCCACTTTTATTTTTACTGCATTGAATCCTTGAGCAAGATAATTTTTAATATTGTTTAATAGTTTTTCTTTGGAAAAATTAAGATCGATACCACCAGCATAAGCTTTGGTTTTATTGTTGGCGCCACCGGCCACACACCACAAAGGCTGATTTAAACGTTTGCAACGAATGTCCCATAACGCAATATCTACCGCAGAAACAGCGAATGATACTAAACCACCGCGACCGACATAATGTAAGTGAAGGTTCATTTGCTCATTTAAATATTCAATTCGGCTGGCATTCTGACCAAGCATAAAGGGTGTTAATTCATCTTTAAGTAAAGAATATATCGCTCTACCGCCTCTACCACCGGTATAGGTATAACCAACACCTTCAAAACCATCTTGGCAACGGACTCGACAAAGGATCAGCTCAAAATGCGTATGATCACCATGCATAGCATCGGTCAACACTTCAGCTAACGGTATTTGGTAATACTCTATCTCTATATTTTTTATTTCACTATCAGTAGAAAACATAATTTTGACAATCGTAAATTGTTAACAATATACTATACAGTGTACCTAGTAATTTATTTAGGTCAATTAAAAGCTAAGGAAAACAGATGATAAATACAATAAATTCTTTTAAATCAAGGTGAAAGTGATGTTAATTTTTTTGATTTATATTTTGGTTATGGCAATGCTTACTAAAAAAGTTATTGAAAATGATAGGCTTTCTTATAAAAAAACGACAAAAAACAGTTTCAACGAACAAATAATCTTTCTTATTATTTAGTACAGGAATACAACTTATGAAAAATATTGTGGTAATGGGGGAGTGTATGATTGAATTCTCCCAATCAGTTTCTGCAACAGACTTCAGGCAGAGCTTTGCTGGTGATGTCTTTAATACAGGTATTTACATTAAACGATGTATGGCTGAGCCCATAACGGTCAATTTTTTAAGTGCTATAGGGAAAGATGCGATGAGTGAGCAGTTATTATCTTTAATGGCCGAGGAACAAATTTCTACTGAGATGTTATATCGTACTGAAAGTGCCAAGATGGGGTTGTACCTGATAAACCTGGATAGCAAAGGGGAGCGTAGCTTTAGTTATTGGCGAAATGACTCCGCGGCAAAACAACTAATCACGTTGATGGAAAAAAATCATGGTTTAGAGCAACTCAAGAATGCCTCTACATTTTTCTTTTCGGGTATATCACTGGCGATATTGTCTGAAAGTGATCGTTTAATTTTATGGAAGTATCTTTACCAATTAAAACAGCAAGGAACCACAATAATATTTGACCCTAACTATCGAGCAAGCTTGTGGCCTTCAACAGAGGTAACGAAAGCGGCCTATAAAATGGCATTCAAGTTATCTCATATGGCATTGCCCGGTGTTGATGACTTTATTGATCTTTATGGTGTGACAGATGTTGAGCAAGTTGCTGATATTATTGAAGGCTATGGTGTGGAAGAAATAGTAATAAAAAATGGCAATCAAAACATGTTAATCAGTTTACGTGGCACCAGAAGTTATCTACCGGTTTCTCCGATCAAAACAGTAGTGGACACAACCTCTGCGGGAGATGCATTTAATGGTGGTTATATTAGTGCACGACTAACAGGTAAGTCTGTTAAAGGTTCGGCACAGTACGCAGCTCAGGTAGCTGCGTGTGTTATTCAACACAAAGGCGCGATCGTACCTGTTGAACTATTTGAACAGAAAATACAAAAACTATCTGTAGCCGCACTGACTCAAGAGATAACAACAAGTGAATAGAAATTAACACAGGGGAAATAGTGCCTATTGATGTCTTTGAACAAGATGTCCAGAGACCATCAATAGTCGAGTAGAATTATTAAATTATGATCAGCAATAATAAAGTCAATATGGGAGTTTTATCCCATATTGAATACCGTATTTAACTTCATAGCTATGTTATTAATAGCTACTAATAGCTTTTAAGTAGCAAGCAAAGCCTTACACTTTATTTATTAGTTTTTCTTTCATATGCGGCTCTAATGCCATGGTCGGTTGAAAAAATGTTGCTTCATCGTATCGTCCAACTTGATCTCTTGGGTTTCTAAAATACGCATTCTTTTTGCCTTGCTGCAGGTCACAATCAAACCTCACCAAAAATGAGTTACTTTCAACTACCCGCCTCGCATCATTTGGATTTATGGTACTTTCGCTGATGTGACTTAACCCCCACGATACTCCTTGACCGTTATTACTATCGGTGAAGGCATCAGGGCAAAATGGACCGCCAGCCACAGGTGGACAAGTAACCGTCGCCATAATATTGAAATTAATGCCATCAGCAGCATATTGAATGGTATTTTTTTCCGGCCCATCAACACATAACATCGCCGCTATGCCTTCTTTATAAGGAAAGAGAAAGGTCTCATGACCGGAGTTTAATAACGGGTTAATGTCTGGTTTAACAAAAGGACCTTCGGGTGAATCAGCGATAGCGACACCTTGCGCTCTGACCAACCAGTCTTTTTCTTTAGAAATTGGCTGACCCTTGTAAAATAGCCAGATCTTGCCTTGATAAACTAGTGGGTAGGGATCATGAATCGCGCCGCCGTCCCACTGCTCTTCATCACCTAAATCTAAAATGCTGTTTTCGCAGCGGGTCCAAGGACCGTCAGCTGAATCGGCCCAAGCCATACTAACATCACAATGATCGCCCTTAGCACTTTGAAATGTGCCAGTGAAGCTTTGAAAATATAGGTAATATTTCTCTTTGAATACTAGGATGTCTGGAGTGGTTGCCGAACGGTCTCCGTATTGGCCTAAAGGCGCTCTTTCCACGGCAACACCTTGCTCTTGCCAGTCAAAGCCATCTTTACTGGTGGCGTACCAGATCTCAGCTAAATCCCAATCTACCGCTGGCAGTGTATCGCTGCATCTTTCCATGCCCACCGGATTACTTGGTGTTGCTCTGCGGGTATACCAAACATAATAAGTATCGCCCACAAGAATAACTTTAGTTGGGTCGCGTCGTGAAACTTGGTTATCTTTACCTATGCAGGTAATGCGAGAATATTTAAAGTTGGTGAAAAATTCATTGTCTCTGTCATCGGGGTTAGGCCAGACATCATAAAGACGTTGCATGGCATGACTTAAACCTTCGGGTTTATCTTTTGGTAATTTTGCTAACATGAATACTTACCTCAGTGGATTCTTTCTCATTGACTTGCTTGCTGCAGAGAATTAAATAGCGGATTAAATAAAGAATTAGCTAGTGAAAAAAATCGCAGTTTACTGCACTTTATTTAAGCATAAAAAAAATCAGGCCCCTAACGAAGCCTGAAGTTTATTTAGTAAATAACTTATTAGTAGATAATATGATTATCGATTGACTGCGATATGTTATTAACAACTATCGCAGTCAAGCTTTGCCCAGATTAGAATGTTGCTCTAACACCTAAACGGAAAGCACGGCCATTATAACCTTGATAAAAGTTACGGTTCGTTGGCACATTATCACCTTTTACCAAGTTACCTTCAGTCATAAGAGATTTGAATGATTTGTTACGTTCTTCAAGTAAGTTACTAACACTACCAATCACAGAAATACTTTCGGTAATGTTATAGCTAAATGACGCATCTAGTTGACCATATTCATCATTCCAAACGCTATAACCGTCTTTGCTGTGTGATATTTCATTTAATGATTCAGAGCGCCAGTTATAAGCAAGGCGAACCATTAAATCATCACCTTCATAAAAGCCCGTTAGGTTATAGCTATGTTCAGATTGATTCTCAAAAGGTAGATCAACGTCTGGATTTGATGCACTAGCAAAATCTGCTTCACTCGCTGCTAGCGTATAGTTAGCTTGAATACCATAGTTTTCCATACCTGGGATCATTTCTAAGGTGGTCAAGAAACCTAACTCTAGACCTCTAATGAATCCGCCATCACCATTAACAGGTTTAGTATAGCTTTCAAAGTATAGAGGGTATTCAGCAGGTAGGCCGTCTGGAGTTTCTCTACAGTTACAACTTATCTGATCTGCATTTTCAAACGGAAGACGGTTAGCAAACTCGGTTTCTTGGCCATCAACGACTGTTTTACCTATTGTTACATCTTCATAGATAAAAGAAGTGATGTCTTTATAGAATATACCGGCTGAGAACATGCCTGTTTCACTGAAGTAATATTCGTAAGAGATATCAAACTGGTTCGCTTCATAAGGGTCTAGAAAAACATTACCATCTACATAGCTATCTTCATCTTGAATACCCGCATAATCCGAATCTAACCAACCATCGACGCTAGACTTGCCGCCGGCAGTTGCGTGGCTAAAATCAGGTCGAGCCATTACTGTTGCCGCAGCAAAACGTACTACCATCTCGTCATTTAACTTATAAGTTAAGTTAATACTTGGTAAAAAGTTGTCATAGTCATGCTTATAATTAAGTTCAGTCAGTGCTCCGCCAGTTGTCGCAAGTAAAAAGTCACCCGTTAAACCGTTGCTCTCTAGGTCTGTTGTTACATAACGAAGACCAACATTACCCGTTAAGTCACCATCAAGTAAATAAAGGTTTGCTTGTAAATAAGCCGCTAGCGTTGTTTCGGTGTTATCGGCAGAGCCACGTCTATCTGGTGTGGTTCCGTTAGCTTCAAATACACTATCAAAATCGGTGAGATAAGTTCCTACACCATCATCGGTATAACCATGGAGGTCGTTAATCCAGTCAACATAAGCAGTTTCGGCTGTTTCAAAGCTCCGAATTGAATTCCAACCTGTTGGAATACCCGTAGCGGCATGACCACCAAAGAAGTTAACTGGCTGATAACGTTCAGAGCTCTGATCATGAAACAATGCACCATTCATTAACCTCCACATATCATGCACGCCATCTTCATCTGTAAGGGCGATTTGCCATGGGCCTAGATTCCGGTCATCTGCTAAGACAGTTTTTGAACGCTCGTTCCAGCGGATACCGGTTTCAATCGAGCTGATATAGTCGTTGTCATCAAGCGTATATTCAAAGTCAAGATGAGCGGAGATGTCTTTGTCAGTATTTTGTTGTGGTAAGCGGTCAACTGAGCCTTGCACTAAACGGTCAAGGTTTCGTGCACCATCCCAACCTGTTTCGGTTTGACCTTCAAAGTTATTGTCGATGCTAGGATCATAAAACTCAGGATAAGCTGCGTCGTTAGGATTTAAATAACCCCATTGATTATCTTTGCCCATAACGTATTTTGCGTCATGTCTATCGGCATTCCACCACCAGTGATCATAGTTGAAGATTCTTTGTTCCTCTTGGTCAGTTTCTGCTTTAGAGTAACCAATGCCTGCTGAGATAGTGAGGTTATCTAATTCTAGTTCGCCACCTAATTGTATGGTTAAGGTATCAACCTCGGAATCTACACCTACATCACCCGTTTGAATATATACACTATCGGCAATGAATTCTGTGACGGTATTGGTGCTTGAGTCAGTAACAATAGAACTTTCTACCACGTCGCCAGTGCCACTAGGTAACCAAGACGTAAAGCTAGTAAGATCTATTTCCTCACTTACTTTAGAGTAAGTGGTATCCAAATAAAGGTTGAGCGCATCTGTTGGTTGCCATTGCAGGTTAAGCATCAATGAATCACGCTCAAGGTCGCGACCATTAGTTTCAACAGCCCAACGTGTTGGATAATGCGCTCCCGTAGAAGTCTGTCCCCAGCTCTCGTTAGTAATACCATCAGTTCGAGTATTAATTTCTTCATGTGAAACAGCGGCAGCAATACCGAAAGTATCGGTTATTGGTGTTGTATAAGAAAAAGCGAATGCAGGAGAGCTTTCTTCATTATTTTCAGTATAAACTCCTTCAACAAAAGCGGTGCCTTTTGCTACACCAACATCTAAAGGACGGGCGGTAATAATATTAACGGTACCACCGATACTACCTTCCATATGGCTAGCTTCAGGCGTTTTATAAACTTCAATTGCAGAGATCATTGAAGATGGCATGCTACTAAAGTCAATGCCGCGACCATCACCCGCAGAGGCAACGGTTTGACCGTTGATCAAGGTCAAGTTTAAATTTGGCGCAATACCACGAATGGTAACTTCAGTACCTTCACCATCTTCACGGTTAATACTTACACCGGTAATACGTTGTAGTGCTTCGGCGATATTTCTATCAGGCATTTTACCAATGTCTTCAGCAACGATGGTGTCTGATATCACCTCACTAAAGCGTTTACGGTTAACCGCTTCAAATAATGAGCCACGAAGGCCAGTTACTTCAATGACTTCTATTTCATCGTTGCTTGCTTTGTTTGTTTCTTCAGCCGCAAATGCTGATGGTGCACTTAAAGTTAGTGCGGCTATAGCGCTTATACACGCAAGGTTTAACTTATTTCGAGAGAACTGTTTCATGGCTTTGCCTATATTTTTATATGAATTATTTATTCAACCCTAGTGTCGGGCCGCTAAAGCATGCCCGTATTTTATTTTTGTTTTTGCTAGTGATTGAATAAAGTTCATTCCATCACTTATTGATAACATTTTGCATGGTTAATTGCAAATTGTTAACAATACGGATCAAGTTATAAACCCAGAAATACAGATTGTCAACAATTAACATTGTGTGTTTTGCTATTTTTTTTAAATGTTTTTTAAAAAAATATTAAAGTATATATATATTCGTAATTTTATATTGGAAGTAACTTGTTGAATGTTAGGTGTTATTTGTTTTGTTGTTTAGTATTTAAATGATACCTATATTCTGTATTGTAGATTGTTGACAATACGTATGGTATTTTGTTTTTTCTAAATTTAACAAGAGAGTATTTATGAGAGGCATACAAATAGTAGTAGCCTTTATCATTTCCTATTTTGTTTTTTCTGGTACGCCAGCATCTGGTGAGGTAGAGCCGCCATTTTTAAAAAAATCGGCCGTGTTATTCACCCAGCCTTTTTATCAGGAATTACAAACGGATAATTATGGAAAGTACCAAGATTATGGCGTTGATGCGACATTATGGGGATTTTTACCGCCGACGTTCTCTGATTTTGATGCACTAAATAATTTTGACGAGCAAATGAAAAACTATGTCAATGGTATTGAACTGCACAAAACTGCAGGTATTGATTGGATATCTCGCATTGAATGGGATGTTATCTGGCGCGGTATGACCTCTAAATACCCTGAAAGTTATCAGCAAGCAACGGTAAAACGATTGGATGGCTCAGCGATGGAAATTTCTTGGTTTCCGGGCCATTATTTCTTCTCTACACATGAGTCATTGTTCCAAGAATACGTTCACTGGCAAATTCAGGACGTTGCATTTTATCGTGATGCAACAGACTCAGAGACAATTGACGGCTTACTTTTCGACTCTCAGCATTCTACACCTGCACAATATTATAGCGGTGGAGATTTCAGTAGTGGCTGTATGGAGAACTTCTCAACTTGGTTAGCTACTCACTATTCTGTAGAGGAGTTATCGGCTCTAGCGATTCCCGACATCAGTACATTTCATTATGGGAATTATTTAATTGCTGCGGGTTATACTGTTGAACGATATGAAAGTGAAGTTAAAATTTCTTCCCACCAGATCCCGTTAGCTAATTTATTTAAACATTTCTTGCAAGATTGGAATAATAGCTACTTAGCTGATTTAGTAAAGTTTTCTGATGATATTGCTCAAGAACAAGGCTATCCATATAAAGAGGGGCTAGGTTATATTCCCGTTGGTACTAGTTCGCCAATATTAGACCCTTTTTGGCAAGGATTACGTTTTCCAGCAAATGATGTATTTGATTTTTATGTACAAGAGTTTGATCATCAAGCCAATAAAAATCAACCAATTGCTGATGTGATGTTGCTGTATAAACTGGCAGAATCACTTAATAAACCCTTGATGTTAACGGGGCAGCCATATCCCGATTGGAATTTCATGGTTGATAATCCTAAAGCTGTCGATTTACCGAGATCTTGGATAGCGCAAGCATATGCTAATGGCGCTGTATTTATGGCCCCTGAACATATGTGGGCTTATAAAGGAACTGTGCAACGATATTATCAGCCAAAACGTGGTGATTACGATTTCATCTTTCGTTGGATTGCTGAAAATTCCTATTTATTTGATGGTTATCAAACCGTTGCCAAGGTTGGATTAGTATATAGCCATAAAGCATACAGACAAAGCGAATATCAGCAATTAGATGTTATTGCTGCAGCGGCTGAGCTGATGGAAAAAAATATTCCATTTAAGTTATTGGTTGCTGGTGATACTTGGTGGCCCAAATATCTAACTGATGTCGATCAAGCTAGTGCAATTAATGACTATGAAGTCATTGTTACCACGCTTTTTAATGGAATACCTTTAAATCTATCTCAACAAAACATACTTAATGATGTAGCCCATAAAGTCGTTGTTTGGCCTGATACTGAGTCGATTTTGTCAATACTGCCTAATCAAATATCTATTGATGTTGATAATGTGGCGGTATTTCCTCGCAGAAATAATACTCACCCTCATACAAATGCGCCAAATATTGTACATCTGGTTAATCGTGATTACGACAAAACAACCCAAAGCATGAAGAGAAAAGAACAACTCACGCTAACTGTTGCTAATGAATTATTCAACGAGAAATTTGTTGGTGCTCGTTATAACCAAGCGGGTCATCCATCCGTAGAAGTAACCGTTGAAATAGAGCAGGATTGTATTAGCGTAACTCTGCCAAACTTAGATAACTGGGGAATAGTCGAGTTATTTAAGACATTACCTATCCCTGATAAACGTGAATTTATTGTGACAAGTACAGAACTTCCAGTGGTTAATTCTGAGCCGAAAGAAACTGCAGTACCCGAAAATAAAAAGAGCAGTGGTGGAACATTTGTCTGGTTATTACTAGTGCTTATTTTAGCTTTATTACAAAGAATTAAAAATATGGTTGAGGATAATTGATATCAACTTTGAACTTAATGTTGGTGCAGCGTAAACAGAACATTGGTGAAATAACTATTGAGTGCCATTTAATTGTTTACAGTCACATAGACAACTGATAAGTTAACTTTTGTAAATTGTTAACAATCTATCAAGATTCAAAACTATTTATATTGATGAAAAACACTGCTAACTTTAACGATTGGTATTAAGAATATGACAACATGCTCTCAAACAACATTAACAACACCAGCGGCAATCGAAATTAAGCTCTTACCTGAAACGACCAAATTTAATTATGGCATGGGTGACTTTGGCAATAATATTGTTTGGCATATGTTGGGGATGTGGTTAGCCTATTTTTACACTGATATTTATGGTCTACATCCGACTCATGTCGGCACTATGTATTTAGTATTAAGAATATTTGATGCCATTACGGATCCTCTTGTGGGTTTCTGGGTTGATAGAACCCGCTCTAAATATGGTAGTTGCCGGCCATTTATCTTATTTGGCACTATCCCCTTAGCTGTTTCATTTACCATGCTGTTTTATGTGCCTGATTTAGATGAAACGGGTAAGCTTATCTATGCTTATGTGAGCTTTGGTTTGCTCACGTTAACTTATACTTTAGTTAATGTGCCGTTTTCCGCGATGGCAGGGTTTTTAAGTAGAGATTCCGATGAACGTACCTTATTGCAGTCTTATCGTTTTGGCTTAGGCATGCTGGCATCGGTTTTTGTCTCATTCACTACATTGCATCTTGTCGACTTTTTTGGTGATGGTGATCAACAACACGGTTTTTTCTTGACGGCGGCGGTCTTTAGTTTGCTAATAATAGCCTGTTTGTATTACTGTTTTTTTACGGTAAAGGAGCGCTATCAACCAGAGCAGTTAAGTGCCAATGATCAAGGTCTTAAGAGTTTAGTTGTGGATATTAAGCAGGCATTTTCTAATCGCCAGTTAGTTGTCCTATTCATCGCTAATATAATATTTTTCATCACCTTAACGTTAAAAGGAACGACCGCAGTCTATTACGTCAACCATGTAATGACCGACGCACGAGAACAGCTGACCTTGTTTATGACTTTGGGCACTATTGGCGCAACTTTAGGTGCAGCTTTATCTGCCATCATGTGGACACGATTTGATAAAGTACGTGCCTATAAAATATTAATGTTTGTTTGTGGCCTACTGAGCGCTATCCCCTATTGGCTACCCGGTACAGCTTTTGTTTCAATAATGTCTCTCGGTGTTATTGCTTCTTTTTTGTCTTTAAGTATGGTGCCGTTAATATGGAGCATGCTCAGTGATGTCGTTGATTATCATCAAACGATAACGGGCAAAAATCAGTCAGGGCTATTCTTTGCTTTATTTCTATTTACCTTAAAGGTTGGTTTAGGTGTTGGTGGCGCAGTATCCCTATGGGTATTGGGCACTACGGGTTACGAGGCAGCAAGTGAACTACAAAGCATGGCAGTTGTAGAAAGTATTAATTTCATCAGTACATTTTTACCGGGAGTTTTGTTTATTGTTGCCGGCATTATTATGATGTTCTACCAACTTGATCAAACAAAACGTGAAGAAATTCGTTTACAACTTTATGGTTAATTATTAAATGAACACCCTATTTTTAAACGTTTTAGCCATTTTTAGAGCTAATTAGTTAAGTAGTTTTTCGGAGTAAAGAGTGAATAATCTGAGTGCAGCAATGAAGCGTCATCAAGTGGATGATAGTGAGAATGAACTATATACGCGGTTTAAGTATCAAGCAGTGTCAGGTCTTGGTTATCAACAAGGTGTTAATCGACGTGACCCAAGTACCATTATTAAAGTGAAAGATCAGTATTATATTTGGTATACCCGTAATGAGTGTAATAAATCTAGCTGGCTGGACGCAGACATTTGGTACGCGACTAGCCCTGATGGATGTTCTTGGCAGGAGCAAGGTCCTGCTGTGACAAGAGGACCTACAGGTGCTTGGGATGAATACAGTGTATTTACTACTGAAATACTTGTCGCAGAGAATAAATATTATTTGTGTTATCAGGCTAAACGAAATAACGACCCGTTAAATGTGGTTGGCATGGCATGGGCTGATTCTCCTGACGGTCCATGGAGCAAACTCGATGAGCCTATATTAAAACCAACGGCTGATGGTCGATTGCTTAATCCGATGGAACATGGCGATTCTAACTGGGGCGCTGCCTTAGAAAATGGTTCTTGGGACAGTGGCGCTATCCATGATCCTGGCATTATTAAGTTTAAAGGAAAGTACTACCTTTATTATAAAGGGCACGCTATCGGTGAGAAAATGTTTACTGATTCTAAGTGGGGCGTGGCAATAGCTGATAAACCAGAAGGACCATACGTAAAGCATTTGGCTAACCCTGTTTCCAACAGTGGTCACGAAACTTGGATATTTCCATGGAAGGAAGGTCTGGCAGCGATTGTTGATTGGGCGGGGCCAGAAAAGGGCACCATTCAATATTCTTCAGATGGTATTAATTTCGAAGTTATCACTGCACTTGAAGATATTCCTCCTGCTGGTGGCGCCTATATAGCCGACAAATTTTTGGATACTGGAGATGGCCAAGGTTTTTCATGGGGATTGGCTCATTATGGTGCTTCAGATTGGACATTTCTCGTTGGTTTTACTTGTGACTTAACACGTACAGGAGAAAAAGATCTCGGTTGGCATAATTTTCCTCATTACAGCGCAATAAGGGATGTAATGAAGGATCCTGAAAAATTTGGTATTAGTCGCGAAAGCTTATTTCGAAAAAAATGTAAATAAAAAGAAAAATTAATTGTTTTTAATGGCGATGTAATCGCTAGACATGTTGTTACTACATTAGTAAGTATATTTTTAATACTGCACAGTAAAATGAGTATGTTGATTGTGTAGTAACATCATTTTCTGTGCTTTTAATTACAATTGTTAACATGAATGTTTCAAATTTTATTTGATATTATTGTTTAGAACTTTATGTTTGACATTAAATCAAGAATCAAGAATCAAGAATCAAGAATCAAAAATCAAAAATCAAAAATCAGAAGAGCTAAGTTACATCAACAATGACAGCTTATGGTTTAAATCGCATGTAATATGACTACTTATGGTTCAATATTGGAAAAGCTACTTTGTCTAAGTCTATAACAAACTAATAAATTAATTTCTGTTTTATGGCAGCTTATAGTTCAAGCACCACAAAGAGAAATGTTGATAGTGTAGTTGGTCAGATATTTAGGTAACTTTTCATCATACGCAGTTCAAGCGGAAAATTCAGGGGAGTCACCAACCACGCACGTTCTGACATCCTAGTTTAAAGTTTCTACTATTCCACTTCAACAATATGCAGTTCTACGTTTAAGCGCTCTAATTCATCGACAAATATTTTTGGGATATTACTGTCAGTGACTAAAATATCTATAGACTCTAATTTTACTATTGAATGCAAAGATCTCTTGCCAAACTTAGTCGAATCAGTTACTACAATAATAGTTTGAGCACTTTCACACATTGCACGGTTAAATGTTGCTTCTGGTTCGTAATGCGTACTAATCCCTCGGTCAATATCTATTCCATCAACACCCAATATTACTTTGCTGAAATTATAATATTTCAATTTTTCGTCTGCTTGGGCACCGTAAAAAGACATGGACTTTCTTCGAAGACGACCGCCAGTGATAAAAACATCACAACTATCGGAACGAGATAGTTCATTTGCGATATTTAAACCGTTAGTCATAACAGTAAGCTCTTTTTTTGCCAATAAGTTAATAGCAACTTCTTCTGTGGTTGTTCCAGAATCTAATATAATAGCATCGCCATCGTTAATTAATTGGGCGACCACTTGTCCTAGTTTTTTCTTGATTTTATGATTTGTTTTGTGTTTTTCTTTAATTGATAATTCTTTGGTTAGGCGATTACTGGTGACTGCACCGCCACGAGAACGAACAATTAAGCCGAGTTTATTTAACTCATTTAAATCGTTGCGTATGCTAACTGTCGAGATATTAAAGGTATCTGCAAGTTGTTTGACCGACACATTTCCTTGTTTTTCGGTTAACAATACTATTTCGTGGCGTCTCTCTATTGTACTAAGCATTATTATTTCTCTTAAAATTCTGAAAGCTTGATGCATTAAAATGCTGGAACTAACAGCTAAACTTAAAAATATCTTGATGTATCTTTCTCTATTTCATCATCAATGGCAAATTTATTAATATCTTATTGATATTTATGCCGAAATATAGTGGTAGAGATTAATAAATAACGCAGCTATGAAATAGAAAGAAAGAGCAGCTTTGTATGCATGGGAGATACCAAAGCTGCTCAAAAGTCAATTTGAAAACTGACACCCCATAATACATAAAACTGCTACCTCTTTCAAATTCTTTTATTGCTAAAGGTTTTAATATTTATACTTTTATTTTGTTGTCTTTTAGGTGGGTTTACCTTATTCTTTACTTGTTTTGTAAGTAATCGAAAGTTTCAATTATCTTCATTGTCTTTGTGTGGTTGGTTGTATCTCATCTAAAGATAGTCATCTGATTAAGCAAACTAAAGATATTAATAAGGAAAATTTATGACGATTCAAGCGACCACTCAGCTGGTTGATATAAGTGATAATAACTTGATTTCAATGTCAATTATTGGCGTGTTGTTTTTTATATTTGGTGTTGTAACATGGCAAAATGGTGCTCTTGTGCCTTACTTGCAAATGGTATGTCAACTTTCAGATACCGAAGCTATGATGGTCGCTGGGGTTTTTTATATTGCGTATACGATCATGGCATTACCTAGTGCGTTCATATTGGAACGTATAGGTTACAAAAATGGCATGGTATTGGGGCTATTAACATTAGTTGTTGGCTTTGTTATTTATATACCAGCGGCAAAGTCGCAGTGGTTTTTACTGTTTTTATTGGCTCAATTTGTAATTGGCAGTGGTTTGACTTTGTTACAAACCGCAGCAAACCCCTATGTGGTGAAAATTGGACCTGCGGAAAGTGCTTCTGTGCGCATTATGTTTATGGGACTGATGAACAAAGGCGCAGGGGTCATTGTTCCTTTGGTATTTACCGCAGTAGTTTTAGGTGACTTTGCCAACGTTACAGCATTGAGTTTAGACGCAATGGCGGATGCTGAAAAGACTTCAACCATTACTAGTTTGGCAAATGGTCTAGTTGATCCTTATTTAGGCATGGCAGCTATTTTTATTTGCTTGGCGGGTTTATTAAAAGTCGCACCCTTACCTGAATTAGATAACGTCAATGAATTAACAGCTGAAGCGGAAAATCTAGGTAAAAACGAAGCTACTTCAATATTACAATTTCCTCATTTGATTTTCGGTGCGATTGCGATATTTGTTTATATTGGCGCTGAAGTTATTGCTGGAGACACTATAGGATTGTTTGCTTCCAATTTGGGTATCGCTAATTCAACCTCGTTAACTTCATATACTATGGCGTTTATGTTAATTGGCTATGCATTGGGCATAATATTAATTCCTCGTTTAATATCTCAAGAATTTGCTTTAACATTTTCAGCCATTTCAGGATTGTTTTTTTCGCTATTAGTCGTTTTTAGTGATACTGCGAGTAGTTCTGTGGCTGAAATTCTTTGGGGGTGGACAGGAGTACCTGTTCTTCCTAATACCATCACTTTTATAGCCTTACTTGGTTTTTCAAACGCGATAGTATGGCCAGCGGTTTGGCCAATGGCATTGGCAGGGTTAGGAAAGTTTACCTCAAAAGGTTCAGCGCTGCTGATCATGGGGATTTCGGGGGGGGCAGTTCTATCAATGGGGTATACCTTGCTTTCAGAGTCTTTTGATGGTCAGTCAGCTTATTGGATTATGTTACCAATTTACGCTTACATTCTTTTTTATGCACTTAAAGGTCATAAAATTCGTAGTTGGTAATTATTACCCGGCTCAAACTGAGGTTAACTACCTTTTAACCCTGTAAAATACGATAAAGAAAGGCTATTTGTTTTTCTTTGTCGTTTATCTATAGGGTGGGGGAGTGTTAAGTAATGGCTTGACTAACAGTATCTATATAGAGCTTGTTGGAAAAACATAAATATAGACCCTGAAACTTCAAAGGAATGGTTGATTGGGTGTTATAAAATCGGCGAAGAAATATAGTCATTATGTGAAGGGTTATAAGCACAATCTATATCATTAACCTTGAACGTCTAATTAATCTTTCTCTAGAATTGGTTCACAGCATTATAAAGAAATTTGGCTATGTTTTATTTTAAATAAAAGCCTCTTGATGGCTATATTAAATTGTCGTTTCAATCAAATTTTTTGAAGGATTTGTTAGACGAATTTTAATTCAGATAAAGGCTTATATCCTTGTTTGACATAGACAGGTTGACCATCAATAATAGTTGCTTGCACTTCAAAGTTGTCATCCATAACGGCGAAACATGCACGTTTATTAACGCTAATACTGCCTAAGGTATTTTCAAGATCAAGGTGTTTTGCAGGCACTAAACTTGCCATATTTATTGCTTCTAGCAAAGGTATTTTAGCCATATTTACCAAATTTTTAACACTTACATTTAACGTTAATGTACTGCCTGCTAGAGAGCCTTCTTTAGTTCGAGCTACACCATTTTTTACAAAAACATCAAGTTCACCTAATCGATAACGACCATCTGAGAATCCCCCTGCATTAATACAATCACTGATCAATGCCATTTTATCAGGTCCTTTAAGGGCATATATTAATTGCATTATGGTTGGATGGAGATGAATACCATCAGCTATCACTTCTGCTAAGGCCGACTTATTCATCAAAACCGCACCAGCACAGCCGGGATCTCTATGATGGATACCACTCATACCATTGAATATATGAACGCCCCCACAAGCACCAGCCGCTAATGCCTCTTTTGCTTGTTGGTAGGTAGCGTTGGTATGCCCTAACATCACTTTAACACCCAATGAATTGAGATATTGAATGACTTCGGTAGAGTCTTCAAATTCAGGCGCTAACGCCATTACTTTGAGCATTCCTTGACAGGCTTGATAGATGGCATCAATGCGATCCTTTGTTAATGGTAAGAAAAATTTTTCATTGTGGGCACCCTTATGAGTTTCAGTGAAAAATAATCCTTCATTATAAGCGCCTAATACTTGTGCACCTGGCATTTTTCTTTTGCTTGCCTGACCTACTATTTTAAAAGCATCCAAGGTTTGCTGCCAATTAGCAGTGACCGTAGTACCAAGAAAACCGACAACGCCATATTTTGCCAATGATAAAGAAATTGTCTCCATGGATGACATTTTTGCATCCATGATATCGCAACCTTCACGTCCATGAATATGCATATCTATCATACCTGGTATCAGGTTTACGTCGCCCAAATCAATTACTTCGACGTCTGAAATAGGTACATTTTCAATCTTCTTGATAAGACTATTTTCGACCAATACATAACCCTGAGTTATGATCTTTTGCTCGGTAAAAACCTTAGCGGCTTTTAGATAATATTTTCCGTTATTCATTGCATTGTAACCCTAAGATAGCTGCTCCACGTACGCCGCTAGAATCACCAAATTTTGCAGCAACAACTTGAGGAGAACTAAATCCAGCGAATAAATGTGCTTCAATGGCTTGTGGTAATTGGGCAACAATTTCTGTAATTAAAGATAAACCACCGCCAAGTACAATAATTTCAGGTTCTTGTAATTTAGTTAATGCAGCAAAGGTTTCACCTAATATGTCTAGGTAACATTCTAATACCGCTATTGCCTGCATATTCCCTTGCTTAAGCTGCTTGTGCCAGTACTTTGCATCTTGTGCTGTACCCGTTAGGTGCTGATAAAGTCTTGCTATACCGGGGCCTGCTATGTAGCTTTCTACGCAGCCGGATAATCCACAGCCACAAGTAAAAATAGGCAACTGGTATTTTTGTTGTAATGTAGCAGACAGTGGTAGGTGACCATATTCACCAGCAATTGCTAACTGCGTTTCCTCAAGCTTGCCATTAATACAAAGTCCGCCGGCTGCCCCCGTACCTATTATTGCACCAAATACTCGTGAGTAACCATTGCCAGCGCCTTTAGTCGCCTCCGATAAAGCAAAACAGCGTGTATCGTTTTTTAGCGCTATTGGGCGTTTAAGTAATTTAGTCAAATCATCGGTAATATGCATGTTTGTGGCGCATGGAATATTGGCTGAAAGCACTTTACCTTGAGCGTTAATTAACCCAGGCATGCCAATACCTACGTTGCATTGTGCATTGGTAATTTTGTCGGCAGTAGCAATTTGTTGCTCTATAATATTTAGAAACGAGTAATAATCGTTAACTGGGGTTTTAACTCGCCAACTTTTCAATAAATTCAAATTATCATCAAATATGGCTGTTTCTATTTTAGTCCCGCCAATATCTAAACCGTATACTGTCATTTAAAAACCTAAAATTTTAATATGATGGAAATATGCCTATTTTGAAATAATAGGGTAAATGGTTACACCTTGTACAACACGGTTAACTTCTCCTGATGGGCAGGGATTATCAGGTGACAACTGGAGTTCAAGTGACTTGAAAAAAGATAATATTTGGCAGTAAACGATATAGGGTAAGCTCGCCCAAATATCATCAAGTGACAATGATTGACCTACTACACTCATATCTAAAAGGTGTACCGCTTGTGCTTGGTTGTCTTTTTTTAGTTCTTGGTAAAGATCATTATCGTATTGCTTGGTATAAGCATCGTTAGAAGATAAAATGATGATCACAGTTTCACTATTTATCAGTGATTTAGGTCCATGGCGAAAACCAAGAGGGCTTTCAAAATAACTTAACACTTCTCCAGCTGTTAACTCCAAACACTTTAATGCTGCTTCTCGTGCTATAGCCAATAATGAACCAGCCCCTAGGAACACTATACGCTTACAGCCATTGTTTGCTTGTTTTTTAATTGCATTAATATCATTATCGAATAAATTTTCAGTCCTCTGTGCCGCTATCTCTAATTGATTTTCATCGGGAGAAAAAATAGACAGTGTCGCTACTATCATCGAAGTAAAACTACTGGTCATTGCAAAACTTTCATCTAATGTGCCTTCTGGCATGATTAGGCTAAATGCATTTTTGCTTTCTTGTGTGCCTAAGGCCAACTTACCCTTTGCATTGCAAGTGATAACCAAGTGATAACAATTACTGATAACTTGATTAGCGAGATCAACAGCGGCTAGGCTTTCCGGACTATTACCCGAACGTGCATAAGATATAATTAGTGTTGGGTAATCATTGAGCAAGTAGTCATATGGATTACCAACAATATCTGTAGTGCTAATTGCTGTGTAAGTTCTACGGGTTGCCTTGGCAAGATATGGCGCTAAGGCATCGCCAACATAGGCTGATGTACCAGCACCTGTTAATATTATTCGTAAATTCTCAAGTGCTAAAATGGGTTCAAGAAATGAAGCCAATTGTTCTTTTTTAGACTTTATCAATGCCGCCGTTTCTCGCCAAATTTTGGGCTGCTGAGCAATTTCTTTAGCAGTCCAAAATGCTTTCTTTTGCTTTAAGACATCGATATCAATATCTAGAAGTTGTTTCATATTTATTCACTCACTTGCTTATTGCAAGCAGAAGAGTACATATCTGTAACTTGCATTATTTTATCTATAACTAAAGCTTTCGCTTTAGCACATATTTTTTCTTGTCGTATTGCCAAGTATTGTTCAGGTAAGTACTGACTGATCAAAGGTAAAGGAATGTCTACGCTGTTTATGTTGTTGAATAGTTTTACAACAGCATCCTCAACAATATCAGTATTCCAATAATACCTTAATCGGTCACTATAGCTGTATCGTCTATACAAAACTGAATGATTGCCCGAATCTTGATAGAACTTTTTCCAATACTGATCATTAGCTAACATTTCTTTTTCAATAACTTGTCGCAAGTTAGATCGTGCCTTTATATCAATAAGCTCATCTTCAATATGAGCAAGGGCAAATAGTGCTTCACGCATGGCAAAAGTCAATTGTGGTCCTACTTTCAATATAGCAAAATGATCTTCAATTAATTTATTGTAAGCATCTGCCATTTGATAATCGGTAGAGTGTGCCTCGAATACTATATTAGGTATGCTGGTTACATATTGACTTAGTTGTTGAGCTTTATCGCTTTGATATTCAATAATGCTAGTATGATCAAATTCGACTCCAGGTTGAACCACCAAACCAATCACTCTTTGCCACGCTAAGGATAGCTCACACTCTTCGAAAGCAGTTTTATGTAACTCTAGTGTTTGTTCAACTCGAGCAACAGGGGTTACTTCCAACGAGTTAATTTCTTCAGTTGAACCGCCTGGCGGCGGAACCTCGGTTCCTATAATGTAGATAATATTAGATTTACCATGAACAGCTTTGGCCGCGTTTTCAGCAACCTTACACAATTGAGCAGCACGTTGAGCAACAATAATATCTGCAAGTTCTAGCGGGTCGTCAGCACAAGGCATACTGGTGTCCAAATGAATCTTAACAAAGCCTGCTTTAACATAGCTTTTTATTAATTCTTCGGCCTTGTTCATGGCTTGTTTTGCTGTTTCGTTTACCCAACATACTGGTCCTAAATGGTCTCCACCCAAGATAATTCGCGACATGGGAAAGTTAAGCTGGCTAGCAATTTTTTCAACAAAACCAATAAAGTCCTTTGGAGTCATGCCAGTGTATCCACCAAATTGATTAACTTGATTTGCAGTCGCTTCAATTAACAATAAAGAATCATCCTTAATAGCTTGATGAATTGCTGCTTCAATAACCAACGGCTGTGCACTACAAACTGCGTAAATGCCTTTTTTTAAGCCTTTACGATTCGCATTGATTATTTCTAAAATACTATTCATTTCTTCCCTAAAAATACTTATATGGAATTTACAACAACAATAGCAACTTTCATTTCCTTTCGCAAATGAAAATCTGTATATTTTAATATTACTTGATTTATTTCTTTATTGTTAAATTTATCGCTTTTATAACAACAGGTTAGTGTTTTATGGTGTTTTTTAAATTTATTTTTCTTGGTTATTGTGAAAGGTTGTGAAGATTTGTGTTGCGTTTGTTTTAAGATTTGGATATATATATAGCCAGAAATAAAGTTTGCTTTAATCATTCGACAAAGTTAAAAAGAAAAGATCACTAAAGGAAAACACCATGACAGCATTAGATCGTCGTAAATTTTTGAAATCGGCTGCAGCAGCTACCGCAATCGGAGTCGTTTCAGGTTGTGTAAATACCAATCAATCTGCTAATACAGGATTATTAAAACAACAAGGCGCATCGGTCATGGGGCTAGCCGTACCAAAAATGGATGTTGTTCGTGTTGGTTTTATTGGTGTTGGTCAACGGGGCACGGGTCATGTTAAACATTATTGTCATCTTGAAGGAGTGGAAATTAAAGCCATTTGTGATACTCATGAAGCGGTATTAGATCGATCCATTGAATATGTAGTTAAGCAAGGCTTTGCCAAACCTGACCGTTATACAGGTTCAGATTACGCTTATCGTAAAATGTTGGCTCGACCAGATATTGATATAGTCATCATATCAACACCATGGAAATGGCATACACCAATGAGTGTTGAAACCATGGAAAGTGGCAAACATGCTTTTGTTGAAGTACCGGCAGCGACCACGATAGATGAATGTTGGCAACTGGTAAATACCGCAGAGCGAACCCAGAAAAATTGCATGATGATGGAAAACGTTAACTATGGCCGTGAAGAGTTAATGGTGCTTAATATGGTCAGGCAAGGTTTGTTTGGTGAATTGTTGCATGGAGAAGCTGCTTACATTCATGATTTACGTTGGCAAATGAAAGAAGTAGATCATAAAACAGGATCGTGGCGAACTTATTGGCATACCAAACGCGATGGTAACTTGTACCCGACTCATGGACTAGGCCCCGTTTCCCAATATATGAATATTAATCGTGGCGACCGTTTTGATTATGTGACATCAACCAGCACACCAGCTCTTGGGCGTGCGGCCTATGCAAAACGGGAATTCCCAGCTGGGCACGAGCGAAACTCGCTGGAGTTTACTGCAGGGGATATGAATACCAGTGTCATTAAAACAGTACAGGGACGCACTATTACGGTTCAGCACGATACAACCAGCCCACGTCCTTACACTCGGCATAATTTGATTCAAGGTACTAATGGTGTTTTTGCAGGCTTCCCTGATCGTATCGCATTGGAAAAGTCACCTCAAAAAATTGATGCTATTTACGATAAAGAGCATCAACAGGCGATAAAAGAGTGGAACGCTGCAGGTTCACAAGGCAGAAAACCTAGCCATCCAAGTTTTCACAGCTGGGATCGTGATATGGATAAATGGTATGAAGCCTACGATCACCCATTATATACTCGTATGGGGGAAGAAGCTAAGCGTAATGGCGGTCACGGAGGAATGGATTTCTTGATGATGTATCGCATTGTATATTGTTTGCGTAATGGTGAACCTTTAGATCAAGATGTATATGATGCCGCAGCGTGGTCATCAATCTTCCCGCAAAGTATGGCTTCGGTGGCTGATAGAAGTAATAGTAAAACAATTCCAGATTTTACCAGGGGGGCTTGGAAAACAGGAAAACCTCTCGGTATAGTAATTTAATATCTAGGTTAACGAATGCCCCGTTATGACGGGGCATTTAACTTGCTATAATCAACTCTACACCATTTCGCTCTAACGTTTGAGCAAACGCATCGGGTATGCCAGAATCAGTAATCAATACGTCAATTTCAGCTAAGCCGCATATTTTGTGCACACCAGAACGATTGAACTTAGACGAGTCTGTTACTGTGATGACCTTTTTTGCAACACGTCGCATTAATCTGTTCATCATTGCTTCATATTCAAAATGTGTAGTGATACCAACATTAAAGTCAATACCATCAACACCCAAAAATGCTTTATCAAAATGATACCTTTCCAAGCTATCTTCTGCCTGACGACCATAAAAAGAAAGTGAAGATTTTCGTAATACTCCACCGGTCATTAATACTTCAACTCCACGAGCGTTCAATAAATTCTGAGCAACATTTAGTCCATTGGTCATTACGACTAAACGTTCAAAAGAGTGTAAACAATTAGCAAGTTCTGCGATAGTTGAGCCTGAATCGAGAATAATTGCATCACCTTCTAATATCTGTTTTTTTGCCAATAACGCCAATCGTTTTTTAGTATCGATTTGCGCGCAGTGTTTCTCATTAATAGGCAATTCTCTGAGCACGTTATTACATGCAATGGCTCCCCCCCTAGCTCTTATTAGTAAGTTCTTTTTGTCTAAGTAATTTAAATCTGTACGTATTGTAACTGCAGATACTTGATAGTGAGCTGCTAGATCGATAACTGCGACTTTCCCTTGATTTAAAGTGAGTTGCACTATTTCGTGTCGTCTTTCAATGGTATTCATTTATGCGCCTAACTACTTTTCAATTATTAGCTGGAATGATAATACTATACTTTCATATGCTTTCAATATAAATTTAATTTCCTTATGCTTTCATATGTATTATTTTCTTTATTTACATGCTTTTATGTTCATTTTTTGTTGGTCGCTCTATTTTTGTAAAAAAGTTTTGAAAGCTTTTGTTTTCTTTTTTAGTTGCTATGTAGGTTTCACTAGATATAGATTAGCAGCAAGTACAAAAAACACTCTTACCAGTAAGACATAAATTAAAAAGAGGGAATATAATGAAAACTCACAAAATGAAGTATTTAAGTTTTTTAATAGGTTCAATCGTCAGTTCAGCAGCTTCTAATGCAATTGCAGAAGAGCAAAGCAATACCAAAAAAGACAAGGAAAAAGCAATAGAGTTAATAGAGGTAATTGAAGTAAAAGGTATACGTAGCAGTTTGAAAGAAGCGCTATATCTAAAAAGAAATTCAACTCAAGTAGTTGATGCCATTGTTGCGGAAGATATTGGGCAATTTCCAGATCAAAATGTTGCTGAAGCACTCGCCCGAATTCCTGGTATAAACATTACCCGAAATGGTGGTGAAGGTCAGAAAGTCACGATCCGTGGCTTGCACGGTGGCTGGAACCTTACGACAATTAATGGTCGGAAAATGGCTTCGGAAACTGCAGAGCGTAATTTCAATTATGATTTGATTGCATCAGAGTTGGTAGGTGGAGTACAAGTACTTAAAACACCAGTGGCAAGTGGCCACGAAGGCAGTATAGGCGCGGTAGTTAACGTTGATACTCGCAAACCATTTGATTTTGATGGTTTTAAGTTTAGCTCCTCGATTAAAGCGGACTATGATCCACGAGTAGAAAAAGCAACACCACAAGTCTCGTTTTTAGTGAGTAATACGTGGGATGATACCTTTGGTGCTTTATTTACAGCAGTTGTTTCAAAGAAAACTATTAGAACGGACCGCTATGATGGTCAAGGGTTTTATGATGCAGAATTTCCTGATGATTTACCCATTCATATAGATATTGATGGTAATGGTGAATATGATGAAACTATCGATGAAACCTACGGTACCGTTATACCCGCTTATGTTCGTTACCAGAATTTTCAAGACGATAGAAAACGTATTGGTGCTAGCCTCGCTTTGCAGTGGATGCCTACTAGTGATCTAGAATTTGGCGTCGACAGTTTCTATAGTGCGTACAAAACAGATGGTAAACAAAGTTCGATATCTTTTGTTACTTTTGACGAGTCATGGACACCGGGCATTCCTGCGGTGAGTGATTTAGGCTTCAATGAGCAAGGTCTTATAAATAAAATGACCCTTACTGGCCCAGCTATGGCAGAAGTACTTAATACGACAACACCTCGTGATACCAAAGCTTATATGATTGGCTTTACCGGCAAGTGGAACTATTCTGATGAGCTAACGTTCGATATGGATGTGTCTCAATCAAATGCACATGGTGATAAAAATGGTGACGATCGTTTTTTTGTCGCCCGTGGTTTTGTTGATGATGTCACCATTGATGTTTCTGGACCGAACCTATTACCAGATATTACCATGGCAACACCTTTAACTGAAAATTCGCCCTTTGGCGCTCACTATAGTTATACGAGGGGAGTAGAGGTTGAAGCTGACGTAAAAGAATTTCGACTAAGTGGCGACTGGCAACCTGCACACGACTACATCAAACAAGTAAAATTTGGCGTACATTATTCAAAACAGAGTAAATATCACGAAAGAATGAGAAGTCGATACCCATCCATGTTTTCAGTGGGTGGTGCACGTTTCGAATCAGAGCGCTTCGACGACTCGGGTTATACCCCTGATTTGAGCAGTGTAGAAGAAATAGGTGGGCATTCATTATTTAGATTACCGCAAGATACATTGGTACCCGCCGATTTTGATAATTTCCTCAGCGGCGAGCCAGGTAATCACCCTGCGCCTTGGGCTGGGTTTGATTTTGATAAGTTAATAGAATTCTACAAGTCTATTGAACCTAATGCGACAACAAATGAAATTTTACCCGTAGCTTGGCCAACCGACACTTATAAACTCACTGAAGAAACCCTAGCGGCATATGTTGAAGCCAATATTGAAAGTCAAATATTTGGTTTGGATTTTAATCTAAACCTCGGTCTACGCGCCATTGAAACCACAGTCACTAGTGACGGATATGCGCTAAATACGGATAAGGTTAAGGTAGGGTTTGAAGATCTCGAAGAGGAAGACGGTGATATTACCTCCGTATTCGGTTATGCCAATGGCACTAGCTCTACAGACTACAAAGAAGAAGTATCCTTCGAAAGTTCTTATACCGATGTATTACCTACCATGAACTTCAAATTGAAGTTGACTGACGAAATACAATATAGGCTTAACGCTTCGAAAGTGATCGCTAGAAACGATATAGACTTATTAAGACCTGCTGGTTCTCTTAGTTTTGGTAATAGTAGTGAAAGCCCCATACCTACATACTTTGGTGTTGATCCAGCACTTAAACCTTTAAGAGCCATACAGTTCGATACTGGACTCGAATGGTATTACTCTGATTCAGGTCTATTAGCGGCAACTTTTTACTATAAAGATATGGAATCTCTAGGTGCAGAATTAGATGAAAGCGGTTCTGTATCAATAGATGGTCACACCTTTCAAAAGAATGTATTTGTTTCATCTGAATATGGTGGTTCAATCAAAGGACTTGAACTGATTTATGAACAATCGTTTGAAGATATATTGCCTGAGCCCTTTAATGGATTGGGTTTAAGAGCAAATGCGACCTATATTGAAAGCTCTTATGATGATCCTGAGTTAAAAGGTTTGCCGTTTAGGAACATGTCAAAAAACCTATATAATGCCTCTGTTTATTATGAAAAAGAAGATTATAGAGCTCAACTTTCATATAACTGGAACAGTAAGTATCTTGTTAATGCTAATGAATGGGGAGGAGCTTCATGGAGAGACGCGAGGGGCACCGTAGACTTGACCGCTCACTATGATATTACTGAAGCAATAAGTGTATCTTTTAGTGCTAAAAACTTGACCGATACACGTGATTATACCTATGTTAGAGTTCCTGATCAGGCAAGATGGCTTGATCGTTACGGACGGACGTACAGTCTAACTATCAGTTATGATTTATAACGTTTTAAGCTAAATGGTAAGGTCACTTAGTGGCCTTACTATTAACTGGTGCGGCAAGTAGATGAAAAATGCTGCCGAATGGGGTGGTGAAGAATGGTTGTTGATTGTGGGCAATTAGATTTTAGTGTTAGTTATGATCTTAATGAAATTATTAATATGAATAATAAAATGATATTTAAACTGATTTTCACCACTTTTTTTGCTGCCCTTTTGACTACAGGGTGTGGTAATTCGACGACTAAACCCGTTAAAGTCAAAGAACCAGTTGAGGTGTCAGATAACATCGTTTTGAGCATTGAGATCCCCGTTGCAGGTAATAGCTGGATCTTAGATAAAGTTAGTGAGTCTACAACATTGATTGGTGATCAAGGTATCACAAATTGGACGAACGCAAATGATGAGTTGGTCACTTATGTTTATGTTAGTCGCACAGGTTCTATAAACGTTGGAATTAAAGGGCATGTACTTAAGGGCCAAGCAAGTATTGAAGTGAGTTTAAACAATAACCATCAAGTCGTTGAATTATCGAATACCAATGTAGAGATTATTCCTGTTGGTGAGTTTTATGTTGATGAAATAGGTTATCAGCAAGTTATTATTCGCGGGAAAAGCAGTTCTAGTGATACTTTTCCGCAATTATCGCATGTAGTCATAGGCGGCGATGCTACTGAAGGACAAAATTATTACGTTAAAGATGATTTTTATTGGGGCCGTAGAGGACCTTCAGTTCATCTAAAATATACCAAACCGAACCTAGGCGAAAACAATGAATGGTTCTATTCTGTGAGCAATGATTTACCATTGGCTTGAGGCAAAATCTTTACTATACATTTTGCATTATAGGACAAGTCAGAAAGTATCGTTCCATTGCTGGTGGATTACGAGTAATTCCTATTATT
>JABSOX010000053.1 GCA_013215655.1 Colwellia sp.
GAAGCTATGGGACCTGTGCGGATCAGTGAAGTTGAAGCGGCCCAAAAAGAAATATTATCGGTTGCCCGTCGATTGTCTGATGCTGGCGAAATTATGTTGGGTGGTGCTGGTGGTGGTGATGAATTCTTATAAATCTATTTATAAAGTGAAATATGAAAGATCTTAATATTAAAGCAGAAGATACATTGATTTCTGAGGAGCAAGAAAGCTTAGATTTATGGGCGCTACCTTCTATTGATGTTGAAAAATCAGATGAAGACGATAAAACGAATGCTTTAGGGAAAAAAAGTACTTGGCGATATGAACCACCAGAAGAAACTGAAGTTGAAGAAGTTACACCACTAACGGCTGAAGAAATTGAAGATATTCGTCAAGCCGCTTTTGATGAAGGTTTTAATCAAGGCAAAGACGATGGTTTTGCTAAAGGTCATGAAGAAGGGAAAATTTCAGGTCATGAAGAAGGTTTAAAGCTTGGTCATGACGAAGGTATTGAAACAGGTCTCGCTCAAGGCAAAGAAACGATAGATAAACTGTCGGCAGATTGGCAGTCATTAGTATCACAATTACACGAACCGTTGAAGATAGTAGAAAAGAATACCGAACAGCAATTATTACATTTGGTTGTGAAATTAACTGAAGCAGTTACTCTACAAGAAGCAAAAATTAATCCTGATATTATAACTTCAGCCATTGGTATGGGGATTAAAGCTTTACCTAGTCAAGAGGCGAAAACACAAATTTTGATACATCCTGATGATATCAAGCGTGTTGAGCAACAATTTGGCGAGGAATATATTCAAGAGCAAGGTTGGCGATTATTAGCTGCACCACAGCTTGACCCCGGTAGCTGCCAAATCGAAAACAGTACATCTAATATTGATTTAAGCGTAAAATCTCGCCTCAAAGAGGTTTTGGAATCATTTTTGCAAGATGCCTTACATCAGTAAGTATTTAGTCAAAAAAGGTTAAAAGTGTCAAAAAATTATTATGCCTGATAGTGAAAACCACAGTAGTGAAAGTCACAGTAATGAAAACTTAAATAACAGACTAAAAAATTGTCAGTCGTTTATTCATTCCCACAAAACATCAGTGGCAGGACGATTAGTGCGTGTTGTTGGTTTAACACTTGAAGCTGTTGGTGTTAAAGCACAAGTCGGCAGCCAGTGTTTAGTTGAAACAACACAAGGTGATCTTATCGCTGAAGTGATTGGTTTTGAACAAGACAAAACTTACCTAATGCCTGAACAAAGTTTGCAAGGTGTATTACCGGGGGCTCGCGTAGTACCGCTGTCAACCAAAGCACGTTTACCTTTTTCTATGGATTTATTAGGTCGAGTGATTGATGGTGTTGGTAAGCCTATTGATGGTAAAGGGCCAATTAAAGCTGATGATGATTATCATTATGACAGTAAACCCATAAACCCTTTATTACGTCGTGCTATTACTGAGCCATTGGATGTTGGTGTACGCTCTATTAATAGTTTTTTAACTGTAGGTATTGGGCAGCGGATGGGACTTTTTGCTGGCTCAGGTGTTGGTAAAAGTGTTTTGTTAGGTATGATGACCAAAGGCACAAATGCAGATGTTATTGTGGTGGGTCTTATTGGTGAGCGTGGTCGAGAAGTTAAAGAATTTATTGATGAAATTCTTGGCGAAGAAGGACGAAAGAAAGCTGTTGTTGTCGCCGCCCCAGCAGATAACTCTCCATTAATGAGACTCAAAGGCTGTGAAACAGCGGTACAAATTAGTGAATACTTTCGTGATCAAGGCCTCAATGTTTTATTGCTTATCGACTCAATTACACGTTATGCACAAGCGCAACGTGAAATAGCGCTTGCTGTGGGTGAACCTCCTGCAACCAAAGGATATCCACCTTCGGTATTTTCTAAGTTACCACAACTTGTTGAACGCGCTGGCAATGGTTGTGATGGTCAAGGCTCTATTACCGCATTTTTTACGGTCTTAACCGAAGGGGATGATTTACAAGACCCCATTGCTGATGCCGCGCGGGCAATACTTGATGGTCATATTGTTCTATCACGAGATTTAGCTGATTCAGGTCATTACCCTGCGGTTGATATTGAAGGTTCGATAAGTCGGGTGATGCCAATGGTAACCAGTGAAGAGCATCAAAATTTAGCACGTGAACTTAAACAAGTTTATTCATTATATCAGCAAAACAAAGACTTAATTGCGATTGGCGCATACACTAAAGGTAATGATCCACGTATTGACCAAGCAATTAATTTACTACCCGTTATAAACTTCTTTTTACAACAAAAAATGACGGAAGTTATCCCTTATGATCAAAGTTTGACACAACTTCAAGAAATCTTGGCGGCGGCGCAAGCACATGCTCAGCAAAATCAGCCTAATCAACAAGCTCAGCAATAATATGTTTTTTCTGTCTGTTAATAAGGAATTGTCATGTCATTAAAGCAACTCAATACCCTATACAAATATGAGAAAGATAAAGAAAATAAAGCGGCACAACAATTACAAGCGGCAGAATTAGATTATCAACAAAATATTCAGCGTTTAGACAGTGTCAGCGATTATCGGCTTGAATATATGAAACGTCTTAATCAACGTTCAATTAAGGGCATTGATAGTATTACCTTTAGTCATTTTCATGCGTTTATTGCGAAATTGGATAATGCCTCAGAACAAATGAGTATCGCTGTTGAACAAGCCAAAGCGCTTGTTGTCCAAAGAAAAAAACAATGGTTAGCACAAAGGCAAAAAATTCAAGCAGTTGAACTGCTTAGAGATAAAAAATCAAAAGCAATAGCCACTCTTGCCGATAAACGAGAACAAAAAATGTTTGACGAAATGGCAACTCAACAATTTGTTCGCCGTCAGCGTTCATAACTATTATTGTCGTAAATAAAAGTTGTCATAATTAATAGCTGCTTTATTCAATAAGTTTTAAAAGAATTAAAGCTTGGAACAGCTCTTGCTTCATAAAAGACTAACTTGTTTTAATAATCATTAAAAGACCTGTAGGAATACTTATGCCACATGTAAGTGTATTACCCATAGCAATACCTCAAGCCACTGATGCTAAAGTAATTAATCAATTAGGTTCAGAAAGTAACTCTGACGCAGATAGTACTTTTTCTGATTTAGTTGAACAACATTATCTTGATGATAATAGCGGCAAAGAGGCAAAAAATGACGGTCATGGTAGTAATAACAATACTTCTGCACAGCCAAATGTAAATAATAAAAATACTGAAGGCACATCGTCATCAGCTCAAAAAACAACAACAAACAATGATAATAAAGTGAGTGTCGGTGATAAAACTGATGTTGTTGCTGAAGAAAATCCGGTTATTGAGCAAGTTGCTGTAACTAAAACTGAAAATATTAATCAAAAAAACAGCCAACAAGATGTTGCCGCGCAGTTGTTAAGTTTTATAACATCCTCCGATAAAATTCTTTTAGAGTCAGAAAAACCCGGTGATTTATTAACGGCTACAAAACCATTAGATAAAGAGCAAACTTTAGAGTCTCTAATTCAAAGTAACTTATTTTCAGAAAAAAATATTGACGGTGAACAGGCTGCAAAAGTTTTAGTTGCAGAAAGTGCAGCTAAGAATAATGAACCAAATTCAGAGAAGTTAACTGCAGAACAACTTTTAATACAATTAACAATGTTAAAAGATAATCAAAAACTATCAGCAAGTGATGTTGAACTAAGTGAAGACCCGTTAAAAATTGCAAGTGATAAGTTAATGGCTGATAACAAGTTAATGACCGGAGGCGAAACATTAGCCGCTAACAATAAACTATCATCGATATCGGCAACAAATAATCAAACACTAGCAGAATCAGTAAATAAAGTAATGAGTAGTGAGTTAACTGCTGAAGAATTGATTAGTGAAGCAGAACAAGTCGCTCTTGAAGCGGAGAGTGATGGTGAACTTATTGCAGCTAAGGGAGCTAATGACTCTGAGACTGTAGATAAAAAACCGGCAGATAAAAAGATAGGACTAATCGATAAAAATGGTGATAGAAGTCTTGCGCAGTTATCAACATTATCTGTAGATAAGCTGAGTGGAGAAAAAGAAGCAGGACAAGAAAAATCTAGTGATAAAAATATCAATATTGCTATTAATGCATCTGCTAACGCAAGTTCGGATAAATCGATTGTATTGAATGAAAACAGTCAAAGCGGTGGACGAACAATTAACCAGTCAACAGCAAGTTTTATGGAACAAAATAATAGCGCTGATCAACAACAAAAATCACCAGGTGGTCAAACAAATGCAGCCAATGAAGAGTTGAGCATAGCAATTGATGAAAATGAGCAAAATATTGTAGGTGCTAAAAAACAAGCAATCGTTGCTAATACCGATAAGATGAATCTTAATCCGGTGGCAGAATCAGTTTTATCTCGAGCGATAATACCTGAAAGTGAAGGCATACGAGCGAGTCAAAATTTTGAAGCCATAATGAGTAATATGACGAGTGAGCTATCACAATCACAAAAGTCATCGGTTGCTTTGCAAAATGAAAGCATAGCGATATATAAAAAAGATTTTGCCAATGCGGTTAAAGATAAAGTGATGATTATGATTAACCAAAAAATTCAGCGAATTGAAATACAGTTAGACCCTGCTGAATTGGGTAGCATGAACATTCGCATTAATTTACAAAACGAGCAAGCTGTAGTGAGTTTTATAGTGCAAAATCAGCAAGCTAAAGAGGCTGTTGAAGAAAACATGGATAAACTAAAAAATATGCTCGCAGAAAGCGGTGTTGATGTTGGTGATGCAAATGTTGAACAACAAGATCAACAAGCAGCGAATAATGAAGAACAAAATGCTCAAAGTAGAAATGCTAAAAACGGTACACAAGAAGATGATGTTGAACAAGGTCTTGAGATAAATCCATCTAAACTGGTCAAAGCTTCGTCAACAGGCGTCGATTATTACGCATAATCAGTATATACCCGTGATACTTCAAAATACGGATTTCAGGATGACTGAGCAATTAATGATCAAGGTGCATATTTTATTCATGGTTGTTCCCTTAATCATATAGGCAGCGATGAGCATTATTTGCTCAGTCATCCCCAAAGGGCTGGTTTATAAACACTTTATGCAGCGCCATTGATATTGACAAGGGAGTAACCATTATCTTCAATCAATATCTTGCCTAAAGTGTTTATAATTCCAGCTGAAACCGACATTTTGAGGTAACACGGGTATAAATAAGTATAAATTTAAAGAAAAGACGTTGGCTGGGTATCTATTCAAGGATATAGTTAGCAATTGAAATAAATTAAGGGCAGATCATGGCAGAGGATAAAGAAAACGAGCTAGAGTTGGACAGCTCTGGCGGTAAAAAGAAAAAAATGATCATGATTATCGCTGTGGTTGCTATTTTGGCCATTGGTGGTGGCGCTGCATTCTTTTTTATGGGTTCAAGTGATAATGCTCCTTCTGCGTCAGCAACTGACGCGTCAGGTGATGGTGAAGAAGGTGGCGTTAGTGAAGGTGGTCAAGAATCTACCAGTGTTGGTGTTGGTAGCGCTATTTATGTTCCTATGCCACGTGCTTTTCGCTTTAATGTGCCGGGCGCATCACGAGATAGATTTGTTGAAATTCGAGTACAATTATTAGTTAGGGGTGGTGATAATGAAGAAGCCGCTCGCAAACATGTTCCTTTAATTGAAAGTACTTTGTTATCTGTTTTTTCATTAGCAAATGCGGATGACTTAGCAACAAGTGCAGGTAAAACTTCACTTAAACAAGATGCCTTGGCTGAAGTGCAAAAAACGATGGCTGATATTGAAGGTAGTAAAGTGATAGAGAAAGTATTGTTTACTGGCTTTGTTATGCAATGAAACAATGGCAATTGGTTGAGCAACACTGATCATGATAATGAGAGATTATTAAGTGAGTGATTTATTATCCCAAGACGAAATTGATGCGCTATTACATGGTGTCGACGATGTTGAAGAAGAGGAAATAGAAGAGGATTTTGCCGAAGAAGAAGGCGGCATGAGCGACTATGACTTTTCATCTCAAGATCGCATTGTTCGTGGTCGAATGCCTACGCTTGAAATGGTTAATGAGCGTTTTGCTCGTCATATGCGCATTAGCTTATTTAATATGATGCGACGTACTGCTGAAGTGTCAATAAACGGCATACAAATGATTAAGTTTGGTGAGTATGTACACACCTTATTTGTACCGACAAGCTTGAATATGGTGCGTTTTCGTCCGTTAAAAGGGACGGCACTGATCACCATGGAAGCACGACTGGTGTTTATTTTAGTTGATAACTTTTTTGGCGGCGATGGTCGTTACCACGCAAAAATTGAAGGTCGAGAATTTACACCAACTGAACGACGTATCATTCAAATGCTACTTAAATTAATTTTTGAAGATTATAAAGAAGCTTGGTCACCGGTGATGGACGTATCTTTTGAATATCTCGATTCTGAAGTTAACCCCGCGATGGCCAACATTGTTAGTCCAACGGAAGTTGTTGTTATCAGTTCATTTCATATTGAATTGGATGGCGGTGGCGGTGATTTTCATATTGCTTTACCTTATTCAATGTTAGAGCCTATTCGTGAGTTACTTGATGCGGGTGTGCAAAGTGATAAAGAAGATACCGACATGCGTTGGTCAAAAGCACTTCGTGATGAAATTATGGATGTGCCCGTTGAACTTTCCACTAAGTTTTTAGAAGTTGATATACCGTTATCACAAATTATGGAACTTAAAGTGGGAGATATTATTCCCATCGAAGTACCCGAGTTTGTTACCGTTTTAATTGAACAATTACCGAGCTTTAGAGCAAAGCTTGGTAAGAGCCGAGATAACGTCGCATTAAAAATAGTATCAAAAATAAAACGTCCTGAGTCGGTCAAAAATGAACTGACGATATTAACTAAAGGAGGTAAGCGCTTAGACAGTGATGGCGACTTACATCTTTTAGAAGTGGATTTAGATTATTAATAAAGTTGCGACACATATTTATCATTATTTTTTGATTGAGAGTATTAAAAGGTTCAATCAAATAAAGTTTTAACAAGTATTACATAGGTTGAGGTCAGCATGAGCGATGACAATGAAGATTTAGGAATGTGGGATGAGGCAATGGATGAACAGGCTGCCTCTGAAGCCGAAGCTGAAACTGTTGAATTAGATGAGCTAGAAGAAGAAGCACCAATAACAGGAGCAGAAAAGCGTAAGCTTGATGCTATTTTAGATATACCTGTTACCATTTCTATGGAAGTGGGTCGCAGTCATATCAGTATTCGTAATTTATTGCAGCTTAACCAAGGCTCGGTTGTTGAATTAGATCGTGTTGCTGGTGAGTCGCTAGATGTGATGGTTAACGGTACCTTGATTGCTCATGGTGAAGTTGTGGTAGTAAATGATAAATTTGGTATTCGTTTAACTGACGTTATCAGCCAAATTGAACGAATCAAAAAACTTAAATAAGAAAGAGATAACATGGAGATAATATGCGCTTATTGATTGCTTCATATTTGCTGCTTTTCTCTTTGAGCACCTTTGCCCAAGAAGAGTTAGTCCAAGTCGGTAAACATGTTACTGCAAATACAGATTCTGCAACAATGATCCTTTCATTGTTAATGGTGGTCGTGCTTATTATTGCTTGTGCTATGTTGTTAAAAAAGTTTCAAATAACTCAGCAAAATGTTTCTGGCTTAAAAATTGTCACCAGCTTATCACTAGGGACAAAAGAGCGTATCGTCGTTGTACAAGTTGCAGACAAGCAATTATTACTTGGCGTTACTGCTCAGCAAATTACTATACTCGATAATTTAGAAAAACCTTTAGACTTAAAAAGTAATACTCCAGCGGAGTTGGGTAAGTCATTTAAATCCCTACTCGGTAATAAAATAACTAAAAATACCACAACAAAAAAACAAGCATAATAAAATGCATAATCAAACGAAAAAGCAAACAAAGAAAAAAGTAATAACTAGCAAATTAACGTTTTTGATCCTTTTAGCTATATCGCTGTTAACCATTAGCGGCTTTACTTACGCTGCTGAAGATTTAGGCATGTCAGCTCTTAAGTTAACAACAAACCCTGATGGCAGCCAAGAATATTCAATAACACTGCAAATCTTAATTTTTATGACTGCGCTGAGCTTTATTCCCGCTGCAGTTATTATGATGACCTCCTTCACGCGTATTATTGTTATTATGGCAATATTACGGCAAGCAATGGGGCTACAACAATCGCCATCAAATCAAGTCATTGTTGGTTTAACCTTATTTATGACCTTGTTTATTATGACGCCTGTCTATAATGAAATAAATGCGCGAGCCATTCAGCCTTATTTACAAGAGCAACTGACTTCGATTGAAGCGATAGATAAAGCAAAAGTACCTCTACGGGCTTTTATGCTTGAACAAACGCGAATTAAAGACCTTGATACTTTAGCGAGCATGGCAGGTATTGAAGCCGTTGATCAACCCACAGATCTGCCCATGACTGTTATCATTCCTGCTTTTGTCATAAGTGAGTTAAAAACAGCTTTCCAAATAGGATTTATGCTGTTTATCCCTTTTCTTATTATCGATTTGGTAGTCGCCAGTATTTTGATGGCAATGGGGATGATGATGTTATCACCAATGATCGTTTCATTACCTTTTAAATTGATGTTATTTGTATTGGTGGACGGTTGGAATTTAGTGATTGGTACTATTGCTAACAGCTATGGTATGGGAGCTGGCTAATGGGTCCTGAAGTATTTATTGATATATTAAGCGATGCTTTATTTTTAGTAATACTTCTTGTTTCCGCTATTATTATTCCAAGTTTATGTATGGGTTTAATTGTTGCAGTCTTTCAGGCCGCAACGTCTATTAATGAACAAACCTTAAGTTTTTTACCCCGTTTGATTGTTACCTTATTATCACTTATTTTTGGTGGGCATTGGCTATTGCAAAAAATTATGGATTTTACTCTCCGTTTAATCGAGAGTATTCCTAGTGTGGTGAGCTAATGGAATTCTCTGAATCCGTTATTAATCAATTTATGGCTGATTTTATTTTACCTTTTACTCGTGTTTCTGCATTAATCATGACCATGATTGGCTTTAGCTCTAAAACAATTCCCGCTAAAATAAAATTAGGTTTGTGTGTTTTATTTACTGTCGCCATCATGCCGGCAATACCACCAACACAAGTTGGCAACTTATTTAGTCTTGCCACCGTATTTTTAATTCTTGAACAGATGTTAATTGGTCTGATGATAGGTTTTGTCACTATTATGGTGGTTAATACCTTTACACTTGCTGGACAGGTTATTGCGATGCAAACAGGTCTAGGTTTTGCCTCATTAGTTGATCCTGCCAGTGGTATGAATGTACCCGCTGTTGGCCAGTTTTTTCTAATTCTTTCAACACTTATCTTTTGGACGATGGACGGTCATTTAACTTATCTACAATTTATTGTCGCCAGTTTTGATCTTATTCCTATTCCCTCAACAGGGTTAGATAGCGCAATATATAAGGAAATTGTTGAATGGGGCGGTTGGATGTTTGCTACTGCATTGTCATTAGCTTTAGCGCCGGTTACTGCGATGTTATTGATTAACTTTTCTTTTGGGGTAATGACCCGAGCAGCGCCACAGTTGAACATTTTTGCGATAGGTTTTCCTATAACTATGTGTACTGGATTATTGATCATGTGGTTAACCTTAGGGAATTTTTATACGCACTTTCTACTTCAGTGGGATAGAGCATTAAGTTTTACTTGTCATGTTATTGGCTGTGGAGTGCCTTAAATGGCTGAGTCTGATAGTGGTGAAAAAACCGAAGAGCCGACGGCAAAAAAACTTTCCGATGCTAGAAAAAAAGGACAAATAGCGCGTTCAAAAGATTTAGGCACGATGTTTGTTCTTGTTGGTAGCGCATTAGCGATGATGCTAATGGGTAGTTCTTTAGTTGCGGCACTAAAAAGCATGATGTCGCGCTTATTTAGTCTCAATCGAGAAGAAACTCGAGATGTTCATGCCTTATACAATGTCTTAAATGGCGCTGTTATGGAATTGATCACACCGATATTGTGGATTTTTGCCATTATTATGCTGGCAGCCTTTGTTGGCAATACCTTACTGGGTGGGATGAGCTGGTCGTGGGAAGCGATGGCACCCAAAGCCAGTAAATTATCTCCGATGGCAGGTTTTAAACGCATGTTTGGTGTAAAAGCTGTGGTTGAATTGGTTAAGTCCATTTTAAAGTTTTTTGTGGTTTTTATTGTTGCCTATTTATTACTGACCAGTCTGTTTACGGAAATATTAAGTTTAAGCCAAGAAACCATTCCTACAAATTTTGAGCATGCTGTAAATTTATTATTGTGGATGTTTTTAGCTTTAGCCTTATCTATAGGTATTATCGTTGCAATCGATGCGCCTTATCAGGTCTGGGATCATGCTCGTCAGTTAAAAATGAGCAAACAAGAAATTAAAGACGAAATGAAAAATACCGAGGGTAGTCCAGAAATTAAAGGACGTATTCGCCAGGCACAATATGACATGTCGCAGCGACGTATGATGCAAGATGTGCCAGAGTCTGATGTTGTTATTACCAATCCCACACACTTTTCTGTAGCCCTTAAATATGACACTGTTCAAGGTGGTGCACCGATGATGGTGGCAAAAGGTATGGATGAAATGGCGCTACACATTAGGAAAATAGCCAAAGAACATAATGTTGAAATTGTACAATCACCGGCCTTAACTCGCTCTCTTTATTACACCGCAGAAGTGAATGAAGAAATACCTGAAGAACTATTTGCTGCGGTTGCACAAGTACTGGCATTTATATTTCAGCTTAATGAACATAAAAAAGGTCGTGCTAAACGTCCTACTCCCATCGCTAAAAACTTGCCTATTCCTGAAGAATTCAAATATTAAATTTATTTACAGTAATTGGTCTGCTTATTGCTCTAGCTAAGGTATGTGTCAAAAAATTATCGTAGTAAACTAGATGTCTGTAGCTGTTCTTGATCAAATAAAACAAATGAAATTGAGCCATTTTAAAGGAGTAGGAACTCCTTTATTAGTGATGGCGGCACTAGGTATGGTTATTTTACCTATGCCTGCATATTTACTCGATATTTTGTTTTCATTTAATATTGCGCTCTCGTTAGTTGTATTACTTATTACTGTTTATACGCTAAAACCCCTTGATTTTGGTTCTTTTCCTGCAGTCATACTTATTGCAACTATTTTACGTTTAGCACTTAACGTGGCTAGTACACGCGTGGTTTTACTTGAAGGGCATAATGGTCCTGATGCCGCGGGTAAAGTTATCGAAGCGTTTGGCTCGGTTGTTATTGGCGGCAATTATGCGGTTGGTCTTGTCGTCTTCCTTATTTTAATCATTATTAACTTTGTCGTGGTTACTAAAGGTGCTGGGCGTATCGCAGAAGTGACTGCACGTTTTACACTAGATGCTATGCCGGGTAAACAAATGGCTATTGATGCTGATTTGAATGCTGGTTTTATAACGGCAGACGAAGCGAGAGAACGCCGTATTGAAGTGACCAGTGAAGCCGATTTTTACGGCTCAATGGATGGTGCCAGTAAATTTGTAAAAGGTGATGCGATTGCTGGAATATTAATACTTTTTATTAATATTATCGGCGGCTTAATTATTGGTATGGTGCAACATGACTTAACCTTTGATAATGCGGTTGAAATATATACCTTATTAACTATCGGTGATGGATTAGTTGCACAGATACCGGGGTTATTATTATCGGTTGGTACAGCGATTGTTGTTACCCGTCAAAATACCTCACAAGACATGGGTGAGCAAGTCAGCAGTCAGCTAGGGCAAGACAAATCTCTATATATTACCGCGGCCATCATGTTTATTATGGGTATTATTCCCGGCATGCCACATTTTGCATTTTTAACTTTTGCAACAGTAATTGGCGGCGGTACTTTTTTAAATAGTAAATTAAAAGTGGCTAAGGCCGTAGAAATTGCGGAACAAGAACAAGTTGAAGAAGTCGAAAATCAACAACAAGAAGCTGAAGTTAAAGATTTAAGCTGGGATGATGTAAACCATGTTGACATCATTGGCTTAGAAATTGGTTATCGCTTAATTCCCTTGGTTGATAAAACACAAGGCGGCGAATTACTTAATCGTATTAAAGGAGTGCGTAAAAAGCTATCACAAGAATTTGGCTTCTTGGTTCCAGCAGTTCATATCCGTGATAATTTAGATTTAGATCCCAATACCTATCAAATATCTTTGATGGGCGTAACTGTTGGCGAGGCTGAAATTCGTCATGACCATGAACTTGCCATAAATCCCGGACAAGTATTTGGTAAGTTAGAGGGGATCGAAACTAAAGACCCTGCTTTTGGATTAGACGCTATTTGGATTAATCAAAGTCAGCGGGAACATGCACAATCTTTAGGTTATACCGTCGTTGATAGTGCTACGGTATTAGCAACACACTTAAGTCAAATATTAACGAACAATGCTGCACAATTGTTAGGTCATGAAGAAGTACAAAACTTACTAGATATACTCGCTAAAACCTATCCTAAGCTTGTTGAAGGCTTGATACCTGATATCTTAACTTTAGGTTGTATAGTGAAAGTATTACAAAATTTGATGAATGAAGGTGTACCTGTTCGTGACATGCGTAGCATCGTGCAAACATTGGTTGAATATGGCCCTAAGAGTCAAGACCCTGAAATATTAACAGCTGCCGTGCGCATCACTTTACGTAAATTCATTGTGCAAGAACTTGTTGGCCCTGCAAAAGAAGTCCCTGTCATAACTTTGTCACCTGAACTGGAACAGATGTTGCATCAGTCAATGCAGATGGCTGGAGATGATGGCGCAGGTATTGAACCCGGTTTAGCAGAACGTTTACAAGGTTCATTAACTGATGGGGCTCAGCAGCAAGAATTAGCTGGTGATACACCTGTTTTATTAACGTCAGGAATTTTACGTTCGGTATTAGCTAAATTTGTAAAATACACGATCCCAAGCCTACGGGTTATTTCTTATCAAGAAATACCTGATGATAAACAAATTAAAATCGTTAGCGCCATAGGGCAATAACTACTTATTAAGTAATGACCTAATAAATAAACGCCTACAAAAGTAGTTTGTTTCGATGAGAAATAAATAGGCTTAAATTAAATGGCAGATGTACTAACACTGAAAATGATAAGGGGTTGTCCGTGAAAATTAGACGCTTTGTAGCCAAAGATATGAAAAATGCACTTGCTCAAATTAAAGAGGAATTGGGTGCTGATGCCGTGATCATGTCAAATAAAAAAATCCCTGAAGGTGTTGAAATTATGGCTGCTATTGATTACAGCCAAGCAACGTCGAAAGTTGAGCCAGAGCAAGCTATACCTAGTAGTAGTACTCATCAAAATAATAATATAAAAAGTTCAGGGCTTAGCCGCAATATAGAAAATGATGTTGTACAGTTAGGGCACCAGCCATCAACAATTACACAAGCAATTACCCAACAGTTAAGTGATTCCAAAGTTGCACCATCAGATAGTTTAGCAGCATTATTAAAACGTCAGATCCAACATGATCCGGTTAAACCTCAACAAATAGCAAATAATGCAGCACCAACAGTTAAACAATCACCTGAGAATATTGAGCAACAATTTAAAAACTTTACCGAGCGTCTATTAAGCTCATCAATCGACGGTAATGCTGCTGAGCAAATAACTCCTGAAACACTAGAAACTAATAATCAAGCTGTACACTCTGAATTGCATCATGGTCTTAAAAATATGCAACAGCCCCAAATTAACTCTGCGGTAAATACTGAGTCTGTATCATCGATTGAATTCGAAAATATGCAGAAAGAAATGAATTCAATTCGAAAATTATTAGAACATCAAATGTCAGGGTTGATGTGGCAAGACATGGCACAAAAAGATCCACAAAAAGCGGTGCTGATTAACCGTTTAATGGCGCTGGGTTTAACGGAACAAATTGCCGATCAAATTTCTGGTTATATTCCTCCACAACTTAATGAAGAAGACGCATGGTTACAAGCGAAGCAGTTTATTAGCCAACAAATTAATACCACCAATAATGATATTATTCATCGTGGTGGTGTAGTTGCTCTTGTTGGGCCAACAGGTGTTGGTAAAACAACAACTATCGCTAAATTGGCTGCTAGATTTGCGCAAATACATGGTGCCGACCAAGTGGCATTAATATCAACAGATAGCTTTAGAATTGCTGGTTTTGAACAATTATCAACTTATGGTCGTATTATTGGTTGCCAAGTTAAACTAGCAAATGATGCACAAGCATTAGATGCTTTGATTCAACAGTTTTCTCAGAAGAAACTTATTTTAATCGATACCGCTGGCATGGGACAACGTGATATGCGTCTTGCAAAACACCTAACAACACTTATCTCAAATGCACGAGTAAGAATTAGAAGTTACTTGGTTTTATCTGCAAATACTCAGCAACGGGTAATGCAAGAGAATGTTGAACGCTTCAAAAAAATACCTTTAGCGGGATGTATCTATACAAAATTGGATGAAAGCTTAAGTATTGGTGAAATACTATCTACATCAATTCAAAATGGTTTGCCGATTGGGTATCTTACTGATGGACAAAGAGTTCCCGAAGATATTAAAGTTGCAAATGCCGAAAAATTAGTTACGCTTGCTGATAGAATGGCGAAAAAAACAAGCCATATTAATCCAACATCATGGCGACCAATGCCAGTAACTTCAGCGTCAGTTGCTTAAGCTGTGAGGTTTTTTGATCCGATTAGATGAGTTTATCAAGGCAACAGTTAGATAGTTTTTGGTACATTATCACTTTAGATGCAATATTCTGTAAAACTAACTGATTGTATTGATAAAAATAGCTTATAATAAAATCATGCCTATATTTGGCAGTTTTTTGCTGGAAAATGAGAAAAATATAAATGATAGATCAAGCGAGTGGCTTAAGAAAAATGCAAAACTCACAACAAATTAAAGTCATAGCTGTTTCAGGTGGTAAAGGCGGCGTTGGCAAAACGAATGTCTCTTTAAATACTGCAATCGCTTTAGCGCAACTTGGAAAAAGCGTTTTAGTACTTGATGCTGATTTAGGCTTGGCAAATGTTGATGTGATGTTAGGGCTTAGAGTTCAGCGTAATTTATCTCATGTATTATCAGGCGAATGTGAACTTGATGATATTATTATCGAGGGTCCAGCGGGTATGAAAATTATACCGGCAACATCGGGTACTCAATCAATGGTTGACTTAACTCCAGCAGAGCATGCAGGTTTAATACGTGCGTTTAGTGATATGCAAACACAATTTGATGTATTAATTGTTGATACAGCCGCAGGTATTTCTGACATGGTACTTAGCTTTTGTAGAGCCTCACAAGATGTGATGTTAGTTGTTTGTGATGAACCCACCTCAATTACTGACTGCTACGCATTAATGAAATTATTGAGTCGTGATCACGGTATTTTTAAGTTTAAAGTCGTTGCCAATATGGTACGCAGCCCTGGAGAGGGGCAACAATTATTTGGCAAGTTATCCAAAGTTAGTGACAGGTTCTTAGATGTTGCCTTAGATTTAGTGGGTGTAGTGCCTTATGACGAAAATATTAGAAAAGCTGTTCGCAAGCAAAAAGCCATTGTTGAAGCATTTCCTGACTCTCCAGCCTCAAAAGCGTTTAAAAATCTAGCAAAAAAAATAATTAAGTGGCCAATCCCTCATCGGGCATCGGGTCACTTAGAATTTTTCATCGAACAGTTGTTAGATAATTAACAATTCAGCAATTCAACACAGTAATGAGTGAACAAGAGTGGTAAAAGCAAACGCTTATAGTGTTCATAATGATAAATCAGCTTTACTAGAGCAACATACTGTTTTAGTAAAACGTATTGCTTATCATTTACTGGCAAGACTGCCAGCAAGCGTGCTGGTAGACGACCTTATCCAATCAGGCATGATTGGTCTTTTAGAAGCCTCAAATAATTTTGATAGTACTAAAGGTGCAAGTTTTGAAACCTTTGCTGGAATTCGTATTCGCGGTGCTATGCTTGACGAAATACGCCGTGGTGATTGGACGCCACGTTCTGTACATAAAAATAGTCGTATGGTCAGTGACGCAATAAAAACGCTGGAAGCAGAGCTTGGTAGAGATGTTACTGATACAGAAGTTGCAGATAAACTTGATATTCCTTTAAATGAATACCATCATATACTTAACGAAGTGAGTACGGGCAAAATTATAGGTATTGAAGATCTGGGTATAAGCGAAGATTCTATCAGTAGTTATGCAGATACAAACAATAATGACCCGTATCAAAATATTGAAGAGATTGTATTTAAAAAGTCGTTAACTGAGTGCATTTCTACTTTACCAGAGCGTGAAGGTTTAGTACTGTCACTATACTACGATGAAGAATTAAATTTACGTGAAATTGGCGAAGTACTTGATGTTAGTGAGTCAAGAGTTAGCCAAATACACAGTCAGGCAATGCATCGCTTAAAAGCACGTATGCAATCCTGGAAAAGTTAAGTAGAATATAGATAGTTAATTTTTTTTGAATGTTCTCACCGGAGGGTGCCTTGGATAAAAATATAAAAGTGCTTGTTGTTGATGATTTCTCAACTATGAGACGTATAGTGAAGAATTTACTGCGTGATTTGGGATTTACCAATATTTCTGAAGCTGATGATGGTAGTACCGCATTACCTATGCTTCAAGGTGGAGACTTTGAATTTGTTGTAACAGATTGGAACATGCCTGGAATGCAAGGTATCGATTTGTTAAAAGCAATTCGTGCTGATGCAAGTTTGTCTCATATACCCGTTTTAATGGTAACAGCAGAAGCGAAAAAAGAGCAGATCATAATGGCAGCTCAGGCAGGTGTAAATGGCTATATTGTTAAACCATTTACAGCAGCAACGCTTAAAACTAAGCTTGAAAAAATCTTTGAACGTTTAGGCTAATTATAAATAACACATTAGCCTTAAATGTGGGGATTATTGCATGAGTAATACGTCTGGTGTGCATGTTTCGCTGAAACAAGCAAAGCAGCTGGTTGAGTATTTAGAAGCAGGTCAACAAGAAGACGCTGACGACTTAATCGCTGATATTCAAAATCCAATTAATACTGAATTATTTGCAGAAATAGGTAAATTAACCCGTCAACTTCATGACTCGTTAATGAATTTTCAAGTTGATTCACGATTAAGTGATCTAGCAACTGCTGATATCCCCGATGCAAAAGAGCGTTTAAATTACGTGATTAGCCGCACGGAAGAGGCGGCAAATAAAACTATGGATGCTGTAGAAGCTATTTTTCCTGTGGTTGATAAGATTCAAAAACAAGTGAAAGAAGTTAATCCATTGTGGTCTAAGCTTATGCATAATGAACTAAATATGGATGAGTTCAAGGCGTTATGTATTGATATAGATGCACTGTTGGAAACAACAGGTGTTGAAACTGATCAAATGAAAACGCTAATGACCGATGTTTTAATGGCACAAGATTTTCAAGACTTAACCGGGCAAGTTATCCGAAAAGTTATTGATCTTGTGGTAGAAGTTGAAGAAGGGTTAATCAATATGCTCACTGCATTTGGTATTACTTCAAATGCAAGTACAGAAAAATCACTGCCGAAGGTTGGTGACAACCTTGTTGAAGGGCCCATAGTCAATACTGAAGAAAGGTCTGATGTCGTTAATAATCAAGACGATGTTGATGACCTTTTATCAAGTCTAGGATTTTAATAGGAGTTGTTGGATGTCATTTGAGCAAGATGAAGAAATTCTTCAGGATTTTCTGATTGAAGCGGGTGAAATACTTGAGTTATTATCAGAGCAACTTGTCGAACTTGAAAACGATCCAGATAATGCAGATTTACTTAATGCAATATTTAGAGGTTTTCATACGGTAAAAGGTGGTGCTGGTTTTCTTGCATTAAAGGACCTTGTTGATGTTTGTCATGGTGCTGAAAATATATTTGATTTATTAAGAAATAATCAACGCTCAGTAACATCATCACTGATGGATGTTATTTTACAAGCAACCGATTCTATTAATGAAATGTTTGCTTTGGTGCAAGCGGGTGAACCTTTGCAACCAGCCCCTGCTGAATTAATTGCAGAATTAAATCGTTTAAGTGTGCCTGAAGGCGAAGAAAGTGCAGCACCTGGCGCTGTAGAGCCAGCAGCATCTTCACCTGAAGTTCAAAGTGCTTCATCAAGTGATGAAATGAGCGAAGATGAATTTGAACGGTTATTGGATGAATTACATGGCAGTGGCGGTGCAGCAAGTGTACCTGCAAAAGCGACTGAATCTACTCCAGCAGCAAACCCTGCATCAACCAATAGTAACGATATTTCTGATGAAGAATTTGAGTCTTTATTAGATGAATTACATGGCCAAGGGGCATTCTCTCCCGAAGTTAATAGCGCGCCAGCAGCAAGTGGGGCAGCTTCTTCTAATGAAATTGATGATGATGAATTTGAAAATCTGCTTGATGAGCTTCATGGCCGGGGTAAAGGGCCAAAAACTCAAGCAACGCCAGCTCAGCCTCAAGCCTCAGCTCCTGTAACGCCAGCTCCTGCAGCTAAAAAACCAGCACCTAAAGCTCCAGCTAAACCAGCTCCTGCAGCTAAGAAAGCAGTAGCTAAACCTGCCGCAAAAGATAAAAAAACGCCAACTCCAGCCGTACAAGGTGAAACTACAGTACGTGTAGACACTAAACGACTTGATCAAATAATGAATATGGTTGGTGAATTAGTCTTGGTTCGTAATCGGCTAACAAGTTTGGGTATGACCAAAGATGATGAAGACCTAACCAAAGCAGTATCGAATCTTGATGCGGTAACTACTGATTTGCAAGGCGCGGTAATGAAAACGCGTATGCAACCTATTAAAAAGGTGTTTGGGCGCTTTCCTCGAGTTGTTCGTGACTTAGCTCGTAGTTTAAAGAAAGAAATTAAACTTGTTCTTGAAGGTGAAGAAACAGATTTAGATAAAAATCTAGTTGAAGCGCTTGCCGACCCACTTGTACATTTAGTCAGAAACTCTGTTGATCATGGTATTGAAGAACCAGATGCTCGTGAAGCGATGGGAAAACCAAGAGAAGGTACTGTTGTTCTTGCTGCTTCACAAGAGGGCGATCATATATTACTGACCATTCGAGATGATGGTGCAGGTATGAATCCTGATAAATTAAAAGATATTGCGATCAGTCGAGGTGTGCTTGATGCTGATGCGGCTGCACGTATGTCTGACCGTGAGGCTTTTAGTCTGATTTTTGCTCCAGGATTCTCTACTAAAACAGAAATATCTGAAGTATCAGGCCGTGGCGTTGGTATGGATGTGGTTAAAACTAAGATCACTCAGCTCAACGGTACAGTAAATATTGATTCTGAAATGGGTGTAGGTACTGTTTTAGAAATAAAAGTACCGCTGACGTTAGCAATATTACCGACTCTGATGGTTGTTGTTGGCAAACAAACATTTGCATTACCTTTGGCGGGTGTAAATGAAATATTCCATTTAGATTTGACTAATACCAATAATGTCGATGGTCAGTTAACAATAATTGTTCGTGAAAAAGCGATCCCACTTTTCTATCTTGATCAATGGTTAGTAAGAAATTACGTTGAGAAGCCAAGAGATTCAGGACATGTCGTTATTGTCCAAGTAGGAACTCAGCAGATAGGGTTTGTTGTTGATAGCTTAATTGGTCAAGAAGAGGTTGTTATTAAGCCACTTGACCGTTTATTACATGGTACACCAGGTATGGCAGGGGCAACAATAACCAGTGACGGCGGTATTGCATTGATTATTGATGTACCTAATATGTTGAAATACTACGCAAAAAAATCAGCGGTTAATAAGAAACTACGCTCAAAATAAAGAGAGAGTAAATGGCCTATAAGGTATTGGTTGTTGATGATTCAAGTTTTTTTCGACGCCGTGTAACGGACATTTTAAATAATGATCCTAAATTAACTGTAATTGATGTCGCAGTAAACGGTATTGATGCTGTTGAAAAAGCGAAAACCTTAAAGCCTGATGTGATCACCATGGACATCGAAATGCCGCTTCTTAATGGAATTGAAGCGGTAAAGCAGATTATGGCGAATTCACCAACCGCGATATTAATGTTTTCATCATTAACCCATCAAGGGGCAAAAGCAACATTAGATGCATTAGATGCTGGTGCTTTAGATTTTCTTCCTAAAAAATTCAATGAAATTGCCAAAACCACCGAAGATGCTGGTGCATTATTACGTCAACGTGTATTGCAAATAGCACGAAAAAGCGGTGTTGGCATGCGTAAACTACAGAGTACGCTAAGTAGCGAAAGCCGCTTTTCACCTCAGAAACATGTTTCACCTCTGCAACCGATTAAACGCCCGGTTACATTAACTTCAGCATTACAAAAAAGAACACTTCTTGACAGTAAAACGAGTTCAATATTATCAAAAGAAATAATAAAAGAAATACCAAAACAACTTAAACGTAGCTCAGGTAAAAAATATAAACTGCTGGCGATAGGTACATCTACTGGTGGTCCTGTTGCTCTACAAAAAATATTAACTCAGCTTCCTGCTGACTTTCCGTTGCCTATTATACTTGTGCAACATATGCCAGCAACGTTCACTCATGCTTTTGCCAATCGATTAAATTCTTTGTGCAAAATATCAGTAAAAGAAGCAAGTGATGGAGACATATTAAAACCTGGCTGTGCTTATTTAGCTCCGGGAGGATGTCAAATGATACTTGATGGCACGGAAAGTCACGCAAAATTAAAAGTACTTGAAGATACTTCAACACGCATTGCTTTTAAACCGAGTGTTGATGTGAGTTTTGGTTCAGCCGCAAAAATTTATAAAGGCTCCGTATTAGGAATCATACTCACGGGTATGGGCTCTGATGGTAAAGAGGGCGCAAGAATGCTAAAAAATACGGGTGCAACCATATGGGCGCAAGATGAAGAATCGTGTGTAGTTTATGGTATGCCACAAGCAGTAGCTAAAGCTGGTATTTCAGAGTTGTCTTTATCCATTAATGAAATAACACCATCAATTTTAAAGGAAATTGCACATGGATAAGCTGAGTATTATTGGTATCTCAATTGCGATACTGGCTATTTATGTTGGCTTTAGTTTAGATGGCGGTTCAGTATCTGCTTTACTTGAGCTTCCTGCTTTTCTTATTGTTTTTGGCGGAACGCTAGGCGCCGTAATGTTGCAGTCATCGCAACAACAATTTTTACACGCCATGTCTTTACTTAAATGGATTATATATCCGCCGAAATATGATGTTGATGAAGGTATTGAGTCAATGACCTCTTGGGCTGAGCAGGCGCGTGAGTCAGGTTATTTAGTTTTAGAAAATATCGCTATTGAAGAACGAGAGCCTTATGTTAATAAAGCGCTAAATTCACTTGTCGATGGTATTGATATACATGATTTTAGAGCATCACTAGAGTTAGATTTAGATATTTATCGTGAGCACAATTTGCGCTCTGCTCATATATTTGAATCCATGGGTGGATATAGCCCAACGATTGGGATATTGGGTGCGGTATTAGGGCTTATTCATGCGATGACAAACTTAAGTGATCCCACTATGTTAGGGCAAGGTATTGCCACTGCTTTTGTTGCCACTATCTATGGGGTTGGATTTGCGAACTTATTATATTTACCGATAGCAAATAAAATAAAGGCGATTGTCCATAAACAGACCATGTATAGAGAGATGATCGCCGAAGGGTTAATTGGCATAGCTAACGCTGAAAACCCTTATGCTATTCGTAATCGATTATCGGCATTTAGGTTAGAACAGTGAGACGTGTTCGTAGTCGTCGACATCAGGTAGAACATGACGATGTGCATCGTTGGTTAGTCTCTTATGCTGATTACATGACGCTACTTTTTGCTTTGTTTGTCGTTTTGTATGCAATGGCGATGGTTAACGAAAAGCAGTTTGAATCGGTTACCGACTCGCTTGGGCGTGTATTTCAGGCAGATAAAGATAAACCTAAAAATCTGGGTCATGGTGATGATATTTTGTCGGTGAATACCTCAAATACCAGTGAGATCCTGTACGGAAATAAAGTCTTAGATGCAACGGGACCCGAATTAGTTGATAGCGATATCAATCTGTCTAATGTGTCTGATAGTGAAATAGGGACTAATTTATCTTCAATTCAATCCGAATTACATACGGCATTATATGATTTAGTTGAGTCTGGTTTTGCCCGATTACAAATCGATGGTGACTGGCTTGAAATTGAATTAAATAGCGGCTTTTTATTTCCAAGTGGCTCATCATCGGCAACCAATGCAGCTAAAGAGGTGATGGCGGTAATATATGGAGTCGTTGGCAAGACCAGTAATTTTATTCGTATCAGAGGCTATACTGATAACCAACCGATAAGTAATGAGTTTTTTTCCTCAAATTGGGAGTTATCAGTTTATAGAGCGACGGCTATTCTACGTATTTTGGAATCATTAAATACCTCTCCGGCTAGAATGGCAATTGAGGCATATGGTGAATATTACCCTATAGCAGATAATAGCAGTGTAGAAGGTCGAGCAAAAAATCGCCGAGTTGTTATCGCAATTTCAAAATACGGATTAGAAAGCGAAAATTTATTGAAAATATCAGAGGCAGAAAAGCTTAAAGAAAAAGTTGAATCAAACTAGTTAGCTCGTGATATTAACATCAAACACGCCATGTAGTGGCATGTATAAAGATGCGCATCAGCTTTATTAAAACATAAATAGGATTATCTTTTGGTTGTTTGGACGGTTGCAAATCAAAAAGGTGGTGTTGGTAAAACCACTACCACTATTGCCCTAGGTGGCTTATTGGCTGAACAAGGCCATCGAGTATTGCTTGTGGATACTGATCCCCATGCATCATTAAGTTATTATTTTGGTATAGAATCTGAAGACCTTGAGCTAAGTGTTTATAATCTATTTGTTACAGTTTCAACAAAAGAACAAATATTGCAAAGTTTATGTCCAACTCAATATGAAAACATTGATATATTACCTGCAACGATGGGCTTAGCTACGTTAGACCGCTCGTTAGGCACTAAAGGTGGCATGGGCTTAGTTCTTAAAAAAGCAATGAACTTATTAGTAAATGAATACGACTATGTTCTCATGGATTGTCCGCCGGTATTAGGTGTTTTAATGGTTAATGCCTTAGCGGCTTCGGATCGTATTATTGTGCCAATGCAGACTGAATTTCTGGCGCTTAAAGGCTTAGATCGTATGATGAAAACAATGGAAATAATGCAAGGCGAACAAACAAAGCCATTCAAATATACGATTGTGCCAACTATGTTTGATAAGCGAACTAAAGCCTCAATATTAACATACCGTAAATTACAAGAATTATATCGTGAAAAAGTATGGCCGGGTGTAATTCCTATTGATACCAATTTTAGAAATGCGAGTGCAGCGAGTAAAGTGCCATCGGACTATTCAGCTTCATCTCGAGGTGTTTTTGCCTATAAAAAATTATTAGAGTTTTTGTTTGAAATGCAGAGAAAGGAAAAGTAAATCTATGAGTGACTCCTTACCTGCAAGTAAAAAATTGATGCAAAACTACTTATCTGAATTATTAACGGAAGATATAGTTGAACCGAAATTATCACCTTTAAATGAGACTAAAGAAAAAGATAAGTTAGAGAAATTATTACAAAAGGTCAGTGTTACTGAGCAGCATGATGAAAAAGCAGCTGATGTTATTGTTTCGCGTAAATCCTTACAAAAAACTACTCAGCAAGTTACTCAGCCAGCTTCTCCGCAAGTAATAGCAAAACAAACAAAAGTTAAAACAGCGATTAAGCAAGTCGATAAAGCTGAACCTAAGCTAGAGACTCGGAAAAGCCAAGGCGAAATATTAGTTAAGGTAGAGAAAGATTATCGAAAAGCGAGCTTTCAAGCGATGTTTTTTGATGTTGCTGGTTTAGTTATTGCGGTACCTCTTGTTGAGCTTGGCGGAATTCATAATGTTGATTCAACAACACGTTTATTGGGCAAACCACAGTGGTTCAAAGGTGTTATGGTACACCGAGAAGAAAACATTAATGTGGTTGATACTGCTCAGTGGGTAATGCCGGAAAAGTGCAATGAATCACTAGTTGAATCGCTTGATTATCAATATGTTATAATGTTAAGTAATAGCTCATGGGGATTACTGGCTGAGAACCTTGTTGATACTGTTACGCTCGAGCCTGAAGATGTTAAGTGGCTTGATGCACCTTCAAAAAGACCATGGTTAGCAGGTCTTGTGAAAGAGCGAATGTGTGCACTACTTGACGTTGAACAGCTTATTCAATTACTAAATGACGGTATGAATATTGAACAAATTGAAAGCTAAATCTAAAGTCAAAAGTTGAAATTAACCAATATATTGTTAATAGACAGTATATTTTGAAAAAATGATTTATTAAGGGGCGAGCAGTATGTCTGATGAAAGACGAAATGCAAGTGATAAAGTAGATGACAATGACGAAGTACTACAATGGGTTACATTCAAACTAGATAGTGAAACTTACGGCATAAACGTTATGCAAGTACAAGAAGTTTTACGTTATAGTGAAATAGCACCCGTTCCTGGTGCGCCGACGTATGTATTAGGTATTATTAATTTACGTGGTAACGTTGTTACTGTTATCGATACTCGTACTCGTTTTGGTCTTGAAACATCGGAAGTTACTGATAATACCCGAGTGGTAATTATTGAGTCAGAAAAACAAGTTATTGGTATTTTAGTTGATAGTGTTGCTGAAGTTGTGTATTTGCGCGCATCTGAAATTGATGTTGCACCAAATGTTGGTAATGACGAGAGCGCTAAATTTATTCAAGGTGTTTCAAATAAAGATGGTCAGTTATTGATTTTAGTTGATTTGAATGAATTGCTTGCAGATGACGAATGGGATGAGATTAAACAGTTTTAAATTAAATTATAGTAAGTTAATTTAATTAGAAATTATCAAATAAGATATTTAAAAGCCTGCATTGCAGGCTTTCTATTGCAAGGTTGTTTATGTCAGTAATGTATATCACATGGTTATTAGGGATTTTGTCTCTATTCACTTTGGTGGTTGTAATAGTATTATTTCGCCAAAATAAAAAATTGAGATTGAGCGTAAACCATATAGAAAATAATGCTCAAACAAATGATATTTTAGTTACACAATTACAGGACTCTTTGACTGACTTATCAAAAATAACAGAGCAACAAAAACTAGCTCATGATGAGCAGCATAATGAACATGCCCAAGTGAGTAAACAATTAGAATACCGTATAAAAACATTGCTACAACAACTAACCCAACAACAAGAGATCTTCGAACAATTTCAAAATCAACAGCCCGAAGACAAATTATATAGTCGAGCATTTAAACTGGCAGAATTAGGGGCCGATATTGAAGAGATCATGCGGGAGTGTGAAATTCCGCGAGCTGAAGCCGATATGTTAATGTCAATGCATCAAAAGCGCATACGATAACCTATACCCGTTCCATTTGAAGATGCTCCCTTCGGGCAAGCCGAGAAAGACTCATCTCCTGCGTTATTGATTTCGACAATATAATAACTATTATCTTCAATCAATGCCTTGTACCTGATCCTTTCTCGACCTGCTGAAATCTGTATCTTCAAGTGGAGCGGGAATGTTAGCTAAAAAATCTTACACTTTTCTTACATCTATCTTCATTTTTCCGTGATAAACTGCGCGCATAAAAAGTGCAAAAAAAATCAGTATGTTCATTAGCAAAAGTTCAGGAAACTCTCTTCGTGAAAAAAAATAACTGCCAAGCAACTACCGTAAGTAAGTATTTACTTGTAGTAATACTCTCTATATTTTTATCTGCATGTTCAACAACCTCATCTATTGATGACGAAGAGGTTGGTGATCCTAAAGATCCACTTGAATCCATTAATCGTCCCCTTTGGACATTCTCTTGGGATTACGCCGATAAATATGTATTTAAACCAACAGCACAGGCATATGCTGATTATATGCCCGCAGGTGCTCGCTCAGGATTATATAACGTCGCTTTAAATTTAAATGAGCCTTCAGCTGTCGTGAATAGCTTATTGCAAGCTGAATTTACTGATGCCGCCAAAAGTGCGGGCCGATTTTTATTAAATTCAACTATTGGTTTATTAGGTATATTTGATCCTGCTAGTGACTTTGGTCTTGAGCGCAAACATGAAGAATTTGGTGAAGTCTTAGGCAAATATGGCGTTGGTGACGGACCTTATCTTGTAGTCTTAGGTCCAAGCTCTGTGCGTGAAGAGGTTGGCGATTATGTTGATAAATATTATTGGCCACTGGCTTTTATTGATTTTTGGCCAAACTTACTTCGAGTTGCGGTGATAGGCCTAGAGACTCGCGTGGCATTAGCAGATCAAGAGATGCTTATTTCAGATTCTATCGATTCATATGAGTTTGTGAAAACAGCCTATTTCCAAAATATGAATTACAAAGTTTATGATGGTAATCCGCCAATTGAAATCAATGCAGAAGAAGAAGCTGAGTTAGACGCTTTTCTTGATGAGATCGACGAAGAATTTGATGATGAATTAGAATAAGCACAAGGTGTTAAGCAGGGTTGTCGACTAAATTGTCAGGTATAGAACCTAGCTGTCTAAAGTGCTAAACTCCACGCACAAAAAATTTACATCTTTGTTATTAGATTAATTATCATCACTAAGTTGATAATTAATCTTTATTTTTATAGGGAATATCATTTTAAATGAAAAAATTCATTGTTCAATTTTCTGCCATATTATTTTTTGTATGTGCGACGTTTAATCTACAAGCTGCACAGCTTCCAAGTAATATCTCTCCTCAGCAGCTTGAACAATTTAAAAAATTAGCGCCTGCGCAACAAAAATCATTAGCACAAAGTATGGGCATTGATATTCGAACTATTCAGGCTCAACTTAATAAATCAAAATCTACAGGCGCAGATGAAGAACAACAATTACAGCAATATTATCCTCGAGGAACTGAATTTGATGAGTTAGGTAACCCTATATTACCAGATGACTTCTTAGAAGAAGAGGAAGATGACGGTGAACCTAAACCATTTGGTTACGATGTCTTTGCCAATGCTCCAATGACATTTGCTCCAACTATGGATATTGCCATTCCCGACGATTACGTAGTGGGTTCTGGTGATACCTTAAGTATTCAAATGTTTGGCAAAGAAAATCAAGACCATGAACTCACGGTATCTCGTGAAGGAAAAGTGGTTATTCCTGAGTTAGGACCATTCTCTGTATCTGGCTTGACCTTTGTTGAAATGAAAAAGTCGTTACGTAGTGCCATTAAAAATAAAGTATTGGGTGTTGATGTTGTTATTACCCTTTCTCAATTAAGGGCAATGCGGGTATTTGTTTTAGGCGATGCTTATAAACCTGGACCATATGTACTTAGTGCACTATCAAGTATTACTCATGCACTTTTTTCTGCAGGCGGTATTAATGACATTGGTTCATTACGAAATATCCAATTAAAGCGTGCCGGCAAGCTTGTTACTACCCTAGATTTATATGACTTACTTATTAAAGGTGATTCATCAAATGATTTAATGCTTAAATCTGGCGATGTTATTTTTGTAGCACCTGTAGGCGAACGTGTCACCATTGCAGGTGAAGTAAGACGCCCAGCCATTTATGAATTAGGCAATAATGAAAATTTTGAAGCGATTATTAAAATGGCGGGTGGCTTACTACCTTCTTCATACCCATCATCAACGGTAGTAGAACGTTATAATCAACAGAACTTAAGATCATTACTTAATATTGATTTATCAAAAGCTGAATATTTAAACCAATCAGTAAAAAATGGCGATTATGTTCGTGTAATGAAAACATCTGAGTTATTTGATCAATCGGTCACGGTTATTGGTGCGGTGTCACGCCCAGGTAAATATCAATGGCAAGCAGGACAAAGAGTTACCGATTTACTACCCGATATAAATGCATACCTTTTGAATAATGCCGACCTCATGTATAGCGTTATTGTTAGACAAAAAGATGTTGGACGTAACATTGAAGTTCTACAATTTGGATTGTTCAATGCTATTTCCGATGTAAATTCAGCGGATAACTTGTTATTACAACCTCAAGATAAAATTTTAGTTTTCTCTAATGTCGAAGTGCCTAGTATCGATATAACAACGCTTGATAGTTTAGCGTGGACTAGAGAAGAGCTGCTTGAAAAAGAAAAAGAAAAAGCTGAAAGTGATTATGAAGACCGACTCTTTTGGGCTAAATATGGTGAAGATGCGGAAGCAGTTAATATCTATCAAGAGCAAGATCTTGCTGATGAGACATTAAAGTTAGCGGCACAATCATTAGAAGAGTTGACTGATACTCGAGAAAGAGAACTTGATGTTGATGAACTTGGACTTTTTTCGCGAAAACGTTTATTAATACCTGTTATTCAGCAACTTACTCGTCAAGCTGCTTTTGGACAACCGCTACAGATTGTTGAAGTGGCGGGGGCGGTTAAGTTTCCAGGAGTATACCCATTAACAGCAAATAGCCAAGTAAAAAGCTTAGTGCTCGCTGCGGGCGGCTTATTAGAGTCTGCTTATTTAACTAAAGCTGAAGTTACACGATCCAGTGTTGACCAATTTAAAGCAAAACAATTGTTAGTGAATATTAACTTGCAACAAGCACTTAATGAAGATGTTGTGGCAAATATAAGCCTACAAAGTAAAGACAGATTGAATATTCATCATATCCCTGCATGGCAAGAAAACCATATTATTGAATTACGTGGTGAATTTCTATTTCCGGGTAAATATACTATTAAGCGTGGCGAAACATTGGCAGAACTTATCGTTCGTGTCGGCGGTTTCACAGAATTTGCTTATACGGACTCATCTTTCTTTACAAGAAAGGGCTTAAAGCAATTAGAATTGCAAAATATTATTAAAGTATCTGAGAACTTACGTAGTGAAATTGCTTCAAAAAGTTTAACGCAAGATGGTAGCTCACAAGGCATTGATTATGCACAGGCTAAACTTTTACTCGCCGACTTAACTAAAGTAACACCGGTAGGTCGTTTAGTCGTTGATGTACCACGCATTATGTCTGATGAAAGCTTTGATGTTACTTTAGAAGATGGTGATATGCTGTATATCCCAGCTAAACAAAATTCAGTCAATGTTATAGGACAAGTGCAAGTCGCGACTTCTCACATATATCAAACGGGTTTATCCGCTTTTGATTATGTTAATTTAAGTGGAGGCGCTAAAAAGCAAGCGGATGATGGTCGTATTTATGTTATTAAGGCCAATGGTGCGGTAGAAATCCCTAATAACGGTAATTGGTTTTCACAAAATAATGGTGAATTAGAACCTGGAGATACTGTAGTAGTACCGCTTGATTCTTATTACATGGAAGATTTAACCTTATGGACATCAGTTACACAAATCGTTTATAACGCTGCTATTGCAATGAAAGCAGTAGGGATTTTCAATTAAATCGATTTAATCTGTTTGAAGTGTTAACAAATCGTCAATTTTAGCCAGTATCTAGCGTTTAATACTGGCTAACTTGCAAATACGTGTTTATAATAAGCGCGTTTATGAAGTTGAATATTGAAAATTTATTAAATTTAAATTTGTCAAAGACTTATCAGCTTTTGGTTTTGTGTTCTGTTGATTGGTGTCTTTTGAATGGTTTTTCTCATACCCGCTTTATGTGTCGCTTTTTTTGCATCAATTTTTACTATTAAGGTATTATTACCTTTAGCTCCTCAAATCGGTCTTATTGACCTTCCAACAGAAAGAAAAAACCACGACGGTGCCATACCTCTAATTGGTGGTATTTCAATATTTACTGGGGTTTTAATTGCTTCAACATTATTTATTGAACAAAGCCAGTTATTAAACTTATACCTTATATCATCTGCATTATTGGTCTTTATTGGCACTATGGATGATATTTATGACTTAAATGTTACTCCTCGTATTATTTTTCAAGGTATTGTCGCTACTATCATGGTTTTTGGTGGTGGTGTTTATATTAGTGAATTCGGAAATCTACTCGCCTTTGGAGAAATCAATATTGGTTTCTACGGTATGATTTTCACTATGCTTGCGTGTATTACGGCAATTAATGCATTCAATATGATTGACGGTATTGATGGTCTAGCTGGGTCGATGAGTATTATCACTATATTATCCGTAGCAATTTTGACTTTACTTGCTAATTCAAACAGCGATGTTTTATTACCTTTAATACTTGTCGTTGCCATTTTACCTTATTTATTTTATAACGTGAGTACACGTAATCCGCGTGGTAAAAAAATCTTTATGGGTGATGCCGGTAGCATGTTTATGGGCTTAACGGTTATTTGGTTACTTACTTTAGGTACACAAGATACTGGCGAACAAGCCGCAGCATTTAGACCGGTTACCGCTTTGTGGATTATAGCTGTGCCATTAATGGATATGTTTGCCATTATGATCCGTCGTATTCGTAAAGGTGTTTCACCTTTTCTAGCCGACAATGGCCATTTACATCATATCTGTATGCGTTTAGGTTTAAGCTCAAGACAATCATTATGGGTTATTAGTGGTATTGCTATATTTTTTGCTAGCTTTGGTATTTTAGGTGAATATTTTAATATTCCCGAATGGTTGATGTTGTCAATATTTGCCATTGCTTTTATCGGTTATTCATTTGCTATCCAGCATGCTTGGAAGTTTATTAAAGCGTTTAGATAATCATTCTATGATTGCAGATATATTTAATTGTTCGAAAATGTAACTAAGCCCCCTTTATCATTCGACAGCTGATTTTTCAGCTGTTAGACTCTTCTCAAATCTAACTAATTGTCAATTATTATGCGTAAATATAAAGGCTTTACGATGATCGAGTTACTCATCGTTATCGTAATCTTGGGTCTGTTGGCTTCACTTGTTGCTCCTAAATTTTTCTCTCAACTTGGCACCGCCGAACGCGGTATAGCATCTGCGCAAATGAATGCATTTGAAACAGCATTGGATACTTTTCGTTTGGACATGGGCAGCTATCCCGCAAATTTAGAAGAGTTACGTAAAAGTGATAAACCTCGTTGGGATGGTCCATATTTACCAAAAGCCGTGCCACTTGACCCTTGGGGAAATGCGTATGTTTATACAACCCCAGGTGAAGATGGTAACCCATATAAAATAATGTCATTTGCTTCTGATGGTAAAGCGGGTGGTATTGATAATAACGAAGATATAGTACATAAATAATGCAATTAGGTCAGCTGTTAGTAGAAGAGTTTCAAGTAAGCGAAGATGATTTAAAACGGGCTGAAAGTTATCAAAGCCGTTTTGGTGGTCGTCTTGATCAAGTACTGGTTAATATGGGTAGTTTACCTGACGATCAAGTATCTGTACTTTATAGTAAATATCTCGATTTACCTTTGCTAGAACTTTTTCAATGGCAAGATGTTGATCCCGTAAGTATAGATAGCCAAGACCTATCATTATTACTTGATAATAAATGGGTGCCTCTGGCTATTAATGGCAGTGCTTGGACATTTGCTTGTCGCTTCCCGCTCGAGTTACAAGTACAAGAATGGCTAGTGCAGAAAAATATTGATGCCGAGATTTTTATTGCCGATGACTCTGACCTGCAATTATTAACTAATAAATACGAACAACTGAGCGCTTTAGATGATGGGCAAGAATTTGTTGGTAACGAAGAAGAGCGTCTTAGAGAACTAGCCACTGAAGCGCCAACCGTAAACTTACTTAATTCACTCATTTCTCGTGCTTTACGACAAGGCGCGTCTGATATGCATCTCGAACCTTATAATGGTCGATATCGTGCACGCTTTAGAGTTGATGGAGTATTGCATGAAGCGGAAATATTATCTCCTCGAATGCAATTACCCATTGTAACTCGTCTCAAAATACTTGCTGGTATGGACATCGCTGAAAAACGCCGTCCCCAAGATGGCAAAATTGAAATGAAAATATCTAATCAAGAATTAGATATTCGTGTTTCTGCCTTACCACTAAACGATGGTGAGTCGATGGTATTGCGTTTTCTACGCAAAGATAATGTGCAATATGATATGTCGGTATTGGGTTTGTCTGGCGATATTGAAACCATGATCCGTGAAGATATAAAAACCACCGCTGGTGTGGTTTTATTAACGGGTCCTACCGGTTCAGGTAAAACCACAACACTTTATACTTTTTTAAATGCGCTTAATAATGATGACGTTAAAATAATTACCTTAGAAGATCCTGTTGAGTATCAATTACCCGGTATCAATCAAGTACAAGTGAATAGTGATATTGGCTTCGACTTTGCTGCAGGTTTACGCAGTATTGTTCGTCAAGATCCCGATATTATTATGTTGGGTGAAATTCGCGATAAAGAAACCGCCCAAATTGCCCTGCAATCTGCATTAACGGGTCATCTGGTTTTTTCTACAGTCCATACTAATGATGCGGCAAGTGCTTATACACGTTTACTCGACTTAGGTGTCGAAGAGTTCTTACTCAACGCGGCTCTTGTTTCTATTGTTGCCCAACGGCTTGCGCGTAAAATATGTACTCAGTGCGCTGAACCACACCCTGAGGCAGCTAAACTCATAGAAAAATATCAATTACAGCTCCTTGCCGATAAATTTGAATTACCTGCGATAAAATTAATGCACGGTAAAGGCTGTGAACATTGTTCAAATTCCGGATATAAAGGTCGTATGGCGGTTATCGAATATTTACGTTGTGATGATGAAATCAAGGCAATGCCTAAAGATTCTGACTTTATTCCAAAAGCCAAAAAACATAATGCTCAAATGCAGCGACGAACTTTGTTAGAAGATGGTTTTTATAAAGCTATATTAGGGCAAACCACGATTGATGAAGTTGTACGGATAGCCGGCTAATGGCAGTATTTACGTATAAAGCCTACGATAGTTCGGGTGGTAAAGTTGAAGGTCAACTAGAAGCAAACGATAAAGCTTTTGCATTTATCGAACTCAAAAAACAAGGGCTGATGCCATCTGAAGTTGAAGAATTGGCGGCGGCACAGAATAGCGTCTTTAGTTTTAATCAGAAAGTCTCTCTATCTGACTTAGAGTTTTTAACAGCAGAGCTCAGTTTATTACTAGAGTCTGGGGTTAGAATTGATCGCGGTATCGACATCATCAAAAAAACCAAGGCTAAACCCGCCTTAGCAAAATTGTTAAATGATATAAGTAGAAACCTTAAAAAAGGTCGAAGTTTAGCGGAGTCATTCAAAAAACATGATGATATATTTGACCCACTTTATTGTAATTTAATTGAACTAGGTGAAGCTTCAGGAAATTTAAGTGAAATTTTTGACAGTTTAGCCAAAGATCTTAAATTTCGTCGTGCGTTACAAAGAAAAATTGTTAGTTCATTAGCTTATCCTTCAGTGATCTTTTTTGTTTGTTTATTAAGTATCTTTTTTATTTTTAACTTTATAATTCCTAAGATGTCTTCGATGTTTGAAGGAGCAGACAATTTACCTTGGTATACCACTGCAATGCTGTCAACCAGTGAATGGATGATCCAATATCAAGGGTTATTAGTCATTGGTATTGTCGCCGCTATTTTTGGTTTAGTCGCGGCAACCAAGCGGCCAGCGTTTGTTAAATGGTGGCAAAATGTCAGCTTAAAGTTACCTATTATCAAAACAGCGGTGATCACGGTTGAACGTATTCGCTTTAATAGCGGTTTAGCAATGATGATAAAGGCAGGAGTGCAGATTGATCGAGCTATTGGTTTATCGGCAGGCAATATTAAGAACCAACATCTAAAACGTGAAATAGATATTGTTAAAACGAAGATAAAAGGCGGTAGTGCTTTAACACCCGCATTAAAACAGACATCTCTTTATCCTGATTTTTATATCTCTTTACTCGAAGTGGGTGAAGAATCAGGTAACCTCGAACGAGTATTTGACGAAATTGCTAATCGCTCACGACAAGAATTTGAAAGTTGGACAGAGAGCATGACCACGATGTTAGAGCCTTTAATGATCTTGTTTATGGGCGGCTTTGTTGGTGGCGTAGTGGTAATGATGCTACTGAGTATGGTTTCTATGAATGAAATTGGTTTTTAACAGAAGTTCTTCAAATCAAATAATATGTCATTGTAGGTCGAAGTTTGCCTACATGGATGTAGGTACTTAGGTTATGTCGGGAACTAATAACCTGTACTTCGACAAGTTTATAAATCCACGATGCGAGACAAGTACGGACTTTTAATAAGATAAATGAGCAATTCAATTTTTCGACAGACTAAAAGCAATCAAGGCTTCACCTTAATCGAACTAATGATCGTGATGTCTATCATCGCTTTGGTGATGTCGTTAGTAGGACCTATGACTATTCAGGGTTACGAAAAAATTCAAGCTAAAGAAGAGCAAATGACCTTGCAAAACTGGATGAAGGGTAATAGCTATCGCAGTTTTGCCACCAGTAAACCGGGAGTTATCACTTTGCAACAGAGCTCTGTTGTCTTTCGTTATCAATTAAACAAAGTCAACCAGGTCAACTCATCCAATACTCAAAATACCAGCCAGTATCAATATGATGCAGTGTCGCAAGAGCCGAGCCTCAGCCAAGAAGAAAGTCCAATAATATCTGACTTGGAATTTCAATTCCTAACATTCACACCACAAACATTCGAAGTGAATACTTTTGGTTTGATCAAACCAACGACCATGACCGTATTGGTTAACGGCAAAGAACGAACCATTGATCTCGGTAAAAGAATTAACGGTAGCAATAAATGAAAGCTATAAAGCGAACAAAAGGTTTCACCTTGTTAGAAGTACTGGTCGCTAGTGCCATTTTGTTTTCAACCATTGCCATTACCTCTGTAATTTTTAAGACTGCCTATGTCGCCTCAGAAAAAGCACAGAATAAAGTAGGCATAACCGCGGTTGTTCCTGCATTATTACCTATTATTCAACAAAGCATACGTGAACAAACGACTCAATTTGCAGATGAGCTAACCGGCAATGGCATCATTTGGGGGATTCATTACCGATGGCAAGCGCATGTAATTGCATTTAAATCACCGGCTGATAAATTTGATGTAGATACAACTCGCATGGAAAGTTATACAAAAAGATATAAAAAGTGGTCAGTTAATCTAGAGCTTTCAGATAGTCATCAAGTAGAAACTAGCAAGCTCCCCAATTTCAATAAAGGTTTAGCTTATCAATATCATGAGCTTAGCTGGGTGACGCAATGATTAAAAAACTAAAGCAACGGAGCTTTTTTCACAGCCATCAAAGTGTAAAGGCTCAACATGGTTTTACGTTAATCGAACTGTTGATAGTGACTACTATCCTTAGCTTACTGATGTTCACGGGCAGTTATACTTATAGTTTATTCACTAATAAATGGCAGGACGAACTAGGACAGTTTAATCAAGTTAATCAACAAGCAATGAGTTTTCATCGTATTCAAACCATACTCACTAACATCATTCCTTACGCGATTTTAAAAGATAACAATCAACCCGCTTTTTTCTTTATTGGTGGTGAAGATAGTTTGTTAGCAATTACTCATGATGGTCTTTTTGCAACCGATGCTGCTGAAATATTTCGATTATCTACCACTAAAGATACAAATGGTAAGTCATCTTTGTTATATCAAGCAAAGTCTTTGGCAATGGGTAATATTTTAACTGAATCTCAAAGCGTGGAATTTGACCATCAATTGGTATTGGCAACGCAGTTTGACGGTATTACATTTAACTACTATGGCTGGTCTTCCTATCAAGATAAAAGGAATTATAGTTTAGAAAACCTTGTTGGTGAACATCAATGGTACAAAAAATTTTCAGGTTTAGACAAACAGCTGATCCCAGAGAAAGTTGAAATAATTTTAACTAAAGCTGACGAAAAGATGACCATTTTAGTTAATCTCGACAATAATACCGAGCGTTGGTTGTCTTCATACTTCAATGAAGGTTAATGCTATGAAAGTGAATGATAAAAGTAGTATGACAGCATCAATTAGTAAGTTGCACATTAGTAGTGAAGGTCGAAGAGATAGAAAAAGCATACTTAAGTTAGCCTCATTAACAAAACAAGGCGGTATTGCACTCATTCAAATACTGATCATTGTTGCTATATTAACTACCGTTGCACTATATATTTCAAAATCTGCTAAACAGCAAGTACAAATGGCACAATGGGCGGTTGACCGAACCTACGCTGCAGTATCTGTGCATAGTGCAGAAGCCGATGTGCTGTTTGAAATGCTCACTAGTACTTGGGGAGCGAATACTATCGCCAGTTTGACAACAAGTGAAGAGGTTGGCACTGAATTCGATTTTAGCCATATACTTAACTCAGACATAGGCTCAGGAATCAGTGAAGACAGTAGGCAACAAGCCAATAATAATCAGTCATTATTGGTACAAAATACTCCGGCTCAAAACGAAACATTCACTAACATAAATAACCAACAACTAACCGTTATTGCTGTACCATGGAATTTATACAACCAAGCCTTTCAATTAAATAACAAAGTCACTGTACAACTGCAAGACCAAGCAGGGTTAATTAATTTACATCACCCAGCCGTTGGAATTGTCGCTGACAGACTGCGTTACCAAGGCTTAAGTAGTGATGAAGCGCTACGTGCCCAAGCTACCTTGTTAGATTGGCAAGATGGTGATAGTATTCGTCGAAATTATGGCGCTGAGAGTGACAAGAATACCCGTAATCATGTAATGCCAGACAAACGTGAATGGTTGTTGCAAAAAACGATAACCGCCGAACAATTGCAGTTGATTACTGATGACTTTACGCTTTATGGTGCAGGACATTTAAATTTATTGACTAGTCCTAAAAGTATTTTAGCGTCGCTAAGTAATGATGCTGTGGCAGATGAAATTGTTAAACGCCGAGAGCAATATGCTCAGCAAATGCATTTGGGTATTGATCCGTTAACGGGCCAGTTTCAATCAAATGATAATAATAGTGATGTAAACAAACAACAGCTTGTACAATTGATGCGTATTTCGGATGAAGTTGATGTTTATTTTGTGCCGAGCCGCACCTTAAAAATAACCTTAATTGCTGAGCAAGGTGAAGCGAGAGTAAAAAAACAAGTGATTGTTAAATTCACTCCCCATACACAGAGTGTTTATTTACCTTTTAATATTATGCAAACAAAAGGATAAAACGCAGGTCGACACGAACGAAGTGAGGTTTGACAAAATGTGAACCAAAGAAATGGTTTAAATTTAGCACCAAAAGCAGCAAAACAAGAGTATAAAGAATAATAATATTATGACAAAAGCTTCAACTAACGTATTTCATCAACGTTATCAAAAATTACTGTGTAAAATAACGGGGTATTACGCAAATAATATCTTATATCGCTTTGTTTATGCTGAGTCAGGTATAAGGTTAATGCCTGCTTCGTTAGATGCTTTTGCTCCATACTTGTTAATTATTGCTAAACCTTACTATCAAGAACAATTAAAAAACTATCCTATTGAAAACAAAAAAGAGCTAAAAAAATTATTAGCGTTAGAGTTTTCTCAAACTCAGTTTATTTACAATATTATCCCTTCTAATACATCACTCGGTGATAAGCATAATGATGCTCAGAGCCGGGTTAATATTTGGCAGTTAGATAAAAATGATCTCAAAGCTAAAATACCTAGTGTAAAAGTTATACTGCCCGAATCATTTTTATTGGCATTAACGCTGGATAATAATCAAATATTACAACAAGATTGTTTAAGTCCTAGTGATGACCTGTCTAATAAAAAGCAAAATCAACCACAAAGTCAAACAAAAAAATTGTTTGTTGCTGCAGCAAATAAGGCCACAGTTTCTGCGTTAAATAGCCCGTTAATAAACAACTTTGAACGTTTTTGTCATAGTTTAGGGTTAAGTTATGACGTAAAGGAAAACTCTGTAGCAGAATCTTCGGTTTATCAAGAGTCTACTGCCGAGCAATTATCTGAAAGACTAATAAACGGCTTAAGTAAATGTCCTCTTAGCTTATCTACTAATTTCTTAGTCCAAGAAACCAAGAAAAAAGACACACCCATAGTAAAAGCGATAGCGCTTCCTATTGTGGCAGTTTTTACTATTTATTTAGGTATAACTTCGGCTTGGCTATATTGGCAGCAGCAGAGTTTAATGTCAGAAGTAGCGGCGCAAAAGACGGATGTAAATCAAGCATTACAAATACAAGAACAGTTTATTGCTTATCAACAACAATTTGCACTACTAGATGACTTTTCAAATCAACAGCAGGCAAGGTCTTTATTTTGGATAATATGGTCAGAACTTATTGAAGATGCTCAAATTAGTACCATACGTTATATCAATAATCGCTATGTATTAATTGGGAAAACAAATAAAGTCGCTAAAGTCAAAGACGAAGATAAAGACAACGTAGTGGCTGATCCAACAGAGAAACCCGCGAGTATCATTTTTAAAGCGACGGCTTATCTTGAAAAATTAATTCAACAGCCAGGAGTAATAGACGCCAAGTTTGATTCTTCAGTGCGAATATCCAAAACCCATGAAAGCTTCACTATTAGTTTTTTAATTGACGCTAGCGTGCTCAATAGTCATTTATTGGCCGACAATAATAAAGGCAGCAAATAATGGCTTCATTGAAACAGCAACTTCAACAACACAGCAACGCATTATTGTTAATTAGCGCTTTAATTGTAGTGAAATTCATTGTCATGCCCACTGTTCAATGGCAAGACGATACACTAGTGAGTAATGCATTACTTGAAAAACGCTTAAACAAATCAGCATTTGCCATAGATAAAAAAACACAAATGCAGCAAAGTCTGGCTCAATCAACCAATCAACTTAAAAAAATACAACAATTGACTTTTGATCATCAGGCAACGAATCGATTTCAGTTAAATCAGCAAAAGTACTTTGAAAAATTATTTGAAGAGTTCCAAATAGAAATTACACAATTGGTGTGGCAAGCGGCAATTCCTCGTAATCAGTGGCTGCTCACTCAGTATGAAGTGAAATTACGCATTAAGGGGGCACTTGTTAACTTACAGAAATTGCAGGCGGCACTTGAAAGTCAACCGCAATGGTTTGCTAGTAATAGCTTTAATTATCGGTTAGAAAAACTTCGTAAAAACAATCTTGGCAAAGTGACGGGTCGAATGAGTATCACTATGTATATGCAACAAGAAAGTAAATAAAGAGTAAAGTAAATTATGATAAAACCCATTACTCTGATCACACTAGCATTAAGCCTACTCTATATCGTTATTGATTTTACGGGACGCTTTCTTATAGATGGTCAACAATCAAATAATACCATGGCAAATTTAACCATTAACGATCAGCTGCAATTACCGCAATTAAATGCCGTTCAGCAATTAAAACTGACTAATGCCTATGGTTATTATCAACAAGATGAAAAAAAGATAAAAGTTGTTGAAAAGGTGATTGGCTTAACCGATGAGCAAAAACTGGCGCAGCAAGGTGAATTAACTGAATTTTACGATGGCGATTGGCGATATCGCTTAATCGCCATTATATCTCCTGATGGTAGTGAGCAAGCCTTAAAATCACCGATGGCGTTATTATCAGCTCGAAATGTTAAAGATACCGCAGCTAAGTCTAGCCAAAATAATAACAAAGATGCCAAGTCAAAGAAACTGACGAAAATTAGCCATGGTGCCAAATTAGGCTTGTATGACGTGACTATTACTAATACCAAACAAGTAAGTTTTCAGTTGAAACAAAGAAAAATAACCCTGTTAATGTATAAACCTAAAAATAAAAACGCTTAATTGGTGTCGATACAAACGCAGTGAGGCTCGACAAAAAAGAATAAAGATAAATAAACAAGAACAAACAAGAACAAACAAGAACAAACA
>JABSOX010000054.1 GCA_013215655.1 Colwellia sp.
GAAAAAGCGGTTAAGGCGATGGGTATTCAACAGGTTTTACCTTTTGGAGTTCTAGCTGCGAACAAGTACAACGCCATCCGGAACAATGAGAGTTTGTTTGAGCTTTACGGCGTTCTCATAGGGAGTTGTCAGTACCTTACCGGCATTATTACAGCAAGACGACAGGATGAGTTAATATCATTAAAAAGCAGTGGTAATCTGTCACCAAACTTAAACCCATTTAAGCATGAAGATATTGAATACAATCTCATTTTTAAGCTCAAAAAGTCTGGGAATGGCGGTAAGATATCGACCAACAAAATCATTGAAAGACCTATTACTGCCTCTCTTGCTAAAATCATCTGGCGACTCGAAGCATTTAACGAGGCCGCTATATCGCAAGGATTAGTTAAGGGTAAAACATTAGGTCTTTTTAATAACTTACACGCAAGAATGTGTAACCTCACTAAGCCTAAAGCTAAGACCTTTAATGCTCATCTCGATTCGATATGTGACTACTTTGAAATCCCCCTTGTTAAGATGAGCAATGGCGAGCTAAGACGACAATATGTGAGACAGCATCAGTTACGTCGTTTTTTTGCCTTGTTGTTCTTCTGGCAAAAGCGTTTTCAAGGGCTTGAAGCCTTGCGTTGGATGCTCGGACATACAGATATGTCACACTTATATCATTACATATCAAGCAATGAAGTGGGCGATATCCTCAATGGAGTTAAAGCCACTGTTATTGTGCAAGGTGTACTAAATAAGGATGGTGAGCTAGAAAAACTCAAAAGTATCGGCGAGTTAAAAGCAACGCTTGCTAAAAAATACAATGCTGGTGCGGTAATTATTGATGACTTGGAAAGCGTCATCGATCTAGCAGATGACGACGACATAACTACTCCGCATATTGATCAATTGAAGGCAGAGGCAAATCTAGAATCGAACCTTGAAGAGTTACTGAAAACGGGTGAAATCAGCTTAGAGCCAAATTTCTTCAAAGTTACTGACGAAGACGGGCAGGTTCGAGAAACTTTCAACTTAGCATTCCAAGTAAAAACAGTCTAAGAAACATAACAATGAAAAAGAATAAAGAAATCAATCAAAGAACAATACTGGCAACCGAAGCTCTGTTACTGGAAATTATCAAATTGCCAGATGGATTTAAAAACAATGATAGACTTGTTCAAGCCCTTAAATCACAAGGTGGCTTAGCCAAGTATGAAGATGTAGAACGACACATTGGTTCTGTTGCAATCAATACCGTTAAAAGCCTTTCAGAGTTGTTGTTTGGTGATGGTTTTGATGGTCTTGATGGTCTCAGAATTAATGCCCGTAACGCCATAGATAAAGCTTTAAAAGGAAAAATTAAAAAGAGTAATGAAGAGAGCGCAAGACAAAAGCTAGAATCTACTGAAAAAACGCTTGCTATCACTCAGCAAAGTAATTTCCTTTTGAATACTGTCATAAAAGAAATGCGCGCACATTTAAAAGCAATGGTGTTGCAAGATGGGACGGATGAAGAACGTTTAAAGCGCTACAAAGATATTAATAAGAAGGTTGAGGCGCAGCTTAATTATGTTAACCATGGGGAAATTTGATGCCTGTAGTTAAACTAAAGGATTTTTCTCGTTGGTCACATCTAGGTTTTGATGGCAAATTGACATTTTATAAGTCAAGGGACATACCGTTTGTCACCTATAAAAATGGTGTGCCTTGCTATGAAGCCAACATGTATATTCATAAATTGCTAGAAGAAGGATTGAAATACCAGACAATCAGGACGTATGCCAATAGTATTATAGCTTTGGTCTATCACGTCGAAAGTGCAACCCATCTTAACCGTTTTAGAGACTTAACAGATGCTACTTTTCGCTTGTTTATACAGGGATTGCAAAGCGAGAAACATCCTAATGGTGAAAAGGTTAAAAGTAACAATAGGGTTTTGGAAGTCGGCATTCGATGCCTTAAATTTCTTGAGTTTGTCCAAGAGTACCATGACTTGAAACTATTTATTGGTAAAGACAAAGCCAATGCCATTAAGGTGGTTGAGACAACTCATAAAATTTCCATTGAGGGAAGTAGGCACAAGAAAGAAGTTACCTCTACTTCGCATATTTGCCTGCCAAGCAAAGATGCTGTCAAAAGACGATTACCCGTTGGTGAAAAAGACGCGCTAAAGGTATGGAGTTTTATACAAACCAATGTCAATAAAGCTGTTCGTTATCGTGATATAGCTCTGTATCAATTAATGGAGCAAACAGGTGGTCGGGTAGCAGAGCTTCATCTCGTAACCGTGGATGATTTCAAAGACGCTAGAGGCATGAACGAGCCATCCCTGAAAATGCACACGCTAAAGCGTAAGGACGAACAAACTACAAGGCATGTGCCCATTCCCCATACTCTTGTTACTGATATTGCTCAGTACATGAAATATCGTCGCAAAATTATGAAGAGGAAGGGGCTCACTGGAGATAAAGATCATGGCTTCTTGTTCATAGCAACAAAAACAGGTGAGCCTTTTAAAGCGGACTCATGGACGACTTATCTAAACAAGTGGAAAAAGGAATTAGGTATCAAAGGTGAATTTCACCCGCACCTCTATCGTCATGCATTTATTACTAACAAGCTTATTGAAATTATTCAGCAACATGACGATGTTACTAATGCTGATGATTTTAGAAAACACTTACTTAATGCCGAAACTTTCAAATTACAGTTAAGAGAGTGGACAGGACATACGCAATTGCACTCCCTTGATACTTATATTCACTTGGCTTTCGCTAAAATACGAGGCTACGCTAAAGCTTATAGTGCAGTTGCACTATCTGCATCGGTAGGTATTGTTGAAGACCAGCTGAGTCGCATTGAAAAGCAAATTCAGAATAAAGAACTGAACTTTACAGAAGCCCTAGCATCACTGAAAAACACAATAAAGGCTTTTGGATTAGATATTAAACAAGCTAAAATTTGATGTACACATACTGACGCATGAGTGAAGCAGATAAAGAAAAATATAATGGTGTACAAGCCCATACAGCTACGTGGTTCTAAACTAGATACCGTTAAAAAAGTAAACCCATCAAGTGTAGTAGCTCGTATTTTATCTTACACTTTTTCAATTTTTTATTAGGTCAGCAAAGATACGAAAGCTGACGTTAGAATAGTTGACTTTCAAGGCAGATAATTGAAATGATTTTTGGCCTATAGTTTACATAAACTACATTCGTCGAATAACGCAGCTTTATGAGCAAAAAAAATATCTACCGAACTGGCAAATGCTTCTTGATGATTATCGGCAACATTGGGTTACATGGGTTTATTCAGGTATACCGTCGTCGATAATTAATTTTAATAAAGAAACTTACTTATTAAACCTGTTTCTTAAATCGACGTGAAGCCAACCCAATCATCCCCAAGGAGAAGATGGCAAGCGTTGATGGCTCTGGAACTTGTGTGAGGTTAAAAGAGCGTGTTTCGCCTTCGAAAGAGGACAATGATATTTCCCACTTTTCTGGATTAAACACAGGAATGGGGGAAGCTAGAATTGCATTCGCATTTTCAGGGTTGTCATTTTCATATACGGGACCACGGTAGATCCCAAAAGGGTCAACAGTGAAAGTATCAAACTCTTCTTCTATTATCTTTTCAATTCTAGTTCGGGTTTTTTCGTCATAACAAATACCATTTTTCCAAACTCGTTGAAAGGTAGAAGTTACTAGACAAAGTAACCTGCTCCCGATGCCAACAACTTTTTCCAAGTACTCCTCAGTGATTGCATATTCTCGGGTAACATCATAGCTATAGTCCAGCGCTTTGCCGGAAAACTCTACATCTAGTTCTAATAGTCTTATATAGTCCAATGATAATGTTGAATAAAGATTCGTCTGATTCAATAAATCTCCTGTTAAATTAAACGTCGGGGTAATATCAAAAGGACCTTCGGGAACAGTAAACGTCAGCCCTTTACTAGATCCGACTATTTCTGATATCAACGAATCTCCTATTTTTATCGACACAGTCGGTAAAATGTTATCAAATACAAAACGTTGATAAACACCAAAACCAACTGAGACTAAATCATCAACTAAAGAGTAGTTATAACTGTACCAGTTATTTTCACCTTGCCCATTTAATTCAATAAACGGAAATTTTGGATTCAACGATAGGGACCTCATAACCGTATCGGTTAGCGTGCCTCCCACTTCGAGTAACTCAAGCTCTCCTTCGGATGAGAGTCCGGGAGCAATGGTATCATCGAAACCAAAATTAATATCTTCGTTTGTGACTACTTCTACGTCAGGTAAACCATATGTTTCTTCCAGCGATGTTGGGGCAATACCACCATAAGTTTCGAGTATTGGGGTAGTCAGTTCTATGTACTCTAAACCAAATAAATACTTGTCCATTTTTTTATGTATTTTTTTAGCCGCGAGTTCACCATCCTCATTTTGAATATAATCAACTATATAGTCATTGATAGATTCGATAAAAGGATATATGGGGTTTTCTACGTCTTTATAATATCCTTCATCTACAGTATCGTTGTTGATAATTAAATTCTCTTTCAAAAAAGTAATTACGTTATCAATACCTCCATTATCTTCGTATTCAGAAATAGTGGTTTCTTCCACTGCATCCAGTATCGATTGGGCAAATACTGTTGCTACGTCTTCAATACCTTCCCTTGAAATTCGTCCTGTTAAGGCTTCGGCAATAAATAATGCACCGAACAACCTATCGTCAGATGATTTTAGGTTTACCTCTTCTACAATAGGCTCAACTCTTTTTTCAATATCTCTTAGCAGTTGAAGTAATTCAACTTCTACTATGGTTGTTTCACGCCCCTTTTCTTCATAGTCCCAAGATTTTAATGTTGAACCATTGCCTGTATAGGTGTCAATATGACCATTAAAGCTCACATCAGATAATGCTTCTATACCAGCAGTCATGTCAGCCGTTTGTGAGGAGATAGTAGACGTATCTGCATCGACAACAAAGGAGCTAAAGATGGTAACTTCATCTCCAGCTTTTTTGCCATACAAATCAGAGAAATCTAATGTTATTTTACTGCCATAATTTATGTCTACTTGGCCAGCTGAAAATTGACTATAGAAGTTTAAGTTTATATCCGTTGAGCCGTTCAATTGAATATCTGTACCCCAATCACCTATTTCAATATGTTGTGATCTTTGGGTAAAATCTAAATTTTGCACATTATTATAATCTAGTGATTTATCGCCAGTATCGATGACATCCACATAACCTGTTTCAAACAACTGAGTCAATACAGTACCTTCACCCCACATATTGTACTGTCCAGTGAATGTATGGTTATAAATTTGAATATCAGCAATCGTATTTGAAAATGCATATGTGACAAAGAAAAAAGGGAATGTTGCTGTTGAAAAAATTAATGTGAAAATGTTTTTTCGACGAGTTAGTATCGTTTTTATCATTATAACTTCCTTTTATTTTGCTTTTTTGAACTTGATATTAATATCAAAATGTCCACTAAGACGAAGGTTATTAAGTTACCTATTGGCCTGATTAAGTCAGCTTACTACTCTAAAGCCAACTGTAAAAAAAAGCTGACACTATCCAAAATTTACTTCCGCTATAGCGCACCAAGAAGTCATTAGCGGCGACCTGTTTTTCATTTATCATTGGTTACGAGCTAAGGCTCACTTTTACCACAAAGACGACAAAATACATTAGCTCTGTAATTACTCAAAATTAGGTACGCTATCGATATGTAAGCGGACATAAACATTTTAAAGCCTAGCTGAATAGATTTAGGCCATTAGACGTTTAACCGCTAAAACAATTCATTAAAACTTAACCAATATGAGGCTGTTTCAATATCCATTGACTGCAACGTAGCGACCATAGTTTTCAGATCTATAGATTGTAGCGTAGCCACCAGCGTGTCTGTATCTAATGAGTTAAAAATGGTATTGAGAGCTTGTATAATCTACCCAGTATATATTTCATTTTCTTGTTCCTTTGATGTTTGCTAAAACTGTAGATATGAAACAAAATCACTTTAAAGGTGATCTACATCTTCTAGGAAAATACACAGCTTTTTAAATTCCAAGTTAAGAAGTTAACAGCCATTGGACCTGCAAAAGAAGGGGCTCCTTCAAGATTGGCAAAGATGCGCCAATAACTGACAATTACACGCTATTAGTTAGCACATACTCAAAAGGTGCATTTTAATTGATGGAGAATAGAAAAGAGTTAAAGAGGGGTAACTTGTTCTGCACAATATTTCTTATATAACTTAGAGAAATAGCCTGCATGGCTAAAGCCGACCGCATAGGCAGTTTCAGCTAAAGTACGATGAGTTTCACTTTGAATATAATAATGTGCTTTTTCAAGGCGAATTTTTCTAACAAATTGTGCTGCGGTCAAATAAGAGGCTTGCTCTATTTTTCGCTGCAATGTCGAACGGCTCATAAATAACTTTGCCGCTAGTGTGTTTATATCAAATTCTACTATCTCTATATTTTCATGAACACAATCCCGTACCTTCTTGAGAAATTCATTGTCGTATTGCTCAGTTTGAATGCGGATGATTTTTTCGCCGTTGGTTTTCATAATTGCAGGGTATTGCAGATATGATCGCGCTAACAAATTAGTCACTTTTAATGTGAGTTCATTGGAATTGAATGGTTTAGATAGAAAATCATCCGCTTTGGCATGCAAAGCTAGTAATCTATCTTCTTCAGACGCTTTAGCCGTCAGCATAATCATAGGCATATTTTTAAATTGTTGATTACTGCGAATATGATTTAACAAACTAATCCCATCCATTTTTGGCATCATGACATCTGACAGCACCAAATCCACCTTTTGTGTTTTTAATATTTCCAGTGCATGCAGGCCATCTTCGGCCTCACGAATACTAAACTTCTCATCAAGCTGTTGTACGATAAAAGTACGCATGTCTGGGTTATCTTCGACAACTAACACCGTATACCTTTCATCTTTGAAGGTTTTGTCAGAGTTAACTATCGTCAGACTGTTGGAGGGTACTGTTTTAATAAGTACTTCCTGCGTAGTTAAGTGGTCACTGCCATAAGGTAAACTTAAGGTAAAGATACTTCCTGGACCTGTAGACTTGCTTTTGACATTCACTGTACCACCGTGTAATTCCATTAACTCTTTAACGATGGCAAGCCCTATGCCGCTGCCTTCTACGCCACTATCATTAGTGCTTTTCGTCCGATAAAAACGTTCAAAAACATGAGTCTGCTCATCTTTCACAATACCAGTTCCACTGTCCTCAACGACAATAGTCAAAAAATTACCCGTATCTTTCGTATCCTCATCTACTGCGTGGATAGCAAAACCAACATCACCTCCTTTTGGGGTATATTTGAAAGCATTCGATAATAAATTAGTGATAACTTTCTCTAATTTAGGTAGGTCAAAATACAGTGGTATTTCTTGTTTAGGGAAATCACAATTGAAGTTAATATGTTTATCTGCTGCCGTATGAGTAAAAAGACTCGCAGTACGACAACAAAATTGTGAAATATCTTGTTCACTCGCTTTTAAAATTGATGCGCCGGCATCCAATTCGGCCAACAGTAATAGTTCATTTATCAGACGGGACAGACTCGCAATATTTCTGGAGCTGATCTCGATAGCTTCTTCTCCCTTTTCTGTCAGTTTGCCATATTCACCAGCAGCTAACTTTCGAATTGGCTCTTGAATTAAAGTTAACGGGGTTCGAAATTCATGACTTATATTGGTAAAAAACAATGATTTTTGTTGATCTAGTAATTCTAGTTTTTCTGTTTTCTCTTGAATTTTAGCTGTTGCCCCGTAAATCCCTTCCTCTAGCTCTTTAGTATAGTTATCTCTTAGTAATATGGCATTTTGTAAACTATCTACATACTTTCTTTGAGCAATATCGGTTGCTTTTTGTAAGCGCTCTTGGTTAGTTTCACTACGATGAAGTTGAGTGTTTTGGAGAGAAACACCAAAAAGTGTTAAAGCGATAGCAAATACGAAAGTAATTGCTTCAGAATTAGTAACAAGTTGATTTTCTGATACAAATGGCCCCAATTCATGAGCTGTCGCAACAAGAATTATAAGCATGGTTAAACTACTTAAAATACCTACATTAAGTTGGTTTGATTTAAATGCTGAGATTATTAGTAAAGGTACTATCAAGTAGAGCACCCAAGGTAAATAAGTTATTCCGAACAACAATAAGACTGAAATACATAATGTTGTATAAATGAACCAATTAGAGTTTTCGTTTTTACTTGATTTAGAAGCCTCCCAACCAATATAAATTTGGTAAATTAACACGACACCTAAACTGTCAGCAAAGAACAAAACCCTAATTAATCCTATATATTCACTGCTTTCAATATAATTACCTGACAATAAATTAGTAGCTATCATGAAACTAGAGATTGAAATAGGTATCAAACATGCGCAAAGACCAAATATGAAAAGGTCAGTAGCTATTTCCACACCATTTTTCAGAAATTTTCGTAATAATATCATACCCACTATAGGCGAAAATAAATCAGCTGCGACTGAAAGAGACGTATGTAACACGCTCATTGCTACTGAATCTTCCGTATACATACCAGGAAAATTGGCTATGAAATCAGCAAATATTACGAAAGGAGCAGCTTTGTACCCCCATTTGATAAACATTACTAAGCTTAAGCCAGAAGGAAGCCAAATTAATGTAATATTGCTTGGTTTTAATGAAAAGAGCGATGCACCTACATAGGCCGCTAGGTAATATAAAAGGGCAAAAATGGAAAGGTAAAAAAAAGTAGAATTAAAATATCTATGTTTAATATTAGCAATCAACACATTTACTCTTTCATTTACGAGTTTAGTAATTATTAGTTCTACTAACATTATAAGATGAATGAATATTAATCAATTTAGTTTCAATAAGTTTATCAATCAATTTTCTTTAAGATCGGCCCGTTAGGAAGTTGTTTGTTATTTAGATAAGTATCCAACTAACGTTATATGGGAAGTGACTACAAAATTGAGTTTATTTTCACTTTACTCCATTTCCAATGAATCCTTTACCTTCTAATTTTTCTATTTAATGAACTCGCGTTTAACTTGCTAGAGAGATATATTATTTTATTGAAATGTAGTTGACTAGTGTTTATAAACCTAGGTTCTTCCTGAACTTCACTCAAGTGCTAATAACTACGAACGCCCGCTATTAGGCTCTAAGGGGGCTTTATCAAACACGATTGGTTAAGTTCTTCAATGCGCACCAAGAAACCCTTAGCAAAAGAGCTACTTCATTTGATATTCACAAATTTTATAATACGTGATGTAAAGGGCAGAAAGTACCACATTGCTGACCCTTTTAGTAATGAAAAACCGACCTCAAAACAGTCAGCAAAGATACGAAAGAAGACCTTAGCCTTGGCTTATCTAGCTGCATTTGAACCGATGAAAATCAGCCCTGCGTTAGATAATAGAATTGTTCTAAATTTCATCAGGAATCTATAAAGTCAAAAATTCTAATTTGATTAGAAAATACCAAAGCGGACATTAGATTAATATGATTTTAGGTATTAAATTCTATGGCGCTTCACGCCCTGAGCCTGAGATCAAGTTAAACTTTAACTGAAAGCAGTGGTGAACCTCTATCTTTTAAAGCGCGTAAATACTGCGTTTCATTATATGGTTTTCCATCTTGCCAACACTTGTACACAATCCTTATCCACTTGAAGGCAAGTGCTCGTATAGCTGCTTGGTGAGAGCTACCTTTTTCTCTTTGTTGTAGATAATATAAATTAGCCCAATAAGATTTCAGGCGTGAATGGGTTGCCCATTCTATAAATGTTTGTCGTAAAAATGTTGAACACTGCCAGCGCCAATGAACCCAAGATTTTTGACCACTTCTTTCTGTTACAGGTGCTATACCTGCATATTGCTGCACTTCTTTGGCTGATTTAAACCTATCTCTTTGCTCCCCGAATGCTGCAAGTAACCGTGAGGATAGAGCAGCACCAGCGCCAGGTAAACTATTAAAGATAGGGGCGTCAGGCAGCTTATCCATCAATTTTAATATCGACTTATTGTACTGTTGAATACATTTCATTGAATTAACTATGCGTTCGATATAGAAAATCACTAGCATGGTATGGCTATCAATTACTGCTTTGTCATCAGTGAGAGATTTGGCTTTTTTTATCAAAGATACTCTATGGTCAACTATTGTGCAGTTATGTATACCATGATCGTTGAAGAACTTTACTAAGGTTGATTTGTGGGCTTTTTTTGCTTGCTGAAGGGTTGGCCAGCGAGTAATAAAGTCACAAAAAATATGCGTATCTTTTTTGCAGAACCATTCATTAGCTTGAGGGTAATACTGTTTGATTGCATTAATCATTTGATTAATCACTCGTTGTTTATCATCAACTACTTTTCTACGATGCTCCACTAAAAACATGAGCTTACGCATGTTGACACTTTGTTGATTTAAAGGAGGAAAGTGATTTGGGTAACGAAGCATAAGCTCTAATGCTAACTCAGCATCAGTGGGATCATCTTTAGCTTTACTGGGTTTAAAAGCCGTTCGATATTTTGCAAGGGTCGTTGGATTAATCGGTACAATCACAACAAATTCATACCGTTGTAGAGCATACACAATAGGTCCTTTGGTTAACTCAACGGCAATAGCAATGGGTGATCCAAACCTCTTATGAAGCCCTTTAACCCATTTATCTATTTCATTAACATCATGCTTTATTATGGAAAATTCACGCTTACCAGTGGAAGGGTCTTGAATACAAAGATCGTGCTTATCATTTGCCCAATCAATGCCAACAAATGCTTTGTAGTTTGTCTTAGTCAAGTGTGAGGTCATACTAATCTCCTGTTTCATTAATACATGCGCTCCCAAACTCTTCGAAAGCAATATAATGAGCGGTTTAAGCAAGCCCTGAGTATTCGTTAATGAGTTTGAGACACTCATAATGTCGAAAGCAAAGCGCAAAACATCTAGTGTTTAGGGGCACGATTCGTACAAAATGAGTGCATGTCTACACATTATAGTATTGACTGTTATGTAGACAATTGAAGTTATATCGGGGCACATAGCGCCTTAATGATTTATTTTAAATATACCTTCACAATCCTTTCATAAAACACATATGAAAGGGTATGTTTATTTAGGTTATAAACTTAACGTACATTTGTATTTTAATTTAATAATTTTGAGGTACAACGATTCTATCATGAACATGAGGGATAACCTTTTGCTCTTGAGTACCTAATTTTTCAATGCCTAAACTAATAGTATCTCCTGGCTCTAAATACAATGGTGGCTTTTGTCCTAATCCAACACCTGGAGGCGTACCTGTTGAAATTATATCTCCCGGTTGCAAGCTCATAAATTGGCTTAAGTAACTAACAATATACGCAGGTTTGAATATCATTGTTTTAGTATTGCCATTTTGGAATGTTTTTCCGTTAACTTCTAGCCACATCGATAAGTTACTTGGATCTTCTATTTCATCTTTTGTAACTAACCAAGGGCCGATAGGGCCGAAGGTATCACAACCTTTTCCTTTGTCCCATTGACTGCCTTTTTCAAGTTGAAAAGAACGTTCAGAAACGTCGTTACAAACACAGTAACCTGCAATGTGTTGAAGGGCATCTTCTTCACTTACATAAGAAGTATGTTTGCCGATTATAATAGCTAACTCAACTTCCCAGTCCAGCTTATTGCTGTTGCGAGGTTTTATAATGTCATCATTTGGGCCTGATATTGCGCTAGTTGCTTTGGTAAATACTTCTGGCTCACTAGGAATTGGCATACCGGACTCTGCGGCATGATCGGCATAATTAAGGCCGATACAGATAAATTTACCCACATTACCGACACATGCGCCTATACGAACATCTGAATCTACAATAAGTAAACTAGAAACATCTACCGCTTGTAGGCGCTGTAACGTTTCTTCACTAAGTGTTGTACCATCAATATCACTGACTATTTCACTTAGACTTCTAATGTTGCCGTCAACATCCATAATGCCTGGTTTTTCTCGCCCTAGTGGGCCATAACGAAGTAATTTCATTTGTAATCTCTTTTTAAAGTCAGTTAATTAATTATTTAAAGTGACAAAGCCACCATCAATAGGGAAGTTACTACCTGTTATAAATGCCGCATCGTCAGAGCTGAGGTAATCGACCAGTGCTGCGATTTCATCAGGTTGCCCCATTCTTCCTATCGGCTGGCTTTTAGATAGTTTTTCAAACATTTCTTCTCTATTGTCTGCATAATTTTTTTCTAAAAAATCATCTACAAAGGGGGTATGTACGCGTCCAGGAGAAATGCAGTTACAGCGAATTCCATCAGCTAGATAATCTTTAGCTACAGAGTAGGTCATAGTCAGTACTGCACCTTTACTCATTGAGTATGCGAATCTGTCAGCAATACCGACAGAAGAAGCAACCGATGCCATATTTATAATTACGCCATTGCGTTGAGCTTTCATTGCCTCAATTACGCCAGATATACAGTTGTATACCCCTTTTACATTGACGTTGTAAATACGGTCAAGATCTGACTCTTTGGTTTGTTCGATATTCCCAATATGTGCAATACCGGCATTATTGATTAGGATATCAATGGTGTGTTCTTCGTTGATATTTTTGAATAGTTCTAAAATCTGTTGATTGTTGGACACATCAGCAGCATACGCTTCAGCAGTTCCCCCTTGGTTTACTATTTCATCAACAGTTTCTTGTGCAGCCTCTAAATTTAAATCAATGACTAATATTTTGTGCTGTTTAAGGGCTAGGCGTAAACATATGCTTCTGCCTATACCGCTACCGCCACCTGTTACAAGGGCCACTTTTGTTTTGTTTTCTACTACCATAATTAAATCCTGTATTTTCACGAATAAAGAGGTAAGTTGTAAAATTGTCGTGCATTGCCTGCCCAGATTTTACGTTTATCTTTAAATGAATGATTTTTGAGTAACGACTGTGTTAATGAAACCCAAGTATCATAATCACCATTGAGTTTTATCACGGGCCAATCGCTGCCCCACATGACTCTGTCAGCACTAAATACATCGATGATGTGGTCAAAATATGGCTGGATAACTTCGACATCTACTGGACCTTTTGGTGCTTCAGTCAATAAACCTGAGAGTTTTACGTAAACATTTTTACATGCTGCAATATTGCTCAGTCCGTTTTTCCACAAATCTGAAGGTTCTTTCGATAAATTTGGTTTTGCACAATGGTTAATTACAATGCTTAAGTCAGGATGTCTTTGCGCTAAAATTTGAATGTTAGAGGTATGAATATCTCTAATCAAAGCATCAAAAGTGAGCTGGTTTTTTGTCATAAATTCAAACATGGGGATAAATTCATCTTTTAATATCCAATTGACATCATCAATGTCTTGTAACATTGGACGGATACCTTTGAAGTATTTGCTTTCACAGAAGTGTGCAAGTTTTCCTAATACGTTAGATGCTTCAATATCTACCCAGCCAACAACACCAGCAACGAATTTATTGATTTCAGCAATAGCTAACATGAAATATATCTCATCTTCAGACGCTTCAGCTTGTACTAATATGGTTTGACTGACATTATTTTCATATAGTTCGCGTTCTAGTTGTTTAGGAAGAAAGTCTTTATAAAGCAGGGTTAATTCAGGCTTAAGCCAATTGTAGTCACCACGCGACAATTGCCAAAAATGTTGATGGCTATCTACTCTTGAGATACCTGTTCTAGTTGAATCTTTAGCTGCACTCATGAAGGGGTTACCTTATGAGTTGGTAAAGGCGCTTCTTGATTTAATAGATTCTCATCTTTTAATTGTTGCCAAAATTCACTGGGTATATGCTCTGAAAAAAGAGCAAGTGTTTTCTCAACCCGCTTGGCATTACCTAAACCTGGGATTACGGAAGATACAGCTGCGTGACCTAATGGAAATTGTAAAGCTGCCGCAGCTAGAGTCACTTGATATTCATCACAGACAGTTTCTATTTTAGCCACTTTGTCAATGATGTGTTTGGGTGCTGGCTCATAATCAAAATGAGGAATAGTTTTACCTCTAACTCCTGTAGCCAAAATCCCTGAATTGTAAGGGCCGCCTAATATGATAGATACACCATGGGCTTCACATTTTGGTAAAAACTGGTGAAGTGGTGATTGCTCTAACAATGAATACCTTCCAGCCAATAAAAAGCAATCAAATTGACCAATGTTCATCACTCGTTCGCAAATCTCTACTTCATTTACACCTAACCCTACTGCTTTTATTAAGCCGTTTTTTCTTAACTCTTCTAAGGCTTTATAACCACTGGATTCAAATTGTTTGAAATAATGCCTATCATCCTTTCCATGTGTATAAGCACCAAGGTCATGTACAAGAAGTATATCTATTTCTGCTAAGCCTAATCGTTGTTGGCTGTCTTCAAATGAACGAATTATACCGTCATAGGTATAGTCATAATGGGCATCAAATGGCATTGGGGTAAGAAAACCATGACGTAACTGATTGATATCGGCTTTTGCGTCGGGTTTGAGTATGCGTCCAACTTTTGTTGATAACACATAACTCTCTTTGTCTAAAGATCTTAACGCATCACCCACTCTGCGCTCACTGAGTCCTGCGCCATAACGCGGGGCGGTATCAAACAAATTAATGCCTGAATCAATGGCGGCAGACAGAGTTGCCTGCGCTTCTTTATCTGGTACTGTTTGATAAAGGTTGCCCATTGATCCAGCGCCAAAACCAAGCGTTGAAACATTAAGTGAAGTATTGCCTAGTTGACGAGTTTCAAATTTTTTATTCATGTTGAATGACTTCTTTACTATTATGATTTCAGTTATCTGACTAAGTGATTAGGTAAATCAGCAACGTTATTACAACCGAGTTGATTCATTATTTGAGTGAGCTGCAAAGTTAGTGAGTTAATGGTATGAACTCCACCTTTATTACCAAGGGCACCTACACCATAAACAAATGGTCGACCTAAAAAGGTAAAATCAGCGCCTAAGGCTAAAGCGCAAGCAATGTTAGTTCCGCTACGCAAACCACTGTCCATAAATATTTTTATTTTATCGCCGTATTTTTTTGAAATACGTTGTAAGGGCTCAACAGGGGATTCACCAGCATCTAATTGGCGTCCACCATGATTTGAAATAATCACTGCATCTGCGCCTAAAGCAATGGCGGCTTCTACATCGAGCTCGTTAATCAAGCCTTTGACAACTAATGGGCCTTTCCATAGATCACGTATAGGTTTTAAGCCATCAACATCTACGCGGCCCATCACGGTTTTATTCATGAATGCAGCTAATTGGTCTGTCGGCATACCCTTTGGCATATACGGTTTTAATGTCTCCATTTCAGGTGCACCCGCTAAAGCAGTTGCCAGTAACCATTGTGGGCATGAAAGCATTTGCAATATGTTAGTGAGTGTCATTTTAGGTGGCATCGCTAAACCGTTTCTAATGTCTCTGGGTCTAAAGCCAAACGTAGGTACATCAACGGTAATAACTAAAACCTGATATTGCGCTGCGGTTATTCTCTTGAGTAAGTCTTGACGAATATCGGTATCTGTTGGGTTATAGAGTTGAAACCAAGCTTTGCCTTCAGAAACTTCCGCAATACGCTCTAAACTACTTGATGAAACGGTGCTTAATATATAAGGGATGTTTTTCTCTGCTGCTGCCTTAGCAAGAATTTCAGGAGATTTTGGCCACATTAACCCTTGTAAACCAACAGGAGCAATACCAAAAGGAGCAGCATATTTATGACCAAATAAATCAACACTTAAGTCACTACTACTAAAAGGTTTTAATAATTCACTACGTAATTGCACACCTTCAATGTCAGTACGATTACGTTGCACAGCAATTTCCTCCATGCAGCCACCTTCAAGATAGTCAAAAGCGAACTTTGGAATACGCTTTTTGGCATGACGCTTTAAATCGCTAACATCCGGGAAATTATGGTTAAAGTAATCACTCATTTTATATACCTGTAAATTATTACGCTTTTATATTTATTAAATAGACAGTGTTGGTCGTTGTTTATTGTTAAGTGTGTGGCTATCTGAGACAAGATGGACCTATAGGCTCAAGTATTTTAGATGAACTTGTTTGATCGAATCTTTTATAGGTTAATATGAACTCTTTATGACCTAATTCTTCTGATTTACTTTTGCCGCCATTAGCAATATCAATAACACAATCAAAAATGGACTGTCCCACTTCATTGACTGTTGTTTTACCTTCAATAATGCTGCCCGCATTAACATCCATATCTTCACTTAAGTTTTTATAAGTTTCAGGGTTCGCGCATATTTTTATTACTGGAGAAATAGCAGAGCCAACTACAGAGCCACGGCCAGTGGTAAATAGAATCATTAAGGCACCAGAAGCGATCATCTCAACAATTTCAGCGTTATCAGAAATGTTAGGAAAGCCAAACATAGGTTCACCATCAGGCACAACATCCATTAAGAACAAGCCTTTCTTTGGTGGTATTTCACCAGGTAGAATGATGCCGTTAATGTCTGATGAGCCTGATTTAGCATAGGCCCCCATAGATTTTTCTTCTTGCGTGGTTAACCCGCCTTCAGCATTACCTGGTGCAAAACTGCCATAACCCATTTTGGTGTAATATTTTTCTGCTTTTTCTACGCATGCAACTAATGCTTTGCCTAATTCCGGTGATTCCGCTCTGTCTGCCATAATATGTTCGCAGCCAATTAACTCACCCGTTTCTTCAAAAATACAAGTGGCATCTTCTTTGAGTAAAAGATCAAAACAAACACCTACTGCTGGATTAGCACTGATACCACTGGTACCGTCTGAGCCACCACAAATAGTACCTATCACTAAATCAGACATAAGAAGTTCAGCCCGTTCTACATCAGCAATATTGGCTAAAATAGTTGAGGCTTTTTCTATGCCTAAATTGATAGTTGTTTTTGTGCCACCACATTTTTGAATGACTAACGTTTCAACAGGGCGACCACTATCGACAATGGTTTGGTTAAGCTTTTCGCGGTTAAACCCTTCACATCCCAATGAAACAAGCACCACACCACCTACGTTTGGATGTGTGCAAAGCTTTTCCATCATTTGTAATGAATAATCATTGGGGTAACAGCCAGGAAAACCGATAAGTTGTACATCATCATGATCTATTTTGGAGACAATGGTCTTGGCAACATGGTGAGCGCACTCGACTAAATAAACTACGACTACAGTATTTCTAATGCCTTTACGGCCATCGGGTCTTAAAAATCCTTTCATTTTACTCTCCAACTGTTGATTGTCTGGTATGGCTGGGAATGTAATCACTTTTCATATTATGCAAATGAACATGACTACCTTTAATTATATCAACCGTAGCTGATCCAATTGATACACCATATCGAATGACATTTTGACCCTTTGCAATATTATTACACGCCACTTTATGACCAATGTCGATGTTACTCCCTAGCCTGAGTTCGATGTTAGGTAACTTCACCCATTCACCATAATTTGCTGCTTGACAGCATACTAAGATGTTATCTGCTTCATTCAATAACACAAATTTTATGTCTGTCATGTCGTTCTCAAATACATATATTAAGCCAGTTTAGCTGTTTTTTATTTATGAATAGCCTAATTATCTCGGTAATTTCATATGTAAAAATATAATTTATGTGTGAAATTTAATCCTTAAGCGATCATAAGTCAATCTTTTTTAATTTTCAGTGACTGATTTTAGTACTTGTTCAGCCTGTTCATCACTCTAAATATATTTTATTTATCACGATATTTATTTAAGTAATTGAATTAAAACACTTTATGGTTAATTGTTATTTTAAATATGAAAATACTTTGCATATGTAAAATTTGTATGTAAATCTACGGTTACTTTATATACGAAATATGTTTTTAAATGTGAAAAAGTGTAGACCTTCTATCAAGAGAAGGTTAACTTAATGACAATCGGGAGAGTAAAATGAATTATTCAACAGGCTTAAATGGTTTTGTACACAGCAAGACAGCAAAACTAGTAAACATTGCAATAAAAAGTATGGCTGTAACAGCTTTTTGTATGCCTCTAATGTTCTCAGCAAGTGCAGAAGAATCATCGGAAAGTACTTTGAAAGTGGAAAAAGACGTTGAAGTTATTCAAGTAACATCTACATATAAAGGCAGTTTAGTCGAGGCAATAAACGTCAAGCGACATTCAGCAAACGTTGTAGATGTAATTTCAGCAGAAGATGTGGGTAAATTCCCTGATGCAAACTTAGCGGAGTCTTTACAAAGAATTACTGGTGTTCAAATTACCCGTGATAGAGGGGAAGGTAAGAATGTAAGTATTCGAGGTTTACCGTCAGACTTTACAAAAGTTACTTTAAACGGGCGTTCTATCGCCTCTGGTACTGCTAGACCAGAAACTAATACTGTTCCTCGTAGTTTCGATTTTACTACCTTGTCATCAGATTTTGTTAGTGCTTTGGTTGTGAATAAATCGTCTACTGCTGATCTAGTCGATGGTGGTCTTTCTGGTAATGTTGATGTGCAAACGCCACGCGCTTTTAGAATTGGAGAAGAAAAGTTTTCAGGCTCAGTAAATATTACTAATGAAGATAATACCGATGAAAATGGTAAGGAAGTAGCAGCCCTTTATTCAAATGTATTTAATGATGAAACCATTGGTTTTACAGTGGGTGCGTCTTACAGTGAAAGAATTTTAGAAACGCATAGATTTGTTGGCTCTCATGATTTTAGAAATGAGTCTGCGGGTAAAGATTATAATGGTGACGGGACCATTGATCCGGATAAGGGAGTTTTTATCCCAGGGAATTCTATTTATCAAAAAATCCCCGAAGAGCGTGAACGAATTAACTTGTTAGGCTCATTAGAATTTAGAGTTAGTGATAATACGGATATCTTCTTTGAAGGTCTTTATACATCGTTAGATACACAAACTACGCGTCTTGCTAACTTTCATCGTTTTGTAAATATTGCCGGGGATGTTGATTCATCTCGAACCTCCACAAAAACGTTATCTGTTCTAAACGACAATGGCTCATATAGCGATGTTGAGTTTGCAGAAGTGCTGGCAGCGACTGGCGTTGATCAACGCAATGGTAGCCGAAGTGCAGACATGTTTTCAGAATCAATCACATTAGCCACTGGCCTTAATTATGAGTTTGATAATTTATCGTTAGCTGCTGAAGTTTCCTATTCTAAAGCGGAACAAGAAAGAAGTTACCTGAACATTGCAACGGCAGCATTTGGTGGTCTTGGTGGCGATGGCGGGATGCAAGTTGATTTTAGTGACAATGCCAACATGCCTGTGGTCGATTATTATAATGGTTATGATGAAACTAGATTAGACCCAAATAACTATCGATTATTTAGCTTGAACGGTGAATTTAACCGTCAATCTGAAGATGAAATACTTGAAGCAAAAATTGATTTTGATTATTCGTTGGACAATGACTATTTTACTAGCGTTGAATTTGGATCACATTATTCTGATCGTGAGTTTTACCTAGATAATGGTCGGTTAGTTATCGGTGGTGCTGATCTGAATGCTTTATTAGGTGGAGAATTACAACCATCAGAGGCTTTACCAGGGACATTAAATCTCGCCCCTTATATGCAAGAAGTTAATGTAAATGATGGCTGGTCATCTTTTGGCGGGAGTGTTCCTTCTACTTACCTTTCGTCTGACACCAGAAAATTATTGGCAATGTTCTCTGATGCAGAGTTAGCTGCTGGCGGTAATGTTACTAATAATCCAACGAATATCTTTGATATTGGCGAAGAGACAGTAGCGGCCTATGTAAAACTAAATTTTGAATTGTCGGATTATAATATTACCGGTAATTTTGGTGTAAGAGCGGTGAAAACTACTCAAACAAGTCAAGGTACGGCAAGTGATCTTAGCCAAATTATTATTGAGCCAGAAGCAGGTGATGTAACAACGGTGCCTCCAGGTGAAGATATTACCGTAGATAGAAGTTACACAAATATTTTACCAAGCCTAAATGTAGCGTGGAATTACAATGAAGATACGGTATTACGCTTTGCTTTGAGTAAAACGTTAACACGACCAACACTTGATTTATTGACACCAACAACAGATGTAAATGGTGCTCTAGCAACTATTAGTGCTAGAAACCCTGAACTTGATCCGTTTGAAGCAAATAATCTCGATTTAGCGTTGGAGTGGTACTTTAATGAGACAGGTCTATTTTCTGCTACGTTATTCTATAAAGACTTAGAAACATTAGTGACTAATGTAAGTACTATCGAAGATATTACTATCATTAGTCAAGATGCAGAGGGTGTACAAACACCTATATCAATGCCTTTTACTATTAATACTTTTGAAAATACCTCGGGAGTAACGTTAAAAGGTTTTGAGTTGGCTTATCAACAGCAATTTGATTTCTTACCTGGGTTGTTAAAGCATACAGGTATATTAGCAAACTACACGTATGTTGATAATTCGGATCCGCAGTTACTTTCAGGCGCTTCAGAAAGTAACTACAATATTTCTGCTTATTATGAGGATGATCTAGTTCAAGCGCGACTAATTTATGCTTATCGCGATGGTTTTATTAGTCAAGGACTCACACCAGGTAAATTGGGTGCACAACAACTTGAATATGGCACCTTAGATGCATCTGTATCGGTTAATGTTACTGAAAATGTTTCGTTAACATTTCAAGCGTCAAATCTAACAGATGAAGCGGTTGTAACATTAACACAAACGGGTAACCTGCCAGTAGAATACCAAGATAATGGTCGTCGTTTTGTGCTTGGAGCACGAGTTACATTTTAAACGATAAGCATATCCCTATATCAATTTTTATTGTTATAGGGATAACTTCTATGAATGATATTACCGATATTATTCATACTTTATAATTTTAGGTCTACGCATATCATGAATAGCAATAAATCAAACAAAAACATTACACTGATTGCTTTAATTAGCACACTATGTCTAACCAATGTGTTTAACTCGTTAGCCTATGCAAGTGAATCTGAAGATATCTCAAGCGATAAAAAACAACCCAACATTATAATAATACTTGCTGATGATATGGGCTTTGGAGATATTAGTGCTTACAATAAAAACAGTGCGATTCCAACAAAAAATTTAGATCAACTCGCTATAGAAGGTATTAGTTTTACCAATGCACATACACCATCATCTGTTTGTACACCTACACGTTATTCACTGTTAACGGGACGCTATGCATGGCGTTCTAAACTTAAATCTGGTGTGTTATGGGGATACTCACCATTGTTAATTGAAACCGGGCGAGCAACAATACCTTCTATGTTAAAAGAGAATGGTTATCATACCGCAGGGATTGGAAAGTGGCATTTAGGAATGGGAGATAGTGAAGCAGACTTTTACCTTGAAAATAATGGTAAAGGAAAAAATTCAGGTGATGATTTTGGCCGTTTAAGTCCTGGGCCAAATGAGATTGGCTTTGATTATTTTTTTGGTATTCCCGCTAGTTTAGATATGAAACCCTATGTTTATATTGAGAATGGTAAGCCATACAGACCGTTAGATGGACACTTAATTAAATCAAGTAAGCAACGTCGTATAGGCGGAGAAGGTTTTTGGAGAAAAGGCCAAATAGCGGAAGGATTTGTACATAAAAATGTATTGCCGACCATTACAAGTAAAGCAATAAACTATATAAAATCTCGGAGCAAAGCTGAAGACGATAAACCATTTTTTCTCTATTTTGCGCTGACGGCACCACATACCCCTTGGTTACCTACTGATGAATTTGTTGGGAAAAGTAAAGCTGGATATTACGGTGATTTTGCTGTTCAAGTAGATGATGTAGTAGGTCAAATTAAAGCAACGCTTAAAGAAACGGGTATGGATAAAAGTACGCTAATTGTTTTTACTTCAGATAATGGTGCGCATTGGACTGAGAATGATTTAAAAAAATATAATCATCTAGCCAATGGGTCTTTAAGAGGACAAAAAGCGGATATATACGAAGGGGGACATCGTGTGCCTTTAATTATAACTTGGCCAGATAATATACCTCAAAATATCAGTTCAGCGCAGCCAACAACGCTTACTGATTTAATGGCAACTTTTGCAGCCATAGTGGATGTTAAGTTAGAAAAGGATGAAGGTCCAGATAGCTTTAATATACTACCTACACTACTTAATCATAATAACCAACAAAAATTAAGAGCACCAATGATACATCATGCATATGATGGCATGTTTGCCATAAGGGATGGGGATTGGAAATTAATTGATGGCTTGGGCTCTGGCGGATTCACCAAACCAGTTAGAGAAACTGCGGCCAAAGGAGAATTAGCTGTACAGTTATATAACTTGAAAAATGATCCTCGTGAAAGTAAAAATGTTGCAAGTTTACATCCGGATGTAGTTCAAACCCTATTAGCTAAATTAAAGGAAATAAAAGAAACTGGCTCCAGTCGATAAACTGAGTTTCTATGTGGCACAACACATCGATTATTACATTATTTGATGTGTTTCAGTGGTACTTGTTGGTCACGAACCAGAAGTCATGTTGTAGTCAGAGCCAGACTTCAAATTGATAAATAAACTGAATCTTCAACTTAAGTCGTTTTTAGGTAAGCATCTCAGACTGTATTTTACTGTGAAGCATGTGAAAAATAAAAAACTTAAAAAGCAATCAAAACCAAGGATACTAATGAAAGTATTTCCAAATTACCACGGTGTTAAAGATAAGAAAATATCGCCACCAATTATAGAAAAAAACATGTTGTTCCCCTTTATAATGGTTGTAGCACTGTTTCCTTTGTGGGGCTTTGCAAACGATGTAACTAACCCTTTAGTTAAAGCTTTTAAGGACATTTTTTTAATCTCTAATGCACAGAGTAGTATGGTGCAGTTCGCTTTTTATTTAGGGTATGGAATCATGGCTATACCTGCCGCTATATTTATTCGTAATTACTCTTATAAGGCTGGCATACTTTTGGGTTTAGCACTATATGCTATTGGCGCAATGCTATTTATCCCCGCCAGTATCTATATGGAGTTCTATTACTTTTTAGCTGCACTCTGTATTTTAACATGCGGTTTGGCACTACTCGAAACGACAGCAAACCCTTATATTTTATCTATGGGTCACAAAGAAACGGCAACGAAACGTTTAAACCTAGCTCAGGCTTTCAACCCTATCGGTTCATTAACTGGGATGTTTGTTGCTTCTACTCTAATACTTAATAAGCTTCAAGTTGAAGAGTTTAGAGTGGCAGAAAAGGCCGCTCATCCTGAGTATAATAACCTGTTGCCTTCAGTAGTAGATGGTAAATTAACAGCAGCATTAAAAACTTTTTCTGTAGATGATCCTATTGCACATCAGGCTATGCAAGCAGCAGATCTTTTGACTGTTAGAGGGCCATACGTAGCTATAGCTACGATTGTAACGGTGCTGTTTTTTGTTTATTTATTTTATAAACTACCTAAAACAATGGCTCACAAACATCCTTTAACATTAAATGAATTAAAAGGAACTTTTGGCCGATTATTTAAAAATAAAATATATATTGAAGGGGTTATTGCTCAAGCATTTTATGTGGGGGCGCAAATTATGTGTTGGACCTTTATCATTCACTATGGAATGTCTGTTGTTGGTCTTACTGCTTCACAAACACAAAATTACAATATCCTAGCCATGAGTATATTTTTGGTTAGTCGTTTTGTCTGTACTTTTTTACTTGACTATATAAAGGCCGGAAAATTATTAATGTTGCTTGCTGTTGGTGGCGTTAGCTTGATTTTAGGTGTTATTTTCTTAGATGGCTTTGCCGGTTTATATTGCTTAATTGGTGTTTCAGCGTGTATGTCATTGATGTTTCCTACTATTTACGGTCTTGCGTTACAAGATATGGGGGATGATGCTAGCTTGGCTTCTGCCGGTTTAGTGATGGCCATTGTTGGTGGTGCATTAATGCCACCATTGCAGGCTTCTTTAATCGATGCCACGCCAATCATTGCATCTATTCCATCCATACAAACATCATTTTTGATGCCGTTATTATGTTTTATTGTTATCGCTGTTTTTGGTTATCGAGTTGATAATGTTCATCAACCTTTGATAAAGAATAGCTAATGGCAATGCAATATTGTCTAACACTAGAATTAAAAAATGATCTTCAATTAATTAGATTATATGAATGTTACCATCAAGCAGGTCAAATTTGGCCTGAGGTAATTAAAAGCATTAAAGATTCAGGTATTAAAAAGATGTCGATTTATAGATTAAATACCCAGCTAATGATGATATTAGATGTTGATCAATCATTTTCCTTTGATGTTAAAGCTAAAAATGATTTGAATAATGATAAGGTGCAAGAATGGGAGTTATTAATGGAGAAATTTCAAAAAGTAGACAATGTGCAAGGAAATAAGACTAAATGGCAAATAATGGATAGAATTTTTTCTTTGCATGAACAATAATATGGCTTTTATTTACTAATATAATTTCACCTGTCAAATTAAATTTTTCTAGTGAATAATTTAAGGTATACTTTTTATTAATTCACTTTAAACAACGTTAACTCCATAAAGTTCGATGACTGCTAAGGCACAACTCAAATGACTGAAAAAGTAAAAAAAAAGGAAAAATATTCTAGCTCGGGTAAAAAGCATTATTCGGCTCCAGCTCTTGAAAAAGGTTTAGATTTACTTGAGTTATTATCGAGTGAAGTAGATGGATTAAATATTGCTGAGATCACTTCAAGGCTTGGTAAGTCAGTTGGTGAGTTATTTAGAATGTTGGCTGTGCTTGAGCAACGAGGATATATTGAAACGTCAAAAGATAGTGATAAATATCGATTAACGTTGAAGATGTTCAGTTTATCCAATCGATTTCCACCAATAAAAAGATTAACATCTTTAGCTAACCCGTTAATGCGTCGCTTGTCATACGTTATCGAGCAATCATGTCATTTGGTTATTTATTATGAAGGGAAAGGACATGTTGTTGTACAGCAAGATTCTCCTTCTACACGTATTTTTAGTGTTAGATTAGGCGCAGAAGCCCCTCTGATGAATACCTGTTCAGGTCATTTGTTATTAGCATTTTCTGATGTTGAAGAAAGAGAGATAATGCTTAATAAAATACCAGAAAATCATCCAAGACCTAATAAAGAAGCATTTGAATGTATTCTTAATAAAGTCATCAAACAAGGGTTCGAAAGTATCGTTAGTGCACAAGCTCAAGGCGTTAAAGATATTGGTTATCCTGTATTTGATGATAGGGGACAAATTGTCGCAGCACTCGTTGTACCATTTATCGGCTTCCTTGATGGCTCTCATTCCGTAGATACAAATCTAGCTCATGAGAATATTAAGTCTACTGCGGGTGAAATGTCTAGTTTGTTAGGATTTGGAGTTTAGCTCTAATTAAAGTCAATTATTGTACTTCTTGTAGAAGTACAAAAAATTATACTTTTATATTACGTCAGATTACTGAAAGTAACATTGCTACTTTTTTGGTATTTGTTTCTTAGTTACTCCTGTTATCGTGAATAGCTTATCTGTAGTGGAATTGAATATGCTTAACGAATTTAAGATTTATTGGCCAAGAAGCATTAAAAATCTGCTCAATTTTGTTGTGATAATATGGATATTCAATTCGCTTTTGGTATATTCCAAAGAAAGTAGCAAAAATAATTGTGTGTCATGTCATCAGGTTGAAGAGCAAGAGTGGCATCAATCTGACCATGCCAAAGCGATGGCACTTCCTAGCCAAGAAACGGTAAAGGGAAATTTTAAACAGAAGTATGTCGAACACTATGGCCAGAAAGCACTATTTTTTATTGAAAACGGCCAATATAAAGTCACTATTTCATATGATGAACGAGTTGATACTTATCCTATAAAATATACTTTTGGGCATTTTCCCTTACAGCAATATTTAGTTGAAACGGAGAAAGGAAAATTACAAGTACTACATTTTTCTTGGGATGCACGTACAAAAGCTGACGGCGGCCAACGTTGGTATCATAACTATAGTGATGAAGAAATAAGACCCGAAGACAGACTACATTGGCGTCAACCATTACAGAACTGGAATGGCATGTGCGCTGATTGTCATTCTGATGGCTTGGTAAGGAATTACGATACAGAGAAAAACATCTTCAATACTCAATTCGACAATATTAATGTGGGATGTTTATCTTGTCATGGTGATATGCCTAAACATAGCCAGCAGTTGAGAGCTAGAGGTGTTAATAAGGGTGTAACTTCACTTAGTCACCCAATAGGACAATGGTTAAGGAGAATAGGGGATAAAACAGCACATTGGCAAGGAAAAACTCGTAATAATGCTTTTATGGGCAATTGTTTCTCTTGCCACTCATTACGCTCCCCTTTAACCGATGGTTTTAAAGCGAACAAGCCTTTTTTAGACCAATTTACGCCCAATTTATTGGCAGCTCCTCTATACCATGCTGATGGTCAAATGAAAGAGGAAGATTACGTATATGGCTCTTTTTTGCAAAGCAAAATGTTTGCGGTTGGTGTTAATTGTCTAGATTGTCATGATAAGCACACCATGAAGCTGAAAATTGAGGGTAATAGTTTATGTTTGCAATGTCATAGCGAGGAAGTGTACCAGGTAAAGTCTCACCACCAGCATCAAAAAGGTTCTCCTGGCGCTCAATGTGTTAACTGTCATATGCCAACCAATCGTTATATGGGAGTAGATGATAGACGAGATCACAGTTTTAAAATCCCAAGACCTGATGTCTCAGCGCAGTTTAATTCTCCTAATGCCTGCACCAGTTGTCATCAAGATAAATCAAATTCATGGGCTAGTGAACATTTGAAAAAATGGCATGGTCAGCCGAAAGCGATACTAAGCAGTAAGCAGTTTTTAATGGAACTGAATAGCTATCAAGAAATTAACCTTGAAGATCATCTTAGTATTATCGCTGATAACAAACTTGACATTATTAGTCGAGCAACGGCCATTCAACAACTAGCTTACACCACGCAAACTATCACCAGTGAAACTTTAAAACCCTATTTAACGCATCAGGAAAATCTCATTAGATTAAGTGCAGCCACAGCGGCAATGCTGCTGCCGCCAGTAGATAAAATTGCTTTAGTAGTGCCATTGTTAACGGATAAATTTAAAGCGATTAGAGTAGCAGCAGCACTGAGTTTGGTGGACACTAAAGTATCAGCCATTGATCAAAAAGCATTCATGAGTGCTTTTAAAGAGTTACAACTGGCAAACGATATAAGCAGTTGGCGGGGGGAGGGACGAATGAATAAAGGCATCAATGCCTTACAAAATGGTGATGTGGTTACAGCGGAAAAAGCTTTTAAAGCGACGATTGCTATAGAACCATATTTTGATACTGGTTATATCAATTTAGCCGACTTATATCGTTCGTTACAGCGACCGTCACAAGTAAGAACCGTGTTGATGAATGGTATGGAAAAGTTACCTAAATCAGGGATAATAAAATATTCTTATGGTTTACACCTGGTCCGGCAAAAAGCAATTGAAAAGGCAGTCACTTTTTTCGAGAAAGCCATATCATTATCACCCGCGAATTCTCAATATGCCTATACCTATGTTTTAGCAATGGATGGAGCAGAGAAGAGCACACAAGCATTAACTAAACTTAAATCGCTAATAATAAATTATCCAGATAAAGCGCAATTACGCGAGCTTGGTTTGTATTTATCGCAGAAGCTAAATAGTAAAGCTGACTATGATTGGTTTATCTCTTTATAATTGATTGTTAAGGCGCTAAGGGGGCGTTATGCCTTAGACTTAATACTCTAAATTCATTTAAAACTTGAATGATTCCAATGTCCGCTTTGGGGAATTGAGACTTAACTCCATGCAAAAATGTCAGGTGAAAATTCAGTTGTAAATGGATGTAAATTTTAAGTGAAAAAGGAAGCTTTAGAATCTCTGCTCTGCTGCTCTTAACTCAAAAGCTAAGGTCAGCTTTTGGCTATCAGTTGACCTAAAGAACAGCCAATAGCTAATGTCTCCAATGCGCCACTTAGAACTAAACCTATTACTGAATGAAAAGACGACATCAAAATAGACCGTTTAGATACGTAAGCGGACGTTAGGGTTTGGGATTGAAAAAGTGCTTTACATTAGTTTTACTACAAGTTTCGTCAGAATCTTGCTGTTACCCTTAGGTGGGTTGATAAAGGATCTTCCATCCAACGCATTCTATTTGGATATCTCTGGTTTGATCCCGTGCTGTAACTTTGCTGGATATAGTCTCCAAAAATATTTCTTACGCCCAACCATATATCGTAATCATCATTTACCCCAAATGTTCGCGAGACGCTCAGATTAACAATGGGATTGATACCGTAGGCATCTTTGGACTTAATATTTTCTTTTATTGTTTGATAATCTGCAAAATCTTCATCCTTAATGGCCTGATCTTCAACTGATAAGTTTGCATAGTCATCACCAGCAAATAAACTTGCATAGGCTTTATCAAAAACAGCCAATTCATCTTCAGAACCGGGGTATCCCCAGTAGACCTGTACATCCGCATGAAAAGTCCATTTTTCAATTTCATAGTTGATTGCCGCTTTTGTTATATGATTCGACCAGTTATTAATATCATCTCCTCCGGAATCTTGTTTCGATAGACCCGAATTATCATAGTTATAATCGGAGTAAGAAATGCCTTGTTTCGTCGCATAACCTTCACCGAGTTCAAAATCATCCTGTTTTGTATATGAATGACCAAGCGAAATATTCATGTCATCGGTCTGATAGTTCAATTTAAGTGTTGTGCCCCATAGTTGAAGATCGCCAATACTGACTGTTTCACTATCCCCATAACCGATAATTTCAATGTCTGAATAAAATACGGATAAATCGAAACGTAAAGCATCACTCTGTGTTCGCGAATATAGAAACTCCATGTTGTTTACTTTTTCGGGGTCCGCTTCTAGTCCCAGTTTATCTGCAGCATATAAAATGGGAGTACTGGTTCTACGAGCAGATGATTGCAAAATAAATTTATAGATATCTTTATCATAATCAGCCACCAATGCAATCCGAGGAGACAACAAGGAGTCGGTATAGTCATGAAAATCATAGCGTGCAGCGACCATTAAAGTGTAGGTATCATTAATATCATAATTCACCTCACCAAGCAGGGTATACATTCCATATTCAATGCCGTCGCCAACATATAGGGTACTATCTTTTTCGGGGTCGGTTGAATAGACAGAGTCAGGGCCACTGATCAGGTCAAAGTCATCATTTAAGAACAGCGTTTCTTGTCCCTCTCCAAAAGGAGCCGTCAAGGATTCATAGGAAACTTCGGCTCCAAATGCATAAGATAATTTATCTTCAAAAGCTTTGGCACTGTAAATAGATTGGAGGAAAAATTCTTTTTCCGTATATCCAAAAGATCTCTGGCGTGGATCTTCTAAATTATACTCCACAATTTTTTTATGCCCACGGGTATAGGAGTGTTCGTCATAGGAAAGCATTGTATTTAACTCTGCACCTTCACTGAGTTCCAGCTTGTATGTTAATGTCGTAATAAAAGATTCAAGGTTCTCGCCGTTGTTATCTGAAACACCATCGGCATATTCTAACTTAGTACTTGAACCATTAAAGCCGACACCTGAATCGGAATAACGAGTCCACCAACGCCAGTTATCGCCAAAATTCATATCAAGATGAAATTTTATCTGGGGCTCATCAAAGGTGTCAGCCCTGAAATGCTCCGCTGGGAGAATAGATGGGTCATCACCAATCGACTGACCAACGTACTGTGAATTTCTATCGGGGTTGGGTTCGTAGAAATTTGGGTCCTTATCACCCTCTGTACTCACATAACTCATGTAAGCATATAAGCCAAAGCCGGCCTCTTCATTTTTATATCCATGCTCAACAAAAACGCCGCTACCGTTATAGGTTGGATGGGCAATCGCGCCAACACGCGTACCCTCGGTATTGGCTGATGTTTTTGTGGTAATACTGATAACACCTGCTATTGCACCCGGGCCATAGGTCACCGCGCCTGGCCCACTAATCACCTCAATGCTGTCAATATCATTGGTATCCCAATTATCAAAATGGGTGATAATACCTTGTCTGGCTTTGTCAGTAACGTTTCTGCCATTGACCAGGAGCAACAACTTATAGTTTCTATCACTGATGATGCCTCTAATCCCGAGTCTTTCACTAGTACCATGGTGCATGGTCATCACACCAGGCACGTAGGTTGCGAGTATGTCATATAGGTTCCTGTGGGGTGTACTAGCTATGTCTTCAGCAGTAATAAGCTGGTAGCTAAAGGGAAGTTTGTTGGTTTCTAATTCACTAAGTGTTCCTACCGACGTGACCCTGATTTGAGCTAATTCTTCTAAGGTAAGGTGGAAGAGATTGTCTTCCGTTTCCATACTCTTTGGCACATTTACAGGCGATGCGGCATATACTTTGCCTTTGTTGGCACATGCCATGATGATAAAAAATAATACAAACAAAATGCGTTGGAAACCACGCGGGAGGATATTCATTTGATTGTTCCTAGTGACTTTGGCGACCGTAAACACAATTTGCCTAACTATGCCTTTATCTGTTCTCTAGCTCAAATATGTGTTCACTAAATCAACAACAAAAAGAATCGTTTAGCCTAAACGAAACGGAAAAGAGATACGTTGAATTAAGAATAGAGCTATATTGTTATTATCACCACTTTAGCGGTTTTTTTAAGTGATGTTGTAGTGGTTAAGTGAATTTGGCCACTTGATTTGAGATGATATCAGCTTATGTTTGCATGAGAAAATAGGCTCTTCTCCGGTTATGTGAGGTTGATTTTTGGACATTAGCGAGAATGAATATATGGAGCCATTTTTTTTGAATACTTATGGGGTATTGGCATGCATAAATCAATTTGATATTTTTAATCTAGTATTAAGTAATTTTAGAAATAAATAAATAGATGAATAAAAAGAAAACAATTCGCTTAAATTGGTTGTTTGAAAAAATGACTGCGAATACAGCTAGTGTTGAAGAGCAAGTTGAATTGAAAGCTCTGTATAAAGAATATATCTATGAAGAACGCGATTGTGTAACTACTACACCCAATGTTTACACTCCTGAAAAACATTACTTTACTAGTAAGTAGTTACTAAAACAATAGTTTCCAAACACTTACCAATTATAGATATGACAGATGAGTCATTCAATAGAGAAAACACCTAGCAAAAAGATTACTGATTAAGAGACAATCATTTTAACCATACTTTTGATAATCGCTATACTTAAGTAAACCAGATACTAATGTTAGCGAATCCAAGTGATATCACCTATGGTACAAGACAGACTCAAACCGTTTGTTTTTTTGATGTTTTTCACATATCAATGTGGCGCAACTTCTTTCGATGAACTTAATTACACCACTGAAGAATACCTCCCTTTTAGCTATGTAGAAAACGGTAAGCTGACAGGCATGGCTGTTGAAATTTTGCGTTTAGTTTGGAAAGAATTAGGAGTAGAACCTCAACATATAGATGTCATGCCATGGGCACGTGCATATCATAACTTAAAGATAAATCCTCACAATGTATTGTTTGCTACGACAAGAATTAAAAATCGAGAACATTTATTCAAATGGGCGTGCCCGATAATCAATGCATATTATATATTGTTAGCATTAAAAACTAGCAACATATCCTTATCCAACACTACTAGTTTAAACAAATATCGAGTTGGAACTATTCGACATGATGCAGGAGAAAGCATTCTTATTGAAGAATTTGGCCAATCGGTAAACATTGTAAGCAGTGTGACGATGAAGCCAAATCTAGAGCTAATGGATTTAGATAGAATTGACCTTATCGTATATGAAAAAATGGCTACCAAAAGTATGCTCAAAAATTTTAAACGAGATCCGGATGACTATGAAATAGTTTATACGTTGAAAGATAAGGAAACCTGTTTTGCATTTAATATAGGGATAGAGAACGAACTAATTGGGAAGTTTCAAGCGGCACTAACAAAAGTCGTTGCCACTTCAAAATATAGTGAGTTGAAGAAGAAATTTTTCTCAGAAAATTAAATATATATTTCACACAAAAAATGCAATCCATTGAATGAACTGTATATATAATAGAGTTAATTCATTAGAAAAAATCTGAACATCCTAATTATGGACTTATTCAGACTGAAAAGACTATATAGCGCACAAAGTGATCATCTCAGGAAATCTTGCTAACGACCGCTTTGGCTCAAAAGCGCCCCTTGAATTCTGTTATGGCAATAGTCGTTTTATCCAGCAGACATTCATTAGAAAATGAAGTTGTTGAAAATTTTCATCTTGAAACTTGAAAACTAATGATCAAATTTGATTGGAATACAGAAAGCGGACATTCGATTAACATGCTTTTTTAGGTCTTACAAATTCAATAATTCTACACGCAAAGGGGCACTTATGTATGGTCCGCCTTAATATTGCAAGTAATAATATCGATAACGTTTTCTTAAACAGTGGGTTTGTAAGTTATAACATTTATACAAGACCAAGGTTTAGGTGTGACCTCAGACCAGTTGACAAATTTGCATGAAACTCATACATTGACGTTGTTTATTGTCGTAAGTAGCAATGAATCTATCGTTACATAAGTCGTTGAGTAGAGATATGTCGTCCCCTTTAAAAAAGCAGCAAGGTTTTACTCTAATTGAGTTAGTCGTAGTGATTGTTATTCTAGGGGTTTTATCAGCAACAGCATTGCCTAAATTTATTGACCTTGGTAGTGACGCCAAAATCGCCACTCTAAATGGTTTGGCAGGAACACTGAAATCTGCCGCCCAGATGACCAGAGCAAAACTGCTGGTAGAAGGAGGTTCTCTCACCGGACATGCAACGATTACTTCTCAAGGTCAGACCTATGTAATGATACATGGTTACGTTAGAGGTATTGAATCAAATGCAATTTTACTAGCATCTAATGTTTGTATATCTAGTACCGACTGTAGTACAACTCCATATAACTACAAAATCATGGGAGATTGGGACGTATGGCAAATTGGTGGTCATGTTCCCACAGGAGCCACAGGAAGGGGTGTCAGGATACGATTACCAGGTGACACTAGTGAAAGCTGTTATGTTCAATATGAAGAAGCCATAAGTGGTGCACCTTATTCAGTGACATTGGAAACTTCTGATTGTTAAATTAGAAAAATTTACACTATATGCTAGTCGACCACGGATACTTAATGATTTTCACTGGATTGCTATTTTTATATACAAAATAGCAATCCAAATAAGCTTTTACGTTTCAGATGCTAACTTCTCCTCTGTGGTGATTTATGCCCTTAAAATCTCATTTTTAAAAATTGGTGAACTCCAAATGAAGCAGCTCTTTTGTTAACGGTTTCTTGGTGCGCTAAGTTGACGTAACAATATGAAAAGCTTAATGTATTCTTAGATCGAAATAACAGACGATGACGACATTAGTTAATCAATGTTTTAGTGAACAAATATTTACCTATTATTGGGCGTTGGTTAAGGTAGAACGGAGTGACTATGATTCAAAAAATCTACAATGATATGTGGGCAATATTTAGTTCTGAGCTTGAAAAGGGGCAGTGTGAAATAGACCTAAATATAGGCAATAAAAATGATACTCGTCGTGGAATTACAGCATTAGCATACCTTGAGCCAAACAACAAAAAAGTGGTCAATGAAATTGAACACTTTTTGAATCAGGTGCAACAAATTGAACCTGAACAATACTACCATCCGACAAATGAACTTCATCTAACTATTTTATCCATTATCACATGTATTGCTGGCTTTAGGCTTACAGACATCAATCCAGCTGAGTATGCAAGGATTTTTTATCAAGTTTTCAATGGAATAGACTCAATAGAAATTGAATTTAAAGGTGTAACTGCTTCCTCATCATGCGTAGTTATCCAAGGCTTCCCCGTTGATTCTACTTTGGATATATTGCGTGATAGATTACGTAAAAACTTTAAAGCATCAGGTCTACGTTCAAGTATCGATAGTCGTTATAAAATTACGACAGCACACGTATCAGCAGTTCGTTTTTACACGCCAATTAAAGATATAGATAATCTAAAAAACCTTTTTCAAAAGTATAGAAATTATAGCTTTGGAACAGTAAAACTCACAAATATTGAGCTTGTTTTCAATAATTGGTATCAGAATTTATCGATAACCGAAAAGTTAGCTAATTATTCAATTTAGCAAGGGTCTAATAGCGTATAGGTGACAATGGTTCAATAACAGCTATTTGACTGAGCAGACCTTTCGAAAGCTGCTTTTTAGTATCTAAAACGACTATGTTGTGGTGAAAATTGTCGTTAGTTCTATCAAGCAATGGGGCATAAAATCGCCATAGGATATATTTACTGTTCTCGCTAAAAATCTGGCCAATTTCCACTCAGATGCTACAAATAGGTGAATATTAGCGGAGTAAAAGATGTATCAACATGGAGAAACTAATAGTTGAAGCTAAAAATCGACTAAAAAAGGTTTGTAATTGCAAAAGTTATAAAAACCTCTGATTATAATTATACATTTTGACAATTGAATTGTAACTTTCTAAGCTACTGATGATCAGCTAAAGGAATAAAAAGACTAATTTCAGTTACTTTGGCACTTTTCAAACTTTTAAAAGTAGATAAATTATGAATGCTAAACTATTACCTTCCCTTTGTATCGATGCTGTCTTTGGTAATTTGTCTTTCGAGCAAGCTTGTCAAGAAACAGTGAAAGCTAATATTTCAACTATCGAGTTTTGGTCTTGGTGGGATAAAGATTTAACCGAGTTACAAACGGTGGTTAATCGTTATGACTTATCAATTTCATGTTGCTGCACCAGATTTATTAGCCTAGTAGATCCCAATCAACGAGCAGCCTATTTACAAGGTCTAACTGAGTCAATTGTCGTTGCAAAAAGATTAAATATTGACACTTTGATTTCCCAGGTTGGTGATTTCATTGACGGCGTACCTAGAGAGCAGCAAAAACAATCATTGATTGATGGTTTATCTGCTGCTGTGCCATTATTAGAGAATGCTGGTATTACTTTGGTGATAGAGCCATTAAATGATTTGGTAGATCATCAAGGGTATTATTTGGTGAAAAGCGCAGAAGCTTTTGACATTATCAAACAAATTTCCAGTCCGAATATCAAAGTGTTGTTTGACATTTACCATCAGCAAATTAGTGAGGGTAATGTAATCAATAATATTTTATCTAACATTGAACATATTGGTCATTTTCATGCCGCGGGTAATCCTGGACGTAATGAATTACAGTGCGGTGAAATTAACTATTTACAAGTGTTTTCTGCTATAAAACAAAGTAACTTTAAAGGGTATGTCGGCTTAGAGTATTGGCCTAAAACCGATGAACCTATTCTTTCTTTACGGGAAGTAGCCAGTTGGTTAGCTTAACAACAGAAATGATAATTGTGAATATGATAAGGCATTGATAAAGGCTCATCGACGCTGACTTTATGTCGGTGTTATCATTACCTCAATTTTTTTATTCACTGGTTAATAAACTAAAAATCCGAAATATATTCGACTCTGTTTTTAGATTCTAATTTATTAACCACAATTTATATAAGATATTTTCACTATTAAAATCATCAATAAATTTTAACAAATTTAAATATAATAGCTTCAAATGTAGTGTTATTTATCATTTAAACTAGTGGACTCTCTTTTCTTAAGCCTTGGGATATATTTAAATCTCTTAGTCTTGTCGGCTTTATTGTTTTTATTCGCTAGTTCAAGCGCTAAATTTGTAGCTTGTATTGCCATTTCTTCAATAGGGTAGTGAAGTGTGGTGAGTTTTGGTCTTGAATACCGCGATAGTAAGACATCATCAAAGCCAATTACTGAAATATCTGTAGGTACTCTGTAGCCATTATCTTCTAAGGTAGAGATAGCGCCAATAGCCATAGCGTCATTATAAACAAATAAAGCGGTAAATTTTTTACCTGAAGCTAATAATTTCTGCGTGGCAATTTCGCCACCCTGTAAGTTAGGTTCGCCATATTCAATTAACTCTTGATCAAGATTAAATCCAGCTGAATTTAATTCATTTTGAAAACCTTGCAGTCTTAGACTAGGATCGTCAATTTTATATGAGCTTGAAATACATGAAAAATCCTTATGTTTTAACGCAAGTAAATGACGTGCTGCAATTTTTCCACCCTCTGAATTATCTAGCCAAACACAGCGATGAGCTATTTGTTCAATATACCTATCGATAAGTACTAACCCAGGAACTTTATCTGTTAGTGCAATTAGTGTGTCATCAGATAATTTTTTACTATGAAGCACCATAACATCGCAACGCCTTTCAATAAGTAAGTTAATTGCTTGTTGCTCAGATTCGGCAGTGACTAAGCCTGTACTTAATAGTAGTTGCATGTTTTTCTGGCGCGCCACTTGATCAACTCCATGGGCGAGAGATGCAAAAAAAGGATCCGTTAGATCAGGTATAACAACCCCAACAGTGGTGCTTTTCTTAGTTACTAAAGCACGAGCATTGGCATTAGGCGTATAGCTTAAATCAGCCATGATCTTATTAACTTTTTCAATAGTCTTTTTACTGACTTTTGGTCCGTTGTTTATAACTCTAGATACTGATGCGACTGAAACACCCGCGAGTCGAGCGACATCTTTAATGGTTGCCATGGGGTAATTGTTTACCTTTAATGTTTAAAGCTTAAGTGTAATATATATTGTTTACCAGTCATTGTGCAATAAGTCGTTGTTCTTTATTCAAAGTAACTCTTGAGTTTGTTAGGGTAAACGATTACCCTTGTTTCATGATTTACCAATAAGTAGCTAAATGTATGACCGCTGAGTTTGATCCTACAGAACATCCACATCGAAGATATAACCCTTTAATTGAAGAATGGGTATTGGTATCACCGCATCGCGCCAAACGACCTTGGCAAGGGCAAGTAGAAAAACTTGATGAGCAAGAAAAACCAGCCTATGACAAAGAATGCTTTTTATGTGCCGGCAATACTCGCATAAACGGTGAAGTGAATGATAACTACATCGATACCTTTGTTTTCACCAATGATTTTGCTGCGATAAAAAAAGACACTCCTATCGTGACAAGTGATGATCCACTTTTTAAAATGGCAACAGAGCAGGGCGAGAGTAGAGTAATCTGTTTTTCACCGGATCATAGTAAAACCATGCCACAGCTTTCGATAAAGGAAATCTCTCGTGTTGTTGATACTTGGCAGAGTCAATGTGAAGAATTAGGACAAACCTATACTAGCGTGCAGGTCTTTGAAAATAAAGGCAGTGTTATGGGGTGTTCTAATCCACACCCTCATGGTCAAATCTGGGCGCAACAGCAATTGCCAACTTTAGTAATGAAAAAACAAAATGCGCAGTTGGCTTACTTGGAGCAACATGGCAGTAATTTATTGCAAGACTATGTTGTTAGAGAAGTCGAAAAGAAAGAACGCATTGTGGTGATAAATGATGATTGGTTGGTTGTGGTACCTTATTGGGCCGCATGGCCGTTTGAAACTTTACTACTACCACGCTTTACCGTGTCACGTATTACTGAGTTGAATGCAGAGAAAAAGTTATCCCTCGCAGATATTCTTAAACAAATCACCATCAAGTACGATAATTTATTTAATTGTTCTTTTCCTTACTCAATGGGTTGGCACGGTGCGCCATTTGATGGCGAACAACATGATGAATGGACTTTGCATGCTAGCTTCTTCCCGCCACTATTAAGATCTGCCACGGTGCGTAAATTTATGGTCGGTTATGAAATGATGGCTGAAGCACAACGAGATTTAACCGCAGAGCAAGCAGCGCAACAACTAAGTGACTTACCTGACATTCATTATAAGGAGAAAACTCATGCCTAATGATGTGACTCCGCAAATCCCAGAGCAACAAGTGTTGGCCGAACAATTATTTGAACAGCAATTTAAACTCTCAGCTGAAGTGATTTGTCATGCCCCTGGTCGCGTTAATTTAATTGGTGACCATACCGATTACAATGACGGTTTTGTTCTGCCCGCAGCGATTAATTATGGCACGACCATTGCCGCTTCAGTTCGTGTGGACAATCTAGTAAAAGTCTACGCTCATGATTGTGAACAACAAATTAATGAATTTTCTCTTAATGATATTTCATTTGATGAGGAGATGATGTGGAGTAATTATGTTAAAGGCACATTACAAGCGTTAATAAAAAGACACCCTGAAGTTAAAGGTGCCAACCTAGTTGTTATTGGAAATGTTCCGCAAGGCGCTGGCTTAAGTTCTTCTGCCAGCTTTGAAATTGCCATCTTAAAAGCCTTTACCGAGCTTTATCAATTAGATTTAGATGGTGTTAATGCCGCGCTTTTAGGTCAGCAAGCGGAGAATGATTTTGTTGGTTGTAACTGCGGCATTATGGATCAACTTATTTCGGCAATGGGGCAGAAGGGTCATGCCATGTTGCTTGATTGCAAAGATTTATCTTTTGAAGATGCACCCATTCCTGATGATTTAACGCTGTTTATTGTTAACTCCAACGTAAGGCGTGGCTTGGTTGCTAGTGCCTATAACTTAAGACGTGAACAATGTGAAGCTGTAGCCAAGTATTTTGAGGTTTCTGCTCTGCGGGAGGTCACCATAGCGCAACTTAATGCTGCCAAAGAGCAACTTGAGCCCGTATTGTTCAAACGAGCTCGACATGTAATTAGTGAAAATGCCCGTGCGGTAGCTACCTTAAAGGCACTTAAAAACAATGATATGGCAACAATTAGTATGGCAATGAAGGAATCTCATATTTCGTTGCGTGATGACTTTGAAGTCACCACCAAGGAAATGGACGGCTTGGTTGACATGATTGATAGTGTCTTAGGTACTGATGGCGGAGTTCGTATGACGGGTGGCGGTTTTGGTGGATGTGTTGTCGCTTTAGTGCCGACAGCTATGGTCGAACAAGTAAAGGCTGTTGTTAACAGCAGATATGAAAAAGAATTTGGTTTAGCGCCGAGTATTTATCTTTGTATTGCTACACAAGGTGCATTTAGATAGTAGGGTCAACAAACACTAGGTAAAATAAAGAAACAACTCAAATGAATAATTATAACTAAAATAAAGGTTGAACAAATCATGGATTTTGCAAACAAATTGGGGACGATAGACAGCACAATTTTTATTGTCTACGTGATAGGCCTGTTGTGCCTTGCCTTGTGGATTTCTCGTAATGAGAAAAAAGAAGGTGCAAACACAGAGGACTACTTTTTAGCGAGTAAGTCATTACCTTGGTGGGCTATTGGTGCATCGTTAATTGCTGCGAATATTTCAGCTGAACAAATTATAGGTATGTCAGGATCAGGTT
>JABSOX010000055.1 GCA_013215655.1 Colwellia sp.
AAATCAATACAACTGACCATTGATGCTAATAAGCTCTTTGCCGCGCAAACTCAAATTCGGCAAGAGGTGATGACTTTATTGGGTTGGCAAATTCCCGCTGAATTAACCAAAAAACTTGCGGCGAAAAAACCGGCGTTTGACGGCGCTTATCAACATTATTTAGCAGGGCAGGGTTATCTATATCGTTTTGATCATGGCGATAACATTACTAAGGCGCTGGAATCATTTCAGTCGGCTATTGCTTTAGACTCTAATTACGCCGACGCCTATGTGGGATTGGCACAAGCACAATTGCGTAGCTTTCTTGAATACCAAGATATTAACTTACTTAAAACCATGAAAAAAACCGTTAAACGATTAGAGAAAGTTGATGGTAATCACCCTTTACTTAGTTACTTGCTAGGTGAGCTTAAATTAAACCAAGGAGATTATTCAAAGGCTGTTACGTTGTTTGAACATAACATTAAGCAACAACCCAATTTTTTAAAAGCATATGTAAGTTTGTCTATTTCTTATCTAGAGTTAGGCGAGTTAGTAAAAGCGGAACAAATACTGTTAAATGCCTATCAGTTAATGCCTAATAATAATGCTGTGTTAATAGAGTTGGGGATTTTTCACTATGGTAGTGGTGATTATGAACGAGCGATTGAATACTTTGAACTTTTAGCGCAACAAGCCCCTAATAACTACATAGCTTACCTTAATATTAGTGCTTGCCATTATCTTAATAGTAATATTAATCTGGCAATTATATCTGCACAACAATCAATAAGTATTCAACCTAATGCTGAGGCTTATTCAAATATTGGTACTGCATATTTTCATTTAAAAGACTATAAAAAGTCAGTTTCTGCTTTTGAAGATATGCTAGCTCTAAATGATAGTGACTATATCAATTGGGGAAATTTAGCCGATGCTTATCGCTTTTCTAGTAACCCTAAATATATTGGCGCTTTTAAAAAAGCGATAAAATTAGCTGAAATAGCGCTGGAAATAAACTCTAATAATAACGATGCTGTTACATTATTGGCATATTATTATGCTAATTTGGATAATGTTGAAAAAACTAATTTTTTCTCTAAAAAAATCACAAATAAAAACTCCGGCAAATATAATTTTTATATTGCTGCTGCTTATGCACGATTAAATATGTACCAAGCAGCGCTTAATTACTTAGAACTTTCTATTAATAATAACTATTCTCGTGAAGAAATCACTAATTCACCGTTATTTGATAACTTAAAAAGTGAGCCTAAATATCAACAATTAATGTCCATCCAATACGAATAATTTATCTATCTTTTTATTCTAATTACAGGATCCCAAGTCGCTGAAAATTTATCGCCATTGTTCTTAAAATCGATGTGAATAATGACATCGTCAGCTTCACTTGGTGGCGCACCCGCAGTACTTTCTGTCGCTACGGCTTTATAATTTGCACTTCTTTTTTTCTCTGAAACTAACTGTAAATCAAAGCGATTTTGCAAAATGCCTTGCCATTTGTAACTAGTGTCACTCTCATCAGTGGGGGCAGTTTGTAACTTAAACTTAATATTATCGCCATTGTTGATTTCAAAAGGTGGTTCGATGTGGGTTTCACCCGCTTTATCCGATGAGTAATAAAGGTAATTTGATTCTTGATTTTCAGGGATAGGTGTAATTTTACGACCTTTGCCATTAAATTGATGTGCTAAGAGTCCACTATTGATATCACTGGCAAGTTGAGCGAAATACATATTGATATAAATCTTAGTCGTTGTTGTTTTAGATGATGATATGACTTCAGTGGTTTCATTGGCCGTTTGAGCAATGTTCATTTTATAATTCCTTTTTGTTTTTTTTGAATAGAGGTACGGAATAAAAGTACATAGTCATTTAATTTATAAAATAAAAATCGTTAAATCAATAGTTTGTTAGCTTTTTATGGTGTCTTTTTTAAACAACTTAGATAAAGCAGCAGTGATTTTATTTGTAATCGTCAAAGTCGATTTTTGTTGTTCGGTTGATTTTCTACCTATATTGCTCGGTGGTTGGTCTTCATCAAATAATTTAATCGTGGTAATGGTTGTGCGCATTGGCGACTTTTTCTGCTTTTCTAATGTAGAGTTTTCTTTGTTAGCGATAGTACTATTTCTAATCGAGATTTTATCCCCTGCATGACTACTTACATTATTGCCGTTTTTATTCTTGCTAAAAAAACAGTATAGATGAGTATTATTTTCTTCATAGTCAAGGTCAAAATCTTTTGACTGTGTGTTATGACCAAACGCAGTAAACTTATGCGCTTGATGTGTGGTATTCATGTGATTAACAAATGATCCTGATTCGCTCATGGTACTCTCCAATGTATCACTCTTTTTTCCATTAATAGTCGATATTATTTGTGCTTTGTTTTAGATATGTCAGCTATCTTAATTGATGCACTATCATAACTGTGGTGAGGGGGACATAACCATTACACGGCATTACACGTCTGAAAAATGATGCATTAGGCTTTAAACAGTGGACTCAAGCGGAGAATACAAAAATTAATCAAGATTAACACAAAGCCATTTTCCTATGTAATTGCCTAGGTTATTTTCTTAAGTAATTGGCTAGATAGTTGACTAAGTAGTCGACTAAGTAATTGGCTAAGTTATATATTTTATTTTTGGCAGTTAGGGTGATATTTTAACATGGGCTCAGGGATGAGTAGCGTGAATTTCATTTATTAATGTCCACCATATGTTTGATTTTGATAATCTACATTAGTTTAAGCTTTGCGCTATTTTGTTAAGCAACTCATCAAACTTAAATGGTTTTAACATAATATCATCCATGCCCGAATTAATACTACGTTCGCCTATTTCACTAGATGCACTTGCTGACAACGCAAATATCAAAGTATGTTGATTAGCACTCTCCTGAGATCTAATGATCTCTGTTGCTTCAAACCCGTCCATAACAGGCATTAGACAGTCCATTAAAATAATATCAATTTTATGCTTATTGAATTGTTCAACGGCTATTTGGCCATTTTCAGCTTCGATAATATTAGCTTGTGATTCATCAAGTGCCATTGCGACTATTTTTCGATTAATTCGATTATCGTCAACGACTAATACGGTTTTATTGAGTAGTGATACAGGAGTCGAGGGTGATGAATCCGCGAGGGTGATTGTTTGTTGTTGGTCACTTATTGGCAGTGATAGTGTAAAACTAAAAACACTGCCTTTACCTTCACGGCTAATCACTTTTATTGTGCTATTCATCAATTTTACAAGCTGACTACTAATGGTTAATCCTAAACCTGTTCCTCCATAATTTCTGGTAGTTGAAGAGTCATGTTGGGTAAATGGTTTAAATAGACTTTTAATTTTTTCCGGGGAGATACCTACACCCGTATCGATTATGGAAAACACCAACTGACATTCATTCTTATTTACTGAAACAAAATCTAATTCAACTTTTACGTGACCTTTATTTGTGAATTTAATCGCATTATTCACTAAATTTATTAGTACCTGTTTTAATCGAACATCATCAACAAGCACTTTAGGGAAATCTTGTTCAGTAAATATCGCTTCAATGGTTAAGTCAGTGCTTACTTCTATACCGCTGGAACATAAGGCGATGACCTCATTAACAAGCTTTTTAGCATCGATGCTGGTAGGGTGTAAGTCAATTTTGTTAGCTTCAATCTTTGAAAAATCAAGCACTTGATTAATAATAGCTAGTAGTTGACCGCCCGAACTTTCAATTGTATCAAGTAAAAATGTCTGTTGCTCGGTTAATGGTGTTTTATTAAATTGCTGCACCATGCCTAAAATGCCATTCATTGGCGTTCTCAGCTCGTGACTCATCGAAGCAAGAAACATGGTTTTAGCATTACTAGCAGCTTGTGCTTTTGCTATTGCTTGTTCCAGTAGTTTCTTATTTTTGGCGGCTAATACACTATGATCTTTGATCATTTTAGCCATTTGTATTTCAGCGCTGTTAATTCCTCCTTGAATAAGTAGATAATTTTGTTTGTTAAGCACGATAACTTTACTATTAAAATCGATATGCTCTTCTCGTGCTCCCATTTTTATTTCGAGCTTAAACCGATATTTACGATTCTTTGAGATAGCATTATTTACTCGTTTTATGATCTTCTCATCAAACAAGTTTTCGAGGTTACTATTTCGGGAAATATCACTAAACCAAGTAGCAAAAGTTTGGTTAAATTCAATAATATTTAACGAATCACAATCACAAAGCACAAGTCCAAGGTCTAAATCAGTGAGTAATTCAGATAAAAGATTTGTTGGTGATTGAATTGATTGATTAGTCACTTGCAACAATTTGGTCCATCAGACTCGAAATTAACGTAATGATTGTTGAAATATCTTTTTGTTCAACACTTGCTTCATCCAAGGATTCTTCTAATAATTCTGCAACTTCTTGGAAGTGTGGAACGGTTATTTTATAAGGAGCATGAACTGTTTTTAAATCTAATCCGGTATAATTTTCTGGTCCACCTAAAGCTACAGCAATGAAGTTAGTTTGGTGAGACATTAATTTTTCCATATTAACGTTTTCAAAGTAAGGAGCCAGTTCTTCGCTATCTAAAATTTTTTGATAAAAATTACTGACCACCATACTAAATGTATCGAAGCCGCCATATTTGTCATATAGAGTTTCCTCCATGATATTTCCCTCTCTTTAGTAAAGAATATAAACGTAGTGAATAACATACTAAAAATGTATGTAATCATAAGCGTGGGATTAAAAATCAAACTTTGCAAATTATTAATTGAGAAAATTCATACAATCGGAAAATAACGAGGTGAAATGAGTTAATTTAACCAAGTATAAAATATGGTTCATCGGCTCCGTTGGTAATGCAAATATAATTAAATGACAAAAATATCAGTGAGATATTAGGCTTATAACAGCAATGGAGCAGAGACATTGAAAAGAGAATAATTCAATATCGCTGCCCTCATAACTTACATATAGATTGCTATAGATTAAACGCTAGCAGTGCAGGGTCTTCACAATAACTTTTTAAGCGTGCTAAGAAACGAGCCGCATCGGCGCCATTGATTATTCTATGGTCAAAACCCAATGATACATTCATGATCAAGCGTGGTACAAAGTTGCCTTGCTCTGGAGGAATACCGCTGATTTGTGCTAAACGTGGTAACCATTGTGCGGCGGTTACCCCTAAAATGGCTGCTTCAGGCCAGTTAATGACGGGCATAATACCAGTGACACCTAAGCCGCCTAAATTTGAAATAGTCATCACCGAACCTTGCATATCAGCTGGCTTGAGTTTGCCATCACGTGCCTTAATACTGACTTGTGTTAGATCTTGGGCAAGTTCAACAATAGATTTTGTATTAACATCTTTAATGACGGGAACCACTAAACCTCTTGGCGTATCTACGGCGACACCGATATGACGATAATCTCTGAAGACAAATTCAGTATTGTTTTCATCATAAGCTGCAGAGAATACTGGGAACTCATTGATCACCTGCGCTAACAACTTGGTTAAAATTGCAGTGATAGTTAATGAGCCTCCTTGAGATTTAACCTGGTCTTTATGTCGTTTACGAGCTTTTTCAAGGTCGGTAATGTCAATTTCTTGTTGGATCCAAGCATGCGGAATACGATGACAACTATGGGACATATTTTCAGCGGTAACTTGTTGGATACGTGTTGCCGCCTCTCGTCGTGTTTCACCAAAGGTTGAAAAGTCTGGTAAAGGTTTTTGCAGCATACTTACGTTATTATTGTTGATGCCAGTATCCGGATTTTGCATCTTTTCTTTGGTAAAGGCTTTAACATCACTGCGACTAATTCGTCCACGCACACCGCTACCCTTGATCTGTGATAGTTCAATGCCCAGTTGACGGGCCAAACGGCGTGCCGATGGTCCGGCGCTAACCGACTGGCTACAGCCATTAATTTCGGGTGTTGCTAATATATTACTTGGTGTATTGGTGGTCAGTTTTTCTGTCGTTTTTTTAGTAGGTACAACATTAATTTCTTTACTACTTGTTGTCGTGCTTATCTGCTCAGCTCTTCCTTGCTCTGTTTTATCTTCTTCAGCTTTATTTAGTTGTGTAAGGGTTAATTTGGCAAATATATCGCCCATTGCGACCTTTTCGCCGACGTTAAGTATAAAGTTATCAATAATACCGTCATATTCGCTTGGTACTTCCATCACCACTTTATCGGTTTCAACTTCCAAGAGGTTGTCTCCAATACTGACCTTGCTACCCGGTTCAACCAAAAATGATAAAATGATACCTGTTGTGGTGCTATCGCCCAACTCAGGAATAGTTAATTCAATGTGTTTTACTGTCGTGGTCTCACTGACATTAATACTCTTTTCTAGCTGCGTAATAGCTTCTTCACTAGTTACTAATTGCTCTTTGCTCTGATCGAAAATCTTATCCTGAACAACGGGCTTCAACTCAGTAGAGCTTAGCTCTTCAGGGCTCAACAGCGCAAATTCAGTACCCATCTCAACGGTATCGCCAACATTAATCTCAAAACTGCTAATAATGCCAGCTTGTTCGGTCGGCACTTCCATTACTACTTTGTCGGTTTCTATTTCTAATAAGTTATCACCGATATCGACTTTACTGCCCGGCTCAACCAAAAGTGATAGCACAATACCTGTTGTGGTACTGTCTCCCAATTCAGGGATAGTTAATTTAATTGTCATGTTTATCCCTTAGATACTAGTTGGATCAATTTTGTCACTGTTAATGTTTAGCTTGGTCATCGCGTTTTGTAGTTCAGTCAAACTTAAGTGATTATTTTTGTGTAGAGCATATAAGGCCGCATGAGAAATATAGGGTGCACTGACTTCAAAGTGGTCTCGTAATTCAGGACGGGCTTCACTTAAACCGTAACCGTCGGTACCTAAAGCAAGATAATTTTTCGGCATCCAACGGGCAATGCCTTCGGCCAATGATTTCATGTAATCCGTTGCGGCAATGAAAACACCTTGCTCATCTTTAAATAGTTGTTCTAAGTAAGGAACTTTAGCGGTTTTATCCGGATTTAAGCGATTCCAGCGATCACAACTTTCTGCTTCCCGAGCAAGTTCAATAAAGCTAGGCATGCTCCAAATATCGACACTGTAACCATCGTCTTCGAGCTGTTTTGCGGCCATAAGTGCTTGTTGCATAATAGAGCCACTCGATAACAAATGAATTTTTTGTTCAGCATTGGTATTTGTCTGCTCAGAGCGGTGATAACAATAACCACCCTTAATAATCCCCTCAAGTACGCCTTCACCTTGTGGTAAAGCTGGCATCGAGTGATTTTCGTTATAAAGGGTCAGGTAGTAAAAAATATCTTCTTGTTTTTCATACATGCGTTCTATACCGTCACGCACAATGACTGCCACTTCATAACCAAAAGCGGGGTCATAACTTTTCATATTCGGTATGGTACTGGCCATAATGTGGCTGTGACCATCTTGATGCTGTAAACCCTCTCCGTTTAGGGTCGTTCTGCCAGCTGTGCCTCCTAACAAGAAGCCACGACAAAGCATATCGCCACCGCTAAAGATCATATCGCCAACACGTTGAAAGCCAAACATTGAGTAGAATATATAAAATGGAATGGTCGGTATACCGTGCATTGCATAAGCGGTACCTGCGGCCAAGAATGATGCTAGGCCACCCGTTTCACAAATACCTTCTTGTAAAATCTGTCCGTCCGTCGCTTCTTTATAAGGCATTAAGCTTTCCGCATCTACAGGGGTATACTTTTGCCCTTCATGAGAATAAATACCAGCGACCTTGAATAATCCATCCATACCAAATGTTCGCGCTTCATCGGGAACAATAGGCACAATATACTTGCCTATTTCCTTATCTTTCATTAATTTAGATAATAACCGTACCATTGAAGAGGTTGTTGATATTTGACGTTTGCCACTATCTTGTAAAAATTCACTGAGCATTTCTAATGAGGGTGTATTGAGGGTAGGGCAATAGACTTTTCTTTCCGGTAAAAAACCACCCAACTCTTTACGGTGTGATTGTAGATAGCGAATAATATCACTGTCTTCTTCTGGTCGATAAAAATCGGCACGCACTATCGCATCATCAGCTAGTGGAATTTGATAGTCACGAGCACATTTTAAGCGTTCTTCTGGCGATAAGTTTTTCTTTTGATGGGCGGTATTACGTCCTTGAGCAGAAGTACCCATGCTATCGCCTTTAACGGTTTTAACTAAGATAACCGTGGGTTTTCCACTATTGTTGTTAGCTTTAGCAAAGGCAGCATAAACTTTCTTTGGATCTTGACCACCCCGTTTAATTTCTTTGATTTCTTCATCGGTTAATGAATTCATCATTTTTTCGAGTTCAGGGTTATTTTCAACCCACAGCTCACGTTGGCGACCACCTTCGGAAACCGAAAAATATTGATAATCACCGTCAACGGCTTCATCCATACGTTTACGCAGTATACCGTCACTGTCTTGTGCTAATAAGGTGTCCCAACCCGAGCCCCAAATAACTTTTTCAACATTCCAGTCAGCGCCGCGGAAACTACGCTCTAATTCTTGAATGATCTTACCGTTACCTCGCACTGGGCCATCAAGACGTTGCAAATTACAGTTGACTACTAATACTAGATTATCAAGGTTTTCACGGGCAGCAATATTAATGGTGCCTAATACTTCCGGCTCATCAGATTCACCATCACCAATAAAACACCAAATTTTGCCACCATCTTTAGGTTTTAAGCCACGGTTTTCTAAATACTTGGCAAAACGTGCCTGATAAATAGCGGTTGGCGTTGATAATCCCATAGAAGCATTTGGCAATTGCCAAAAATCAGGCATTAACCTAGGGTGAGGGTAAGAGCTAAGACCACCATCAGAACTTTTTTGACGGCGAAAATTTTTCAGTTGTGATTCGCTTAGTCGACCTTCAAGAAATGCCCGAGCATAAACACCAGGGGCCGCATGCGGTTGAACCATTACTAACTCGCCACCATAGTTACTGCTCTTATTGCGGAAAAAATGATTAAAGCCAACTTCGAGCATGGTCGCTGCTGAAGCATAGGTAGCAATATGACCACCGACACCACTACCACTATCCGCCGCTTGTAAAACCATCGCCATAGCATTCCAGCGATTAATGTTTTCAATGCGTTTTTCCATCTCGATATCACCGGGATATCTTGGTTGGTCATGTACCGGAATAGTATTAATATAGGGAGTATTTAATGTCGCTTCTTCAATGGCAATACCATTATTTAGCGCATGTTCTTGGACCACACGTAATATTTCTCTAACGCCTGCTTCACCATACTCTCGATTAATATAATCTAAAGAGTCCTTCCACTCATTTTTATCGAGGGATAATTCATCCAGTGCTAAATAGTCAGTTGTCATTACGATTCTCTATTTTTTATCATTTTTTAAGGTTTTCGCTATTTTATTATTTTAGGGTATTTCGACTAACAGATGATTGCTTTTAATAGTGTCTTTTTGTGATATTTTGAAATATTATGTCTTAAAAGTAATGCTTGAGGGTAAATTATGCCAAAAAATGAATTGGATAAGGTTGATTACGAAATTTTAGGTCACCTGCAAAATGATGCTCGCATAACCAATGCCGAACTAGCAGATAGAGTGTGTTTGTCACCTTCACCTTGTTTGCGTCGAGTTAAAAAATTAGAAGAGGCAAAAATAATTCAACGATATACGGCGATAGTTGACCCAAAAGCGGTTGGTTTGCCAATCAGTGTTGTTGTTAACGTATCGATGACAAATCAAGAACGTTCACATTTAAATTTTTTTGAGCAACGTCTAGCTGAATGTGAAGAGGTAATGGAAGCTTACCTAATGACAGGAAATACCGATTATATGTTAAGGATTGTGGTACCTGATCTGGAAGCCTACGAAAGGTTTTTATTTGACAAACTAACGCCTATTCCTGGTGTTACGGATATAAAAAGTAGTTTTGCTTTGAAACAATTAATTGGTCGTACTGAATTGCCTTTAACGAGAAATTAATGACTCGCTAGCGTTGGACCGTGTTTTTAGAGCATGGTTTGTATAAGTCAGTTTTAAAATATTCTTTGCGTCATTTATATTTTAAAGATTAAGTCAGAACGGTGTAAATTTAAACGCTTAGTTATGATTTTTCTATCAACTGAAAAGCAACATGCTTTTAAATGACCAAGGAATTTAAAACATTGTGCTAAAGCGAACTAACGATGAATACTGTGTCTGAGCATCACTAGCTCTTTTAAACATAATATTTACCGCTTTTGATAAAAGGGAATAACGTAAACACTCTACCGCTTTTGTTTATGTAGTCTAATTTAAAAAAGACTACGCTTAAGTTGATTCGTAGTCACATCAAAAGTTGTACCTTCATATTTTTAACCGGCCAAGAATCCAGTTTTACAAAAGAATGACTTGAATAGATTTTGGTTAATATTTATATAAAAGTAGATAGGAGTTGAAACTATTCTCGCTAATCTAAACGTTTAAATGAAGGTAGACGATCTTTTTTTCTTAATTCTAAAGTGCGAATTATAATTATTTTAGTTTCACCCCCCCCAGAATAAATCTGTTCGGGTTATATACGTGCAATAGATGAATATTGTTCGTTCATCATTTTGATATTAGAACATTTTTATCATTATTTACTTTAAAAATTAGAAATGTATTCTACGCTTTGTGTACAGTAAATTTAAATAAAATCAACTTAGTAGCAAGGAATCCCAATGAAGAAATTATTTTTTATCATGTGTATGACATTAATATCAACTCATAGCTTAGCCGCGTCAAAGGTTATGGAGGGGGTCGTTGAAAAGTCAGAGGTTATTACGACTCAAGTTGGTAAAAATGGTCGCCCAGTACTCGGTGCTGCAGTTGGGGTGGGCGTTGGTTCTGCATTTGGCTCGGGCAGTGGCAAAGACGCTGCAAAAATTGTTGGAGGCTTAATTGGCGCAAGAAAAGCGGCGAAGAAGAAAAAGAAAACCTTGTATGGATGGCGCTATATCGTAAAAGCTAATGATGAATTACACGTTATTGATACATGGTGTGCTGCACCAAATGAACAATGTACAGGTATCATTAAAGGCAAAGAAGTCTATGTGATTAATGGCAATGAAGTGTCTGAAAAATAAAACAGATCAAACATGTATTGACTAAATTCCCTATTAACAATTTCTACATTTTTGGCCACTTTTGTCTTTAAATATGCAATGAATAAATGTTAGGAAGCAAGTATCCATTTTATACGGAAACTGAGTACTTATTAGTTTTAGTACTTGATGATGGTTGGCTAAAGTTTGAGGGTGTGAAATGAACTATCGTATTATTGGCAGTTTGGTTTTTTATATATTCCACTGTTGCGTTTTAGCAGAAGAAAACCAACTACCTTTTTTATATCAAACATTGTTACCCAGTGTTGTAACTTTGCATACTTTTGAAAATGAAATTATCCAAAAGCAAGTTCACGTCGTTAAAAGCCCAAACGGGCTTGGTTCTGGTGTTATTATTTCAAAAGAGGGATTAATTGTTACTGCAGCTCATGTAGTTCAAGCTATCGACGGCCTGCACATAGAATTTTCAAATGGTGAACGTCGTATCGGTAAAGTGATTTCGTCTTTACCTTGGGCTGATCTTGCCCTTGTAAAAGTCGATAACATGCCTAAAGAGGTGGCGATAGCCGTGCTAGGTGATTCAAATAAAACGTTAGTTGGCGAAAGAGCATTTGTTATCGGTGCACCCTTGGGTTTAAACAGAACGTTAACTGTGGGTTATATCAGTGGACGCCATTCTAAAGGAAGTAGTCCATTTGCCCCTTTATCTGAATTTTTTCAAACGGATGCGGCAATAAATCCTGGAAATTCAGGAGGTCCTTTATTTAACATGAATGGCGAAGTTATCGGTATTTCTTCTTATATTAAATCTCAAACAGGCGGTTCAGTTGGTCTGGGTTTTACGGTTACCAGTGAATCAGTGAAGCAACTGATCTTGGACAGAGCCTATTTTTGGTCTGGTATGGATGTTTATCCATTAACAACTGAGTTATCTCAAGCATTTCAATTACCTGAAAAGGTTGGTGTGCTTGTACAGAAAGTCGCTAAAGATTCACCAGCACAAAAAGCGGGTATCAAAGGGGGAACTATTTATGCCGTTATTGATGATATACCGATGATGTTAGGAGGCGATATTATTTTGTCAGTAAATGGTGTTTCATTTAATGGTGACAGTGATATCAATAATGTCATTCAATCGACGGCAGAAATAAAATCACGCGACAGATTGGTGCTAAGCATTTGGCGTCAAGGAAAGCGAAAAGAGATAACCTTAAAAGCAAGTCAATAACCACAGGGTTAATACATTTAACGTGTATTATCACTTCATTATTTAGTTGCTATCGCAATCGGTATAAGAAAGTATTCACTTCTTGGTGCAGCATGGTATTGCTTTGGTAAATAGTCCAATTTGTTTTTTAAGTAGCTGTAATTATTCGTTTTAATTGTGAAAGGTAAATCAATTTATGTTTAAGAAAATGAACAAGACGCGGTTAATCTCGCTCATTATCTGTATGGTACTAAGCGCCTGTCAACAAGCGCCAGATTCATTACGTTTAGGTTTATCATTGCAATCCGTTGATAAAACAAAGCAATTCTCTAACATTATTGCTCAGCATGCCGAGATAGATTTACACATGGTGGCTTTTAAAAAAGGAGATCAGCCCTTAGATATGCTGGTGAAACGGCAGGTCGATCTCATGGTTATAGAAAATAGTGCTAAGTATAGAGAAGGGATAGCCGCAGTGTTACCTCTGTATACTGGGGTACTACATATTCTTTATCGATCAGATCTCAAATTAACAACACCGCAGGATCTGATCAAAGGACGAACCTTGTTTCTTGGTAATAGCTCTACCGTGTCGCGAAAATTTGTTGAAACGATAGCAAAACTTCGTGGCATAGATGAAAAAGAATATCAGATAGTTGATCGCTTGAGCCCAGGTAAGACGGATGTAGTATTCTTTTTTTCAGCTATTTCTCCGGCATTTAAACAGCATAATTTAAAAGGATATCGATTATATTCAATGGGACGTCCAGAATCATTAGGACTGGGGTCGATAGCGGAAGCAATTCAGTATGTATTTCCTCAAATGAAGCCTTTCATCATTCCAGTAAATACCTATCCAGGGTTCGGTAATGAGCAAGCCGTGGTAACGATTAGCGTAGATATGGTATTAGTGACACATCAAGATATTTCAGAGCAAGTTATCTATCGATTAATGCAAACATTGGTTGAACAAAAGGCAAAATTAACCTCATTATCGCCCTCGTTATTTTTTGGCATTACTGATCAGTTTGAGCCGTTAAAACTCAATTTTCCGTTACACCAAGGTACTCGACGATATTTGGAGCGAGATAGGCCTTCCTTTTTTGAACGATTTGCCGAAATGATCAACATGTTAGCCTATCTCTCTGTGTTGCTATTAACCAGTGGTGGAGCATTTTATCGCTGGCGTCGTCAACGAAAAAAGGATCGTATTGATCGTTTTTACTTAAGAGTATTGGCCGTTAGGGAACAACTTGATGAACTTTCTTTGCTTGCGGCTCTGCAACAATTAAAGGAAATAGAAAATGAGGCGTTTCAATTGCTGATTGATGAAGAGTTGGTAGCAGACGAAAGTTTTCAGATATTCTTAACCTTGTTGAAGCAAACCGTAGAAGATAAATATAATGAAGGAACATCGAAATAGGTCAATACTAATTGCTCAAAACTAAATCGGAATTATTCCAGCATGTCAGAGTGGTAACTTACCTCACATATGGAAATTGGGTTAAAAACGTTTAGCCCACGCAAAAACAAAGGAGTCTGAATCAAGGCCCGTTGCGGAATTTGACTTCTGGTAAATATACGCCATTTTTATAGATTGGCTGCGACTAATAGGCATGCCAAATGAGATGGCTGATAACAAGGTATGCCTTTTATCCTTTTTATTTACGCCGTCTATTGTTGATTGACCGCCTATGCCATAGCCTGCGCTTACTGACAGCCACTTGCCAGCATCCAAACTATATATAACATGCCCTTGAATCGCATAAAGAGGTTTCTGCTCTCGGCGTTTCCCCCCATAAAAGTCATTATTGTTTGTATAAATAAAAATGGACGTTGTTAGTTCGTAAGACCATTTGTCTTGTCTATGAACTAATCCTATTTGTGGCCTTATGGTATATCGATTTTGGCCCAAATTAATTAGCTTATCGCTATAGTATTCACCCAAGGGTACGGTTACTGAAATAGCCGCACCTAAAATAGTATTAGCATGCTTCGCTCTTAAATAAGGTATTAACTTATCTAATTTCAACGCTGGGCTACCCAATAAGTTGATAGAGACACGAATCACCGGATCGAGAAATCCAACCCGATGTAATTCTGTTGGTTGAGAGGCTAATAACCCTTGCCATTTCCCATTTGCCCAAGGGAGCTTAATATCAAATCGAGCCAACTTATCAGCGATTTTGAATGACGTTACATATGATGCCCCAATGGCATGTAAAGTTAGTTCAGCATTTTCAACTCGCATGACCGGATCAAATTCAATATCTGCTGAAATGTTCCCATAACCAAAGCCAATAATCTGCATATCAAGAGGAATAGGTGTCCATCGACGTGGCTCTATGTCTTGGGCTAATGTACTAGAACAGTAAAAAAAGCTCTGTATTAAGATAAAAATCGTGAAAACACGCAATTCCTTTGCTCCTAAGGATGTAACAAAGTGTAAAATATTTTCTATTTTCTTTTTAAGTTCTAACATTCTTTAATCTATTTACGCATTTAGTTTAGGGTTTAAAATATTCAAGCTGTTTAATTAACATCGTTAACGTTCATCTTAATTTGTAAATTGGTCATCGCTTGTTGTCCAACAGTAATCAGTCCTTTTTCGGGGCGATTAAGGTCAACAGCAAGTACTAACAATGCGGAAAATGCCATTGATAAAGGAATAACCGCAACCAACCTTCGTTTCCCTGAAAATCCTAGCTGAGTGCCTAGCGTTATCATAGTGAGGATACAAATACCCAATACGGCTATCCAAATACTTATAGGAATTCGATTGCGTAACCCCGCGGTAACTCGCTTTTCATGCATCTCTATTACATTATTGAGAGACGCTATCATTAGTGCTGTATTTACACTGTTGGCTTTGATTGCTGCGGTAGACGCTTCAGCCCATAACAAGTTATGAAGAACCACCGATTTTTTTAAGACAGCACCAATGTTAGTTCCTGCTATACCCTTGGTGCGAATATCCTCAACGGCTTTTATACGAATATCCACATATTCTCTCAACAGTGCCTTTAGTTTGTTTCGGTGTTGTGTATTTAGCAAATCAGCACGTAGATAGGCAGTACCAATAGCATTTGCTTCATCAAGTACATTTTGTTTTCGTGCGCTGTGATGAGCAGCCGTCATAGAAAAGGTAAAGGCTAAAACAAACGCTAACATCCCCAATAAGCCGCCAACCATAGGTCCCAAAGAGCTGGTAGCCTCTTTATCTTGCTTTGAGTGCAAATTTTTACCTAATTGGTAACCTAATTCACACGAAAACAAGATGGTCAACGAGATACCAATGTAAATAGTTAGTACAGGTAAAGATTCAAATATTACGAAGTTCATAAACTGCCTAAATAGCTATTCAATGATACACCGCTAAATCATTGTGTTTAGCAACTAAATTGCTCTGAACTGCCATGCCATTTCAATGATACGGACAGATAAGAAAATATATATGATGACCAGTAAAATAGTCAGTAATAGATGATGTTTAGATTTTGATATTTTTTTTATTCCATCATTTAAATTTAAGAAAAACAAAAGAATGGAGAGAAAAATAACACCTGTTCCCGATAACTGATTTGGCACAAGATCAAAAAATAAGCTTGAATGTTGCTTAAATTCATTCATGCCAATGGTTAGCAAAAATGCACAAACAAAGAAATTTTTGATGTGATCAAAAACTTCTTTGGTAGTCACTTCAGAGAATAAAAGGCCAATTTTTTTAAAGTTATTCATCATTTCTTCTGTATTAATAGCCTAGTATTTTGTATTCAATTGAAGCGTATTTACAGTACATTACTAAGCGCAATACCTAATCCAAACCTTTGTTGATTATGGTTATAATCAATTAAGCTGTCGCCATAGCCATTACTATATTGCATATAACCACGTAATTTTCCCCATAAAGGAAACGTGACACCTAATTCCATGCCTCCGCGTTGTGTTGCAAAATTCTCTCGACCTTTAAATGAGAATTCATAATCACGCCACTTATAGGCCATTCCCAATTCAAAATGCCCCATGTAATCCTCAATATCAGGATTATCATCGCCCTCAGATGAAAGCGGGAATTCTTTGTCATCCTCAGGCAATCGAAACCAAGGTTTAAATGACAAGGCAAAATTTTCTTTTTCAAAGAGAAAATTCAAATAAGCTCTATTCCAACTTCGAGATAAGAATTGACTACGGCCATTTGATTGATGTTCAATTCCTAGCATAAAACCCGTATTACCTCCTGCGGGATGCCAATCTAATGGGGCAATGTAGAACAACTCAGGTTGATAGTTTGTTTCTCTAAAAGGTTTAGAAATATTATCAGAGTATATTTGCCACCAAGATTGCAAAGTAAACCCCACATAAAGGCCATCACCTTCTATAAACATACTGTTATAATTAAGCGGCACTTTTAAACTAATTTGGAATTTCGCTTCGCTTTCCTCCAAGTGTTCTGACCAGTCGCTAAATTCAGCATAGGCACTTTTATTAATCGTGTCAGTGATACTTATTGGCAACATGTAATTCATTTTATGTGGTGTAAGAACATAGGGATCAAAGGCTGTTTTACTTTCTGCAAACAGTCGTTTTGAAATAAGCCCTTTTTTTGCAATAACCGGTTTATTAATATTCGCACAACGTTCTCGAATTTGCTCAACAGTGATGTTCTTTTCTGCTGATTTCAATGTTCTTAGTAAACAATCGTCTAAAGTTTCATCTGCCCATGCTTGGGTGGTTGTCGAGACTAAAACGTTACACATCAAAATGATATAAAGTGCTTGGTTTATTTTTTTCATAAAACTTTTCATAAAACTTTTCATAAAACTTTTCATAAAACAATGCCTACATTTATTTAATCGGGTATACATAATTTATCCAACCCATCATGCGTAATAAGAGTCTTCTCATTAACGAAACGTGTAGTGGGTCATGTTCACTATTAATAACAACGGCTTTGCCTTGTATACCCAGCGGCAACTTGTAATCATCTAGATTTTCCTCTAGTTCGATAACACCAATAGCAAAACCATGAGTCGTTAATTGTCTCGCAGAGATCAATTGGCCACTGGCTTGAAATTCACCTTCAGACATTGCCGGCATTAACTGAATAAGTTTTCCTTTAAAAACATGTCCAGGTACCGCATCGAATATAACTTCAGCTTCTGAGCCTTCAACCATTCTTAACAGTGAATTTTGCCAAAATAAACCAGCAAATAATCTTTTTTGCTTTGGAATAAAAGTCATAACAGGTCGTAGTGGCAACGATGCAGCACGCACTCCTGGCGTAAGTGCTACTTGCGTGGCAAATCCGTCAGTAGGTGCCCGCACGAAGGTACTGGCTAAATCAAATTCAGCTTTATCTAACTGTGCTTGTAGCTGAGCAACTTGTGGATTCATTCCTAGGATTTCCGCGTCTGCAATCAGACGGTTGCGATTTTCTTCAGATTGACTTGCCTGGTACTTTGACAATGAAGCCTCAAATATTTGTTTTCTATTTTCTAATTCTTGCTCGGTAAAAGGAGAGTTTTGTCCGGCATTCTTTTTACCCTGTAAGTAACGTTGAAAATTTGATTGCTTGCGGTCCATGTCAGCTTTTGTTTGTGCAACATTGGCTATCGCAGTTTGTAATTTTTGGTCATTTTGTAAATCACCACTTTTGGCTTCCGCCAATAGTGCAGAGAGCTGATCGATTTTGGCTTGAAATGGCGTTGCATCCAGAGTGAACAGCAAGTCTCCTTTCGAAACAGGTTGATTTGCCACAATATCTACTGTTTTTACCGTACCACTAACATTGGGCACAATAGGAATGCTAACAAATATCTCTTTGCCATATTTTGCGTAAGGATGGTTATAGTTCATTAACATTAACAGTGCGCCAAGTATAAAAACGCCACCTAATACGGCGGTTGGCACTGACCATTTATTCATCGGTATTTTAAAAACTTTAAAAATGGCCGTACATATTGCGGTGTAGGTTAGTATTATGATTAAGTCCATGGTTAACTAACCTCCTTCGTTGCTAGGATATTCTTAATATCGGCTATATCACCTTCTAACAAACTAATTTTATTTTTAAGGAGTTCAACTTCATTAGAACTACCCGCTTGGTCTTGCTTAAATCCCCAACCACAATCTTCTCGGTATAAGGTTGCCCAAATCCACAAAAAAGGCCAAATAACTCCCAAGGTAAATAGGCTGATCCATCCCGCAACATGAATTGCATCTTGATGGGGGTGATTTCGATGTACGGCGATTTCATAGGGAATATCATGAACGACGATGATCCCGTAAAATAGAACAATACCAACAAAAAACACTAAAAATAGCGCGGCGTAATCCATAAGAACTCCTCAAAAAGCAATAATATTGGTAGGTGTTATAAACTCTCAAGCATAGTTTTTTGCATGGTCATTGCCCAATTATCAATAAGAGGTTTTAAATGTTTGAGGCTTAGACTGGTTTTGTCATCTTTTAATCTTTCACCGACGCCACGTTTAACTGCAGCAGCTAATACTTCGCCAGTTAACGAATCGACAACTTCCGCTTCTATTTGAAATTTAACGTCCATTTCGCTCATGCCGCCAGATGCTGCATTGATTAAAAAGGCAAGGGGAATATATTGATAGGCAGATAATTCGGAATCTTCAATGTTTACACCGGTAATGGCCATTTTGATTCTTAAGGTATTCATTCCTGCATTGTTAACCAGCTCAACATTCGTAAAGGCTGTTTCTGAAAATTTTTGATTAAAGTAGTTACTGATCTTAGATAATACTTCTTTTGAAATCATGTCAGTTTTTTGTGGAGCCGGATAATATGAAACAGGATCAAACATCACTTTGGTATATTTCCCCTCTTTAACCTGACTACTGATATATCGTAGCAACTCTGAGTCATCTTTAGTTTTAACTTTTTTGAGTTTGTCGTAATCATTCAAGAAACCTGAATGATTAGTAATGGCTGCTGAAGTTGATGATTGATTTGAGGTTGAATTACAAGCGGTGAACAGTAACGTAATGATGACTAAAATAGTTTTCATTTTCCCTTTCCCTTAATTAGTATTATTTTGGAAGTAACAGAATGTGTCTTTACAACTACTAATAAAAGTAGAAGTGGATATTGTTTTTGTCAAGTATATGATTTAGATAAACATAACTATAAATAAAACCGCTAGTTCTATTAGATTAACTAGGTTGTTTTGATACATTTTAAGGGGCGATTAACTCTACTATATATGATATCGCGTTGAGTAAAACACTGTTCAATTATCCTTAAATAAAGTTAAAGCCGAAGTAACTGACAATCTAGAGCGGTTACTTTCAGCTATCGCCAAATTGTCTTTAAATTATAGTCTAGGTATTTGAAAACTTGTTATTATCAGTAAAATTAGATAACTTGAATATGGCAATTAATTTGCACTTGATTCTATCCATTTAATTCAATATTTTATTCAACATGAAATTCAACAGGAGTGTATGCAGAACAATAAGAACATCGTAACAGTTGAATGTCATGAATGTGGCCTTGCCGTTAATATGTTACCTCTGCATGAAAATCATAAAGCGCAATGTCCCCGTTGTGGTTATATTTTGATGGCTATTCATCGAAATGCTATAGAACGAATTTTGGCTTTTTCTTTAACAGCGTTGATTTTTTTACTCGGCTCTCTGCCATTTGAATTTTTATCATTTAAAGCGAACGGTCTGGAAAATAAATTTGATGTAGCGGCAAGTTTTAACATTTTGATTGATAACCATTATGAAGTGCTGGCGCTTCTTGAATTGATCACTATCTTTATTATTCCAACCGTGATTTTGCTCGCTTTGATCTATTTGTTAATCCCATTGAGGAAGGGGAATTATCCTCGAAAAGGACATCGGGTACTAAAGCTTATATTCACGCTTATGCCTTGGAGCATGGTTGAAATTTTTCTTATTGGCGCTTTGGTCAGCCTGATCAAAATCATTAGTATGGCCGATGTACATTTGGGTCCCTCGTTTTACGCCTTCACATTATTCTCTGTAGCGATGACCGCGGCTTTATTGCATCTTGATAAAAGCCATTTAACACAATTGCTTGATGACGCTAGTATTTCCTCATCTGAACCCGCACTTGCACCAGTAAAGAAGAAACGGCGCTCTGTAGCGGATAAACGTTTCAGCATTCAACAAACGTGGGCATTAATTATTACCTCAGTAGTTTTGTATATTCCAGCCAATGTATTACCAATTATGAATACCCGATTATTAGGGCAAGATGACCCAAGCACGATATTAGGTGGTGTCATATTACTATGGAATATGGGCTCTTATCCTATTGCTTTGGTGATTTTTGTTGCCAGTATTGTAGTGCCCGTTACTAAAATATTAGCACTTGCTTGGCTAAATTATAGTGTGCAAACGCAGCGCATAAATTTAACCATGGAGCGCATTAAACTTTACCGTATGGCTGAATTTGTTGGACGTTGGTCGATGGTGGATGTTTTTGTGGTGATCATTCTTGCTAGCTTGATCCAACTGGGAAATGCTATGAGCATCTACCCTGGTGCGGCAACCATTGCTTTTTCAGGTGTAGTTGTTGTAACTATGCTCGCGGCGATGAGCTTTGATTCTCATTTAATTTGGAAACTATCGAAATCTTATGACAATAAAACAACAAGTTGAGCCTGTAGATGCAGATGCAGATATTCAACCAATGAAATCAATATCATCAATTTGGTTTGTGCCTGTTATCGCCGTTTTAATTGGCATGTGGATGGTTTATTACCAGTGGAGTAGTCAAGGGCCTTTGATCACCATTGCATTTAGTACTGCTGAAGGTATGCAATCGGGTAAAACTAAGATCAAATCTCGAAACGTAGATATTGGCGAAGTCACTAACATCACTTTAAATAAAGATTCTAATGGAGTATTGATCACCGCAAGAATATCAAAATCTGCTGAGCATTTACTTGTTGATGATAGTGATTTTTGGGTGGTATCCCCGCAAATTACCCATGCGGGTATTTCGGGATTGAGTACTTTGATATCCGGTGTATATATCGAAATTTCACCGGGCACATCGGAACAAGAAAAAACTGATTTTATTGCCTTGAATGATCCGCCGGTGACACCTGTAGGTACGCCGGGTATTCACATTACACTCAACAGCAACGATCAATTTGCTTATGCAAAAGGAGATCCGATTATTTACAACGGTCTTACCGTTGGAAAATTTGAAGATATCTATTTCAATTTTGAGGAGCGTGTTGTTTATTATAATGCTTTTATAAAAGCGCCTTATCATCAGCTAGTGACCAGTAATACGAAATTTTGGGATGTCAGTGGTTTACGTATTGACTTAAATGCTGATGGTTTGTCAGTTCATACTGGTAATGTGCAAACGATGTTAACTAATGGTGTGACTTTTGGCATACCCAAAGATATGGAAGTGGGAGAACAAATTACCGAGCGGGCTTATTTCGATATTTATCCCAATTACGAAGCTGCAGACGATGAGCGTTATACACAATCCGTTAAATTTGTGGTACTGGTCAGTGATACCATTCGAGGATTAAAAGTAGGCGCGCCAGTGGAGTATCGCGGAGTACATATTGGTCAAGTCATCTCAACTAACATGTTAGTTAAAAATGCACCTACTAAGATAATGAAAGAGGAAATTAAGATACCTGTATTGATTGGTATGCAGCCAGGTCGTGTTGGCTTGCCTGATGATGCTTTTGGTCTTGCACGTATGGAAGAGCAAAACAGACTTTGGGTTAAACAAGGTTTAAAAGCAATGCTGCGTACCGGTAACCTGTTAACGGGTAGTCTATTTATTGACTTACAACATTATAATGACCAACCGATTGGTGAGGTCGATAGGTTTGCAGGTTTTCCTGTGATCCCAACTACAACCAACGAATTTTCTCAAATTGCTGAAAAGGCAGGTAAATTTGTGGATTCACTCAATAATTTACCTTTGAATAACCTTACCGATAATGCCAATGATTTAATGAGTGAAATAACGCTAACAGCAAAAGAGCTACGCGGCGTTAGCCAAAATTTAGAAAAATTGTTGGTTAGCGCTAATAACCAAAGGTTGGCTGAGCAACTTAAGCAGAGCTTGCAAGGCATAACTAACCTCACTAAAGATCTGTCATCGGGCTCTAGAGGTTATGAAGATTTGCGTAAAACTCTCGGTTCAGTAAACAATGTAATGCAAGAACTTAAACCATTACTTAACCAATTAAAACATCAACCTAATGGACTTATCTTTAACTCGGGACAAAGTGAAATACTTGAACCGAAAAAGCATTCAGGAGCAAATAATTGAAATTATTAACCGGCTATTTTGTTGCAATATTATGTTTACTGGTAGGCTGTAGTTCAGCGCCTTTGTCAAAAACGAGTTATTATTTACTGAATAATCAAAAGGCTGGGCTCACAGCTAACGACGTTTCCGGTGACTCGTCAATGCCTAAGAAAGTGATGGTGTTGTCGGTAAGAGACTTACCTGAGTACCTTATTCAGCCTCATTTGGTCATGCAAATGGTTGATCATCAATTAAACTATGCACATTTTCATATGTGGGCAGAACCACTACAACTCGGTTTGAAAAAAGCATTACTTACTGAGTTAAATAGCAATAATACCGAGACTTATTTTATTGCTGAAAATAGAGATAATAGAGAGGACAATTTAGCAACCGTGGTTGTCAATATCGATTATTTCCACGCAAGTAGTGATTCACTGGTGACGTTATCCGGGCAGTATTGGTTATCAAAATCTAATGAAAAGCAATATTCTCAGGTGCAACCCTTCTATTTTGAACAACAACTTGAACACGATGGTTATCCACACTCTGTTGCGAAAATGAGAGCATTAGTCTCACAACTTGCCATAAAAATAATGAAGGGAATTTAGCCGTTATCTTCGTCTTGGTCTTAATTTAAGTTGCTTGTCATGTCCCTTAATTGGTGACAAGGTTAAACAGGTTTTGAACTAATACCATTTCGTCTAAATATTTTCGCAAGCAAGAGTGGGCAAATATTTAGATGAATTTGTATAACATGAATATCGCCATTAGGGCGAGAAATGCGGCAAAATATTTTTTGATTTTTTGTTGTGGTAGTTTTTGCGAAAAATGTTGACCGATAAAACTACCAACAATACCGATGGCCGTTATGATGGCAATAGTGGACCAATCTAAAACTTGGTTATTCTCAGATAGAATGGCTTGATATTTAATAAATCCAGATGTCGAATTTATTGAGATCACCACCAAACTAGTAAAAATTGCGTGACTCATGGTAATGCCAGCTAATAAAACCAAAGCAGGCACAATAAGAAAACCACCACCAACACCTACAAATCCTGTCAGCAGGCCAACGCAAATTCCTTGCATAGCAGTTAATAGTAAATTCAATTTTTTTGGTGATCGTACAGGGAAAGGTTGAAACATTCGCCATGCGGCGATGAGCATGACGATTGCTAGTACCAATACTTGTGTGGATCCTGATACATAGCTACCGGCCCAAGCTCCTGCATAGGCACTGATCATACTCGGTATACCAAAATAGGTTACTAGCGGCCAATGTATCTGTTTTTGCTGTAGCCCTTTTAAAGCCGATGTTGCACTGATTAATCCTACAATAACCAATGCACTTGCGATGGCCATTTTTTCAGAATAGCCCAAGCCATAAATGAGTACAGGCACTGTTAATATCGCACCGCCTGATCCTAATATGCCTAAGCTCAGACCAATCAAACATGCACCAATTAATACAATTAACATCTTCAGAACTCTTCGTTAGAGCAATAATTGCTTGCTAGTGTTTAATGGAACTATCTTCACAGTTAGCTCTTTGCTCAAAGCAGAGACGACCTAATATTGATGTAATGCATAGCCACCTTTTAAATGCCCAACTTGTTCAAACCCTAAACGTGATAGAGCCTGCGCAGCCAGATGAGAACGACTACCACTGCGGCAAACCAGTACCAATTTCTCTTGTTTGTTTTGTTGATGTTCCTGTACAAATTGTACTAAACGAGTCAAGGGCACATTAGTTGCGAAATTTTCATCGTGTTGTAAGGTGTATTCATGGGGCTCACGAATATCAATCAATCTAATTGTCTCGGGCTGTTTCATCGCCTCGGCTAAACTGGCACTATCATATTCACGTACCGTTGTTTTATGACAATTACCGATCAAAGCACCACACATAATTTCACTACCCGACTCATCGATAATATGCTTATCCATGGTTGCTTTTTGACTTGAAAAGTCCCCGACGCTAATTTTGTTCGCCATGACTTGGGCAAGTAGTGAGTTACGTGATGTTTCGGTGGCAATTGATGTGGTAAATTCATTATTATAATCATGACTAGGACAAATTAAACTCTCAGTGCCGATAAGCGCCTCTAATAATTGTAAACTTGTATGCATTGCCTTTGCACTACTGGTTGAGAAATTTGTACGGCCAAGGCTATCCATTAAAATTAAGTCACCACAAAACGCATAGTGAACAAGCAATTGCTCAGTTTCAGCCTTGATCGGGTCGCACAGTAACAGACTGATACTGTCATTGGTATGACCTGGTGTAGCCACTTTAATCAACCACTTATCACCGAGAACAATGTACTGATAAGGTTTGCCTTCAATCGTTGTTGTTAGTGCATTCGCTGGCCAGCCAAGTGAGTCACTCTGTTGTTGGGCGAGGAATTCTACTGCAATACTGCCTCGACAAGACTCATGATCTGCATGACCATGAGTATCGATAACGGCAATTAATTTAAGTCGCTGACAGGCTAATAAGGTTTGTAAGCGGTCTGTTAATTCTGGTAAGGGATCAATGAATAATGCTGTTTTAGTCTTTTTATCGACATATAACCAGCTACAGCTACCACCTACTTTAAATTGTATTAAACCTTCAAGTTCAGTTTTATCTGCTATGGGATTAGTGTCTAACATTAAACAATTTTGTTCTAATGCTTGTGCAGCCAGACCTATTCTTTTACAGGTTTCGTCAATTTGTGGTTGTGTCATCGCAGGACCAAATGACATTCTAATTGCCGATTCACTTTGCCATGCAGGAAGTCCCATTGCGTCTAATACAAAACTACGGGTGACCTTAGAACTACAAGCAGAGCCTGAGCTGACACGAACATTTGCGGCGTCGAATAAATCCATGATTTCTTTTGAACTAAATCCTGGTATAGCAAAATTAATGGTGGTGGGTACTGAGTTTTCAAAACAATGATTAAGAACAATATCAGGAAATACTTTTCTTAAAGATGTCACTATTTGTTGGCGAAATAAATGCAGAGTGTTTACTGGAGTAAAGGTATATTCACTTTCGTTAGTAAGCATCTTAAAGATTACATTTAATGCCGCTAAACCCGGTAAGTTTTCGGTGCCTGAGCGTAAACCACCTTCTTGTCCACCGCCAGCGATAAAAGCTGTAAATGGAGCGTTTTCTCTAACATACATAAAACCAATGCCTTTAGGAGCATAAAGTTTGTGTCCGCTAAAGGGGGCGTAATCAATGCTTGTCTGCGCTAGGCTCAAATCAGTTTTACCTAATGCTTGCACACAATCGACCATCCACCCAATGTCGGCATTATTAGCTCGAATGGTTTTATCTAATCGCTTGATGTCTTGGTAAACACCTGTTTCGTTGTTAACTGCCATAGTACAGATCATCAAGGCATTGGGTACTTCTCTGGCGATAAACTCTAAATCAAGTTGACCTTTTTCATTTACTGGAATCGCTTTTAGCTCTGCGTTTATTTCAAGAACTTCATTCCAATGTTTGAGTGATTCGGGTACGGCTTTATGCTCGGTTGCACCATATAAAAGACAATATTTTTTATTTTTATCGAGTGTTTTTTTTACGTGATGCAAAGCTGACAGAATGGCTGTTTGAATACCTTCTGTAGCGCCACTGGTGAATATAATTCCACCATTTTCTGCGCCAACAATGAGTTTTGCTCTTTGCCGTGTTTGGTCCACGATTTGTTTAGCTTGCAGTCCAGTAATATGACTACTGCTAGGATTTCCAAAGAGAGTTTCCATCGTCGATAAAGCTGCCGCTGCCGCTTGCGGTAAAACTTGCGTGGTAGCATTTTCATCCAAATAAATTAGACTAAGTGGTTGTTGCGTTTTTTTAGACAAATTGCTCATGAAACTCTCTCAAATTATTTTGTTAATTTCTTCGGCTGACGAAGTAGATTTAACAATTGAAAATACAAGGGAATTATTTCACGTTAGAGCAGGTATTTCTTTGCTTGTTATCTACATAAATAGTGGTTTTGTAGTTTTAAATTCTAATTTAAATGTATAAGTGAGTGTTTTATACTACTAGCGTCGAAGTTGTGTAAAAATGAGTCTACTAGTCGGCTTGATAGCCCTTTTTTCCTGATGTGATCTTACTAAGAACATCAGCATTGTCACTAATAGTGGTTTGTTGTAACGAGTAACCGCTACTTTTTTGAGCATAATCAATGCGCACAGAGAGTTCATCAATAGCGGTGATGAAACCTGTACTAAACGTTATGATAAACAAAAGACCAACAGGAAAACCAAGCCAACGGTGAGCTGTGGTCAAGAATTTTTTTATCATGACATCACCACTGGCTAAGTTTGATTACGTACTAAGTTTTCTAACGACTGGATGTTGGCTATGACATCACTACGACGAGGATTAAACTGAATAACTTGGCGAAGTAAATGTAAAGCTTGTTGGTATTTCTTCTTGTCGATTGCTACTTGTGCTTGTCCCAATAGTGCACGTTCTTGATATCCTGATAAGGCTTGTGCTCTTACGTAATAAATTAATGCGCTTTCATTTCGTGTTTGTTGCCATAATAAAGTTGCCAAACTAAGTAGAGCTTCGCCATGACTTGGATCGTTGTTAAGGGCTTGTTTAAGTCGTTTTTTGGCGAGTCCAAACTTGTTTTCTGCGATTGCCAATTGTGCATGGTAAACATCAAACTTCGCTTGCATATTCCCCGCTAATTCAGCTCGGTTATCATCAACTGCACTGAGCAGAATTTTTAATTGCTGCCAATCCTGTTGATAAACTAACCAAGCACTGATTTGATCAACCGCGGCAATGCTGTTTTCCATTTTATTGTCTAAGAATAATGACATATTTTCTTTTAATATTTTTACTGCACGACGAGGACTACCTGCTTGAATATGAAGCTGTACTGTTGTGGTGAGGTTTTCTATGCCTTTTTCACCCAGTTGCAATGCCATTTCTAAACTACTGATTGCTTGTATTAAGCGATTTTGTTTTAACGCCAATTGCCCTCGTTGTAGCCATAAAAGATTGTTGTTCATATTATCGGCTAACATTTCCTCTAATAGTGCTTGCGCCTGATCAAAAGCATGGCTATTAAGTAGCGCGTATAACAATCCTTGCCGCCATTGTTCGCTTTCGGGTTCAAGAAATAACGCATATTGATAACCTGCAATCGCACTTGCCGCTTGACCTAATTGCAAATTAACATAAGCAAGTTGGCCAAAAACCTGCGCGTCACCAACGCCTAATTCAATCGTACGTTTTAGGTGATATTGTGCCTTTTTATAGAATTTTTTAACCATGTACACCATGCTCATACTACGATGAGCCAGTGCCAAGTTAGGCACTAGGTTAAGTGCTTGTTGTAAACTTTGTTCGGCTTTGTCGTATTGTTTTAACAGTAGTTGCACTTGACCTCGTAGTTGGCACAAAGCAGCACTGTCATTTGTTAAAGAGCCATTTGATAATGAACGCTGGGAAAATGCTTTGATCACTGCTTGGTAATTTTGTGCAGCAAGTAAAGGTTGAATTTTCTTTGAAAAGCTACGTTCATGGGGCGCTATTTTTACCTCTTTTTGCATCAAAGGTTGGTTATTCAAAAGAAACTCCCACTGCGGTGCTGCAAGTTTAATGTTTAATTCGCTATAACATGAAAATGCCACGCTAGATAAACACGCCATCAATAACAAGGGGTTGGTAAGTAAAGTAAAAGTTCTAGACATTATTATTCTCTTTTATGAATCTCTTTTATGATTTTATTTCTAGTGGCCAGACAAAGCGGGCTCTGACAGGAGAGTTGTCTTTTTTAGGAGCGGTGAAGCGACTGACGCGAATTAAACGCTGAATTTCACTATTCAATTCTCGATATGGGTTTTCAACTAGTTTGATTAAACTCAGGCGTCCCTGTTCGTCAATCATCACCTCCAATTTGACCAAAACACTTTTTATTCCTTGCCGACGCAGACTTTTTGGAAATTTGATTGCTAATGGTGTTAATAAGGTGGGTAATCCGTCTAATTCATTGAGTTCAAATGCGTCCCAGTTTATCTCCAATGTCTGCCATTTTGATTCGGTCATAACAATAGGCGGCATATCTGGCTTGGTTATCGTTATCTTTTGCGCGATATCTATCATTTGCATAACAGGTCCGGCTCCTTGAACCTGTATTGATATGGGGGTATCAATCACCGTTTTTTGTACTGCTGGTGGCGGTGAAGGAGGTGGTGTCGTAATTAAAGTGACTTCGCGAATAATGACTTTAGGTACGGGCGCCTGCTTGATGCTGTGTCCTAGCCAAAAAAATAGCAATGCAAATGCAAGTATCGTCAGACTGGCTATGCTGGCGAGAAGATTTTTTTGCAATGGAGTGATAAATTTAGCCTTCAAAATGTATCCTTTAAGGAGTTAATGCCGCTAGGTTTACGGTTTGTGCGCCGGCAAGTTTGGCTTCGTCAATCACCGCTAGCAATAAATGTGTTGGTACATTTTTATCTGCTTGGATAACCACTGAACGTGATTGGCGGCGCAACAACTGCTCAACGGTACCTCGGATCCCCGCAATACCAATATGACCACCATCATAAAATACTTCACCACGATCAGTTATCGCCAGCAATATGGCTGTTTTCTCTAGTTTTTGCGCAGTTAACGCCTGTGGTTTATCAACTTCGACACCTGTTTCTTTGACAAAAACAGTGGTAACAATAAAAAATATCAAGAGAATAAAAACGACATCCAACAGTGGTGACATATCAATAGCTGTGGTTTGTTCTTGCTCAAGGCGACGCTGTAATCTTGCTGGCATAAGTTAAGACTCTAAACAGGATGGATTAGCGTTAATTGGTTGAATAATACGCTGATGTTTTATTTTCGAATGTACCCAAGATTGCAGTAACCAACCGGGAATAGCGCACAATAAACCTAACTGAGTGGTTAATAATGCTTTAGCTATACCTGAGCTAACTAATTCATTACTGGCTCCAGTGTTTGCAATCCCTGCAAAACACTCTAGTAAACCGGCAATTGTACCTAATAGCCCTAGAAGGGGTAGTGCACCAATGAGTATGCCAGTAAAGGCAAAGTTATTGCTGGTAACTGAATCACTTAATGATTCACCTTTCTGTGGTGCAATACTTTCAAAACACGCCAGATATTGACACCATAATTGTTGGTAACATACTAAAGCGAGTAATAAGATTGCCCAGCAAATCACACTATTTACTATTTGTTCTATCATGCAACAATTCCTTGTACTGCGCTTTCCCTAACATCAGGCCTAACATCAGGCAACTCGCTAATAATATAAGGTTCATCAAGTCGTTCATTTGACTTACTTAATAAAATGGCAAAATTTTCTAACTCGATATAATAGGCTTTAGCTTTACGTGAAAGTACCGCATTAAGAAGGAGTGCAGGAATGGCTACTACCAAGCCTAATTCCGTGGTGACTAAGGCTTGTGAAATACCACCAGAAACTACTTCAGCATCACCAGAACCAAATAGTGTCATCATTCGAAAAGTTTCAATCATTCCGCTTACCGTACCTAACAGGCCTAACAAAGGAGCTACTGCCGCGGTAATGGCAATAGCACTAATCCTCCGTTCTAATTGGTGTTTGTTTTTCTGTAGCTGCATGAATAATTCATCATCACGCTGAGTTGTTGACGATGCATTGTTTGCTATGGCGAGTAAGGATTTTTGCATACCTTTGATTTGATGGATGACTGCGCTATCTTCCAATTTTTTGCTTAAAGCTTTATCTACCATTGCTGGGCTCAACTGAACAAAACGTGGTAATCGCCACAATTGAATAACTTTAAATAGTGCAATAGTAAGTGCAAACAGGGCAAATAGTAGTATCGGAATAACCCATAGACCGCCTTTAATTATATGCTCAATCAGGCTTTCTTGATGCTGAGAACGCACTAATGCACGATGCAGTGTTGGATCAAAAATAATATTACCTAGATCAGAATGTCTTAACTTTTCGATGCCATTACTGTTGGGTAAATAGCCTTGATGCTGCCAAATATTATGTTCACCGAGACTTGCAAAACCGGCCTGTTGGCTTGTTTCATCCCAATACCAAGTTACCGGTCCTATGGTTAATAGGGGACTCTGGCTAATTTCCCCATTTGGCATAACAACATTGTCTTGTTGCCAGCCAGGGGAAAATTGCTTGGTGAGTTGCTCGCCTTTTATTAATACACGGGCAAATTGCGCAACAACTCCCGCAGTTGTAGGAAAATTAAGAATTGGTAAGTGTTGCTGCAAAAATCGATGTAAAAGGTTTTTTTGAAAAACGTGTTGTTGTTGCCAAGTTGATAATCGTTGCTCAAGTTTAGTTAAACTCAATGTTCCTTCATCTGATAGCCGTCTGACTACCGCTGTTTTTTTACGTAACTCGATGACTTCTTGTTCTAATTTAGCGAGTTTTCTGGCGATATTTTGGCGTTCGTTACTTATCTTATTTTCTACCACCGAGAGTGCTTTGTGCGCTAAGTTGATTTTATTGAGTAATTGTTGCTCGGCCCCATTTTCTGGTTGAGCTATGGCAGTTAACGGGTTGCAGATAGCGGCAATTAACAAAAGAATGGATATTTTGTAGTACATTATGATTTGCCTTCATTTTTCTGGATAGTTACCGACTTTGCCTCGGAGGACGAATTTTTTACTAATTTGATCGGTAGCTCGGTAAAATCGGCTTGTTGTTTCTTTTCGAATATTGCGATAGCACGTTTTATTTCCGTTGCATTAACGTCATTATCAAAATGCCATATCCAGCCATTTTCATCAGCCTGTCCCCAACCACAATATTCACCGTTTGCACTGGTAAACCAAGCAATGCCGGTACCCAAATATAACTGTTTTACTAGGACGTCTTTTCCTTGAGGTGAAGTTAATGGTGTTTCATGCAGAGAAATTCTTTGTTCAAATTCTGCTAATTTAGCAAGTTTTGCTAAAGCTACTTGTAGTTGCAATGAGAGGTCAGGATTTACTGCCAATACCTGTTGCTCTTTGTGCCAGGACTGCATCAATGGCGGTGGTAATAGTTGTTCAATATAGACCAGTTGATTGGTCAATAAAGCGAGTTGTTGTTCTAATTCAAATTGTTGTTGTTCAAGTCGTGTTTGTTGTTCGAGTAGTGTCTTACGTTTACCATCGACATTTTCATTTTTCTGACCATCAATATCAATTAATAACGTTAATTGTTTTTTTTCAGCATTTAACAGCACTAACCTTTGTGTTAATAACGGCTCTTGAATGTGCCAATCTTTTTGCAACTGCGAATTTTGTTTCTCTATATCTAACCATTGCCGCGTTAACTGATCGACTTGCGCAACTTCTAGCGCATAAATTGGCACAACGACACCACTGACTACAAATAACAATAACCACTTCATTGCCACGTACGGGATTTGAATGGAGCTAAATAATGCCATTTTCAAAAGAATTACCTCATTAATTGAAATGTAAAAGACAGCATAGAAATCTATTTTGGGTATGCCAATTACGCACTTTGTTTATAAACGAGTGCTTATCTGAGTCAACCTTAACAAGAATGATTATCGTTTGCAATTGGTTTGAGTGGTTGATATGATGCGCCGCGTTAAAAGTCGCGTAAACATAAAATGACTTATCAGCTACTTATCAACGACGCAAAACAACAAAACGACAATTAAAATGGGGATTACAGTAAATGACTCACTACGCACAAAAACTACCGTTGACTGGATTTAAATTCAGTGCGCTAACGCTGGTTATTGCCACTACTTTTCAAGTTCATACATCGGCAGCAGCAGAAATAAAAGAGCTTGCAATCACAACTGTTTCGGCGCAAACAGAAGATAGTTATAAAGTTGAATTATCTAGTTCACCAAAATATACACAACCATTATTAGACACCGCTAAAACGATTTCAGTGATTTCAAAATCGGTAATGAAAGATCGCAATGTTGATAGTCTACGAGATGCCTTACGCAATGTTCCAGGTATTACCCTTGAAGCAGGGGAAGGTGGCACACCAACCGGTGATAGCATGTCTATTCGAGGATTTAATGCGCGTAGTAATATCATGATCGATGGCGTGAGAGATGTTGCTGGATATTCACGTGATACATTTAATATTGAGTCGGTAGAAGTAGCCAAGGGACCAGGTTCTGCCGTATATGGTCGTGGCTCGGCTGGTGGAACGATAAATATGGTAACTAAAACGGCCAAATTAGATGAGTTTAACGATGTAAGTTTACGTATCGGCAGTGAAAGTGATTATCGTGTGCAAGTAGATGTAAATGTAGCTGTCGGTGAAAGTTCAGCACTGCGTATAAATTTACTTAATGATGATGGTGGGGTGGCTGGTCGTGATGAGGTAGAGAATTCAAAAACAGCCATTGCCGCTTCGTTTGTTAGTGGTGTCGCTACGGATTCTCGTTTAACGATTAACGCGGATTATCAAAAACAAGAGAACATTCCCGATTATGGATTACCATGGATCCCTAACTATTCTACTCGTAGTGATAGAACACTTCACACCGATATTGCTCAATATGAAGGACAAGAGCCTCCTGTTAAGTACAGTAACTTTTATGGCAATGTGAATCGTGATTTTGAAGATATCAAAGCAATGTCATTGACAGTGAAATATGAAAAAGACTTGTCGGAAAATACATTGCTTCGTGTTTTGGCACGCACAGGCTCTATTGAAAGACAATCTATCGTGAATGCCCCTCGTTTTGAATATGAAAAAATTGACGATGTGCGGGTTTATGGTCAAGGTGCGGTAATTGGTTTAGGACATGACAAAACGCGAGATACTGAAGATTCTCTGTCGGTACTGCAACTTGATTTAATTGGCAATTACAATTTCAATGGTATTGATCACGATGTTGTTGTTGGTTTTGAATATGCAAAAGAGAAGTTTGAACGTTGGAATTTTGAAGCCATTATTGAAGATAACTTGCAAGATATTGAAGTTGATCTTTATAACCCGGATTCTTCACTTGCCTTTACAGGCCAATATAAACGCGCCGATAAAAGTAACGAAGCAACGGGTGATACGACGGCATTTTATATTTTTGATACGATGACTTTAAGCCCTAACTGGCAGATATCTGCCGGTATTCGTTATGATATTTTTGAGACTGAATATTTTTACGATTTAGATGGTGATGATCCTACACTCGTTTTAAAAGCTAAAGAAAATGAAGTCAGTTGGAATTTTGGTGTGGTTTATAAACCTGCCGATAATGGCAGTATTTATTTTGGCGCTGGCAATTCATTTAGTCCATCGGCGGAAGATTTGACTGCGTCATCACGAGGCAATAATGCAGAACTGGACCCAGAAGAAACACTTAGCTATGAATTTGGTACTAAATGGAATCTTTTAGATCATCGTATTTTGGCAAGTGCCGCTATATTTCGCACAGAAAAGAATAACGCCCGTTCAGATGACCCGTTTGCAGAAAATAGCAGAGACGAGATTTTAAAAGGTGAGCAACGAGTTGACGGTATCGAGCTAAGTGCTGTAGGTCAAATTAACGATCTGTTATCTATTACTGCAGCTTATACCTATCAAGATAGTGAAGTGGTTAAAGCAACTGGCGCAGACGCCGTTCAAAATGGCGTTGAATTGAGAAAAACACCAAAACATTCATTTTCTGTTTGGGGCAAATATGATATTTCTGAAAAGCTTACTGTAGGCTTGGGTAGTCAATATATGGGTGAACGTTATAACAGCTCTGATCCCGGTGGTCGTGAACAAGCGGATGACTACTTAATTTTTGACATGATGGTATCGTATCAATTCTCAGATCAGTTAAGTGTACAAATGAATGGGTCAAACTTAACAGATGAAGATTATGCAGACCAAATTGGCGGTGGCCACTTTGTTCCAGGTGAAGGACGTTACTTTTCAATAAGTGCAAATTACTCCTTTTAATTTGAGTTAGCTGCGCTATGTAATATCAGTGGAATTAGCATAGTGTGTTTTTTATCGGTCGGATTTAGTTCCGGCCGAATTGATTTTTGATCGGTTTTTATCTGGAGTATATTGGTTTTGTTATTAAAAATACCGAACGTATTAAATAAAGAACAAGTACATCAAGTTAAACAAGTGATGTTAGCAGCCGATTGGACTGACGGTAATGTCACTGCTGGCTATCAAAGTTCTCAAGCGAAGAATAATTTACAATTGCCTGAAAATTCACACGCTGCCATCGAACTTGGAGATTTGATATTAGCGACATTAGCCAAAAATAACATGTTTATGTCTGCTGCTTTACCTCTGAAAATTTTTCCTCCACTATTTAATTGTTATCAAGGGGGCGGAAATTTTGGTGTACATGTGGACAATGCGATTCGTCAGGTGCCCGGAACCCCTGTAAAAGTACGCACTGATGTTTCTATGACATTATTTATTTCTGAACCCGATGAGTACGAAGGTGGTGAGTTAGTGATTGAAGAAACCTTTGGTTCGCAAAAAGTGAAACTAGCGGCAGGAGATATGATCCTTTACCCATCAACAAGTTTGCATCGGGTAACACCTGTTACGCGAGGTCGTCGACTAGCTTCCTTTTTCTGGTTGCAGAGCATGATCAGTAGTGACGAAAAGCGCAGTTTATTATTTGATATGGACATGGCAATCCAATCGTTACGTAATAAAGTGGCTGACAGCCCTGAAATAATTCAATTAACCGGGGTTTACCATAATATGTTGCGTCAATGGGCGCAAACCTAATAAAAGTCAGATGATATTCATTAAACGAAATGAGTTAATAATAAAAACATATAAAAAGGGCAATAACATTAATGTGTTATTGCCCTTTTTGATATTTCATTACTACTTTTTATTATGTAGATATCCTTGAATACTTTATCTGTTTATCCAAGGTTTTAAATGCGTTCAACCTCTAAGCGTATTTTACCTAAGTTATTGCCGTAGCGCTTTTTCATGTCATTGGCAAAAGGCAAAAATTCTCCAGATTTTTCAATGACTTTATTGACTGGTCCATTGCCGATAACAAAGGCTAAATCATCATTTTTACTAATAGAGCCACATAAGGTAAACCAGTCACAATCAACTCGTCTGAAGGGCTGTTGCATGCGTATAAAGGGTTCGGATAAACCTAAGGATACGGTATCTAAATTCCAACCTCCCGGGCCACACTTTATTGAAGCATCTTGCCATTGCTGATCTGAAACAACCGTAAAACTGTACTCAACTCCTTTTTCTAGCATCAAGCCGGTGAAGTTATGAAGTTCACTGGCAAAGACAGTAACCGTTTCTTTATCTCCTGAGTTTTCAAGGAAACGCATATCACGTCTAGGATGCTCTATATGATCTTTGATTCCTGTACATTCAACAGTACGTCCATCGGCAAAAAGCAGAGTATGATCTGTTCCTTTTAATGACTCTGGGCGATAATCTTTGTCTTTGTATATTCTTGCGGCAACCGCAGCATGCACAAAGGGTTTATGGTCAGCAAGTTTGTCATTCTCAATAACACAACACTTTCTATCCATAAGTGTGATTAAAGAAAACAGAAAATTTCTTTGCTGTTGATGGTTTTTACCAAAGGGATTCGGGTTACGCTTAATATCATCAAGACCCAATTTATATTTTACGTTGTCAGGTAATACGGTGTTGAGCATGTCTTGGTTAGGCATATCAAAGGTGAGATCTGACACATTATCAGCGACCCAATTTAGATAATACTCAAGTGATACATCACTTAATCCGTCACGGTTATAACTGCCACCAACATCTGAATGAGCACCTGAAAACCATACTTCGTGTACTACGCCGGGTTGATAGTTCATTAACGTTGGCTGAAATGCATGGCGCTTATCGTCCATAGATACACAATGCAAAGCTTTTTTTACATTTGTCGGCAGGGTATGACCATTTTCAAATAATACTTTAGATTTAGGTCGATCAGACTTAGACATATTGGGTAAACCGAAACTGGCGACGGTATCGTATAAAGCTTCATAAACAAAGGGTGTTAGTGCTTGGTAACTTTGATCGGTTAGTGCCTTCTTTTTATGGTGTTCTTCAATTTTAGCGACAAACCGTCGTGCCAGAGCTGAACCTCTACTGAAACCACCAACCAATAATTTATCCCCAGGGGTATAAGCGAGGTGAAAGTCACTTAATGCATTTTTTAAAATAGTAGCAACATCGGAATTCTTATTTGCTATCGTTGAGTTATATAAGCGTTTTAATTTAGAGCCATAGGTACCAATACCATGATAATAAAATACTTTTTGATCAGCTCTTGGCCATGAACATAAACCGTAATCGGTGTGTTTTTTTTCTTTTAAATTTCCACCACACATCAAATGAAACTTGAGAACATTACTAATACTATTGTCTTCTTCAAGACCATTTTTATTTATTTCTTGCTCTGCATCGCTTGGCTCGTTACTTGTGCCATCGAAGTTAAAAATAAGTAGTTTTGACATAATCATTCCTTGTAAGTTGTTATCGATATACTTCCGTTTAAAAAGCAGTGATAGCTTTTTCTCTATCATGATAGTTGATCGGTCAAAAATCAAACAGTTATTTGTTGCTAGCTAAACAACTGCTTTGTGCTGTTGTAAATCCTTTTGTGGAAATAAGACTAAAATAATAACGTTATGGAAATGTTGTTTTTATTAATACCTTCTTAATAGCTGATAATGATTGTGCAGAATTAATGTGTTGTTATTATTAACCTTTAAAATAAGTAAGTTACTATTAGGGTCTGTTGATCTTTCGAGTTCGAATTTTGTTCACTTAAGCGCATCCTGATCGCGGCGCGAGGAATGTAACTT
>JABSOX010000006.1 GCA_013215655.1 Colwellia sp.
CTTTGACCATAATTTCACGTTGCTGCACATTAATATCAGTGCGATATGTTAACGGCAGTTCAACATTTTCAGCCACCGTTAAGTCACTAATCAAATTAAACGATTGAAAAATGAAACCTATTTCTTTATTACGAATCTTTGCTCTTTCATCTCGATTTAAGCTTGAAACATCATGCCCAGCTAGCTGATAGGTACCGTTGCTTGAGTTATCAAGCAAACCTAATAGCGACAATAGTGTCGACTTTCCACAGCCTGATGGACCAGAGATAGAGAGATACTCACCTTTATTTATCGTTAAGTTAATATTGTTAAGTGCATGTGTTTCTACATCATCTGTAAAAAACACTTTTTTTATATCACGAAGCTCTACTAAGATTTTTTTGTTTGTACTATTTGTATTCATTGTCTTCCCCTAATTTAGTCTTATTTGTTGATGTTGTTGCCAAGAGCTGCTATCTGAAACAATAATATTTTCACCGACTTTAAGCCCAGCTTGTATTTGAATGTATCTCGTGGATGTTTGCCCAAACGTTACTCTTGTTTTATGGGCATACTCTCCTTCAGCATCGAGCATATATACCGCCGCATCTGTAAAGCCACTAGCAAACATCGGACGTTTTACAAATAAAGTATCACTGATACGAGCAATTTCTATAACACCATCAATGGTTAAATCGGGTCGTGCTTCTTTAGGTATATCACCGGTCAATTGCACATCAACTTGTACCGAACCGTTGGTAACTGCAGGATCAATACGCTTAACCAATCCTTGTATTTTACTAGTACGTGTATCTATAGTGACGATTTGTCCAAGCTCAACATCTTTAATTTGTTTTTCAGGAATACGCAATTCAGCAAAAAATTCACCTCTTCGTGCCAATCTCGCTAAATTTGTTCCAGCACTCACCTGCTGTCCTAATTCCATTGGCATGACTTGCACAATACTGTCCATTGTTGCTTTAACGTTTAGGCCATCAACCTGATCTTGAATACGTTGTAATATTCGGCGCATTCTATGAACTTTTGCTTTATAAGCCTTACTTTGTGCCACTAAACTTTCTTTCTTTTTATCGAGGCGTTTTATTTCTAATTGCCACCTTTCTTTAAACTGTGCGACTTCTATCTGTACTTCAGCATGGTCTATTTGTGATACCGCAACCACGCCTTGGTCTAATAATTTTTTTTGTGCATTAAAGGTCAACAATGCCCTTTGATGATTTAACCTTTCATTTATCACCGCAGCTTCTTGATCTAATAACTGTGACTCTAAATCAACCTCTTGTGCATTGGTTTCTGCAATCATTTCTTCTAATTGCCATTTCGTTTCCTCTAATTGCTGGACTAGTTGTGGATTGCTTAACTCCATTAATAAATCACCTTTTTTAACTTGAGCACCCGCTTTTGTTAAAATACGTTCTACTCTTCCTTCAACATTCGTTGCCACCCAACGAATATCTTGAGGAACTAAAATTCCGGTACCACGTACTGAAACATTTAATTCACCACGTTGCACAACGTCAATAAGTAAAGAATCTTTAGCAACACGAAATGAGCCATTACCTGAACTAGTGAAATAAAACACGACTAAAGAAGCAATGGCAACTAATGTTAAAAAGCCAAACTTTCTTTTATCCAACAAACTTTTGGGTTTTTCCCGCACGATATCCATGAATGAACTCTACAATTTAATATTTATAGAGTAGGTAGAGCAACGGCCATGCCAATTACCAATAACTATTAATTATCAATAAGTTATTGTTTTTATGGTTTACAGGAATCTCGAAATCGAAATTGATTAAAAAGAGTGAAATCTCGATATCGAGATTTCAAGGCAAGATAGGGTTAAGAAAAATAAAAAGTAATGACGCCAGCAATAATATTCAAAACAATGAACTAATCATTTACTCGACCACGCATTGATTTTACTTTACTACGACGAGACTTTTCATCTAAACGTCGGCGTTTTGAGCCTTTGGTGGGTTTAGTTGCTCTTCTTGTTTTTTGTACAATGGCGACAGTTTTAATAAATTCTACTAAACGTTTTAATGCATCATCACGATTTTTTTCTTGTGTACGAAATTGTTGTGCTTTTATAACCAAGACGCCGTCTTTTGTTATACGTTTATCTTTTGATGCTAATAAGCGTTCTTTATAAAAATCAGGTAAAGAAGACGCTTTGATATCAAAACGCAGATGAATTGCAGAAGAAACTTTATTTACATTTTGTCCACCCGCTCCCTGTGAACGGATAGCAGAGAGTTCTACTTCATCTTCATTAAGAGTTACAGCATTTGAAATAATCACAGCAGATTTAAGTTCATTTTAATAAATTGACAGATGAGAGTAATTTTAACGTAAAGGTGTATAGAGGTAAACTTGAGAGGTATATCAGGGATAAATTATCCCTGATAATAAATGTTTAGGATTTAGCCTAAGTTCATTTCCTGAACTTTTTCATGAGCAATATTTGGTGTTGTTGCTCCGGGTTTATTATGCAAATTAGCTTTTAATTGCCCTTTTCTATGTTTTAAAGCGGCATCGAGTTTTTTTGCAGCACTTGCAATTGCAGGATACATAACATCATTTTTGGCTGAGGTAGATATTCGACTCCCTTCATAATTGGTGATCAATTCAACTTGATATTTACCATGATCTTTATCGAGAATTACATCTAATGCAATAATGGTTGGAAAGTGACTAGCGATTTTTGAAAACTTTTCCTCTAAATGTTCTTTGATTGAATCAGTAACTTCGACGTGATGACCAGAATGATTTATTTTCATAGGTATTCCTTTTATTTGTTACTCATATATAAATGTGGGGCATGTACGAAAAAACGCAAGTAAATTTACAATTTATTTATCATTTTTGTATTAATTGTTTCATTTTCAAGCAAAGATACCTGTTTACTGAAATAACTAACGTGTAGCAATACATTCAATTTCAACTTTAGCATCTAACGCTAATCCATCAACGCCGAGTGCACTTCTTGCAGGTCGATGTGTTCCTAATGCATCGAGATAAGCAACATTCATCTGCGACCAATCACTAATATCATCTAAAAAAACAGTACATTTAATAATTTTATTTGTATTAGAACCATATTTTTCAAGTACCGTAAATATGTTCAACATCGTTTGCTGCGTTTGTGCTTGAATACCTCCGGCAACTAATTTCATTTGCCCCGGAACAGTGCCTATTTGACCCGATAAAAATAATAAATCACCAACCGCAACGGCTTCAGAAAAAGGTAAATTATGTTGTTTCGTTTTTTCAACACCTAGTACCACTAACTTATTTTTATGTTTATTGGTATTAGCACTTTGAGTTTCATTAACGACCACACAGCCATTAAAAAAGACAATAACAATACACAGCCATATTAATTTAATCATTTGCTTTTTCCTATGTGTTTATGGCAAGAGTTTGATCTAACTCAATGAGGGCCTTAATAAACTATCATCCTACGTAATAATTGAAAATTTAACAGAAAATAATCAACGTTATGATTTATTACGGTATAATCCTCATAGAAAAATTTTGTCCAAAGTTGTTAACTAGAGAATAATTAATGTTTGATGATATTCGCCCTTATCATGATGATGAGGTTGTTGCTGTGATCCAAAAGCTTATTGAAGAAACTGACTTACAAACGTCTATTGCTAGCCTTAAAATGCCGCGCTTATTTAAAACATTACCCGCGCTGAGCCGAGCTTTAGTAAAGTTCTCTTTAAAAATGAGAGTTAAAAAAGTCATTTGTACCGATACTATTCAGCAAGAAGTAGCCAAATACCTTAATCATTTAATGAAAGATAGCAGTACCAGCTTTACTTATCATGGTTTAGATAAGTTAGATAATTCAAAAGCAACGCTGTTTATTAGCAATCATCGCGATATTATTCTAGATGCAGCCTTAGTTAATTTAGCCTTATTTCAAAGTGGTATGAACACAGTGCACGCTGCTGTAGGTGATAATTTATTAGATAAACCTTGGGTTTCAGATTTAATGCGCCTTAACAAATGTTTTGTCGTTAAGCGTAGCGAAAAAACTAAACGTGCGATGTTGCAAGCGTCAAAACAACTATCAAGTTTTATTCATCACTCACTTACCACAAATAAAGAAAACATTTGGATAGCGCAGCGTGAAGGCCGAGCAAAAGACGGTATAGATAAAACCAACTCGGCATTAATATCAATGTTGTTGTTAAATAAGGATAAAAAAACACCTATCTGTGACTATTTACAAGAACTAAACATTGTGCCCGTGGCTATTTCTTATGAATTTGATCCCTGCGATAAAGATAAAGCGATAGAATTAGCCGCTAAAGAAGCCCATGGTGAATATAACAAGTCAGCAGATGAAGATTTTAAAAGTATGACACAAGGCCTAGTAGGCGAGAAAGGACAAATTCATATTGAATTTTGTGCGCCACTACAAGGTGACTTTGCCGACAGTAAAGCTATCGCGAATGCAATTGACCAACAAATTATTGCTAACTATAAACTTTATGATAGCAACTTAGCAGCCTATACATTATTGCATCATGAAAGCACACAACCACCCATGGCAGAACAACTTAAACAACGAATGCAAGGATTAACAGCCTCACAACAACATTGGTTATTAACCATGTATGCTAATCCCGTTGTAGGTAAAAATGAACTGCTAGAAAATAATTAGATAAGCACTTCTAAATTTCTTATAACAATATGATCAAAAAAGCCGTATTTAATTAAAAATACGGCTTTGTTATTTCTATTCTAGGCTCAGCTATTTTTGCTGGTAGAACGCCGACATTGCTTTATACAATGAATATAAATCTACTTTGGAACCCACCGCATAAGGTGAATGAATAGATAATATCGGTACACCAAAATCTATTACTTCCATATTATCATTTGATAAGTCGCTACCAATTGTGCCGCCAGAGGCTTTACCTTTGTAGGTCGATGTTTGCCATTTTATTTTGCTGTTATCCAAATAATTACGTGTCCACGCCATATACTCAGAATTAGCATTAAATCCACCGCCATAAAGTTTAAGATTGACTCCATTTCCTAAACGAGGCGCGTTCCCTAGTTCCCAAACACTTGACCATGTGGGATTAACACCGGGGTTTACATCGGCGGAAATAACTTTAGTATTTCTTAATACTTTACGTAATTGATAGTCATTATAACTATCGCCTTTTTTGTTGTATAAAAGACCACTGAGTAAATCCACCAAGTAGGTAGAACTTGCGCCAGTATTATTGATATTGCCCACTTCTTCATTATCAACTAAATAAGCAATCGAGGTATATTCAGGTATTTTTTGTTCCATGATTGCCGTAACTGCAGCAATGGCCGATGCTTTATCATCTTGACCATAAGCAGCAATCATACTGCGATCAAAACCAACATCGCGAGGTTTTGTTGCTGGAACTAAGGCAAGTTCAGCAGATACTAAATCTTCAAGTGAAATATCGTATTCAGTTTTTAAGAAATTTGTCATTAATTCTTTAACCGATTCATCAAGCGCTGGTTTGGCGGCAATAATAACGTCCAACTCTTCTTTTTTAATCACTTCACGACTGGTGCGTTTACGGTTACCGTGATCAACGTGCGGTGCTAAATCAGGTACCATAAAAATAGGATCATTTTCATCAAAACCTACCGAAATATTTACCACAGAGCCATCTTTTTTATCGACTCGACCAACCAGTGCCAAGGGAATATTTACCCATTGGTAAGTTTTAATACCACCATGAATATACGTTTGAAATAAAGCGAACTTTTCTTTTTCATATAAAGGGCGACCTTTTAACTCTAAGCGTGGTGAATCAATATGAGCACCTACAATACGAGTACCTTGTTCCAGCCCTTTTTTACCTATAACAATCAATGAGATGGTACGGTCACGATTAACATCATAAAAACGAGCGCCAGGTTTTAAATTACTTTTTTCTGAAAGTTTTTTAAAACCCTGTTTTTCAACACGTTTAATGGTTTCAGTGACAAAAGTTAATTCGGTAGGTGCTTTATAAATATAATCTTTATAATTTTCAGCATATTTTTCTACCGCTTTTAGCTCTTTCTTGGATAAGCTTAACCAACTAGAGGGCGATTCTTTATCTTCTTGCGCTTTTTTACCTGCAGCATGTACATAATCGGCAACCGATAGGCTTAAAGCACTAACGATAGCGATACTTGTTATTGTTTTAATAAAATTCATTTAACTTCTCTCCCAAAATGATGCGTCATAATAAAAGCTAAAGTTGAACAACTTCAAGTATTATTCGTTGAATTGTTGGTATTTATCGAAGAATGGCGATAAATTGAATGTTTTTACAAACGAAATGGAAGTTTAGATGATCCAAGCAAGCTGTCATTGTGGACAAGTAAAATTTACGCTAGCAGCAATGCCAGAAACAGTAACGAGTTGTAACTGCTCAGCCTGTAGTCGATTTTCAGCATTATGGGCGTATTTCGAACCTGAAAATATAAAATTTATCTCTGCCGAAAAAGATACTGGAAAGTATTGCTGGGGCGACAAAACCATTGAATTTCATCATTGCAAAAATTGTGCATGTATCACCCACTACCGTCCAACAGCAATAGGTAACCAAAAACGAATGGCGGTTAACTTTCGTTTAGTTGATAGCAAACTTTTAGACTCAGTAAAAATACGTTATTTTGATGGTGCTGATAGCTGGGAATTTATTAATCAAGAACCTAAATTGTGAACTTAAAAATAGGAATAATAAATGTCAGAGAATAATAAAACATGCATAGAGTTCGCGGTATTTAAAGTATCCAAAGAAAACTCCGTGCGTGTTATTGAGTTAAGCAAAGCGATATTTTCTGAAATGAATGCTCAGCAAGAAGTCATTACTTCATATCAAATATTACAAAAAACAAATAATGAAGAAGAAATCTGCTGGCATCTAACATGGGTAAACGCAGAAGCGGCCAAAACAACTACAGAAAAATGGCCTAGTTATCTAAGTACTAAAGAATTCCAATCACTAATTGGTGAAAATGTCTATTATGGGCATTTTATTGATATTACTAACTAATACCAATTCATCTAAATATTTGCTCACCCTTGCTTGCTAAAATCAACAAGTGCTGCGTTGCTCACATGGATGTGAGTACTTAGGTTTTGTCTGGAACTAAAAACCTGTGCTTTCAATCCTAATAGCCAGCTATTACTCAATTAAGCGCCTTGCTATTGCTAATTTTTTCTGTGCAATTATTGTTCACCTATTTAGACGAAATTGTATAAAACAAAAACTGTCGTATAATTGTCGTAGTAAAGCCGTACAATCACCGTAAGCTATTCGTAAACATTTCTTAAAAGATAAGGGAATATGACGTTACCCATTTAGGGCAACCATAAGGTCATCATTACATATGAAAATCAATGCAGAACTTGTTCTTGATTTAAGACATAAAAAGTCATGGTCTCAAGATGAACTCGCCATTGCCGCTGGTTTAAATCTAAGAACAATTCAACGAATTGAACGAGAAGGTTCAGCGTCGTTACAATCAAAAAAAGCTTTGGCTTCTGCATTAGATATTGACGTATTTGATCTTGAATTTAAGGAAGTAATCAAAATGAAACAATACGAATTTAAAACCCTTGAGATCGAAAGTAATGAGGGTTTCCTCACTGGACTTAAAAAACAAAAACTGCCAGATTTAGCCGCAATATTCAATGAACAAGGCCAAGCGGGCTGGCAAATAATACAAGTATTAACACCTGATCTAGCACAAGGGCTGTGGACGTCAAAGTCAGGAAATATGGTTGCCTTATTACAAAGAGAGCTTATAAAATAACGATACTCAAGAGACTTCAAAACATTAGGTATGAACTACTAATTAATTCATGCCTAGTGTTTATAATCGAGAGTTATTTATATGACATAGCGAACTACTGTAAACGTCAAAACACTAAGGCCAACCGTCCAATAAACACTCTTTGTTTTTATTGAAACCAATATAGCGATAGTTGCGGCAACTAAATAAGGGTCGGATAAGTTCGTTATCAGCTTGTTATCTTGTACAAAAATAATGGGTACCCATATAGCCGTTAATACCGCTGGCGCACTAAAGTTTAATAGACTGCTCATTTGTGGGCTTAGCTTTATTGGTAGATTTGGGTGTAAAAATAAATATCGCGTAGTAAAAGTAATGCCCGTCATCAGTAAAATAGTCAATAAAATCATGAAACACTCCCCTGCCTTTTATCGATTGTTTTAAACTTAGTTTGCAGTTGTAAACTAAGATAACCACAAACCATCGCGATAATAGCTGCAGCAACCAAATCAAGTTGCCAATGCCATAACTTAAAAACAACTGATAATATCGCTGCAACAACCACTGTAACCAAAATAGGAATAGTGGTTATCGTAGGTATCACCAGAGCAATAAAAGTAGCTGCAATGGCAAAATCTAAGCCTAATGAGGTTAAATCAGGTAAATATGAACCGGCAATAATGCCAATGACATTCCATAATAACCAACCCAGATAAAAGCTTATTCCGGCGGCCAGTCCATAAACAACTCGAAGTTTTCCTCGCAGTGACTTTTTATGCATTGATAAAGCAAAGAGCTCATCAGTTAATACAAAGGCAATGCCCAAACGTTTCGTTAATGGCAGGGTTTTTAATTTATCTCGTAGCGCTAGGCCATATAAAAAATGACGAGAACTAATAATAAACACCGTAAACAAAATAGTCGCCATTGAAGCATTACTAGCAATAAGTTCAGTCGCCACTAATTGAGCCGCTCCAGCAAATACCAGTAATGGCATCAATAACGCTTCCAATACACTAAAATCTCGTTGAATAGCCAATGACCCACATAAAATCCCCCAAGGAATTACCGCTAAGTTAAGTGGCAACATATCAACAAAGCCTTTTAAGGCCATCTTCTTCATAGCTTGTTTTTTAATTGACAATTTGAGTATCCTAATAACTTGAACCTATAGCACTGCGTATAAGAAAGAGAATAGTGTCATGAGTATTTCAGGTTATCTTGTATGTTATTGCTAAGATAAAAACTTAAAAAAGGTTTTATGAAGCTAATACGTGATGGGCGTAATTACCCGGAGAAACCCCATTGGCTTTCACAAAATGACGATGAAAATGACTTTGATCATGAAAGCCCAGCTCAACAGCAACATGACTGACGGATATACCTTGTTTTAATAACGTTTTACTTTTATGTAAACGGGCTTGAATTTGATAAGCATGTGGCGGTAAACCAAAGTTTTTTTGAAATTGTCTGACCAAATAATATGAGCTTAATCCCGATAAAGTTGCTAAAGACTCTAAACTGATATTATTAAATAGGTTGTCATGAATATATTGTTTCACCAATGCTAGCGGCTTTTTATGCAAGCGTATGTCTTTGGCATTAGGTCTACTAATACTATGCTTAAGCATTAATCGTGTCATCACACCATTAAGCATTGTTTCACGGTACAAGCTGTTATCGGAATAATGTAGAACACCGAAAAGCTGCTGTAATTCCATCGCCATTTGTGGGTCATCAACAACCGCCTTAGGGAAATATGGTGCAAAGTTACTGGCTAAACCTAAATCATCAGCCAATTTTTTAAATTGATGCTCTAAGGGGTATATCGCTCGGTACGACCAACCCCCTGCGGTGGCTGCCTGACCATTATGCACATCATCGGCATTAACAAAAATAATACTAGCTTGCGGAGCATAATGCTCTTGACCACTACGGAAAAATCGTTGCACACCACGTTCAATAACAGCTATGGTGTAGCTTTCATGGGTATGACGTGAGAAGTTTTTATGATGGTAATTTGCATTCACCACTTCTAAACCACCTAATTCTTGGCAGTATTGAAAAGATGTTTGTTCTTTAATTTTTGTCATCAATCCTCCCTAAAATATGTATAATTTAAAAGAATAAGCATTATTCTAACGGATATCTCCACCAATTGTTTGTACGTTATTGCGCATCGCTTTATTCTCATCGACATAAAAATATGCGTTAATGACGAAAAACACCGGGTTTTGTAAAACAATGTCTTCTCAAAAGATATTTAGAGTCCATTTCGACTAATCAGCCAATTGACTTATTGTCGAGCCTCGCTACGCTCGTGTCGACCTACAATAAACAATAAACAATAAACAATAAATCGGGTGCCGTTCATCCAAGAATATCTCCGCTCTTTACCATCGACGTGGAAAGATGCACTAATGGCGCAAAGGCAGGATACCTAAGAGCGCCCATGATACCGCGACATTGCTTACATGGATGTAAGTACTTAGCTTTTGTCTGCCTCCCTATTTGATATGAAAAAGCTGACCATTCATCCCTGAATATCCTCGCTCTTTACCATCCATGATACCGCGACATACCATTCATCCCTGAATATAAAAATAGGAAGCCACGCTTCCTATTTTATTCATACTAATTTATTCAAACATAATTAGTTAGAGCATGAACCGTTGTTAGTCCAAACATTACTAAATACATCTGGTGCAGCTCCTGTAGACCACCAAATAGCTGTATATTTATTGTCTTTATATGAAACGATATCGCCAAGAGAATAAGATCTTGAAGCTGACCATGCAGTAATACCCTCACAACCTGGCTCAACAATAATACCACCTTTAACTGATACAACTTGACTCGCTGAATGTGTTAAACCTTCTGCATCAGCAACTGTTAAGCTCACATTAAAACTACCATCAGTCGCATAAGCATGTATTGGACTTTGAGATGTTGAACTCGTATTGTCTCCAAAGCTCCAGCTATATGAAACAATCGCTTTATCATCAGTAGATGAATTACTAAAACTTGCTATTAACTCATTTGTTGAAACTGAGAAACCAGCAACAGGTGCTTCATTTTCATCAGGACAATTATTACCAGAGTCAGTACCGATAACCTTCCATACATTGGTGAAAATTGACGGTTTAGCGCCTGTTGACCACCATGTTGCTTCATAATTTTTACCGTTGTAGCTAACACGATCCCCTAAAGCATAACTTTGTGAAGCACTCCATGTTGCATAAGAACCCGCTACCGCTGTAGTACAAACGCTGCCAACCGTAACACTTTGCGCCGTAGAGCCTGTTTGACCTACAGTATCTGTTACTTCTAAAGTAATGGTATAACTACCGTCAACTGCATAAGTATGTGATGGACTGCTTTCGCTACTACTTAGGCTACCGTCACCAAAATTCCAGCTAGAACCACTAATACCATGATCATCTGTTGAGTTATTACTTAATGATACCGTATTTCCATTTACATTAGCTGTAAAACGCGCTGTTGGTGTAAGATCTGTTGTTGGGCCATCAGGTTTAATACCTGTTTTTCTTTCAATCCAATCTAAATAAGCCGTAGTACGTGTAAAGGCTGTTGCACCTTTACAATCTTTACCCCAACTTACTGTACCTATGCTATAAAATTTACCACTACTTTGTGCAGCAAAAGGCCCACCACTGTCACCATTACAAGCAGACGTATTATTTGGGCCACCACCACATATAACGCCATTACCTACATTCGATCCTAACTGACTTGAACAGCTACTATTAGTGATAACCGGTAAAGCGACTTCACGTAAGGTATCACTACCGCGACGACTGCCGCCATAAGTATCACCCCAACCAGAAACAGTGACATAAGAACCCACACCGGCTATTTGATCAGCAAGGGCTTGAGTTGGTAATGATGCTGGTATAATTGAACTGCTTGCAGGTGATGCTAAACGTAATACTGCAATGTCATAACCTGAATTGATGCTTTGTGCGCCACGCCAGTTTTCATGTTTAATAATTTGGCTAACCTTGATCGTTTGCCCATCATTGCGACTCATGCTGTGAGCGCCAACTTTTACCGTTAAATTATTGGTTGAAGCACTATCAACACAATGTCCAGCGGTTAAGACCCATTGGCTACTAATTAATGTACCACCACAACCTTGGCGACCATTCATTAATAAAGCGACTTGATAAGGACGTGAATTAGGTGTTGTTTCACTACCACCAACAATGCTTTGCGGATTATCTCCATTGTTAACATTAGCAACGGTTGTATCTGACATTGCATGTATTGGCGATGAACTTAGCATCGTAACCGCAGCCAGTGCTGATAGCGTAAAAGCAGTTTTTTCTTGCTTGTTATTTTTATTTGTATTTTTCATAACTCTCTCTTTTTTATAATTTTTATGTCGTGAATATTTATTATTAATTTTTAATCACTTGTTTATCTTTCGGTGTAAATACCCCCCTAAGATATCTCAAATAATATCTGAGATTTCTAGCAATACAAATTTTTAGCAATCAAGGCAAGAGGTCTTACCTCTTGCTTTTTAAGCTGATTTTGATTAAGTCACTGAATTAGAGAGAAATATATGTAACAAATAATTTACATATATTTAACATAGCTGTGCTTTTTGTATAATAAAAACACGAATACGAAGTAATTCGTTGTTTTAGTTTGATAAAATCAAGAGGAAAAATAACCTTGAATTTAAAAATATATCGTAAAACACATAGTTAAGTACGGATAACAAGATAGATAACCACTTTTTATTCCGGATTTATGGTATAACATTGTCAATAATTTCTCATCGAAAACTGAGGAATATGATAACAACAAATTAGGATCTGGGAACAATGCTAATCAACAAATCAAAAATAACTAGAGTACTATCTTTAGCCATTATCGGTTCAAGTATACTATTGACCGGTTGTGAACAAGCCGCCAATAGCAACATCAATACTGAAAATAAAACAGCGACTATTGAAACAACACAAATTGCTCAAACAGGTATGGTTCGCACAACAAGTGAATCACTTGAAGCAACTTACGCAGAAATGCGTGCTAAACAAGTCAGTAATGTAAATTATGATTTAAAAGTAACAATTGATAACAAAAGTGAAAGCTTTTCTGGAAGCACTAAGTTAACTTTTGATTTAGCCCCAAACAACAAAAATGACTTAACCATAGATTTTGATGAAGGTACCATAAAATCTCTACAAGTGAACGGTAAAGACGTTAAATATAGTTATGAAAAATGGTTTATTACCATCCCAGCCAACGAACTAACCGCAGGTAAACAAAGCATTACTATCGAATATCAGCGCTCGTATTCTACCGATGGTTCAGGTTTTCATCGTTTTGTTGACCCTGAAAATGGCGAAGTTTATTTATATACCGACTTTGAACCTTATGACGCTAATCGATTATTTCCACACTTTGATCAACCCGACTTAAAAGCAAGTTATCAACTAGAAGTTACCGCGCCAGCACATTGGCAAATAATTAGTGCTACACGGGAAACACAAATCATTGAAAATGACGGGTTAAAAGTTTGGTCATTCCCCGCTTCTGCCAAGTTTTCATCTTATGTATTTTCATTACATGCTGGTAATTACGCAGTCTGGGAAGATGATTATCAAGGTATGACTTTACGTTTGTTTGCCCGCCAAAGTTTAGCTGAATATGTAAAAACTGATGAATGGTTCACACCAACTAAACAGAGCTTTGCTTTTTTCAACAAGTATTTTGAAGTTGAATATCCTTTTGGTAAATACGATCAAATCATGGCACCTGATTTTAATGCGGGCGCTATGGAAAATGTTGCTGCCGTAACCTTCAATGAAACCTTTATTAGTCGCGGCGAAAAATCAACACAAGCTAAAATGCGACTTGCTAATGTTATTGCCCATGAAATGGCGCACATGTGGTTTGGTGACTTAGTGACTATGCGTTGGTGGAATGGTTTGTGGTTAAACGAAAGTTTTGCCACTTATATGGCTAACTTAGAAATTGCTGAAGCCAGTGATTTTGAAAATAACTGGGATAACTTTTATTCTGGCACAAAACAATGGGCATATCGTACTGATGATTCCGTTAATACCCATGCTATTGAGTTACCGGTTGCTTCTACTGGTGACGCTTTAACTAATTTTGATGGTATTACTTACGGTAAAGGTGCATCTGTTTTAAAACAAATCCCTTATTATTTAGGTGCTGAAAACTTCAGAAAAGGCGTGAGTAATTACCTAAAAAAATTCGCCTACAAAAATACCGACCTTGATGACTTCATGGGTGAATTAGGAAAAGCGGCAGGCAAAGACTTAACTCAATGGACTCAAGAATGGCTATACAATGCTGGTTTAAATACCATTAAAGTTAGCTACCAGTGTGAAGCAGATAAAATCACTTCATTAGTGATCAATCAATCGGCTCCTGAAGGTTATCCAACCTTACGTGAGCAACGTGTGCAAGTAGGTTTATATAACTTTCAAGATAACACCATGAGTTTAAGCAATGCTATTGCCGTAACCTATAAAGGTGAAAAAACAAACGTTACCGATGCCATTGGCCAAGTATGTCCTGATTTAGTTTATCCAAACGAAGCTGATTGGGGTTACGTTAAAGTTGATTTAGACGATAAGTCACTTGATGCCGTACAAAAACACATCAATGCTATTGATAACGCCACCATGCGCTTAATGTTATGGCAAAGCCTGTCTGACAGTGTTCGTGATGCGAACTTAAGTGCAGAGCTTTTTGTTAATTTTGCCATTACTAATATTGGCGGTGAAACAGATTACAATGTCGTGAGAAAAATAGCGGGTAGCTTAACCTCTGCCTTAAGATACTTAACCACTGCAACCCGGTTACAACAAAAAGATTATTCGAAAATCTATCAAGATGTTGAAAACCTTTATTATGACCTTTTACAAAAAGCGGAAGCTGGCTCTGACATCCAAAAGCTTTGGTACAGCCGTTATGTGCGGATTGCCAAAACAGATAAACATCTTAAAAAAGTACTTAATATCTTATATGGCGAAACTAAATTTTCTGGTTTAATCGTTGATCAAGACAAACGCTGGAGTATTGTTGGCAAACTTAACCGTTATCAATATGGTAACTATCAAGCCTTGTTAAGCGCAGAAAAGGAAAAAGATAATAGTGATAAAGGCGTTAAATTCGGTATTTATGCAGAAGTTTTACGACCAGAGGCTGCAGTAAAAGAAAAATGGTTTAACATCTTAGTGAACAATCCTGACAAGTTAAAATTATCGACGCTAAGATACATCATGTATGGTATGTTTCCATCAGAACAACAGGTTTTAGAAGTACCATATAAAGACAAAATTTTAGCTCATATACCAAAACTGAATGAAGGTAGTGATCTTGGTTTATTAAGTTCATTTACCAGTTATATGTTGCCATCACAATGTACTGTAACAAGTGAACAAGAACTTGCTAAATTAATTGAAAAATACCAAGGTATGAAGCCGCAAGTATTAAAAACTGTGAAAGCTAATCATCAAAAAGTAGAACGTTGTATTAAGGCGCTTGAGTTATTGAAATAAGAACTTCTCAAGTCTATTAAGTTACAAAGAACAAAGGGACTAAATGTCCTTTTGTTCTTTAGATGATGTTGTGCTTTTTAGATACTTTAGCTAACCTCACTCAGGTTAACTAACCCTTTTCTAAAACAATACGTGACCATTTCACATCCTTTTTATGACTGTAAAAACTTGGCTGATCGTGTAGTTGAAAAACACACCTAAATCCTAAGTCTTGAAATTGTGCAATTGTTTCATCTGCATTAGTCGGAAAAACTCTAGTACCCATACCTGCAGGTCCATTCCGCAATGATATAGCGCATTTACCGCCACTATTTATGATTTGTGAAAGGCGAATTGACGCCGACTCTCTTTCCATTTCATTTAGATGATGCCATACGGCATCGATAAGAATAAAATCGAATCTAGGATATTCAGCTGCTAGACATTTTAGTTCTGGTAGAGAACCACTTAGCCAATTGATATTAAATTCTTTATATGAATGTAGCGCAGCTTTTAAAAATTGCGGCATAGGCTCTACAGCAGTAACTTTGTAACCAAGTTTGGCCATAGCTGCAGAATTTTGACCCGCTCCTGAGCCTACATCTAAAATATTCGTAGATTTTTCAGGTAAAAAATCAACAAAGACTTTGCATACTTCATGAAAATTAAGCGCCCGACTACTTTCAATAAAGAGTTTTATAAACCTATCGTAGCCTTGTATCCCAGCTATCATTACTTTTTAACGCTCCACACTCATTAAGATGGTTTTATTAAAAAACTTCTTACAATATTTAGTCTCTAAGTTATTTAATCCCCTAATTATATAATCCCCTAATTATTTAATCACCTAATTCTTTAATCAACAAGTCTAATAGCTCACTACCATCACCTGAAATAAACACATCTGAATTGAGCTGATTAGCATGCTCTTCGTCTTTTGTAGCTGGCCAATATAAAAAGCCACTAAACAGCGCTGCTGATGAAACAAAGTGATTCTGCATATCAGCTGTACCTGATGCGGCAATCAAACTAGATACCGCACTTTCGAGCAATAATTCAATATTATCCAATGGAAAGTTGAGTTGCTTATCAAGTAAAACATCAGGGTCCATGCTCATAAATGCGTAGGTTTGCGTTAAACTCTGGTCAAAGATGATCCCTGAAACAATTTTTTCACTGTCTTGTCCGATACTTTGCCAACTGATTTTATTAGGTGTTAGGCTGATATCATCTAATTGCATTTGATTAATATTAAAAGTGACAGTAGTGTCATCCGCGAAAAGCTCTCTTTTTACAATATTGATACCACCGCGCGACTCATCATAACTACCGCTAAAACGATAACTATCAATATTTAGTATTGGAAACTTAGGTAAATAGCCGCTAGTGCCACCTTGTAAATCACTACTGTAGAGACCTGTTTGTACTGACCACTCGGTTTTTTTACCACTAAGACTATAATGTTCACCCAGTTGATGGTCTGACGACCATTCAATAATATCAGCTTGATGCTCTAAGGTTATTTCCAATAAATCTTCATCTGATAAATCTTTGTAATAATGAAAACCATATTGAATATCTCGAGCCTCTTCTTCATAGGCAACAACCACTAAGTAGTCATTATCTTGGCTAATTGCACACAGATTAACGTGCTCTTGATAAGCTTGACCATCCTCATAAACAACATCATTGATAACCTGCCCATTAATCATTAAACGAGCAGATAAGTTAATGGGTAAGGGTAAATTATCAATACGTACGGCAATATCATGACAACTCGACTCCGTATTTTTTTCAAAGTCAATGTCAGTGGTATCTAAGGTCATGTAATAGCCCGCAGGTACACCATAAAAGTTATGTACTCGTTCTCGACCACTAGGTCGAGTATTGGTTACTCTAAAATATGCTAGGTCGTTATCGTCAAGCTCAATAATATAGCTATCATCTTCTTCAGCTGATATCTCAGTGTAAAAGCCAAAGGCGATGTGTTGTTCAATAACGGCATTGGGACTGTCAAGAAAATCAGCAAAAGGCGATAACTTACCACTGATACTTTCACGATAAACATGTCTTAATACCGCATGTTCAACCTTAGGTATTATTATTTCAGACGAAGTGATTGAAGGCTCAGTAACAAAAGAGGTAGCTTGAGTTGTTGGGATTTTCTTTAGTTGTACGGGATCGTCACTGGGCGTTAAGGTAGTAGATTTACTGCCTACTTTACCGCAACTTACGGCAGTTAAAGCTAATGCAGCAATAAAAATATTTAAAGATGCCTTACTTGTCATGTCAATTTCCCTACCAAAAAAACAAGAATGCAATATAACATCCCATTAACTTAATAATCTTAACTTTTGTCCATTTGACATACTTTGTTACCTCTTTATGAATCAAAGTTTGAAGTAAAATCATTATAAGTCGGTCTATTACTGCTTGACTATCATTTAGAATATAAAATAATACAAAAGGATTAATTTAGAATGCGCAAATTATTATTACCCTTACTAATTGGTTGCAGTTTATCTGCAGGCTTGGCACAAGCTGACACATTTTCAGATAATATTAAAGCTGCGATGAAAGCAGAAACTAGATCGGAAAAAGATAAAGATCGAGATCGCAACCGTAGACCAGTACAAACACTTGAATTTTTTGGCATTCAAGAAGATATGAAAGTATTAGAGCTTATTCCTGGTGGCGGTTGGTATACTTCATTACTAGCTCCAGCTTTAAAAGATAAAGGTCAGCTTTATCTAGGTGTCGCAGGTGGTATTAAAGAAACTTTATTAAAGGAAAAAGCTTTTAGTAAAGTTAAAACGGTCAGTAATGATTCAAAATGGGAACGTAACAAAGAAGAAAAACGTTATGACTTATCAAATATTGATTTTGGCCTAAAGAATATTGATGCGGTATTAACTTTTCGTAACTATCACAACTTTACACTAGCAACACGTACTACGGTAAACAAAGAAGCACTAAAAGCGCTTAAGCCTGGTGGAATTTACGGTATTGTTGATCATACTCGTCGTCATATGCAAAAAAATAATGACGAAAATGGTCGCCGTGTTGACCCATTATTAGTGATTAAAGAAGTAGAAGCTGCAGGCTTTGAATTTGTTGATTATTCAAACCTTCATTATAAAGCTGATGATGAATTACGTTATGAAGTAGGACGTAAATCAGTAAGAGGAAATACCGACAGATTTACTTTATTATTCAAGAAACCAATGAAGTAAGTTTAAGTAACATAGAAATAAATAACACTTAAATTAAAAAGGCTCTAGATTATTACATCTAGAGCCTTTTTATTTATATTCTATTTATTAAGCTTCAATACGTTTTTTTATAAACTTTGCGCGTAGCGAATGGCTTTTTCCAAGTCTTCAGGAGTATCAACTCCTTCAACAGGTACACGAGATTGTGCCACTGAAACATGTATTTTCTCACCCTGCCATAAAACTCTTAATTGCTCTAATGACTCTATTTGCTCTAGTGCACTTGCCGGCCATTGTACGTAATCTTTGATAAACCCCGCACGATAGGCATAGATACCAATATGACGTAAATAAAAATCACCGATGGCATCAATATTATCATTATTGAGAAAACGTTTACGATCATAAGGGATCGTTGCTCGACTGAAATAAAGCGCGTAGTTATCCTTATCACACAATACTTTAACCGCATTGGGATTAAATGCTTCTTCAACATCAGAGATTTTAACCGCTAACGTTGCCATGCGAGCAACTTGTTGTCCTGATAAATCCTTAGCAACCTGTGCGATGTTTTCAGGAGGAATAAAAGGTTCATCCCCTTGCACATTCACAATCACCTGCTGATCAGAAAATTGATACAGCTCCATGACCTCAGCTAGACGCTCAGTACCCGATTGATGATCAGAGCGGGTTTTGCAGACCTCACCACCAAAACCTTCCACAATAGCGGCAACTTTATCATTGTCGGTAGCAACAATAACTTTACTGGCACCACTTAATTTAGCCTTTTCGACCACCCATTGGATCATCGGTTTACCATTTATATTGGCTAAAACTTTACCTGGTAAACGTGATGACTCATATCGAGCCGGAATAACAACAACAAATGACATAAGTGACCTTATTCTTCGTTAACTCTACGTGCTTCATTTTCTAATAACACAGGAATATCTTTATTAATTGGATACGCTAAACGATCAAAATTGCAAATTAGCTCTTGCTGTTCTTTTTTATAATCTAATTTACCTTTACATACTGGACAGGCCAATATTTCCATTAGCTTTATATCAAATGCCATAATGCTCTCTCTTTTATCTCAATGTATTTTTTGATTGAATTTTAGGGTCTGTTGATCTTTCGCGGTTAAATTTTGTTCGAGATAAAAGCGTTTTAATCGCGGCGAGTAGTGTGTAGCCTAGTCATTCTAAGCAAATACTGCTCACAGCTTCCGCATCCTGCTCACGCTAAGTACCTACGTCCTGTAGGCAACAAAGAGTAAAACGCTTTTAGCCGAATCCTTCGGACAGCATCTGTTGGACATTTTTACGGCGTTATCGCCTTTTTATGTGGAACAACCACATGACAAAGGCTCTGCCTTGTATAAATACCCAACAAATAGCTGCAAAAACAATCTCGAAAGTTCAACAGACCCTAGTAATTATTACTTTGTTAGCTCAATGATATCATTTAACAAAGGTTGGATCTGTTGTTCATTAAAATGTGCATCTACGGGCACATACCACCAATTACTTTTAGCAAATTGCTGGCACTTAACGGCATCTTTTTCCGTCATCAGTAACGGTGTTTGGTCATCATATTCATTAAAGTCTTCTACACAATAATGATGATGATCAATAAAACCGTCATTCTTTATTAACGTAAACTTGTGTTTTGTTAAGGTATTAAAAAATCGCTGTGGATCGCCAATGCCAGCAATGGCATTTACTTGAGGATTACGTTGACAAAAACCCTCTAAAAGCACTTGTTCACTGGTTAACAAATTAACAATAACAGTGGGTAATAATGTCATGGGAATTTCACCTTTCGGCGTTGAAAAACCACCATTATTGATAACATAATCAACCGTTTTTAATCGCCACATACCTTCTCGCAATGGCCCCGCGGGTAATAACAAAGCATTACCAAAACGTCGATTACCATCAACAATAATCAATTCTAAATCTCGAACTAAACGATAATGCTGTAAACCGTCATCAGCAATAATAACGTCACAGCCTTGCTCAATTAAAAGCTTAGCACTAGCAACACGATCGCTGCCAACAACCACAGATACGCCACTACGCTTATAAATTAATATCGGTTCATCACCCGCTTCCATGGAAGTACTAGTATCATCAAGTAAATATGGATAATGAGATGCTTTTCCGCCATATCCACGACTGAGCACACCCGGCTTTATACCTTGTTTGATACATTGCTCAACAAGATATAAAACAACGGGTGTTTTACCGTTGCCACCTATGCCGATATTACCCACCACAACAATGGGTTTAGTGACTTTATAAGACTTAAAAATAGTGACTTTATATAAAGCTCTACGCAGCGCCGTTAATATCAAAAAAAGTAGACTAAACGGCAATAAAATCGGTACTAGGAGCCATTTACTTTGATGACGTTGAAACCAAACTTGCTCAATTAAACGCATTTATGGACCAAACTGAAAACGATGTAATTGTGCATACGAGCCATCTTTATCAAGTAATGCTTGATGATTGCCCTGCTCTATTATTTCACCGTCTTCCATCACAATAATGTTATCTGCACTTTCAATGGTTGAAAGACGATGGGCAATAACAATACAGGTTCTATTTTGTTGCAAAGTTTGTAACGCATCTTGAATATGACGCTCAGATTCGGTATCAAGTGCACTGGTTGCTTCGTCTAAAATAAGAAAAGGGGCATCACATAATAACGCTCTGGCAATAGCCACGCGTTGACGCTGCCCACCAGAGAGCAAAGCGCCGTTGTCACCAATATTTGTCGCCAAACCTTCAGACATTTTTTCAGCAAACTCTAATACGTGAGCACTTTTAGCCGCTGCAAGTATTTCTTCTTCCGTTGCATCAGGTTTACCATAAGCAATGTTATTTGCTAAGGTATCGTTAAACAAGACAACTTGTTGAGAAACATAAGCAAATTGTTTACGTAAATCTTTAAGCTGGTAACTGGTGATATCTTCACCATCAATTAATACCTTGCCAGACGATGCATCATAAAATCGTAATAACAATGAGCTCGCCGTTGATTTACCACTACCTGAACGACCAACAAAAGCTAAAGTCTCGCCATTTTTGACATTAAAAGAGATGTTTTTTAAAGCAAGCTCATCTTTGTTTTTATAGAAGAAACTCACATCACTAAATTCAATATCGCCCTGTGCTCGCAGCAATGGTTTAGTACCCGTATCATTTTCTGTTTTTTGATCAAATACCGCAAAAATACTAACACAAGCCGCCATACCTTTTTGAAAGTCACTGTTAACGGTAGTTAATAGTTTTAAAGGCCTTAATAACATCATCATGCAGGTGATCACGGTAATAAAAACACCGGGAGTTAGACTTGCTTTCATACTTTCTAAATTAGCAACATACAAAACAAAGGCTAAGGCAAAGGACGCAATAATTTGAATTAATGGCACACTCACAGATTTAGTGGCAACCATTTTCATTCGTTGCTGACGATTATGTTTATTAATTTTACTAAACCGTTCAAATTCACGTTGTTGACCGTCAAAGGTAACAACGACCTTATGGCCGTTAAAGGTTTGTTCTGCGGCGCTAGTTACCTCGCCCATAGCATTTTGAATACTTTTACTGACCGTGCGAAAACGGCGAGAAACAACGGTGACAATCACCGCAATAATAGGCGTAATTAAGATAAAAATAACCGATAGCTGCCAGCTTTTATAAAACATAACCGCCAATAAACCACATACAAATGCCCCTTGCTGCACCAGCGTGAGCATCGCCTTACTGGTGGCTTGTAGAATTTGTTCGGTATCAAAGGTGAGTTTAGAGATTAATGTGCCCGTTGATTCTTTATCATGAAAGGCAACAGGCATCGACATAATGTGTTCAAACAGCGATTGTCGAATATCACTAACAACATGATTACCGACCCATGCTAGACAATAATTACCTAAAAAATGGCAGATACCACGTACTAGAAAACAGGCGATAACAAAAAATGGCGCCCATTTCATAAAGTTAGGATTAGCGTCAGTCAATCCATCATCGATTAATGGCTGAAGTTGAGAGAAAAAAAGTGTATCAACAGCGGCATAACCCAACATACCGACAATAGCAATAATAAAACCTGCTTTGTATGGTTTTGTATAACCTAATAAGCGTTTAAAGTTTTGCCATGTACTCGCCTCTGGCACCATATTTTCAGAACTCTTTGACATTCACTTTCTCATCAACTTCAAAATAGCGTCGATATTTTAACTGTATTTTATCGTCCAACCAACTAAAACATCTAATAAAATAGTTAATACCAATTCATCTAAATATTTGCTCACCCTTGCTTGCTAAAATCAACAAGTACTGCTTTGCTCACAGGGATGTGAGTACTTAGGTTTTGTCTGGAACAAAAACCTGTGCTTTCAATCCTAATAGCCAGCTATTACTCAATCAAGCGCCTTGCTCTTATTAATTTTTTCTACGCAATCATTGATTACCTATTTAGACGAAATGGTATCATTAGCAAACCAGTAAGGAAATATACTTTGCCTATAGGGCTTAACATGGATGCCATTGTTACTAATATCAAGCTGTATCATGCCATTCTCTGCTGTATTGAAAACACTCACCTTATGTTTTTGATAGCGCTGTACAATTTTTTCCATTGGCATTTGCCAACGATTTAGAAATCCCGCACTAAAAATAACGGCACTTGGTGATACTTGTTTAATAAACACATCACTTGATGATGTTTTAGAACCATGATGTGGTGCAACTAATATGTTGACATTAAGTTGCGTACTTATTTCTTTATTACTAAGTAAAACACGCTCAACCTTTGCGGAAATATCACCGGTTAAAAGAACACTGTATTTACCATCACTAATACGAATAACACATGAATCATCATTGTCTTCACCTCGTAGTGAATTAGGAGAAAGCATCGTAAAGGTTAATTGTTGCCACAAAAACTCGTACCCTTGCTGACAATAACTATCCCCTTTAAGACTTTTATCATTGGCAATAACTTCATCAATACTGATTAATTGCCGTAATTTTTTTAAACCGCCGGCATGATCATTATCGCTATGACTGATAATAACTTTATCCAATTTTTTGAGTCCTTGATGTTTAAGATATGGCATCACCACCGCATCAACCAGATTAAAACCACTGGGATAACTAGCCCCTGTATCATAAAGAATGCCATGACGGTTTTTCTCTATAACAATACTCAACCCTTGACCAACATCTAAAATGGTCACTTGCCATCCTTGAGATTTATCTTCATTAAATGTTAAAACTAAAACTGTTAATAAAATTGCGCTCGCTGAAATAATAATGAAACCTCGTTTTAATGACAAAAAAACACTTAGCGCTGTAACTAAAAAAATAGCTATTATCCAAAGAACTTGTTGATTTGAAATATCAATAGTTGCCCATGACTGCGCAGCTAAAATTTCAAACCATTGCCATATCAACTTAATACTTTGCAGCGCCAGTTCAAATAACCAAGCAGAAGCACTTTCACTCAAGGGTAATAATAGAACAGCCAATAAACACAACGGAATACTGGTTAAACTCATTAAAGGTACTGCAATTAAATTGGCAAATAATGAAATCAAAGAAATCTGATAATTGATCATCGCAACTAAAGGCAACATTAACAGGCTGATGCTTACTTGAATAAGTAATAAAGACTTACACCACGCGATGATATGAGAAGTGCCTAACAGCTGCTTTGAAAATCGCCACATCACTAAAAATATAATACTAACCGCATAAAGTGATAACCAAAAACTCGCGCTAAATAAACTTGAGGGATTAAGTAAAATCAGAATAAAAATAGCAATAAGTAACCAACGACTTAAGCTAAACTTAATACCGCACAAGCGTATACACCAATATATTAAAAGCATCACTAATGCTCGAATGGTGGGCAGTGAAAAGCCCGCTAAATAAGCATAATAAAAGGTAATTAAACAACTAAGTGTTATTGCCCATACTCTTAAATTAAAGGTTAATAGCCACTGACATTTAAATCTATTGATAAAAAACTCTGCAGGAAAAACTTTCAATAGAAACAAACAAATTAAAAAAGAACCACTAGCGACCAATCCCAAATGCAAACCTGAAATAGCAATCAGATGTTGTGTACCCGTTGCTTGCAATACTTGCCATTGCTCTTTCGTTACCTGACTACGTTCACCAAAACTTAACGCTAATAAAAGCGCCGATAATGGTTCTTGTGGCAATAAGGTTTTAGTTTGTATTAATAATTGCTGACGAATGCTCAAATCATCATTTAATTGGTTATTTTCTTTACCATTGAGTACATAACCCGTTGCCACTATACTTTTTTGTCGTAACCATGTTTGATAACTAAAACCACCTACATTTGCAAAACCATGCGCGGGTTTAATTTTCACCTTTAGTTGCCACTGCTGGCCTTGATAAACCTCAAAAGGTGATTCATTCCAACTTAACCTCAGTAAAAATGGCTGACTAATGGATTCTCTATTAATATGAGTAACATTAAGATTAAAGCGGTATTTTGATACTATACGATTCGTTTTATTTGATGCTTTTTTTGGTGACTTATTGGTATTAGAAATGATTTTTTTGTCTTGCACTAAGCTCGGTATATTAACCACTTCACCTTGTAACAATAACGGGGAATTTGCGATATTATTTACATCAAGTAGATTATCCTGCCAAACATTATTATAACGAAGTGCTGAAAAGATTAACCAAGCAACGCCAACCATCAAACCACTTGAGCTGCGAGTGCTTTTATTCAGAATAAAAATAAGTGCTATCAAGATAAAGATAACTAAGTAAAATAACTCTGGCACTATTGGCAAGAATAGTGACAATATAGAGCCTAGCAAGAATGTAAACAGCCACCAATCCATAGTGATTTTCCATACGTCCAAATACATGAATACAAGTTATAGAATATATGCCTAAAAAAACCCTCAAACGCTTAATGCCAGATCATCACACCATAAAAAATAATAAACATTTACAGATATTTGGTGATTTGTTACATAACGCAAATTTATGGCATCTTAATCGACGTTCGGTTGCTAAAGCATTTGCGGTTGGTTTATTTTTTGCGTTTATACCGGTTCCTTTTCAAATGGTTTTAGCCGCTGGCATTGCTATTATAGTACATGCTAATTTGCCGCTTTCTCTTGCCCTCGTATGGATAACGAATCCACTTACTATGCCTGCAATATTTTATTTTTGTTATATTGTTGGTGCTTGGGTACTTGGTATTAAAGAACAGGAGTTTGCTTTTGAAGTGAGCTGGCAATGGATAATGGATAGTTTATCGACCATTGGTCCTGCATTTTTATTAGGTTGTGGTATCTTAGCGACGTTATTTTCAATACTCGGCTATTTTAGTATTCATGCGTTATGGCGTTACTCCGTGATTAAAGAATGGAAAAAACGCCAATTACGCAATAAGAAGCCGAAATAAACAGCTGAAATAATTAACTAGAATAAACAAAATATTACACTTTACATTTGCCCTAAAACTTGTGCAGGCTCTATTTTTGTTGCCTGCCATGCAGGGTAAATAGTGGCTAATAAACTCATCACCAATGCTGTAACCACGGTAATAGTAACGTCACTTTGGTTAAGGTAACTTGGTAAAAAATCAATAAAGTAAACATCTGCAGATAAAAATTTCTTATCAAAAAACGTTTCAATATGACTAACAATTGAGGTTAAATTTGTCGCTAAATAAACTCCTGATAGTGCACCAATAATACAACCTAATACTCCATTAACTAAACCTTGGATCATAAAAGTGGTCATGATCATGGGGGAACTAGCGCCCATGGTTTTTAAAATAGCAATATCGCCTTTTTTATCATTTACCGCCATGATCAAGGTCGAAACAATGTTAAAACTAGCAACAGCGATAACAATAACTAAAACGATATACATGATCATTCGCACCAGCTGAATATCATTAAATAAATGACCTTGGGTACGGGTCCAATCTAAAATATAAACGTAACTGTCAAAATTATAGGCAATTTCACGAATGATACTTGGTGCCTGAAAAACATCGGCAACCTTAATCCGAATACCTTGCACTTGATTAGCATGATACTGCATGATATCTGCAGCTTGTTTTAAAGAAATATAGGCAAGGGAATCATCGATAACGCCACCGAATTTAAAAATGCCAACAATATTAACTTGTTGCCGAATAGGGACAGGAAACTGTTTTTTTAAACTTGTTTGACCTTGACTAGGCTGTGGCAACAATATTTGTACTTGCTCACCAACCACAAGTCCTAATTTTTTAGCAATACCGCTACCAATAACAATACCGTTTTCTTGTGACTTTTCTTGTGCTAGCCCTTGCCAGCTACCGGCAATCATATAATCAGCAATGGAAGATACTTGTTTTTCTAATTGTAGATCAACGCCTCGAATCTCCACCCCCTTTAACTGAGTGCCCTTTTGCATCATGCCAGTCATTTTGATCACCGGTGCAGCAGCAATCACATTGGGATTTTTAAGTACTTGAACCATGCTTTTTTGCCAATCAGCTAAAGGCTCATTGACACTGATTATTTCTCCATGAGGTACAACCGATAATAAACGTTGCGCAAGCGCTCGCTCAAAACCATTCATCGCTGACAACACCACAATTAAGACCATCACTCCCAATGCAATACCAATGGTTGATGAAGCAGAAATGAAAGAAGAAAAGCCGTTGCCATGTCGACTACGAACATAACGCAGCGCTAAATATAAGCTCAGAGGTTTAAACATGTGTGTACTAAGCCTCTAATCGTTTTAATGGCTTGAGCGGCTTCAATAGACCATGATCCAATTTCAGTTGGCGATCCATTTTTGCGGCAAGAATTAAATCATGCGTAACGATGACAAAACTCGTATTCACCGTATTATTTAATTCTCGCAATAACTGATAAATTTGTTCTGCGTTATCAAAGTCTAAATTTCCAGTGGGTTCATCTGCCAATACTAATGAAGGCTTAGTCACTATCGCTCTGGCGATAGCAACACGTTGTCTTTCTCCACCTGATAATTCAGAAGGTCGATGATGACCACGATGACTCAAGCCAACTTGCGCTAATGTCTCCTGTGCCGCTTTCAGTGCTATTTTGGGTGAGTCGCCACGAATAAGTAGTGGCATAGCAACATTTTCTTCAGCCGAAAACTCCATCATTAAATGATGAAATTGATAAATAAAACCAATATGTTGATTGCGAAATTTTGCTCGTGCTTTTTCAGACAATGAATTAATATCGATATCGTTAATCAAAACTTGCCCTGAAGTTGGTGAATCTAACGCACCAGCAAGGTGTAAAAAGGTACTTTTACCACAACCTGAACTACCAACAATTGCCAGCAATTCTCCTTTAGCTACGGTTAAATCAAGTCCTTTTAAAACACTGGTTTTAATCTTTCCTTGTAAATAGGATTTTGTTAATGTTAATTGCACACATTGTAAAGCATTACTCATTTCGTAAAACCTCTGCGTTTTTCGGCTTGGCTAGTTGATGCCCGACAGGCTGGATCCCGATAGATTAGACATAATTTACCGCAAAATGCTGAACTGCCAACAATTGCCAGCAATTCTCCTTTAGCTACGGTTAAATCAAGTCCTTTTAAAACACTGGTTTTAATCTTTCCTTGTAAATAGGATTTTGTTAATTGCACACATTGTAAAGCATTACTCATTTCGTAAAACCTCTGCGGGTTGTGTAGTTGACGCCCGATAGGCTGGGTATAAGGTAGCGACAAAACTCATCGCTAAGGCTGATAAAATAATTACCACAACATTGCTCATTTCTAATTGCATTGGTAAGTTTTGATCACCATAACCGGCACCAAGGATGCTAATACCAAAAAAAGATAATAAATCATTTAAATTTAACGTCAATAAAACACCTAAAATGGCCCCCAATAAAACACCAAAAATGCCGTTAAACATCCCTTGGGTAATAAATATCTTAAGAATGCCCATTCTATCCATACCTAATGTTTGTAAAATACCAATTTCGCCTTGCTTTTCAATAACCACCATCACTAAGGCAGACACTATATTAAATGCAGCAACGGCGACAATAAGACTAAGCATCAGCCACATCATATTTTTTTCCATTTTAACTGCAGAAAAAAGAGTTCCTTGGCTCTCATTCCATGTGGTTAACTGAAATTTAGTTTTATCAATAGGTAATTGCTGTGCTACTTGTTTAGCGTTAAAAGCATCATCAAGGTATAAGCGTAAATGGCTAATACCATCACCTTTTTGTCGAATAAGTTTGGCGCCATAACGACTATGTACATACACCATGAGATCATCGACTTGTGAACCGACATTAAAAATACCTGCAACCGTAAAAGTTCGTTGTACGGGTATTCGCCCCATAGGTGTAAAAACGGTTTGATTAGGTAAAACAAGACGAATAGTTTCACCCAGTCTGACATCAAGTGAACGTGCTAACGCTTGACCAATAACAACAGCATAAGCACTTTCCGACAAGCTCGATAAACTACCCGCAATCATATGGCTATTGATAATATTATGTTGCTCATATTCAGGAATAATACCTTGTAACATAATACCTTTAAGCTGAGTTACTGATTGAATTAAGGCTTCACTCTCCAAAAAAGGCGTGACATAGTTAACATGAGGCTGTTGCAATAATAATTCACGTTGTATTTGCCAATCATTCATGTTTTTTTGTCTATTACTTCTATCAGCAAGCTTTTGACTGACAACAACATGGGGCACTATGCCTAAAATACGTTTTTTAAGCTCCCCTTCAAAACCATTCATCACTGAAACAACCGTTATCAAGGATGCAACGCCAAGTAGAATACCAGCAATAGAAAAGAAGGTGATAAATGAAACAAAGCCTGTGCGACTTTGGCTTCGACTATAACGTAAACCTATAAAAAAACTGACCGGTAAAAACATGAATAATATCTATCTATATAAATTAAGTAATTGATTCATTTTCATAAATGAAATTATTTTATCAATAAGAATGGCTTTAACATAACGGCGCTAGCATAGCACATTCATATTCAAGAAAGTGTGGCGTGCATATTTATTCTGTGGGCAAATGTTTCACGGTTTGCCTAATCGTTATTTTCGACAACTACCCCTGCATATTCAAGTAGAATGTGTATATACTTCAAATGTTAACAACAAAATTAAAGGTCTAGCGCATGTCTGAACAAGACAATCAAAATAAACTCGATTTATTTAACGAATTCTTTTCGATTAAACATTTATTCAATATCAATATTGTCCAACCTAGCCTTAAAGAAATTCCAACGTTTGAGCAATTCATCCACAGTATTCCACTGCCATTTAAGTTAGCAACTGATGTCATTACTCTAGATCAAGCCGCACTAAGACCGCTACAAGCGCTAAGTGGTGTTGCTGGTCAATTGGTTGAATACTTAAATCATCAAACGCAAAAAATAGACCTTTTAGTAGGTTATATTCTCAGCCAACAAGATCAAGAAAGTAACAGATATCAAGGAATCTCATTTGGTGGTAGCGGCATTGTGTTTAAGCATACGCAGCAGCTACAAGTTGGTGAACATTTTGAACTGAAAATATTTTTACTCGAAGAGAACTGTGCAATTTTTTGTTATGCCAAAATCATTGAAATAATAGAAAACAACGGTGAATACGAACATAAAACTATTTTTCATCATATTAGAGACGAAGACCGAGAAATATTAGTCAGAGCAAGTCTTCATCAACAATCGAAACAATTACAATTATTCGCACAGCAACGCAAAGAAAAAAAATAGCACCTTGATTAATAATCAAGGTGCTACATTTTATTGATACTCAAGCCAACCTAAAATACAGGAACCAGTGAAATTAACATGAATTTTATCACTATACTTATCATCATTTTTGCTCTCGGTATTATTGTCAGTGGCATCATGTTATTAAAACAATCAGCCAAAAAATTCAATTTAAGTGATGAACAACGAGATAAAATTAAAAAGCGCAATAAAGAGCAAGATAAAAAAGATAAAGATGATTAATACTATAGGTTTCAATAGCGAGTAGCTGTGGTTCAGTTATCTTGGCTATATGAGTTAACTGCGATAAAGTGTCTTTATTACATGATAGCCAAACTTTGTTTTTATAGGACCATGGACTTTGTAGAGAGGTTTCTTAAAGACAACATCATCAAACGCTTTAACCATTTGCCCTTTTTTAAATTCACCTAAATCCCCTCCTTTCTTCCCTGAAGGACATACCGAATGTTTTTTTGCTAGCTTGGCAAAATTCTCTCCTTTAGCTAAAAGTTTAATCAATTCTCGAGCCAGCTTCTCTGATTTTACCAATATATGCACTGCACTTGCTGATGACATATGTTCAACTCTAATCATTTAATTATATGTCGTTAATTATACGATATATACCCGAGGTAAAGTAGCCCCGCGCCATAGAAGTGATTGCTGTTTGACTATGCTTTACGATAAACTAGTAACATATTTCACTCCCTGAGCGCATTATGTCATCTATAGAACATTTATTTAAAAACAATCTTCAATGGGCTGAAAAGATCAAACAAGAAGATCCTAATTTTTTTAAATCATTGTCTGAACAACAATCACCCGAATATTTATGGATTGGTTGTTCTGATTCACGTGTTCCTGCCAATGAATTATTAGGTATGCAACCGGGTGAAGTATTTGTTCATCGTAATATTGCCAATCAAGTCATTCATACCGATTTAAATTGTTTATCTGTACTGCAATTTGCTGTAGATATTTTAAAAGTAAAACACATTATTGTCTGTGGTCATTATGGCTGTGGTGGCATACAAGCGGCCCTTGAAGATGAAGATCATGGTTTAATCGACAACTGGTTAAGACACATAAAAGTAGTACACCGATTCCACAAGGAAAAAATGGCTGAGGTTAAAGACAGTCCGGCTCGGGAAAACTTGTTAAGTGAATTAAATGTTATTGAACAAGTCGCTAATGTATCAAATACGACGATTCTAAAAAATGCTTGGAAAAATAACCAAGAGATCACCATACATGGCTTTATCTATAATATTCATGATGGTATTTTGAAAGACCTTGATGTTTCTATTTCGAGTTAGTTGCTGAAATAAAACTCGATCTACAATTATGCATCGTTGTTATGCTAAACAAGACATCCTTAAACATTTATAGCTTTTTGCCAACAGTTTAAAGCTCTTTGCCTACGGTTTATAATAATGGCCAATACTACAAATATATGCACTCGTTTGTAGGTCAACACGAACGAAGTGAGGTTCGACAATATATTGATATTAAGTGACTTTGTCGAAGTGCAGATTATTAATTCCCGATATAAACTAAGTGCTTACATCCCTGCAAGTAAACCTTCGACAATAAATTATCGTACATCCTATGCATAAAAAAACCTCGCAAGGCGAGGTTTTATAATTATATAAAGCAAAGAACTTTTACTGTGATTGCTCTATATTAACATCCGTGTCATCGGCGATTGAGGAATTACTCAATATCGCAGACACCGCTAATATTACTACTGCAAATATTACCGTTGTCAGTTTAAATCCTCGTGAAGACGACCTATTCATTTTAATTCCTGTACGAGATAATGTTTGTTGTTCTTTTTTTATCCAACATACAACCAATCAAACTTATATGATTAATAAATAAATATCAATACTTTTAAAAAGTTAACCTTATTTTCAGTGCTTTTAACTAAAATATTTCAATAAAAATAGCTTTAGTGAAGACAATTCAATGGGTTTAATTAACTGAGCCGTTAAGCTTTCTTTATTAAGCAACGAGCTATCATCCTCAACTTTCTGCTCAAAGACACCAATAATTGGAATTTCACGATATTTCTTATTTTGCTTCAACTCTTTATTAACCCGATACGTTTCATTTCTTACATTATATTTATCATAAATAATCATATGATAAGTATGGCTATCAAGGTAAGGTATTACTTCTTCTTTTTTATCAATAACTTCAACCTGATAATTCAAGTCAAGCAGTTGCTGGCAAAGGCTTTGACTCGTTGCTAAATTATCTTCAACCAGCAGTATTCTTTTAACTGAAAATAAAGACTTCCCATGGGTTCTTGACGACTCGTTATCATTGTCGATATGTTTACTATCATTAGCACTCAATAGCACATTGATAGATAGACTCAACATTTTGTCACCTGCTGGCAGGTGAGAAACTTTAATATCACCACCAAACAGTTGGCATAGATCTTTAACCATGGTCATGCGCGTATTATGCACATTCAATTCACTCACTTTAATATCGCTTGTTTGACTAGCAATAAGTGACGCTTGTATATCTAATGGTGTGATAACAAATAAGATTGTCACATTACTCTGTTGATGAAAATGTGACTTTACTGATATTAACACTCCTTTACACGACAATATTTCCAAAATATTTTCTGTTAATGCCAAAAACATTTGTTGTAAACGTAACTCATCAGTATTTATAAACTGAGGTACATTGGCATTCATAACTAACTTTATGTCTTGGTCTTGTGTTTTAGGGTTTACTTTGAGCATGCTTTCCATACGGTTTAAAAATAAATAGAAATCAAATGACTGTTCATTTAACAAGCGTTCCCCTGATTCAATACTAGAGAGCTCGGTTACCGTATCAACTAATTGTTCTAAATTTAACGATGCTTCGGATATATTAGTCAAATAGGCGCGTGCTTGAGTAGGTAAATCTTTTTCAGGGAAAATTTCGGCTAAACGTTTGATCACATTTAATGGCGCTCTCAACTCTAAACAAAGTGCTTTGAGAAAATCAGTTTTTGCTTGGTTTTCTTGATCCGCTCGTTCTTTTGCCAAGATCAGCTCTCGTGTCTTAAGTGTCACTTGGTGGCTGAGTTCCGTTGAATAAGCAGCCATCATTAAGACCAATAACTGAAATAATACCCCACCAACCGTACCACCAAGTAACATACTCCATACTTGCCAACTCTTCCCCTGCAACGCCCAAGCATCTTGTTCAGTGATCGAAAGCCGCCATGTCCGCTCAAATACATTAATATCAAGATCATCAGCTAAGCGGTCGCCTTGTAGTGCTTCTTCTCCAAATAAGGATAAATAGCCAGTACTCCCTGTATCTTGAATAAATATTTTTACATTAAAGCTCTCTTGATATTGCTCTATTTTCCTAAATAATGCTTTAAACTGCAGTACAGCAACGATAAACCCCGTGACTCTGGTATTATTTTTTCCTGTCATAAAGCCATAGGGCGAAGTCATACGTTTCGTACTTACCGGAAAAAAAACAAGCAGCCCAGGGTTTGCAAAGTCGTCTTGTACCAGCGTTAATGGTGAACTAGCAACCATCGCGTTTTTTGATACTGCCAAAGAGATAGCGCTTCTTTTTTCTTGATGGTGATACAAGTCGAGACCAAAGGCTGATTCATTTGAATTATTAGGGTAAATATATTGTACTGGCATATAAAGTAAACGCTCTTTGGCCAGCACGGTATTGCCCATAACCGTTTGTTCTGTTATCGCATAATTCATTGTTAACTCTGCGGAGCTATTTGCTTCATACAAGGTTTTATTATTAACAGAGACAATAGGAACCCATTCAAGCGCTCGTATATTTGAAGAGTTAACAAATATACGAGCAGAAAATTCTTTGAATTCATTAGCACTAACTTGCTGACTTGCCATAAACAACGCAGATAATGCCGTGATTTTTTGCGAGATTTTTGTTATTTCATCATCTACGTTTTTTTGTATTTGCTGGTATGTATGCTCAAAACGATCAGCGCGTTGGTGCAACTGTTGCTGCTGAGATATTTTAAATAATAAACCAATGGCTAAACAACCCAGTACAGAAGAAACAACCACAAAAATGCGTTTTGAAAAATGGAGTTGTTGTTTTCCTTGGGTGAACAAAAATGCAGGTGTTAAAAAAATGGCAACTAATATACTTGCTGACCATGTAGTAACAAAAACATAAAATAAACCACCCGACACTTGTTTTACATCTAATATAGCAACAAGTACCGCAGCTCCTGCAGATATAAGACCCGCAAGGGGTCCAATTTTTATAATGAAAATAGAGGCGAGTACTCGACTATCAAGCCACTTTTGTTTACTTACTTCTTGGTATGTTATGTATTTAGACCAAAATCCTTGTAGTAATATGGCTAACAAACTAATAATTACAATGCCAATATTATCGACTTTAACATCGAAATACATCGCCAATAGAATGCTGAATATAATATTGCCGATAACAATACTGATCGCTATATAAGTTCCCCAGACAATCATCAAGGCACTCGCTAAGGCGGCAGCGGGACCGATAAAATTAAGGATAGAAAATGGTTTAATTAAAATACTGGCAAGTACACATATGCCGACATAAAGCAGGACAGCAATCAACACTCTATTTATTTTATTTTTTATCAAAGTACTGACACATTATTTTTAGAGCCTAATCTGTGATAGAGAAGATAAAACACATTATTACAAAGTTATATATTATTACAAAGTAAAGTGAATACCCACTATTATCAAATACATCCATCAAAGTTATCATCAAATTCGACTATTGAACAAAATAATCTAATAAATAAGAGAATAACATTTGCAGTTTAGGGTCAGTCTGAGCGAAAATAAGCCAAATTTTTATCCTCTCAACTTATTTAATTATTTGGAGCTATTATGCCGTCGCGTCAAGAACTGGCCAATGCAATACGAGTTTTAAGCATGGATGCCGTGCAAAAAGCTAAATCAGGACACCCTGGAGCCCCAATGGGCATGGCTGACATCGCTGAAGTTTTATGGCGTGACTTTCTAAAACATAACCCCACAGATCCTAATTGGGCTGACCGTGACCGCTTTGTATTATCAAATGGCCATGGTTCAATGTTGATATATTCGTTATTACATTTAACCGGATATGACTTATCCATTGATGACTTAAAAAGCTTCCGTCAATTGCACTCAAAAACACCAGGCCATCCTGAATATGGTTATACTCCCGGCGTTGAAACGACCACAGGACCTTTAGGTGCTGGCTTATCAAATGCGGTAGGTATGGCGATTGCTGAAAGAACTTTAGCCGCACAATTTAACCGCGATGGTCATGATATTGTTGATCACCATACTTATTGTTTCCTTGGTGATGGTTGCTTAATGGAAGGACTTTCTCATGAAGTCAGTTCACTTGCCGGCACCTTAGGCTTGGGTAAATTGATTGCTTTTTGGGATGATAATGGTATTTCAATTGATGGTAATGTTGAAGGTTGGTTTACTGATAATACCCCAGCACGTTTTGAAGCCTACGGTTGGCACGTTATCAGTGTTGATGGTCATGACTCAGCGGCGATTGCCGCAGCGATTGTGCAAGCAAAATCAGTAACCGATAAACCATCAATGATCTGTTGTAAAACAATCATCGGTTTTGGTTCACCCAATAAAGAAGGTACACACAATTGTCATGGTGCACCATTAGGTGATGATGAAATCGCTGCGACTCGAGAAAAGTTAAACTGGTCACATGCACCTTTTGAAATTCCAAGTGAGGTTTACACTGATTGGGATCAAAAAGAAAAAGGTCAATCTAGCCAAGTTTCTTGGAATGACAAATTTGTCGCGTACCAACAAGCGCACCCTGAACTAGCTGCAGAGTATGAACGTCGAGTAATTAAAGGTGAATTACCTGAAGACTTTGATACAAAAGCAGATGCCTATATTCAAGCTTGTCACGAAAAAGCTGAAAACATTGCTTCTCGTAAAGCATCACAAAACACCATTGAAGCCTTTGGTGCTATCTTACCTGAATTAATGGGTGGTTCTGCTGATTTAGCCGGCTCTAACCTGACTTTATGGTCTGGTTCAAAAGGTATTGAAACTGATGCTGCTGGTAACTATATTTATTATGGTGTGCGTGAGTTTGGTATGAGCGGCATCATGAATGGTATTTCATTACATGGTGGCTTTATTAACTACGGCGCAACTTTCATGATGTTTATGGAATACGCCCGTAATGCGGTACGTATGTCAGCATTAATGGGCATTCAAAATATTTTTGTTTATACCCATGATTCTATTGGTCAAGGTGAAGATGGTCCAACACATCAACCCATTGAACAATTAACGAATTTACGTACAACTCCCAATATGGATACTTGGCGTCCGTGTGATGCTACAGAATCTGCGGTTGCTTGGAAATCAGCCATCAAACGTAATAACGCACCAACGTCACTTATTTTTAGTCGTCAAGGTCTGCCAGCAATGACGAGAACAAATGAGCAAGTTGCAGATATTGCTAAAGGCGCCTATGTATTACAAGATTGTATAGGTACCGCTGATGTTATATTAATTGCTACTGGCTCAGAAGTTTCTCTAGCGATAGAGTCTGCGAAACAACTTACCACTAACGGTAAAAATGTTCGTGTTGTTTCGATGCCTTCAACCACTACCTTTGATGCACAAAGTGCGGAATACAAAGAGTCAGTATTACCTGCTGCCGTAATAAAACGTGTTGCTATTGAAGCTGCTCATACCGATTTTTGGTATAAATATGTTGGTTTTGCAGGCAACGTTGTTGGCATGACAACGTTTGGTGAATCAGCACCAGGTAATGTTCTACTTGAGCATTTTGGTTTCACTGTTGATAACGTTGTAAATACCGTTAACAGCTTGTAATACCAATAGCACCAATTAAACAGTACCTAGATTTATATTTAGGTACTGTTAAAAATTCAATTCACATCATGTTGTAAAAACTATGTCAGTAAATATTGCTATTAATGGTTTTGGGCGCATTGGGCGCAGTGTAGTGCGTGCCCTTTATGAAAATGCTTTTAATGACGATTTTAATCTCGTTGCCATTAATGAATTAGCACCTCCTGAAGGTATTGCCCATCTTTTAAAGTACGATACCACTCACGGTCGATTTTCATTTTCAGTTGAACAAGAAAACCAAGACCTTATTATTGCAGGGGATCGAGTTAACTTAACGCACGCAGAAACGCTTGCAGAGCTCAATTGGCAAGAACAAAAAATTGATATTGTATTCGACTGTACAGGTAAATATGCGAGCCAAAGTGACGGTCAGCAATATTTTCAGCAAGGCGTAAAAAAAGTACTATTTTCTCACCCTGCTGCCCATGATATCGACGCAACTATTATTTATGGCGTTAATCACCAGACTTTAAATAATACCCATAAAGTTGTATCTAATGGCTCTTGTACCACCAATTGTGTGGTGCCAGTGATCAAAGCAATCGATGATATGTTTGGTGTAGAAAGTGGCACCATTACCACTATTCATTCATCCATGCACGATCAACAAGTCATCGATGCTTATCATCCTGACTTACGACGTGCTAGAGCCGCTAGCCAATCTATCATTCCAGTTGATACTAAGCTCGCTATTGGCATTGAACGTATTTTACCTAAGTTTAAAGGACGCTTTGAGGCCATTGCTGTGAGAGTGCCAACAGTGAATGTTACCGCTATGGATTTGAGCTTAACCTTAAGCACTGATGTCGATATTAGCGCAGTTAACAATGCTATTATCGCAGCGCAAAACAATGGCTTACAAGGTATATTGGGTTATACCACCGAGCCATTAGTATCCATTGATTTTAATCACGATCCACACTCTTGCATTGTTGATGGTAACCAAACTCGAGTGAGCCATAAACGCTTAGTTAAAATGCTGATATGGTGTGATAACGAGTGGGGTTTTGCTAATCGGATGTTAGACACAGCAAAAATCATGGCCAATTTAAATTAGTGAAATACAAAAACATTAAGCATTTTATAAATTAAACGCTATTTTTAAATCATATTTTTAATAATTTATTCTATAGGAAGTATCACATGTCAGTAATTAAAATGGCCGACTTGGCACTCGCCAACCAAAGAGTTTTGATCCGTGAAGATCTTAATGTTCCCGTAAAAGATGGAAAAATAACTTCTGACGCTCGTCTAAGAGCCGCTTTACCGACACTTAAATTAGCTTTAGAAGCCGGTGCAAAAGTCATGGTTATGTCGCACCTTGGTCGCCCAACGGAAGGTGAGTATAACGAAGAGTTTTCTTTAAAACCTGTCGCTGATTATTTAGCTGCTGCATTAAACTTACCTGTACGTTTAGCCAAAAATTACCTTGAAGGTGTTGATGTAAAGGCTGGTGAATTAGTTCTTTTTGAAAATATACGTTTTAATGTCGGTGAAAAGAAAAATGATGATGCCCTAGCAAAAAAATTAGCTGCATTATGTGACATCTTTGTTATGGATGCCTTTGGCACCGCCCATCGTGCCCAAGCGAGTACTCATGGCATCGCAAAATTTGCCCCTACAGCATGTGCTGGACCATTATTATCAGCTGAATTAACCGCTCTTGGTAAAGCATTAGATAACCCTGCCCGTCCATTTGTAGCGATTGTTGGCGGTTCAAAAGTTTCGACAAAATTAACAGTACTTGATTCATTAGCTAAAATTGTTGATCAATTGGTTGTTGGTGGTGGTATTGCTAATACCTTTATCGCTGCAAGTGGTCATAATGTCGGTAAATCATTATATGAAGTTGACTTACTTGATGAAGCAATTCGTTTAACGGCACAAGCCAAAGCAAACGATGGCGATATTCCCGTACCTACCGATGTAGTAACAGGCTCTGAATTTTCTGAAAATGCAGTAGCAACATTAAAATCTGTTAATGATGTCACCGATGAAGATATGATCTTCGATATTGGTCCTGAGTCTGTAAAAGCACTTACTGAAATAATTAAAAATGCTGGCACTATTGTTTGGAATGGTCCGGTTGGTGTTTTTGAGTTTGATCAATTTGGCAAAGGCACTGAAGCGATTGCCAAAGCCATTGCCGAAAGTTCGGCTTTCTCAATTGCTGGTGGCGGTGATACATTAGCAGCTGTTGATAAGTATGGTATAGCAGATAAAATTTCATATATTTCAACCGGTGGTGGTGCTTTCTTAGAGTTTTTAGAAGGCAAAAAATTACCTGCCGTTGCCATTTTGGAAGAACGCGCTAAATAGTATTTATGAAGTAATCTAGCCTCTCATTAAGAGGCTAGATTACTTCAATAAATTTTAACTCCCCGATCCCACTCTTCTTTTACTCCTAAGATATCCAAAACTAAACTAATTAACTAAAAACATTTAATGCCTTTTCGTTGTAAACTTACGAAAAACTTCTGCATCGAAAGTAAATAACTCCCTACCAGTTGTGTATTTGTTGTAATTATCGAACATAATTCCTTATTCGTAATTTCTTTTGTTTTAAATACTAATTTTGATGATTTTAACTAGTGCAATTTAATAAACTCATCTGTTATAATTACGATGCGAAACAAAAAAGTTTCACTATGAAACTTTACATTTAATCTATAATTTAAATTATTTGACCTCAATAACAACTTAGGAGTTAGTTCATGGCTTTAGTTTCTATGCGCCAAATGTTAGATCATGCTGCAGAGTACGGATATGGTATTCCCGCTTTTAACGTTAACAATTTAGAACAAGTTAGAGCAATTATGATTGCCGCAAACCAAACGAACAGTCCAGTGATCCTACAAGGTTCAGCAGGTGCTCGTAAGTATGCTGGCGCTCCTTTTTTACGTCATCTAATATTAGCGGCTATCGAAGAGTTTCCACATATTCCAGTCGTTATGCACCAAGATCACGGAACGTCACCTAGTGTTTGTCAACGTTCAATTCAATTAGGCTTTTCGTCAGTAATGATGGATGGCTCCTTAATGTCTGACGGTAAAACACCTTCAAGTTATGAGTACAATGTAGAGGTTACTCGCAAAACAGTTGAAATGGCACATGCTTGTGGTGTTTCAGTTGAAGGGGAATTAGGCTGTTTAGGATCACTTGAAACAGGTGAAGCAGGCGAAGAAGATGGCATTGGTGCTGTCGGTATTTTAACTAAAGAACAGATGTTAACAGACCCCGAAGAAGCCGCTGACTTTGTAAAGAGAACGCAAGTAGATGCATTAGCTATTGCCTGTGGTACTTCCCATGGCGCTTATAAATTTACCCGTCCGCCAACTGATGATATTTTAGATATTGAACGTATTAAAGCTATTCACAAACGTATTCCGAATACCCATTTAGTGATGCACGGTTCATCATCTGTACCACAAGAGTGGTTAGCCATAATTAATGAGTTTGGTGGTAAAATCCCTGAAACTTATGGTGTGCCGGTTGCACAAATTCAAGAAGGTATTAAAAACGGTGTGCGTAAAGTCAACATTGATACTGATTTACGTTTAGCATCAACGGGTGCGGTAAGACGCTTTCTTGCTCAAAACCCAAGTGAATTTGATCCACGTAAATTTTTAGCTGAGTCTACAAAAGCGATGTCAGATATTTGTATTGCTCGTTATGAAGCATTTGGAACAGTTGGTCATGCCGATAAAATCAAACCACTATCACTAGATTATATGTTTGACCAATACAGTGCAGGTAAATTAGATGCAATTGTTAAATAATATTTAGTCAAAAATCATCCATAAAAAGGGCAGCTCTTCTGCCCTTTTTATGTTCAGGACGAATGGTATGGAACAGTCACATGGATGTGAAAGAGTTTCAATGTTCAGGCCTTTCTCAGACATCCTGTCTTTCAAGGCATTAGTGCATCCATGCACGTCGATGAACGGTATGAAATGGTCACAGGGATGTGAAATAGTTTCGATGTTCAGGATATTGTAGGTCGACGTTTGCCTACTTGGATGTAGGTACTTAGGTTATGTCTGGAACTAGTAACCTGTACTTCGACGATATTCTTTATTATCAAATGGTTGTCGAACCTCACTTTGTTCGTGTCGACCTACAATATCAGTCGAACATTTGTCTTTTGTAGGTCGTTGTTTGCCTACATGGACATAGGTACTTAGGTTATGTCTGGAACTAATTACCTGTACTTCGACAAGAATTCAATATAAATACCTTTTGTCGAACCTCACTTTGTTCGTGTCGATCTACAGAAGCATCCAACCTTCTAGGTATTGGTAGTTCCATGCACGTCGAACTGATATGGGTGACGATATTGGTTAAATTTATCGTTTACTCACCTCTGCATTTATAATTGATATATAATCCATTTATCAAAGTAAATTATAACGTTAATCGGAAACTAGCATGAGTTCAGCAAATATATACGAGAATAATCCTCTTCATGGCGTTAAAGTAGAAACCGTATTGGCTGAGCTGGTTGATCATTATGGCTGGGAGATTTTACACGCCTACATGAACCTTAACTGCTTTAAAACCAAGCCGAGTATAGAATCTAGCGTAAAATTCCTTCGTAAAACAGCTTGGGCTCAAGAGAAAGTAGACGCATTTTATCTATACCAATTTAAAAACCTACCAAGAGCTGATGATGAACAATTTCTCTTACCGCCACCTGACCGTATTGCGCCAGCGCAACATAAACCTGGGACGCCTGTTGAGATAAGCTTTGAAGACGCAGAACGACTTAGAGAAAAGAAAGCAAAAGTAACACGAGAAAGAGCATCACAAAATAATGGACCTTGGGGAAATTAAACTAGCCTAAATTCCCTTACCTTAAAAACCAGGAAATGTTTATTACATTTCCTGTTTTTCATTTCTGTTAATTCCTATATAATGTCGCCGCTTAAAACCCTGTCAATTTTTAAGGATAATAATAAATTATGGATACTATTCTAGATTGGTTTTCACACAACAAACCTCTATTCCATCAGTATTTAATCGATTTTGTAATTGCTATTGCCATTGTAATAATGGGTAAGTTATTTGCAAAAATTATCTGTAAAGGCATTAGTAAAATGCTAGCGCATAAAAAAGTAGACCAAGCTGTCATTAGTTTTGTCAGCAGTATCGTTTATTTTATCGTCTTCTTCGTTGCTATAATTGCCGCTATTTCTCATTTAGGTTTTAATACTTCTTCACTAGTCGCTATTGTTGGTGCCGCTGGTTTAGCCATTGGTTTAGCATTGCAAGGCTCTTTATCAAATTTTGCATCTGGCGTATTACTGATTATTTTAAAACCATTTAAAAATGGTGATTTTGTTGAGGTGGCGGGCATTTCAGGTATTGTTGAAGAAATACATATTTTCTCCACGACCTTCCGCACTGGTGATAATAAAACGGTGATCATTCCCAATGGCTCGGTCACTAACTCCACCATCATTAATTACTCAGCAAAACCTATTCGTAGAATCGATTTAATCATTGGTGTGAGCTACGATGCAGATTTAGCAAAAACAAAAGAAATTTTAAATAAAATAAGCAGTGCACATTCGTTGGTTCTAAAAGATCATGACATCACTATTGGTGTTAGTGAACTTGCCGATAATTCAGTTAATTTGGTGGTAAGACCTTGGGTGAAAACCGAAGACTATTGGCCTGTTTATTTTGATTTATTAGAGAATATTAAAGTTGCCTTAGATCAAGCTGGCATCGAAATCCCTTATCCACAATTATCTTTACATGTAAATAAAGAGGAAAATCATGAATCGTAAGCTAGTACTTACTGCACTTTGCTGTATGCCTTTAATGGCTATTGCTGAAGAAGCAGCAGAAAAATCACCATTTTCGTCATCTGCTGAACTTGGCATGTTGTATAAAACAGGCAATACCAAAAGTACAGATATAAAAACTGGTTTTGATATTAAATACGAGCAAGATTTATGGCGCAGTACTTTTGCTTTTGATTTATTGATAAAAAAAACAGAGCAAAGTGATAGTGAAGGCAAAGACACTTTTGAAACCACAGATGAAAAGTGGACAGTGGAGTCGAAAACTAACTATACCTTAGATACTAAAAGCAAAAACTATGCATATGGCGATGTAGCCTATGAGAAAAACCGTTTTGGTAGTTACGAAAACCAAAGTTCAATCTCTGCTGGTTGGGGTCGTGAATGGTTTAAAAATGACAAAGCATCATTATTTGCAGATATCGGACCGGGTTATAAACGTGACGTAACCAAAGCAACAGATACTATGTCTAGTGAAACTAACAGCTCCTTTATAGTACAAGCACAGGCACTCTATTTAAGAAAAATAAATGAACATGTTGAATTTAAACAAACCTTAAGCATTAAATATGCGCCTAAAGGTGGTGAAAACAGTAAATATAAAGCTGAATCGTCAATTACTACAAAGTTAATTGAAACATTACAGCTTAAGTTTTCATTCCTCGTTGACCACAATACCGAAGTTGAAAAAGGCACTAGCAAAACCGATACACAAACAGCGGTTACTTTAGTTTATAGTTTTTAAGCTGCTAGTTTCATTTAGCGCGGCTCGCTTTGTCGAGCCTCACTACGTTCGTGTCGACCTACAATACCTATCGAACATTGGTTTATTGTCTCTTGTAGGTCGAGGTTTGCTTACATGGATGTATTTTGTAGGTCGAGGTTCACCTCGACAAGAATTCAGTCCCCCTCCTCGAAGATAACCTTAGCGAAGAATCCAATACAAATACCTATCGCGAAACGAGAAAAGCCAGTAATACAAATTCGTATTACGGGCTTTGACTTCTAGAGAAACTCTCGTTTAATTCGTCGAACCTCACTACGTTCGTGTCGACCTACAATACCAATCGAATATTTGTATCAACCTACAAAAATCAAAACTGATTCATCGTATTGTCTTTACCCGAAGCTTTCAGTGCTGCTTCACCAGAAAAATATCCCTTATGGTCGTCACCCATATCAGAGCCAGCCATATTCTGATGTTTAACACAGGCAATACCCTGACGTATTTCTTTACGTTGTACACCTTTAACATAACCAAGCATGCCCTGCTCACCAAAATACTCTTTAGCCAAATTATCTGTTGATAATGCAGCGGTATGGTATGTTGGTAGCGTAATTAAATGGTGGAATATTCCAGCGTCACGGGCAGCATCGGCTTGGAAAGTACGGATGCGCTCATCGGCAGTAATCGCTAAATCAGTATTGTCGTAGTCAACACTCATTAAGTTATCGCGCTCATAAGCAGATACATCAATGCCCTCTTCATTCATGGCATCAAATACTTGCTGACGAAAATTTAATGTCCAGTTAAATGAGGGTGAGTTGTTATACACTAATTTTGCATTAGGCACTTCTTTGCGAATGGCATCAACCATCGCACCAATTTGACCAATATGAGGTTTTTCAGTTTCAATCCAGATCAAGTCAGCGCCATTTTGTAGTGACGTTATACAATCAAGTATACAGCGAGCTTCACCCGACCCTTTCTTAAATTGAAATAAGTTACTGGGTAAACGTTTAGGACGCATTAATTTACCATTTTGTTTGATAACAACATCACCGTTTCCTAACTCATCTGCAGATATTTCGTCACAATCTAAAAAAGCATTATACTGGTCGCCCAAATCCCCTTCTTGATGTGTTACCGCAATTTGTTTAGTTAAGCCCGCACCTAATGAATCAGTACGTGCCACAATAACGCCATCATCAATTCCTAACTCTAAAAAGGCATAACGTACCGCATTTATTTTTGCGAGGAAATCGGAATGTGGAACAGTTACCTTGCCATCTTGATGACCACACTGTTTTTCATCTGATACTTGATTCTCAATTTGAATACAACAAGCCCCAGCTTCAATCATTTGTTTTGCCATAAGGTAAGTAGCTTCTGCATTACCAAAGCCAGCATCAATATCTGCAATAATAGGCACAACATGAGTTATATGATTATCAATTTCATCTTGAATTTGTGCTGCTTTCGCCATTTCATCATTAGCTTTGGCTTGATCTAATTGACGAAAAAGACCACCCAATTCACGTGCATCCGCTTGGCGTAGAAAAGTATAAAGCTCAGCTATCAAGCTAGCTACTGATGTTTTTTCATGCATTGATTGATCAGGTAATGGACCAAAATCACTACGAAGAGCAGCAATCATCCAACCTGAAAGGTAAAGGTAACGGCGGTCAGTACTCTTAAAGTGCTTTTTAATAGAGATCATTTTTTGCTGACCAATAAAGCCATGCCAGCAACCTAAAGACTGAGTATATTTAGACGTATCGGCATCATAATTATCCATATCTTTACGCATAATTGCTGCGGTATATTTTGCGATATCAATGCCATTTTTAAATTGATTTTGGATGCGCATACGAGCAACAGATTCGGGATTAATTGCTGACCAAGATTCACCAGCTTTTTCTTTAATTGCGCTAACAGCTTCAATAACACTTTGATAGTTTAACATCTCTTATACTCCAAAATTTAGTCTCTAGTTTAGTGATGTAACTCATACCTTTTAAAATGATATGTTTGATGAAAGCTGTCACATCTGGCAACACAGAGTCTAAAACAAGCAACAATCATTTTTGAAATATATAGAACTTATACTTACCATACACAAAATAAATAATGGTGTAATAGCTCTAAACACAGTTAATATTAATACTAGTAAATACAATAACTAAGATAAACTAACAGATATAAAAACTAGGCGTAAAAGTTTTCATATCAAGCTACATTTATTAAAATTACCTTGCATTAAGCACAAACTAATGACATATAGTTCACTTATATTTTTTAACATAGCCATTAATCTTATGAATATTTCAAAAATTGACCTTAACTTATTAATATATCTTGATGTGCTATTACGAGAAAAAAATGTTACCCGAGCAGCAAGCCAATTAAATATTACCCAACCGGCGATGAGTAACGGTCTTAAACGATTAAGAAATCTATTTAACGATCCTATATTAGTACGGACATCTGATGGCATGGTGCCAACTGAGCGAGCAAGAGCATTAGCACCCGTCATAAGGAAGATATTGCTCGAATTAGAAGAAGCACTGCAGGGTGAAGAAGAATTTAACGAGAAAAACAGTCAACGAGTTTTTCGTATTATGGCTAGTGACTATGCCGCTTCAACTTTATTACCAAAGTTACTTAAACGCATTAACCAAATCGCACCAAATATAACTATCGACATAATGACGCCCAGTGATGTTACCTTTCATGATGTTGAAGCAGGTAAAATTGATATGGCAATCAATCGCTTTGACGAGTTACCACAATCTTTTCATCAAAAAACAATTTGGCGTGACTCATTTTCATGTTTATTAAGTGCCGATAACCCCGTGGTATCAAAGTTTAACCTTAATAGTTACCTAGACTCGAAACATGTTTGGGTTTCTAAAACCGGTTTTGGTGTAGGTGTAGGCATGGATCCTAAAGATGTACAAAAATTGGGTTGGGTTGATGAAGCTTTAGCGCGACTTGGCAAAAAACGTAACATTAAAGTATTTACCCGTAATTACCATGTTGCGATGCAGTTAGCCTACGAAGATGAATTAGTAGCCACCTTGCCAACAAGAGCGGCTTTACTGCATAAAAATGATAGTAATTACACCATATTAAAGCCTCCTTTTGATATCCCTGATATTGAATTAAAAATGATTTGGAGTCCTTTATTACATCACGATGCCAGCCATATTTGGTTTAGACATTTAGTCATTGAAGCCGCTGCTGATAGCTAAGTTAATAGTAAACAATGTTATACCATTTTGATTAAGTTTCTTCCCGCTCAGCGAGATTTAAAAGGCTTAGAGACAAGGCATTGATTGAAGAGAATGGTTACT
>JABSOX010000056.1 GCA_013215655.1 Colwellia sp.
GGTACTCAAGATCGAGTGGTATTGGCTTTAGGTCAAGGCAGCTTTAAGTCAATTGAAGTGGGGGTTGGTCGCTTTGATAGTGATAACGTTGAAATACTTTCTGGCTTAAGTGCAGGTGAATTAGTGGTAAGTTCAGCGCAGTTTTTATTAGACTCTGAATCAAGTAAAACCTCAGATTTTCAACGCATGAATGACAGTAATAATATGGCGGATATGGATCACTCTACTATGAAAGATGCTGCTATGGATCATTCTGCTATGAATATGTCTGACGACATAGATGAAAGTGAGACAAGTGTCCCGAGTGCGTCGGTAGCTGGCACTGTAAATTCAGTTATGGTTGCTCACCGTATGGTTAACATGAGTCGCAGTGCTATAGAAAAGTGGGGAAGGGAAGCCGCTGATGTTGATTTTATCGTTGCAGAAAATGTTGATATGGCACTATTTATACAGGCGACGAAATTGAACTTTACTTTTGAAATTAGAGATGGTGAATTCTTGATTGTTCAAGCAATGCCATTTGAAACGATGACTAGTGACGCTATGACGGCAGGAGAACAATAATGATAACTGCCATTATTCGCTGGTCGGTCTACAATCGTTTTTTTGTATTGCTGGCAACCGTTATTATTATTGGTTTGGGTTTATATTCCGTTAAAAATACACCGGTAGATGCCTTACCTGACTTGTCCGATGTACAAGTTATTATCAAAACTAGCTACCCAGGACAAGCGCCACAAGTAGTGGAAGATCAAGTCACTTATCCATTAACGACTGCCATGTTATCGGTGCCGGGCTCGGTAACTGTACGTGGTTATTCATTTTTTGGTGATTCTTATGTTTATGTGATTTTTGACGAAGATACTGATTTATATTGGGCACGTTCACGAGTACTTGAATATTTGAGTCAAGTTGCCCCTAATTTACCGAGTAATGCACGTCCACAACTTGGTCCTGATGCTACAGGAGTGGGTTGGGTTTATTTATATGCTTTAGTTGATAAAACCGGGCAACATGATTTAAGTCAATTACGGAGTTTACAAGATTGGTTTTTAAAATATGAATTGCAAACTGTATCAGGTGTTTCAGAGGTTAGTACCCTTGGCGGCATGGTTAAGCAATATCAAGTAAAGCTTAACCCCGATAAATTACGTGCCTTTGGTATTCCTATTTCCCATATTCAAATGGCGATTAAACAAGGTAACCAAGAAATAGGTGCTTCAGTTGTGGAAATGGCCGAGGCTGAATATATGGTGCGGGCAACGGGATATATCAAAAGTATTGAGGATCTAGAAACCATTCCTTTAGGGGTTAATCAAAATGGTACACCTTTATTACTTAAAGATGTTGCCGAAATTGTTTTAGGACCACAAATGCGTCGTGGTATTGCCGAGCTTAATGGCGAAGGTGAAGTGGTAGGCGGTATTGTGGTAATGCGCTTTGGTGAAAATGCACAGCAAGTGATAAAAGGTGTAAAAGAAAAATTAGAACAACTAAAAAAAGGCCTGCCTGCCGGTGTTGAAATCGTTACCGTTTATGATCGCTCAGCGCTCATTGAACGTGCCGTTGATAATTTGAGTTATAAATTATTAGAAGAATTTGGTGTTGTTGCGCTGGTTTGTATTGTTTTCTTATTTCATGTGCGCTCTTCTTTAGTGGCGATTGTGAGTTTACCTGTAGGTATATTAGCCGCTTTTATTGTCATGCATATGCAAGGGTTAAATGCCAATATTATGTCGTTAGGAGGAATTGCCATTGCTATTGGCGCAATGATCGATGGCGCCATAGTGATGATTGAAAATATGCATAAACACATGGAGAGAACACCGCTGACCAAAGAAAATCGTTGGCAAATTGTCATTGAATCCGCTAGTGAAGTAGGGCCAGCGTTGTTTTTTAGTTTAATGATTATTACTGTGAGCTTTGTACCAGTATTTACGCTTGAAGCACAAGAAGGACGAATGTTCTCACCACTTGCCTTTACCAAAACCTATGCGATGGCTGCTTCTGCTGCGCTTGCTATTACTTTGGTTCCAGTCTTAATGGGCTATTTCATTCGAGGTAAGGTTTTACCTGAGCATAAAAACCCAGTGAATCGATTATTAACGGCAATATATTTACCTGTATTAAAAACGGTATTGAGTTTCCCTAAATCAACATTGGTTGCTGCGCTGATGTTCTTAGCGGTTGGACTTTGGCCGTTGGATAAAATTGGCAGTGAATTTATTCCGCCACTTGATGAGGGTGATATTATGTATATGCCCACTACTTATCCGGGAATCTCTATCGGTAAAGCGCGACAATTATTACAACAAACCGATAAGCTTATTGCCACGGTACCCGAAGTGCTAACGGTTTTTGGTAAAGTAGGGCGAGCTGAAACGGCAACCGATCCTGCGCCATTAACTATGATTGAAACTTTTATTCAATTAAAACCTCGAGATCAATGGCGAGAAGGGGTAACCACTAAAAGTTTAATTAAAGAGTTTGATGCTTTAGTTAAATTACCCGGATTAACCAACGCTTGGGTCATGCCCATAAAAACGCGTATAGATATGTTAGCAACGGGTATTAAAACGCCGGTAGGCATTAAAATCGCCGGTCCTGATTTGAAAGTCATTCAAGATATTGGTCAGCAACTCGAAGTCATTTTAAAGGATGTTCCGGGTACTGCTTCCGTTTACTCTGAGCGTGTCGCGGGAGGTCGTTACGTTAAGGTAGATATACAACGAGCTAAAGCTGCGCGTTATGGTTTGAATATCGCTGAAATTCAGCAAGTTGTTGCTACGGCTATTGGTGGCATGAATGTCACTAAAACGGTTGAAGGACTAGAGCGTTATCCGGTGAGTTTACGTTATCCGCAAGATTATCGTGACTCTCCTGAGCAATTATCTTTATTACCGATTGTTACACCCAATGGCCAACGTATCTCATTAGGTGATGTCGCCAATGTTTTTATTGAAGATGGCCCTCCGGGCATAAAATCAGAAAATGCACGTTTAAATGGCTGGTCATTTATTGATATTGAAGGTGTTGATGTGGGCAGTTATGTCGTTGCTGCACAAAAAGTTGTTGCTGATCAATTAGTACTCCCAGCTGGCTACTCCATTGCTTGGGCGGGACAATATGAATATATGCAGCGCGCAAAAGCGAAACTAACCTATGTTGTGCCACTGACGTTAGCCATAATTATATTCTTGCTCTATTTGAATTTCCGTAATGTGATTGAAGTGGCGATGATCATGGGCACCTTGCCTTTAGCTATGGTCGGTAGTATTTGGTTAATGTACCTTGAAGGCTTTAATTTTTCTGTCGCAGTGGGTGTTGGCTTTATTGCTCTTGCAGGAGTAGCGGTTGAAATAGGGGTGATTATGTTGGTATATCTCAATCAGTCTTATCGTGAAATGATTAATTCACATCAAGAAAAAGGCATAAAGATGACCAAAGAAGACGTTTTTAATGCCGTTTTGCACGGAGCTGGTATGCGTGTTCGTCCGGTGATGATGACAGCCGCAGCCATTATTGTTGGTTTATTACCTATTTTATATGGTACAGGTACAGGCTCTGAAGTGATGAGCCGTATTGCCGCTCCTATGGTGGGTGGTATGCTCAGTGCGGTAATTTTAGCCCTGTTGGTATTGCCTGCATTATATTATTTATGGCGAAGTAATACTCTAGACCTAAATTCGGATAATAATAATCAAAATAGCAGTGCAAGTGACCGTGTAATCGAGGGAAGTTAAATGAGTTTACTAAAAACTAGCCGGAAATTTCATAAATGGCTGATGCTTTTTTTAGGCATACAGTTTGTGATCTGGACGGTATCAGGCGCTTATATGGTGATTTTTGATATTGATTATATTCATGGCGATAGTTTAGTGGTTAATCATCAAAGTAAAATTGATGTTGATAATATCAATTTTACGCTTGGTGATTTGCTTGAAGTTTATCCAAATGCTGAAAACCTTGAAATGGGGGTTTTTATTGACCAAGGCGTTTATCGCTTCACCATTAAAAGTGGCGATGGTGATGATAGTACAGATAAGAAAACACAATATTTAGTTGCGACGAGTAATGGTCAACAACTTTCACCTTTAAATGAAGACTTAGCTAAACGTGCAGCTCAACACTATTATAGCGGTGAAGGTAATATTGTTGATGTTGAATTAATTACCGAAAATCCACCTTTTGAATTAAGTCGTCGTCGATTACCCGCTTGGCGAGTCAACTTTAATGATTTTGGCAGCCCATCCATTTATGTTTCGGCACAATCTGGAAAACTGGTCACTAAACGTCATGAGTTTTGGCGGTTTTTTGATTTAATGTTTAGTTTGCATGTGATGGACTACGAGGATGAAGACCCTAGTAATCTATTGTTATTTTGGTTTGTTTTATTTTCTCTTATTGCATCGTTGTTTGGTTTTGTTTTAACGTATTTTCGAATATTTAAAGCTAAGAATTCCGTTGAGCAAGAAACTGCACCAACAGTAAAGGACATGAATTAATGGCTTTAATTAAGATTATTCACAAGTGGTTATCTCTACTGGTTGGTTTGCAATTGCTGATTTGGTTGGGATCAGGTTTCTTTTTTAATTTAATGGATGGTGAAAAAGCACACGGCGGTCAATATCGAATTTGGCAACAACAAAAAAGTGTTATTGAGCCAAGCCAATTATTTGATCCTAAATTGATATTAACTCAGTTATCAAAGCAAAATATTGAGGTTATCTCGCTAAAACAAATTCAACTTTTAGCAAAACCTTATTATTTATTAACCCATGAAAAAAGCTTATATGCACATTTTAAAAATAACTATTCCTTGGTGGATGCCTATTCAGGGGAAATAGTTATTATTGATGAAGCTATGGCTTCAATGTTGGCAAATAACTCTTACAGTGGTGCAGGAGAGATACTATCTGCGGTTAAGCTGTCGCCTCCTTATGACGATATTGCTCGTGAAAAAAATAACGTTTGGCAAATTAATTACTCTGATGATAACTATACCAGTGTCTATGTTGACGCAGGCTCTGGTCGTTTAATTGCCCACAGTAATGACGATAAACGCTTTGCAGATTTCTTCTTTATGTTGCACTTCATGGATTACGGTAATGAAGCCAGCTTTAATAATATCCAAATTATTATTTTTGCGATATTTACTTTATTTTTTGCACTTACTGGACTTATTTGGACAATAGAACTGGGCTTTAATGGTCAATACAAGCTGAGTTTTTTCTTTAAAGGTAAGTCTACTTTACAAGATATTATCTTACTTGATAAAAATCAGCAGCGTATCAATGATGTAAACTTAACAAGGAATATAAATTTACTTGATGCTTTGTTAGTTCATGATATTGCATTATCGTCTAGCTGCGGAGGTGGCGGCACCTGTGGACAGTGTAAAATTAAAATGAGCAATAATAATGGTAGTCAGTTTAAAGTAACTTCTGCAGATTATGCTCAGCTTAACGATGCAGAGCTTGAGCAAGGTTATCGTCTCGCTTGTCAACATACTAGTGAAGGTGTTGAACAAATTACTTTGCTTGATGTTACCCAAGGGAAAAAACATCAATTAATGCTACAACAAAGTAAATTTATTAGTCCATTTATTAAAGAGTTACGTTTTAGTTTGGTTGACGAAAGTCCACTATCATATAAAGCGGGGGCTTTTATGCGCTTTATTATACCTGCAGGAAAAGGGTGTTCTATACCGTTAAAACTTCCTGATGACTTACAACCGCACTGGCATCATATTGAGCATTTAGAATATGAACATTTAGCCTGTACTCGTAGTTATTCATTGGCTGAAACATCACTGAATACCGAAGAGCTTATTTTTACCATTAAGATCCAGTCAGCACCTCATAATGTGACCTTACCCGGAGTTGGTTCAAGTTATTTATGTAACTTAGAGCAAGGTGAACTTGTTGATGCTATAGGTCCTTTTGAAGAGTTTTATGCAGTAAATAACAGTGACAAAACAATGGTGTTATTAGGTGCAGGCTCAGGTATGGCCCCCTTGAAATCATTAATAGCAGAGCAAATGGCTGTGAAAAACAGCGCAGAAAATAGCACAGGAAAAAGTGACGAAACTGTACCTAGAGCTATTCATTTCTTTTACGGTGCAAGAACACAAAATGATTTGCTCTATGCAGAATATTTTGATGATTTGGCTGAACAGCATGATCTTTTTAATTATTATCCAGTTTTGTCGCAAGCAAATGAGGATTGGACTGGAGAAAAAGGTTATATCCAACAAACGTTATTTCAACAATTTGATGGGTTAGGTGATGTCGGTAATCTTGAGTTTTACTTATGTGGACCACAAGCTTTAATGGCTGAAACTATAACGCTATTAAAAGCTAAAGGGGTTACAGACTCGGCGATTAAATTTGACTCGTTTGGCGGCAATAATGTGCTTTTAAAAAAACAATAAATAACAAGCAAACAACAAATAAATAACAAATAAATAACAAATAAATAACAAATAAATTAAAAAGGAAATCTAAAAATGAATCAATTTAAATTAACAACATATTTGCTTATAGTAATTTTTGTCAGCTGTTTAGGGTTTACAAATTCAGTACTTGCCCACGGAAATGACTTGGACAATGAGGCAGCTAAAACAGTATTAGCATTTCACCATGCATTAAAATCGGGTGATAAAAAAACTGCAAGAATGCTCTTAGCAGATGATGTATTAATTTTTGAAGGTGGTGGTGTAGAAAGATCTGCCGATCAATACGCCAATCATCATATGCTTGCAGACATGAAATATTTAGCTGCAGTTGATACTAAAATTTTAGAGCATACGGTTAATGTCAGTGGACGTTTTGCGGTGTCTATGTCTCGTAGTAAAACAACAGGAAAATATAAAGGCAAAGATCGTAATGTTGAGGGTATGGAAACGATGACTTTAAAAGAAGTTAATGGCGAATGGAAAATCACCCATATTCATTGGTCTAATTAATAACAATTTGTATAAGATAGTGCTCACTTCTTTATGCACAATAGTATTACAACACAGCGTTCATCAATTATTTGATGATGAGCGCTTGAGCCTTCGTTAATTTATCCCCTTATAAATCTAAAATTTATTTAATTATTAATAATAATTCATTGACAAAAATATCAATAAGTTTATTATGACGAAACGTCACTGACGATTCGTCACCTATAGGTAGACTTAAGTAAGTGCAATGATTATTAACTCTATTGGTAAATGCATGACCCCAAGAATTTTAGATGAAAAGAGCTTGAAAGCGCGTGAACAAAGCATTATTGATGCTGCTATTATCATTATTGAGCAAAGTGGTATTGAAAACTTAACTATGGATAAAGTGGTCGCTAAAGTCTCTTATTCAAAAGGCACTGTTTATAAACACTTTACTGGGAAAGAGGATTTGCTGTTAGCGATTAGTAATCAAGCGATAGCTATTCTTGCCGATTTGTTTTGGCGGGCGGCTAAGTTTAGTGGCTGTGCTCGTATTCGGATGTTGTTGTTAAACATGTCTTATCTTATCTATGCCATTTTACATCCCGCACTCTTTAAAACAGTGATTTGTTCAAAAAGCCCTAATGTATATGGCAAATCAAGTCCTGAACGTATCCAAGAGCAAGAACAACTTGAAATGAAATTACTAGGGGCAATTCATGGGGTTTTTGACGATGCCATAACAAGTGAAAAGTTGGTATTACCGAGCTACATGGATATTCAGCAACTTTGTTTTGCCAATTGGTCAATGTCATATGGCACTATTTCTTTGTTGTCTGAGGAAGTTGAACAATGTAGTGGTCGTACGAGCTTGGTTGTTGAAAAAGAAATTTTTAATCAGAACAACTTATTATTTGATGGTTTGAACTGGCAACCATTAACAAAAGATAATAATCATCGCATCGCACTTGAAAATGCCTTGATGCAAGTTTTTCCAGATGAACTTTTAATATTAAAAGAACGCGGAAGAATACTTGATTTTTAAAGCTTTTATCAAAGCTATCATGTTATTACAGTAAATTATTTCAATTAATCATGCGGTGTTTTCACCGTATTTTTTAACAAACTAAATGACGATTCGTCATAATGGAGAGGGAGCAATGAGAGATAAACTCTACGGATTTATCGGTAAACACCCAATATGGGTAATACTGGCATGCCTAACTTTTGCGATAGTTGCCGCAGCGGGCGCACAAAATCTGGTATTTAAAAGTGACTATCGTGTATTTTTTGGTGAGGAAAATCCACAACTTACCGCGTTTGAATCGATGCAAAAGGTATATAACAAAAGCGATAATGTTTCATTTGTTGTTGTTCCCAAAAATGGGGATGTATTTACTGCGGAGCATCTTGCAGCACTAAAGGTCTTAACCAAAGAAAGTTGGCAAGTACCTTATTCAACACGTGTCGACTCAGTGACTAATTTTCAATACAGTTATGCTGAAGAAGACGACATGATTGTTGAAGACTTAGTGATGAGTACTAAAAACCTTAGTCAAAGTGATTTAGCTAAAATAAAAGCTATTGCGATTAATGAACCGTTATTAGTCAATAAAATCATCTCAAAAACAGCGCATGTTTCTGTTGTTAATGTCACGGTACAACTGCCAGGGATTAACCCGATAGTTGAAGTGCCCGAAGTTGCCGCAAGTGTTCGAGCGTTTAAAGATAAGTTTCTCGCTGAGAATCCCGGTACCGAAGTCTATTTATCGGGTATGGTAATGATGAATAATTCATTTGGTGAAGCGTCATTAAATGATGCTGCAACGTTAATACCACTGATGTTTCTAGTTGTCGTGATCACCATAGGTATTCTACTTAGAACCATCACAGGTACTATCGCAACGGTGTTGGTTATTATCATGAGCATCGTTACTACCATGGGTTTAGCTGGCTGGTTAGGTTTCTTTCTTACCGGACCTTCGTCATCAGCCCCAACAATGATCTTAACGTTGGCGGTTGCTGATTGTATTCATATATTAACCTCAATGTTTTATGAAATGCGTCACGGCGCAGACAAACGTACAGCCATTGCAAGAAGTATAAAAATCAACTTACAACCGATATTCTTAACCAGCGTTACCACGGCTATTGGTTTCTTAAGCATGAACTTCTCTGACTCACCACCTTTTCAAGACTTAGGTAACTTAGTGGCAATGGGCGTTATGTTTGCTTTTGTTTTTTCTGTGACAATATTCCCAGCGTTATTAACGGTATTACCGGTTAAAGTAAAAGAAATTAAAGATGGCAAACAAGATATTATGACAAGTCTTGCTGACTTTGTTATTCAAAAACGTAAACTGTTATTACCACTAACCGCAGTTGTTATTCTTATATTTGCGGCGTTCATTCCAAAAAATGAATTGAATGATGATTTTGTTAAATATTTTGATGAAAGTGTGGCTTACCGTACGGCTACTGATTTTATGCAAGATAACCTATCTGGGATGATGGTTTTGGAAATATCGGTTAAAACGGGTGTTGCTAGTGGTATTAATAATCCCCAATACTTACAAAAAGTTTCTGATTTCAGTGATTGGCTACGCCAGCTACCACAAACCGACCATGTTAATACCATTACCGATACGTTAAAGCGCTTAAATAAGAATATGCATGGTGATGATCCTAGTTGGTATAAATTACCTGATAGCCAAGAGATGTCGGCACAATACTTATTGTTATATGAAATGTCTTTACCCTATGGCTTAGATTTAAATAATCAATTAAATGTTGATAAGTCTTCATCAAAAATTGCTGCCACCTTTAAAAATATGACCAGTAACGAAATGGTGAATCTTGAAGAACAAATTAATGCTTGGTTTGACGTAAATGCCGCTATGTATGAGGTCGATATTGCTAGCCCAAGTTTAATGTTTGCACATATTGGTCAACGTAATATTTCTAGCATGTTGTTAGGCTCCAGTGTGGCTTTAATTTTGATCTCTATTTTATTAGGTTTTGCACTGAAAAGCTGGCGTTATGGAGCGATTAGTTTATTACCTAACCTAGTACCTGCAGCTGTTGGTTTTGGTTTGTGGGGCATATTTCAAGGACAAGTTGGATTAGGTTTGTCCGTTGTTATTGGTATGACTTTAGGTATCGTTGTTGACGATACCGTACATTTTTTGAGTAAATATTTACATGCACGTCGAGAAAGAGGCGCAGATGCTCAAACAGCTGTACATTATGCCTTCGGTAATGTCGGTCGTGCCTTATGGATAACAACTTTTGTATTAGGTGCCGGCTTTATGGTACTTGCACAATCGTCATTTAGAATGAATGCCGAAATGGGCATGTTAACAGCGATGACCATTGTGATTGCATTAGTTGTCGACTTCTTATTTTTACCACCATTATTAATGGCGATTGATAAAAAGAAAAGTTCATCAGCAGTAAATAATAGCTCAATTGAAGACAATTCGACTAATGCTGACGACTCAGACTTATCAGCTCAAACATCAACGTAAGCATCAGCGTAAATTGGAAAACACTATGAAAATGAATAAAATAATTACCACACTATTCGCTACTTTAGCTTTGACTTTAGTCACTAGCACATCATTTGCAACGACACCGCAAGAGCGAGGTTTGGCTATTTCCCATGAAACTAAAGCAAGAGATAAGGGTTGGACTGATAGCACTGCCAATATGATGATGTTATTACGTAATAAGCAGGGACAAGAAAGTACTCGTGAGATCAAAATTAAATCTCTTGAATTAGATAACGATGGCGATAAAAGTTTAACCATCTTTAATAAACCAAGAGATGTAAAAGGCACTGCTTTTTTAAGTTTCTCTCACCCTGTTGGTGCCGACGACCAATGGTTATATTTACCCGCATTAAAACGTGTTAAAAGAATTTCTTCACGTAATAAGTCAGGTCCATTTATGGGCTCTGAATTTGCTTTTGAAGATTTAAGTTCGTTTGAAATAGAAAAATATACTTATAGGTATTTAGGTGAAGAACCACTTAATGGCTTAAATAACTTTATGGTTGAGCAAGTCCCTGTTGATGAAAATTCAGGTTATACCCGACGTGTCGTTTGGGTGGATGATACAGAATATCGCATTCAAAAAATTGATTTTTATGATCGCAAAAATTCATTATTGAAAACCTTAACCTATGTTGATTATAAGCAGTACCTAAATAAGTACTGGCGTGCGAATAGTATGCACATGATTAACCATCAGAACGGAAAAAGCACTGAATTAAAATGGGATAATTATGCTTTTCAAACCGGTTTAAAAGACAGCGATTTTAATCGTAACTCGTTAAAGCGGGTGCGTTAGTTACTATGTCGGTTAAAAAAAACCTAAAAGGGTTAACAGCAAGCCTGTTGTTAACCCCTTATTTACTATTAAGTTCTTATTTATTAAGCAAGGGACTACAAGCAAACGAGTTTGAAGTTTCAGGTAAAGTAGGAATAGAGCAGCGACAGTTTTTTAGTAGTAATCAATATGAACATCAATTTAATCAGTCTCAAGTATCAATATTTATTGAACCTGAATTATATTGGAATTGGAATGAGGGTAGTGACAGCCTTACGTTTAAGCCTTTTTATCGACTTGATCAGCAGGATGACAATCGCAGTCATGGCGATATTCGTGAATTTTCATATATTCATGCCAGTGATAATTGGGAACTTAGAGCGGGTATTCGTAAAGAGTTTTGGGGAGTCACCGAGTTTCAACATTTAGTTGATGTTATTAATCAAACTGATAGTGTTGAAGACATTGATGGTGAAGATAAATTAGGTCAACTGATGCTTAACCTTTCCCTTGTTCGGGATTGGGGCATTGTTGATTTATATATATTACCAGGATTTAGAGAACGTACTTTTGGTGATGAAAAAAGTCGTTTGCGTGCACCCTTTATTATTGATACTGACCATATTGAATATGAATCTAGCGCCAAAGAACAACATGTTGATTTGGTGGCAAGGTGGAGTCATAGTTTAGGTGATGTTGATTTTGGTACTTATTGGTTTCATGGCACTAATCGTGATCCTATTATCAACCTGAAACAACAAGATAATGGTATTGTTTTAGGACAATATTATAGCCAAATGGATCAGTTTGGATTAGAACTTCAAATGATTGTAGAAGATTGGTTATGGAAGTTTGAAACAATTTATCGTGATACTAAATTTGAGCACTTTTGGGCAACACAATCGGGTTTTGAGTATTCATTTATTGGTGTCTTTGATTCAGCCATTGATCTTGGTCTGTTGATGGAATACAGCTGGGATTCTCGTGGCGAAGGTCGTGTCGGAAATAGAGATAAACGTGGTGCTAGTTTTCAAAACGATGTGTTTTTTGGTAGTCGACTCGCTTTTAATGATATGCAAAGCAGTGAAGTATTAGTGGGTTTTAGTGCTGACTTAGATCACAACGCTTTTAGTTTTCTTGTTGAAGCAAATCGTCGGCTGGGTGATAATTTTAAAGCAAGTATCGATATCAGGTTATTTCAATCAAACAATCCCATAGATCAACTCTATAGTATAAAAAATGATGACCACGCACAACTAAGCGTTGAATGGTATTTTTAAGTCCATGGTAGCTAAGTAAATAACAAAACTCTATACTAACTATTTACAGTGTGCTTCTCTATATAAGCACACTACTTATCCTTCTTAAAGCTTATTTATAAATGCCTAAAATATGTAAACTATCATTCGTTACCTTTATTATTTTCACTTTGTTAGGTGTTCAAGGTGATGTTTGTGCCTATGTAAAAGACGACACTGCAATTATTCAGCAGATCATTAAAGATCCTAAACATGCGTTTATTGAACTTAAAGCAATAGTTGCTGATAAAAATACCTCTAAAAAACGTCAGGCGGAATTAATGATTTGGCTTGCAGAGATATCTTATTATATCGATCAGCCTGAAAATATTTTTAAATATACTGAACAACCTTTAGCTGGCGGTTTATTAAGTAACAGTTGGAAAGTAAGAGCACTGATTAGCCAAGCTAGAGGCTATTTTCAAAGAAGTCAGCATGAAGAGTTTTTTGTGTTGGCAAATAAAGCCGTTAACAGTGCTGAACAACATGATTTATCAAAACTAAAAATTTCAGCTTTAGTTGAAAGAGCGTATGCAAGTCTTTTGCTTGGCTATAAAATAAAAGCAACGGCAGATCTTAAACTTGCCAATAAATATATTTCAGTTTTATCCGATACTTTTGTCAAAGGGATGTTATTAGAGCGGTTTTCAATTGCTATTGCCGAGAATGGCAATACAAAATTAGCTATTGAAAAACAGCTAGAGGTAATTGAACTTTATGAAGACATTTCTGCAGGCCCACATTTTTTATCAATTGCTTATTATAATCTAGCTCTTAATTATACAAAAACTCAAGCGTGGCAACAAGAAGGTTCGGCAATGCTAAAGTCGTATCAATGGTCGTTAAAAGATAATAATCATTTAAACCAGGCATTTTCATTAGCCCGACTTGCAAAATATGAAATGAGAAGAGGGAATATTGTTCTTGCTGAAGATTACTTCGAGAAAGCAATAATAGCTGCGGATAAAAGTGAATCAGGTCGAATAAAAATAATCGCAAGGTCGGCATTAGCACGTTTTTTATGTAGTAATGATAAAGAAGATGAGTGTGAAGAGTTACTGGTTAATACCATAACATTTGCCAAAAATTATCAAATGGAATTTGAAGCGACGTCTTTAACTCGTGCACTGGCAGATTTATATTATCGACAAAAGAGCTTTGATAAAGCTTATCAAATTCTAAAATCAACAGTTGTTGAAATTGAAGAAAAGTGATCTTTAGAGTGAGAGGCCGAATTGGTTTTAATGTTTCTTAAAACTTTATATTCATTAATGCTTTAGCGTTTTTTATCTAAGAAATAACTAGCTTCATAATGTTTCTTAAGCAACTGTTTACTCTCTTCATCGTACCATTTTAGTCGATAATCTAAATAGTTGTTGTTTTGACTTTCTTTTAATAGAGCAATGTTGATCTGCGTAATGACCTTTTTTCCCCAATCATTCTTAGGGCATGCAAAATAAACGGCTAAAAACTTATCATCACCTAGTTCTGTGATCGCCATACTTTTTGTTAAAGTCGTTGAACCATGACTTTTTTTTGAATAAGTAATGATCGGCGGATACTCGACGAGAAAATCGATGCGACCCGTTAATAACATTTGAATCAAGCCATCATAATTATTATTTTTTACCAGCTTTTCTTGTTGTGCATGTTTTTTGAAAAGTATATTAATTTCACTTGAGTAGCGTCCAATTGAAGCTCCCGCAATAAGCTCATCATTACGCAATAAGTTTTCTAATGAAATACTTTGCTTTTGCGGTGTATTGGTATTGATGGCGATATTGTCAGCTGTATAGACTATGCGATAAGGCAGTAAGAAACTATTTATATTGGATAAAAGTGCATCGGTATCGGCTAATGCCGAGGGATGACAAACATTTTTACCATGCTGTATTTCAGTAAGTGCTCTGCGAGTATTCATCACAACTCGTTGATGCTCATATTCTGGTAAATAGTTAATCATGGAGGAAATGAGCTGGTCGTATATACCTTGCCCTTTATCTTCACCATGAAGAATATAAAAGGGTGGCCAGTCAATAACTCGCCATATCAATTGCTCTTTTGTTAAAGCATGGAAGGAGGGAATGGTAATTAATATTAGAAAAACAATCTTAAATACGATTGAATTCATTTAATGGATCCCTAACGGTTAAGAATAATTAACTTATTTTACTAAAAAGTATAGCGTAACTCTTCCTGTAAATGTATTGATGATTTTTGTGTATATAAAGTTAAAGTAAATGTAAGAACTTTAATTTTATAGGATTACAGCGTAGTAAGTTGCAAATCTTTAGTTATATTACTATTGTGCATTTGAAAATCATATTAACTAACCTGAACCGTCCGGACTATTATAGTTCTATTTTAATCCGGTTTCAGGTTGATTTTAATGCTTGTTCAGTGTTGAATATTAAAAAATAGAGAAAAAATATCGTTTTACAGATTAGTAAGGGTCAAAATATTTAATTTATGATAAATTCATTGATAGAGTCTTTGTCTGTTGCAAGCGACCACTTCTTTTCGGAAAAAAATGACAATTCATAAACATTACAAGTTTGGTGATTTTACTTTCGATGTCTCCAGAAAATTACTACAGCTAAATGACAGTAATAAAACACGGAAACTGACAGAGAAAGAAGGCGCAGTACTGTGTTATTTTCTTGAACGCCCGCAACAAGTAATTACACGTGATGAATTGATTGAATCGATATGGGAAGGTAGTTATGCACTAGAAACAACAATTAACAATATCATCTCCACTTTACGAAGAGAGTTAGGCTGTAAAGCTAAGTCACCAAAGTACATTAATACTATTCAAAATAAAGGTTACGAGTTTGTTGAAAGCGTTTCATTTATTACCTTGCCGTTGGCAGAAGAAAAAGACTCATCAAAGACAAAAACTGTTACCTCCGAGCTATCACCTATAAGTCATTCTAAATATGTCATCGCTGGAATTGCTTTATTTCTAATATTAGTCGTAGGCTATTTTTTTGATTATCTCACCACAACAAACTCAAAAAGTAAAAGTAATGACAGTGTGATCATTGCTAAGTTATTACCCGTAACTTATGAACAAGGACAGGAATGGTCACCAAGTCTATCAGCAGATGGTAAGTTTTTAGCCTATGTTCATCGAAGAGCCCATGATCAGGCGTGGCAAATTAAAATAAAAGAGTTGGCAACAGCTGAAGAAATACTACTGACTCAAGGATTTGCTAATAAATTTTCTCCTACATGGAGTAAGTCTGGAGACAAAATATTTTTTATAAAGACGTTTAGCCATTCTTGCCAAATTTGGGTTGCCGACCTTTCTGCTGGCCTTAGTCAGGTATCGCTATCGCCGCTGGTTAATTGTGGTGTTCACTCAAATATGAGTCCTCTGGCTATTGGGCCTCATGGGCAATGGCTCTATTATTCTGAAATTGATGATAGCCGTACTTATGCTATAAAACGAATTAATTTACTAACAGAGAGTATTGAACAAATCACTTTACCTGCAAGTGATGGTGTCGGTGATTATAGTTTAGCCCTGTCTCCTAATGGCAAATATTTGGCATATTTACGTTCAACAATGGGACTGAAAACAACACTGATGTTATTAGATATTAGTCGTCATGAGAATATTTCCTTAGCTAAATTTAGTCACCGTATGTATTCATTAAGCTGGGAACTGGATGGCTCAAAGCTCTATTTTATTGATGCAGACAATAATTTAAGTAGTATTAATGTAGAGTCTAAAAGTATTGAGACTTTTTCTATCTTACAAAATAAAGCCCTTGCACCTTACATTGCGCCAACAGGAAAACGTTTTGTCGTAGATGGTGATTTTTATTTAAGTGATATCATTTCGGCTGAAACTTCCTCATTAAAGAAAAATAAGGAGATATTGAAAGAGAAAAGCATCGTATCATCCAGTTATCATGACGAATTTCCTACCATGAGTAATGATGGCTCTAAACTCGCTTTTGTTTCGAATAGAACTGGGGTAAAACAAATTTGGCAAAAAGTCGATAACCGTTTCATCCAACTTTCTCAATTTAGCAAAAATCAACATATTTCCAATGTACAATTTTCACCAGATGGACTTTCTTTAGTCTTTTTACTAAACCAAATCCCTCATATACTTGATTTAGTAACACATACAATATCTCAGCCTCTCAGCACATTCGAAAATTCAGATACCCCTATTTGGTCATGTGATGGTAAAAATATTCTCATGACATCATTAGAAAATGGTATGTGGAATTTATATCAATACAACATTAAAAAGAAAATTATTGATAAACTACAAGAGAATATCACCGCAATAAAAAGTGACTGTCTTACATCGTTATTTTATGTATCGATACCTCAAAAAGGAGTGTTTTCATTTAATGTTTCTGAAGGTCTAATTAAAAATAAAGTATTAGCACAAACCATCAATAACTCGGGTCATTGGCAAGTTCATAATAATTATCTATACAACTTCATTGAAGATCATTTTATTATAACTCATTTAGTTTCGGGTGAAATAACGAAGTCACCCACCATCTCTAATGCCATTCAAAGCTTCTATATCATTAATGATCAAGTATATTTTTCTAAAAGAATATTTTCAAATACCTCTATAAAACAATTGGTTAGTTATTAATATAAAAGCCATACAAATACCATATAACTCCTTTATATAAAAACATCTTAAGTATGTTCTTATATCATTTCTTATTGTGAACTGAAGACGATTTAAAGCCGTTGTAATGGCATTTAAATTTTATTTACGAACAAACGACAAAGAAATTAAAGGACCTTAACGTTATGAATATTACAAAAATATTACTAATTCCTATAGTGATAAGTCTGCTGTCTATTAATGTTAATGCAGCAAAACTAGCACCATGCATGACCAGTGAATGTATCGATTATTTTAACAAATTTAGAGTTAGTGCTAAGAGAGGTCACCCTGTTGCTATGAATACGTTAGGGCAATTTTATGAGTATGGTTATGGTACGGAAAAAAATGAAATACTTGCGCTTAAATATTACGAAAAATCCTCACGCTTAGATAATCCGGTAGCACAATACAAGGCAGGGTTACTCTACCTCAGTAGTGAGCAACATAAAGATATTACTAAGGGTGTTAACTACCTAGAAAAATCAGCAAAAAACAAAGTAAAAAAAGCATTTTTTTTACTCGGCATTATTTACCTTAATAAAGATTTTGGTGCTTATGACCTTGCTAAAGCAGATGAGTATCTTGCCAAAGCATATGATAATAAACATGAAGATATGCCGACCCTCATCGATTATCTTAATGAAAAAAACAGGATACAAGCAAGCACTTTTCCAAATCTAGTAAATGCTCTAAAAACCACTCCTCTTGCTGTAAACAAAAACTCAGTGAGTGTATGGCCTAATGATGGTACCGAAGTGATAACTGTTGTAGCTCCCCCTATTGAAGAAATATTTCACGATCAACTTATTAGTTTTAGACAGAGTATTAAAAGTACAGGAACGCGATTTAAAGGGAAGTCATGTAAACAAATGAGGAGCACCTGTATTTCGATGGGTGAAGGTTTAGTAGGGGCGACAAGATCTGCATTCTTTAGAAACTTTGTAAAACATTCATTCTAAAATTACTGATTAATTCTTAATGTGATAGTCAACTAGACGAACTATCACATTGAATTTAAATTTTATTTACGAACAAGCGACAAAGAAATTAAAGGAATCTTAACGTTATGAACATTACAAAAACAATATTAATATCTATGGTGATAAGTTTGTTGTCTATTAGTGTTAATGCGGCAAAACTAGCTCCATGTATGACTAATGAGTGTATTGAATATTTTAACAAATTTAAAGTTAGTGCAAAGAGAGGTCACCCTGTTGCTATGAATACGTTAGGGCAGTTTTATGAGTATGGTTATGGAACGGAAAAAAATGAATTACTGGCGCTTAAATATTACGAAAAATCCTCACGACTAGATCATCCTGTAGCACAATACAAAGCAGGGTTACTCTATCTTAGCAGTGAGAAACATAAAGATATTACTAAGGGCGTTAACTACCTGGAAAAATCTGCAACAAACAAAGTGAAAAAAGCATTTTTTTTACTTGGCATTATTTACCTTAATAAAGATTTTGGTGCTTATGACCTTGCTAAAGCAGATGAGTATCTTGCCAAAGCATATGATAATAAACATGAAGATATGCCCACTATCATCGATTATCTTAATGAAAAAAATAGGATACAAACAGATACTTTTCCAAGTCTGCTCAGTGCTTTAAAAACTACACCTCTTGCTGTAAACAAAAACTCAGTGAGTGTATGGCCTGATGATGGTACCGAAGTGATCACTGTTGTAGCTCCCCCTATTGAAGACATATTTCATGGGCAACTTATGAGTTTTAGACAAAGAATTAAAAGTACAGGGTCAAGGTTTGCAGGGAGGTCATGTAAACAAATGAAAAACTATTGTATTTCTATGGGTGAAGGCTTAGGAACTGCCCAGGCTAAAGTATTTTATCATCAAGCATTCGGAATTTTTTAGCTTTTATTAGTTTGTAAAGCAGACGCTTAGGTGTTGATATGTAAAACATACAAATAATATATAACTCCTATATATAAAAATATCTTAAGTATGTTGTTATGGCATTTCTTACTGTGAACACAGCCGAAATAAAGCCGCAGTAATTGCATTTAAATTTTATTAACGAATTAACGAATTAACGACAAAGAAATAAAAGGAACCTTAACTTGATGAACATTACAAAAATAATACTAATATCTATAGCGATAAGTCTGCTGCCTATTAGTGCGAATGCAGCAAAACTAGCTCCATGTATGACAGATGAATGTGTAGACTATTTTAATAAATTTAAACGAAGTGCAAAAAGGGGCCATCCTGTTGCTATGAATACGTTGGGGCAATTTTATGAGTTTGGTTATGGAACGGAAAAAAATGAAGCATTAGCGCTTAGGTATTACGAAAAATCGTCGCGACTAGACCATCCAGTAGCACAGTACAAAGCGGGACTACTCTATCTAAGCAGTGATAAACATAAAGATATTACTAAAGGGGTTAACTACTTAGAGAAATCGGCTAAAAACAAAGTGAAAAAAGCATATTTTTTACTCGGTATTATTTATCTTAATAAAGATTTTGGTGCCTATGACCTTGTTAAAGCGGATAAATACCTTGCTAAAGCATATGATAATAAACACGAAAGTATGCCTACTGTGATAGATTACATCAAGGAAACAAGAACGATACAGACCGATACTTTTCCAAATCTTGTCAGTTCTATGAGAAAAAATCCAATCGATGTAATTGACGGTTTAGTGAGTGTCTGGCCAGATGATGGTACCGAGGTGATCACTATCGTTTCTCCCCCTATTGAAGAAATATTTCACGGGCAACTTATGAGCTTTAGACAAAAAATTAAAAGTACAGGAACAAGGTTTGCTGGAATGTCATGTAAACAAATGAAAAGTGCCTGTTTTTCTTTTGGAGAAAACATTGAAGGAGCGACAAGAAATCAATTTTATACCAACTTGATCAAGCAATCAGCTGGAGGTGGATATTAAGAAAATTTTTCTGATGAAGAATTGTGGGTCATGTTAACTTGATATATTTTAAATCTCGGTCGCTTGCGATCGGGAAGTGAGTTCATCATAATTCGAGTCATATACCCGCTCCACTTGAAACTGCATCTTCAAATGGAACGGGTATATTATTTATAAATAAGTTAAATAGTAAAATGAAATACTGACAAGGTATCAGAGGCATGATATAAAAATTGTAGTATCATAAGGCCTTGTTAGCTACTTATATCGTAGTAGAGTCTTAACCATTTTAAGTAAACCATTTTAAGTAAACCATTTTAAGTACCTGGAAATATATGAGTAAATTAATATGTGTTTTTATCATTCTAATTTGTAGCTATGCTCAAAAAGGAATCGCGGCACAAATCACTGCTTGCCAAGAAAAGCACTGTATTGAATATTTCAATAAATTTAAAGTTTTCGCTAAAAGAGGTCACCCTGTCGCTATGGCGACACTTGGACAACTTTATTATTATGGGTATGGTACAGAGAAGAATGATCAACAAGCGCTTAGTTTTTTATTGCGTTCTGCCAAATTCGGTAATATTTCGGCGCATTATAAAGTCGGCTTGATGTATCTTAATAGTAAGAAGGCAGGAGATATAGAACAAGGAATTATGCACTTGGAAAAAGCATCAAGAAAGCGTTATAAAAGTGCAACTTTCATTTTAGGTATTATATATTTAAGCAATAAATTTGGTTTTCATAATCAGTCATTGGCAGATAAATATTTAGCAAAATCGTATAAGCAAAAACACCCAGGAATTCCGAGAGTTGTTGACCATATTAATGAATCAATGGCTATTACAGAAAATAGTTTTCCTAATTTGTTTCAAGCAATGACTAATTATCCACTAGTTGTTAATAATCTTTCGAATAGTGCTTGGCCTCTTGATAACTCGGAAATAATAACGACAATATCCCCTCCTATTACAGAAATATTTGATGAGTTATTAGTAAGTTTTAGATCATCAAGGACCATCACGGGAAGTCGATTTAAAGGGAAAACCTGCGGACAAACGATTTCATGTATGAGTATTGATAACCTTCAAGATGCTACTTACTGGTTAAAATTGATGTAAAATATTGCTCAAATAAAATGTATTTAATTATTTTTATTTATCATTGTCATCAAAAATATAGCGTAATTATCCTCGTCAATGTATTTTCACCTTTGTCTCCCCTAAAAGCTAACATAGGTAGCAAAGGTAAAAATAAACAGATTGATGATTCATAAGAACATTAGCTTTATAGTCTTACAGCATAGATTTTTCCGTTACTTGACCCTAAATACAGCGTTTTGTCATTTAAGGTTAAACTTAATATTGAGTCGAGTTTGTCTTTCATACGTTGCACATCTTTAATTGCATTTGCATGGCTATAATTATCATCAAGGCTATATATGCGCTTTAATCCACCTTCTTTTTTTATTAATTCCTTAGCATTTATTAGGTTATTCGGTGTGGAAAATAATAAAGTCTTTTGAGACGTTCTTTTGTTAACAGCATATAACTCTCCTGAAACGGTAGCAAAATAGACGTATTCTTCATCAGCTTGTGGCTGAGCAAAATTATAAAAATCATTTAATTGTAATAATGTTTGTGAACCTGTTTTTGCATTAAGCCCAACTAAGGAGTAGCCATCAGAGGTACCAAAATATATTTGATCATTACTTTCAATTGCAGGGGAACCTACCCAAGTGCTTGCATATTGACTACTCCATTTTTCAATACCCTTTTTAGCATCTATCGCATAGAAATAACTTCCTCTATTACCAACATACACTGTTCCGTTATGAATAATTGGTGATAAATTAAAGCCATTCCAACCATCCCAGCCGGCCAACATACCTTGTGGTGTACGTGAAGCAAACTGCCATGAAATACTACCGTCGATTTCATTAAGTCCATAAAGGTTATTATTCCAGCTACCTATAACAATAGTGCCTTCATGGTAGGCAGGTACAGTATGAGATATACCCGTATTGGTATGCCAAACTTGTTGTCCTGTTTTAGTTGATATAGCAAAAGTACCATTGGCATTGCCGAATATTATTTTTTCTTTAACAATTATTGGACTAGAGCGATACCATGACCAAGGGTCGATAAATAGACCTTTACCCCAACTCATACTTTCTCCGTTAACCTTAAAAGGTTGATCTTGATTGTGAAAAATCCATTTTTTATTACCCTCCATATCAACGGCATGTAAACCATTATCGGCCAATATGTAGATGTTTTCATTTGCTATTGAAACGCTGCTATAAGTCTTTGCTTTAGTATCGTACTGCCATTGCAGAACCCCTTTTTTATCTAATACCGTTAATGATTGACCCGATAGAACATAAATAAGGTTTTTGTGGATAACCGGTTGTCCAGTGATCTCACCAGCGGTTTGATATTGCCAAGCTAAGTTAGCAAGGGCGATAGGCGATAGGAATAAAGAGGCAATAATTAACAAATTGAGCATTAAGGGTCGGTACATGTATTTCTCTATAATATGTGGGAGTAAGCCAACTCACTTTATGAATTAGCGTATTAATAGTCCTGAAGTCACAATAAAGAGTTCCAAGTTTTTATTAGATATTTAATAAATGTGCTGTGAGTTTTATACATTACACTTTTGGCACCATTATAGGATTAATTCCCCATTTCACGGAGTGAAGTCGAACTTAAGCGAGATGGCTTGCATTGAGATACTTATTTAGCGCATCAGTGAGTTGACAACAATTTCTTTTAATCCTTGTGATATCTCGGGTGTATGCTTGCCTAAAATCCCCAATTTTTCTTGAGGAATGTGAGCGCTAGACTGGCCAATATCAGAAAATAAATAGTGATTAAAATAGGCTTGCCATGCTTTGCGTTTACCTTCTGGTAAATTGCGAATACTCATTAAACCATGAATTAGACAATCAAATCCGGAGCCATAATTTTTGGGAGTAGCGTCATGAAAATAAGTTAGTAAAACATTAAATTTATCGAGAGACTCAACATTGTGCCACCATAAAGAAGGGATATATATGGCATCACCAGGCTCTAATTCAGCGACTAAGGCGTTTTTAATCGCCTCTTTATACCGGGGGAATTTAACAAAGTCAGGTTTGTTCACTTCAACCATACTTACTGGCTGACCTGCGGGAGTATTGTCGATTGGGCCAATATATAAGTTAGATATTTGTTCTGGTGGGAACAAGGTAAAGCGTCTTTTTCCACTGATACAACAGGCGATGTTATCTGGCACATCGAAATGAGGCGCAATGGTGATCTTATTACCAATCCAAATACCGGGATTTAAAGTATGACTTAGCAAGTCATTGCTATTTTCTTTTAAAAAATTAGGGATATATTTATTAGTAGGGGCGTTACTTATATACAAATATTGTTCATTTATATCTGCGCTATTAATTTTTTCTATAACATCAATAAAGTTCGCTGTCTGTGTCTCAAAGTTTAAACCGTTAAGACCCTCATTATAAAAGAATCGACCTTTAACTTTTTTATCAGCTTTTAAGTAGTTCGTCTCTAGACCTTTATCGAATTTTTTTAGGTAGTTTATTAATGTATTTGGAGATTCCTTTGAGTGTTGTACAACAGGCCAATCCTTGATGAGGCTTTTTAATATAGCAGGTTGATGAAGAGGAACTATTTCGTTTTTAAAACGCTTTAAGTCAACGTTATGCCATGCTTTGATCTGAGGAAGTACATGTTCCATCTTTATACCTTTTGCTAAATAAAATAATCCTAATAAGATGAATGAGTTTATTTAGTAAAAGATAAATAGTCCTGAAGCTTGCTTACAAGTTCCAAATAGTTACGAAATTTGTTGTTTATCAGTTGATTAAATGTATTTTACTGGGGGTTGATGATGTTTTTCAACTTAGGGTGTTGACGCAGAACTTTATATTTTGGATCGACATTAAACCATAATAAGGTTGCATCGCGTTGTTCTAATGCTTGTAAAATATACTCGACGGCAAGCTCATCTTTACCTGCTTTTGTTGCATAACGAGCGTACGATAAAGGAGGGAAATATTGACCAATATATTGTTGTTCTTGTTTTTCATCTAATAACCACAAGTTAACAGCGGCTAATCCTCCTTGGTTAAAGATTTTGGTGATAATAGAAATTTCATTTGCTGAGTAGTTTACTTTCGAAAATATATTGAGCAATTCATTAAAGGAAGCCTGCTCATCACCCATATTTTCTAAAATTGCTTGTGCGGAAATATGATAAGCAAAAGAGCTTGGTTGTAACTTTTTAAGTTTCTCCAATTCTATAATTGCAGTGTCAAAATCTTCCATCATATTATAAATCCAGGCAACGGAAGGTATTGCATAGGCACTTGGTTCTAAATTCTTATATTCTTTAATATGTTGTATAGCAAGTTTGAATTTTCCTGCTGCCAATAGAAACTCCGAGAACTTAAAGTGTGCTTGTGCATCTTTGGGTGCTAACTCCGTTGCTTTTTGGTAATGCTGTTCTGCCAAATCAAAATTCCATTCAATTAAAAAAGCAACATCAGCGAGTGCAAGGTGAGTTTTATGATCGTTAGGTGATAATAATAGGGACTTATTTAGTAAGGTATAATATTCATCTATATTTGCCAACTTTTCGACACCATCATTGGCAAGTAGTTGTACTTTTGCATTGACTAATTCACGATAAGCTGGCGCATAATCAGGAGCGGTAATGATAGTATCTTCAAAGATCTGCTGTGCAGATTGCCAGCCATTTTCATCATCTAAGGTGAGTAAGTAACGTCCTTTTTGATAATGATTAATGCTCGCCTGTGACGGTAGTTGAGCATTATTGTTTATATTATTATCATTTTTGGAAAAAAAGGAGAATGCTAATAAACCTATAAAGATAAAACCTAAGATTAAAAAAGAGCTTTTTGTTGCTGATGTTAACGTTTTATTTTTTTGTTCTACTGTCGCTTTATTTTCTTCGACTTCAATAACTTTAGCAATTAGACGATAACCGATGCCAGGGATTGTTTTTATATATGATGGATTTCTCGCTTTGTCCCCTAAAGCCTTACGTATATGACTAATGGCGACAGTAAGTACATCTTCTGTTACCACTTTATTTGGCCAAACTTCGTTTAACATCACAGTTTTACTCACATCGTTACCTTGATAACGAAGCAAACATAACAATAATTCTAAAGCGGTATGATCGAGTTTGGCACTATTTATGTGGTTAAAATCGAAATCACTGGCGAGTATACCTGTTGCTGTATTCAGAAAATGTTTGCCAAGTTGAATTATCATAATTGTCTATTTATTTTAAGTCAGAGTGTTAAGTAAGGATTTTAAGTAAGTGAGTTTAATAAGAGCTTGAAAAGAAATGTTAATTAAACCTAAGAATGAAAAATTATACCTAAATATAGGTGACAACGGTATATTAATAACGCTAAATTATCTCTACCTTTTCATCATGAAGAACTCTCTTGTCAAAAGTAATTAAGCTTTCTGTTCGTTCGTATGTACATAAAATGCGTAGCCACCAGCATCACTATCATCAATTGGTAATACCTTTACAGGGCATTATCGATATTGATATTGAAGGCTGTCGTGAAAATATTGGAGTTCAGCGCTGTGCAATAGTTTTGGCTGAAAAAAAACATAGCTTTAGTGCAGATGAAAATGCACGCTTCCTTGTTGCTGATTTAGAAGAACTACCTGCTAACATAAAGAAGTTATCTCATTGTTTTGTGGCGACTTCAAAACCTTTGCAAGCATTTATATATTTTTTTGAACAACAACTAAAGTCTGAATATCAACCATTAGTTGAAATTCCTCTTAATGAACTTTTTTATCAATTAATAGCCGCACAAAATTTTTTGCCTAATATTGATGCACGAATTGTTAACGTTATCGATTATTTAAATAACAAGTTGGGAAATGTAATAAACCTCGATGAACTTGCTGATATTGCTTGTTTGAGTAAAAGCCAATACAAGGTGTTATTTAAACAGCAAACAGACACAACAACGGGGCAATATCTACTGTCGTTGAGAATGATGAAGGCGAGGGCATTGCTTACTCATACCGACATGCCCGTAGCTATTATTGCTGAAAACGTGGGTTATCAAAACGTATCAGCATTTAGTCGTCGGTTTTCTCTTTTTTTTGGTCAATCACCAAGACACTTTACCTAATAGCCTTTAATTTACAGTATTTGATTAACAGTATTTAGCTAGCCGCAATAAATAATAAAAGCATCTTTCGAGACAACTAAACCATCCTTTGAGCAAACTGTGAACTAACTTTTAACTGTAAAGTTTTGTACCTAATTTCTTAACAGGATTTACCGATGGCAACATTTAGTGGCATATTTGCATTGCTATTATGGGGAGGGTTGGCTCTGTTAGGTCATCTAACCCAGCACATACCTGCATTTTTATTGTTATTCTTTTGCTTTATGGTCTCATTTTTATTATCGCTACTTTGGCGTAAGGCAAAGGGAACATCAATTTTTGAGCTGCCTAAGCTTTCCAGCAAACAGTGGTTATTTGGTTTGATTGGTTTATTTGGTTTTCATTTTTGTTATTTTATGGCGTTGAAAAAAGCGGATGTTATTGAAGTCAGCTTGATTGTTTATTTATGGCCGCTGCTACTTTCTATTTTTGTATCATCAAAGGCTAATCGTATTAAAGCACTATTGGGTGGAATTCTGGGGTTTTTAGGCTTGAGTGTAGTGATCCTTGGCAATAATCAATGGGTAGTATCTTTCGAATCATTAATAGGGTATTTCTTGGCTCTGGCATGTGCTTTGATTTGGTCGTTATATTCTTTATTTCTTTCAAAAACAAAAAGTAAAGTTGCAGATATAGGATGGCTCTCTCTTGTTGTTGCATTATTTTCGTTAGCCAGCCACTTTTTATTTGAGACGTTCAGTTGGTCTATTGATACCTTGCAGTGGTTAGGTATTTTACTTTTAGGATTAGGCCCTGTAGGAGGGGCATTCTATTTATGGGATTTTGGTTTAAAAAAAGGTAATAAACAACTTTTGGCTTCTTTAAGTTTTTTTACCCCTTTATTATCATCAGTGCTTCTATCTTTAGCTGGACTTCATGACTGGTCAATAAATATCATCATTGCTGTTGTTTTAATCATTTTAGGAGCCGCGGTTTCAAATAGTAAGCATAATAAAAACACAATATAAAACACAGTGTAAAGCGCTTAAAGCATGTCATCGACGAATAAGATGATGACATGTTTAATCTGCATTCTCTTTAGCTTTTTGAACGTTTAAATTTACTACTGAAAGTGAACGATAGTAATGATGTAGTACGTTTTGTTAAAAAATTACCTAGTATGATTAAGGTTAAGCCAGCCGTTGCCGAATTTGTCCATTGATATCCTTCAAAAAAACTAGAACTGATTAACGCTACAATAGGTGTTATTACTAATAAATAAGCAGCATTGTTGGCACCTATACGATCAACAAGTACTAAATAAGCGGTAAAACCGATAACTGAAGCTGGAATGGCTAGATATAATAATCCACCTAAATAGCGCATGTTCGTTTCAATGTTAAAGGGTAGGTCTTTAAAAGTAATAATCACTAATAACGCAATACAGCCATAAACCATGGCATAACTAGTAGCCGTATAAGGTTGGATTTTATTGCGGGTATTACGAATACTGATCATATTACCAATAGAAAAACACCAAGTGCCTAAAAGGGCATAAAATAGACCAATAAAAACATCTTGAGACCAGTTCGTTTGCCGTAGGTCGCCAATGAATAATAGACATATCCCGGCAAGCCCAACAATGACACCTAGCCAAAAATTAGCAGAGGTTGGTGTTTGATAAAATAGTTTGCCATGTATGGCATTAAATATTGGAGCCGTTGCCATGACAACAGCTGTTAAACCACTGGCGATGTAACTTGTAGAGCTGTAAAATGCTAAAAAATTAAAACAAAATAGACATAACCCCTGTAGGGCAAAAAAGAAATGATGATGGTAATGCGTTTTTTGTATCTTTTTAAAGAGATAACCAAAAACAAACATAAAGCAGGCCGCAATAGCAAAGCGATATAATATCGATACTTCCATTGCAACGCTGCTTTGTTGAAATTTTATCGCTATCCACGAGAATCCCCAAGCAAAGATCATTAAAATGTATAAAAATGCAGTCATATACAACTCCTTTAATTATTAATACCTTATTATCTGCGTTTTTAAATGTTCTTTCTGTCATCATATTGATAAATTTATCACAATATTGCGGTTTTATTTAGTAGTGCCTTGAGCACGATAAAGTATCTCGGTAAGCTAGTTAGATGAGTAGATATCATGAAAAGCATGTTCGATTTGAACATTCAAGTAAAATTTGTTTTCGACAAAAGTCGTTAACAAAAGGTTTGTCGTGGGCGCATTATCAAAATGATCATGAAAGAATTTATTATAAAAATAATCAGCAACATACTTTAAGTTTATATTTAGAAGGGGGCTTTGAAACACATCGCACCGATGTCAAATCAAGCTTTGGTGCGCCAGGTCGTTTTTGTTTGATGCCTAAAGAAAGTGAAAGCCAATGGCATGTGGGTAGTTCACAACAATTTATGCATTTATATTTTGACGATGCTTATTTGAAACAATTGGCATTAAAAACCTTTGATATAGATCCCCGTAAAGTAAACTTACCTGAATTAATTTTTCATGAAAATCTTGCACTAGAAGGGATGTTTCGTCATCAGGTATTCACCGCAGATTGGTCGAACGGTGAGAATCAGCTCTTAATGGAACAAGTTACTGATACCATTCTAGTGGCTATGATACAAAGTTTAGGTATTGCTAAATTTACCTGCAAAATGCGCGGAGGATTAGCGCCTAAAGTTGCGCTTGATGTTTGTGAATTTATTCATGAAAATTATTTTAGACAAATATTTCTTGTTGAATTAGCAGACCTTGCACAATTAAGTGAATTTCATTTTTGTCGTATGTTTAAGGAAAACCTTGCGCAAACACCGCAGGAGTATTTAACACAAGTAAGAATAGAGCGAGTTAAAGAGCTTCTTTCTACAACTAAATTACCATTAACTGAAGTTGCATTGCGATGTGGCTTTTCAAGTCAAAGCCACATGGGACGCTATTTTAAGAAACTGATCGGTATTAGCCCGATGCAATATCGCAAACACCTTTAAAACATTATTAATTCGGTTTAGCTAATTCGGCTTTAGCCAAGCACTGATTTTTTCGAGAGAAATGTTTTGTTTTAATCTTTGTTGTTAAATTAGAGTTTTGTCCCTTTTAAGCCTTTTTATAAGAGCATTCACTTGAGGATGTTGTTGAGTAAACTCAGCAAGTGTATCGAATTCTGAGTTTAATGAGGGTAATGAAAGAGTGTTTTGGCTAATAAGTTTGTTTAACTGTGCATCAATATCTTTGGCTTCTTTAACATAATTTGAAAAAGGATCTTTAGGATGTAATATTTTAATTTCTAATTCTCGCCAGTTGATATACCAACTCGAATGTATATCAGCACGGTTTAATAATAAAGCCAATGAAAGGTTCTCAATGAGTACTTGATAAGGCTGATAAGCGATTGCCGCTTTAGAGAATGTGGGAATAAGTGTATCAATAGCTAACTTTTCATTCACATATGACAATAATTCTATACTGTCTTTAGCTAACACTTTGTGAGTATCTAGTAGAGCAATAGCACTTTGGTGTCGGGCACGATTAATAATAAAATCTTGGATTATAGTGACTTTAGTTAGTTGTTCTTTTATCCCTTTGCTCCATTGTTTAATTTCAGGAAAGTATAACGAGTAGTTGTTATGGCCTAATGGGGCGAGCGCACTTTGTAAAATAAGCTTATCTTTACTTAATTGACTTACTAATTGATTAACGTCAATAAGGTTCCAGCTTATAACGGGAGATCTTGCAAGTTTTGTTAATGTTTCTGATAAACCTTTAGGGTGATCATTGAAATAACTCTCGATATTATTTTGTGCTTTAAGAATAGAAGACAGCTTTTTCCCTGAAGCTACAAGCAGTTTTTTACTTTCATTATCAAGAGATTGGCGATATACGTCATGACTATGTATATAGGCTTGATAATAATTTCCACTAGCCATAAGTACTTTAGCTGTATTCAATATTTCAGCTAATTTTACATTTTTTGAAAGCTCATTGATGTGTTTGTCAGGGTCTAATTTAGCAAGTATTTTTAGTGCGTCAATTTGTGAAGATAAACTGTGATTAAGTTTTGCGTTGTTATAGTGTGTAAGTGCCGCGGAATATTCTGGTGATGTACATGAAAAAAGAAATATAACGGGTAGTATTAATAAGCTTTTTGATAATAACCTTTTGAATTTACAACATTTTACTTTCTTCGATTTAATCAAAAAAACCACCTTAAAGTCTAAAACATACTATATGTAACAAACTATTTTATAGCACAAAACACATGCATACGAAAGTGTTAGTATCTGTTTATAAGCGACGGGTTAACGCTCTAGATAAATTTTTGTGCTTTTATAGCATATTCTTGCCACTGTTTGATGAAACCCGCAGGGTATTGGCTGTCAAAGCTTAATTTATAGGCCTTTCACTTTTGCATTAAGTAACATATCAACTTTTAACCGCAAACAGCATTGAAATTTGTATAAAGAGTTAGCATGTAGTTAGAAAAATAAGTAATTAGAGAAAATAGGAAATACACGATGATTTTCTCAGTACTGAGTGGGGGGGTTCCAGTTTGCAGCGGGGATTTTGTATGTTCAGTTGTTTGAATTATTGCTTTAAATGGAAAATAGTATGTTACATAAAGAAGGTATCTAACATCTTATTATGCCTAATTTATCGAAAGTTTTTAGTAAAAACAGTTAGATAACCATTACTTCAATTTCATCATCTTCATATTGTTCAAGATATATTTCGGCCATATTAATACTGCCAAATAATTGTTTTATCTTTTGATAAGCATAAAATTTTTGTGTCACTAGTTTAGGGTCATCGCTTTGTATCATAAATAACCATGTTTTTACTAAAGAACCGGGGATACCCTTCATATACTTCTATCCTGCGTACGTATAAGGTCTATATTTAGTGTAGCCAATGATTATGATATTGCGAGGTAACGCCGATGTATTACTTGAGTATTGACCAAGGAGGCACTAGCTCGCGTGCAATCGTTTGTGATAGTTCGGGGAAAATACTTAGCAAAGGACAATGTTATCTTCCAACAGAGCGTGATGGCGTTATTGTTGAACAATCCGCTGAACTCCTATATGAGTCGGTATTAAAAAGCATTCATTGTTGTTTTGATAAACTTTGTGATGAGCAAATATTACATATACAAAGCGCCTCTTTAGTTACGCAGCGTTCTAGTTTTATCGCGATTAGTAAAAAAACAAAGCAACCCTTGAGTAATATTATTAGTTGGCAAGATAGTCGGGCACAAAAGGAACTAGAACATACCTCTATTGATGGGAATTGGCTAAGAGTCATAACAGGACTAAGAGCAAGTGTACATTACGGTGCAAGTAAAATGAAATGGTGTTTAGAGCATAATAAAAAAGTAAATTTAGCTGCTCTACAAAATGACCTGATGTTTTTACCATTAGCTTCATTTTTGGTGATGAAGCTAACCAACAATGAAACCTATAACGTTGATCCTGCTAATGCTGCTCGAACCTTATTATTTGATATCAATACTTTACAGTGGCAACAAGAGCTATTGGTTTCTTTTGGCATAAAAAAATCTTATCTTCCTCACGTATTATCAACACTCGATAATTTTGGCGAGTTAACATTATCGTCAGATGAACATGTAAAACCTATTCCATTAAAATATGTAAATGGCGACCAATCTGCTGCGATATTTGCTTATGGTCAGCCTAATGAAAAAGAGTTATTGATTAATATGGGCACAGGGGCATTTATTAGTCGGATACTCGTAAACAACAATGCAACCTTTACCAATACCAATACCAATACCGATACTAAAGCATTACTACGCAGCATTGTGCATGTTGATGATAAGTGTAAGTTGTTCGTTTTAGAAGGGACTGTTAACGGTTGCGGCGCTGCAATAGAGCATATGGCAAGTATATTAGGAATCGATAGTTCATTTCTCAATGATATTGAAAATATTAAAGGAGAGATCCCTTTATTTATTAACGCCGTAGGAGGACTTGGCGCTCCTTATTGGCGTACAGATATTGAAAGTCGCTTTATTGGTGTAGGTGTTGATGAAGGTAGTAATGAAAGCATCATTAAAAGCACTAATGAAGAAAAGTTGATTGCTGTTTTGGAGAGTATTGCTTTTTTAGTTACTATATTGATGGAATTATTATCCAAGCCAGCACCACAGCTTGAATCGATAATTCTCTCTGGAGGTATGTCTAATAACGCTGTTTTATGTCAAATGCTTGCTGACCTATCTGGTTATCAAGTGAAATGCCCAAGTGAAGTAGAAGCCAGTGCGCTTGGTAGTATTTGGTGGTTAGCAAATCGTCCTAAAAAGTGGTTGCCGGAACTTAAATATCAATTTTATCTACCACAAGAAAACAGTCACTTGAAAAATCGATATCAATTATGGAAAGCAGAGATGGACAAGCTACTTAAATGAAACGAATGAATATGACCAGAAATTTCCTTAATTCATTAAACATATAATTTCTGCTGCAATTTTTTTGTCGTAAAACTCTCTAAATATTGAACACCTCTGTTATTGAAATCTTTGGCTTCAATGGTATTACTAATTTCATAAAGCACCCAGTTAAATGTTGAATTATCAAATATGTACTCTTTAGGTGTTCTTTTTATATTACAAAAAATGTATTCAGGTTGTAGCTTGGTTAACATCTTTGCATTGAATTGCTGCCAGCTTGGCAAAACATAAGCGATGGTTTGTCGTGAATATTTTCGACAGAGCCTTAAAAAACGATAAGAAAAGCTGAGTAGTACTACTTGAGTTAATATTGGCTTGAGTACGTGAATGATCTTTTTATAAACATTTTGATAAGAGAAATGTAAAAAGTTAACTCTTTTTATCTCAACAAACAGTGTTATCTGTGGATGTTTTTCGATGAGTGAAACCACGTCACATAACGTAGGGATTTTAGCTGTTTTTCGTTTGAAATGAGTCTCGTCATCAGGTATTAAAGTTAATTGCTGAATCGCATTTAGATCTAATTCTGCAATAGCCTTATTTTGCTTGCACAGTCGTCTTAAGTTTCGATCATGAAATAATACAGCAACGCCGTCTCTACTGAGTTGTATATCTATTTCTATATTTGTGATTCCGTTTTTTATTGCTTCATTAATACTGGTTAAAGTATTTTCAATATGTGACTGGCATTCACCACGATGTGCAACCCATTGAATAGACATAAATTCATTTACAGTAACTAATTATTATTACAGTTTGGATGGTTAGAGGAAAAGATCCAAGCTCTTTACATAATATAGTTGCATGGGTGGGAGTAAATAAGAACAATGAACTACAAAATAAGGTTTTGCAGTTCATTGAATAGAGCTAATTACCTAGTGCTGTTCAGCATATTCTTCAACAGCTTTCCATACACGTAGTAAGTTACCAGATAGAATTTTTTTAATGTCTTGCTCACTATATCCGCGATTTAGTAAGCCTTCGATTAAATTAGGATAAGAAGAAACATCTTTTAAACCGATGGGTAAACTGTCACCAACGCCGTCATAATCAGAGCCGATTCCGACATAATCAATACCAACAAGTTTTACTACATGATCGAAGTGATCAAGTACGTTGTCTAAGTTGGCGAAAATAAAAGGTGTTTTTTTACGGTATTCTTCACTAAAGGCTTTAACTTCGTCGCTGTCAGCTGAAAATTCATTTTGCTCACTATAAGCGTTAACTGCCGCTTTAAAAGTATTTCTATTTTCGATTGATACTTGTGAAATAAACGTTGAACCAAAATTGATTTGAATGACACCGCCGTTTTTGGCAAGTAATGTGATCATCTCATCACTCATATTACGTTCAAAGCCTGGCGTAAAATGTCTTGCTGAAGAGTGGGAAGCGATTACTGGCGTTTTGCTGATTTCCATAACTTGATAAAAGGCATCATCAGATATATGGGAAACATCAACCATTACACCTATATTATTCATTTGTGTGATTAACTCTTTACCAAAGGTGGTTAAGCCCTTTGCCGGACGATTAGTATCGTAAGAAGAGTCTGATATGTGGTTAGCTTTGGAGTGTGTCAAGGTAATGTAACGTATGCCGCGTTGATAAAAATGTTCTAAATTCTTAAAATTACCTTCAATTGGGCTACCATTTTCCATACCCATAGGAAATGAAACTAAACCTTTAGCAAAATTGGTGATTAACTCTTGAGTAGAGTGTGCTAATGCAAACTTATCAGGGGAGGTTTTAACCATTCCTTCAACCATATCAATTAGTTTATCGGCAAGTTCCTTACTACCGCCGGTTTTTTCTAGCTTTGCAGGAATGTAAATAGACATAAATGGTGCATCCAAACCACCGGCAACAGCTCTTGGGTGATCAAAGTCGCCACTGTCGGTATGATTCGCTACATTTTCAAATTTTTCTTTAAGACGAAATGGCACATCAATGTGAGTATCAGCGATGATGGTGTTTTTAGCAATTTCAATTGCACGTTGATGATGATTTTTAACCACATCAGTATTTTCTGAAATTTGCTCGTTTTGACAAGCTGCCGTAGATAATCCTAAGCAGATAGAAAGAAAAAGCATTGAATGCTTAAGCTCCATTTTTAATGGGGAAAATCTCATAAGTTCTCTTTTAGTGTTTAATTATTGTTTTTAATTTGGCTCTACTGTGCCGTTGCCAAAGCATAATGTCAAAGTTGAAGAATAATTGATTATGATAATGGATTGAACTTGTAGCGTTTTTAATACTATATTGTTAATTTGTTGTAAGATTTATTATAAAATTGTTGCTGTTCACCTTCGCTTTATCAAGGTAACATTACTTCAGGTCGATAATTTATAAATTTTATGAAGAAAAACAGCAAAAATAATATTAATAATAACGATAACCCCTCTAAGGTAAATCGCCACAAATTTCGCTATCAAAATGGCACTCGAGAGTTGTTAACCGATGAGGTGATTGTTGAGCAGCCATTACAAATTCGTTTATCTTGGTTTGATGGTATTATCGTTAAAAATCAAGTGTTTTCAATTACTATGCGGACGCCTGGTGATGATGAAGTCTTGATAATTGGTCTATTGTTGTCTGAAGGGGTTATTACCTGTTTTGATCAAATAGAAAATATCAGCTGCGAAGAAAAAGAAGATGCAATTGACCAGAGTAATCTTTGGGAAGTACAGCTTATCAAAGGCTATCACCCGAAAATTAGTAGTTTAGAACGTTATCTAGTCACCTATAGTAGCTGTGGTTTATGTGGTACTACATCATTAAAATCATTAGAATTTAAAAGTCCTCCATTGTTGAATACTGAAACAAATTGGCTCTCAACAGAGACGATTTGCAATATGCCTGAAACGATGAAAAAGCAGCAACAAATCTTTAAAAGTACTGGGGGGTGTCATGCCGCCGCGTTATTTGATCAACAAGGAAAACTTCTTGCTCTCTATGAAGATATTGGTCGTCATAATGCCCTAGATAAAGTTTTAGGATCAAAGTTGCAAAAGGAAGATACTATTAGCAAAAAATACTGTCTTGTTGTCAGTGGGCGGCTGAGCTTTGAGTTAGTGCAGAAATCGATTATGTCGGGTATTTGTGTCTTAATTGCCGTAGGTGCACCTTCGGATTTAGCTATATTAGCGGCAAAACGATTTGATTTAACTTTAATTGGTTTTGTCGCTAATAGTGCTTTTAATTTATATCATGGTGAATGGCGTCTACAGTCCCCGTAAGGCGTTATAAATCGTAAATATTAAGACTGTCATTTTTTCAATTAAACAATTCTCTTGTTGGAAAGTTTTGTTAGAAAAACAGCAATGGCTTTGGATGTTGGTGTAAAAGAACGGTCACCATAACTATCAAGTGGTACTAAAGGATTTGTCTCGGGGTAATAGGCTGCCAAGTTTCCTTGTGGGATCTGATAAAAGAAAATTTTAAAATCACTAATGCTTCGAGTTTGGTTATTATGCCAAATTGATGTTATTTCTACCAAGTCACCATCATTTAATCCTTGTTTTTTTGCATCTAATGGATTCATGAATAGAACTTTCCTTTCATTTTCTACGCCACGATATCGGTCATTCATACCGTAAATAGTCGTATTGTATTGATCGTGAGAACGTAGAGATTGCAAGGTGAAGATTTTGTTGGCTCTTGCTGTCGTTTTTTCTGCGTCATTTTGGTGATTTAATTTTTCAACGTCAATATGTAGCGTATTTTCGGGTAATGGGTTAGCGCTAAATTGGGCTTTGTTTGATTGTGTATGCCAGGTTTTATCTGCTGCACTGTTGCCCAAATAGAAACCGCCGGGTTGGGATAGTTTTTCTTCGAAGTTATCAAAGCCATTGACAATCTTGGCGATTAATTTTCGAATGTTTGCGTAATCATCGGTCATCGCTTGCCAGTCAATTGTATCGGAGCCTAAGGCAGTTTTAGCAATGTTAGCGATGATATTTGTTTCTGAACGGACCGCACTTGAAATTGGCTCCACTTTTCCTTTTGAGGCATGCACCATAGAAAAAGTATCTTCAACGGTGATTTTTTTTTTATAGATCTGAGCGTTCTGCCCCCAGTTATATGCGGATATTTAGAAGGTCCAATTGGACCCCAAATCACAGTTTTGTA
>JABSOX010000057.1 GCA_013215655.1 Colwellia sp.
ATGCTAAATATCGAAAAGCTGGACAAAAGTTTATTGATTTTATCCGGCGGTTTTATCTTTTTTGGTTTATGCCAATTGATTGCAGGTTTATTAGCAAAACAACAAAGTAACAATGGCTTTGCTCAAGTAATGAACGACTTATTTGCTATGCCTGAAACGATGAAACAACTCGCGGTCGTGCAGTTTTTTTCATGGTTCCCATTTTTTGCAATGTGGACATACACTACAGCGGCTATTACTGAGTTTCATTACGGCACTTCTGATGTTACTTCAAAAGCATTTAACGAAGGTGCTGACTGGGTTGGGGTGTTATTTTCAACTTATAATTTAGCCTCCATTGTTGCGGCTATCTGTATCCCATTGGTGGTAAAAAGGTTCAACTTGCGTATTGCCCATATGATTAACCTATTTTTAGGTGGTTTTGGTTTCATTTCATTTGTTTTTATTCAAGACCCAACATTACTGATCATATCGATGATCGGCATAGGTTTTGCCTGGGCTTCTATTCTATCAGTGCCATACGCCATTTTGGCCAACGCACTGCCAGCCAAAAAAATGGGTTTGTTTATGGGAATATTTAACTTCTTTATCGTATTGCCACAAATACTCGCCGCCAGTATTTTGGGTTTTTTAATTACCAAAGTATTTGATAATCAGCCAATTTACGCACTGGTTGTTGGTGGTGTAAGTATGTTATTGGCGGGGGTATTAACGCTGAGAGTACAAGAGCCTGAATAGCTTATTGAGCTATATCATCTCAACTATAGATAGCTCGAACACCATGTTAACTCCTCAAAGCGATGAGGAGTTGTCCACTAAAACGAAGAAAGATCATTTTCCCTCTTGATTGGCTTATCTTGCGCTTTTCGCCAAACCTTGGTTTATTTTATGTTGCATATATATCACATGAAAAATTGATGTAATAAATGGGTTTAGCCAAAGCTTGTCACCTTTATTAGAACCTGCAATTAGATTAATACGATTACGCACCATAATTATCCACGTTACATCAAAGACACTTGAAATAATATGAAGTCTAATTGAGTTTGTTAAAATAGTAGGAGCATGTAAATTAGCTAAACCATAAATCAAACTACCTAATGAAATAGTAAATAAAAAAATGGTTATAGAAATAAAAACTTTAGATATTTTAAGCTCTGTATGTTGGTTAATTTGGCTTGAAAATAGATAAAGCTTATATATTAAATATGAGCCAATAGTTAGTATGCAAAGAGCTAAAGTTTTTAATACTGAATCAACTTCAAATATCCCCGTAAATCCATTTTTCATTTACTCTCCAATGTTGAAAATACACTAAAATCATTTACCAACGCCTCACTTAGAGGCAAATAATAGTTAGTTATAATGTTGAGGAACGAAAACAGCCAACTGGTTTTTGTCCTATTAGACAGCTTATGCGCTTCTGCCTATTAATTCAGAAACTGTAACAAAGCGATAACCTTTATCTTTTAACTGTTGAACAATTAAAGGAACAGCGGCCAGTGAATTAACTCTTGATTTAAACATAACATGTAAAAGAATAATTGACCCCGGCTTAGTATTTTGGACAACGTATTCGGATATATCACTTGCACTAGCATTTTTATCTAAATAAGTTTCAGGCTCCACATCCCAAGTAACGGTGGTTATATTTTTATTATTTAGATAATAAGGCAGCGAAAACAACTTTTTACCATATGGTGGTCTAAAACGTATTTCTTCTCTATAACCTGCCTGTATAATTAGCTCATTAGTTTTTTCTAGCTCCTCTGCAACAAAGCTATAACTTTTCAAAACCATACGTTGATGGCTATATGAATGGTTTCCAATTTCATGACCTTTAACAATGATATTTTTAGTTTCTTGAATGTTTTGCTCAATAGACTTACCGACTAGGTAAAATGTCGCTTTAATTTCTGCCTCGTCCAGGACTTTGAGAATTTCTTTTGTTTTATGTTTAGTCGGACCATCATCAAAAGTTAATGCTACTACTTTTTCAGTTGTTTCTACTCGATCTATAAGGTTACCTACAAATTGAAACTTTTCATTATTGCTCACCTGCCATAGAGCAATAAATATGATCAGCACTAAAGCAGATAGTTTGATTATTTTATTCATACAGGCTCCATTTACACATAACGCCGCAATAAGCGGTGAGTAACAGTTTGCTAAAATGTGAAACGAAGTGGAACCGAGCAAACTGTTACGAGTCCGACTTGAAAACCCTTGTTAGCTTTTTACATTAGATAATGTATGTTTTTTAACTACCGGAATTATTTGAAATATCTTGAACAAAAGATATTTTGTTTCCCTCTGGATCAATAATTTCAGCCATTTTGATTATTTCGGGATACTCCTCTATTTCACCAATAGGCAAATTAGACACTGAACAGGTTTTACACTGTGCTTCCAAGTCATTCACACAGATGACTAGCGTAGTGTTTCCAGCACGCTCTGGGTCAATTGCAACTTGAATCCAGGCATTTCCTACAATCTGCCATTCTGCAATGCCTTCCATAGGGACAACATCTGGATCGCGCCCAATAAGTCTTTTATACCAAGTAAGTGACTCTTGAAAATTCTTTACAGGGATAACGGAAATCACGCTATTTATATTTTCATCTGACATTTTAATTTTCCTTTTAAAATATTTTGAACGATATAGTTGAACACAGGATAAAGCTAGTAACTTATTAGTAGGAAAAAATCCTTATTTAAATGAGGGACATTTCATTTTTTCATTTTTTCATTTTTTCATCGTACAACAATACTGAAAATACCAATTAAACTCAAGAGTTTAACAATAATTTTACAATCGCCTACTGCGTGAAAGCGGAAAACATTCCTGATTACTGGTTTAAAGCAGGAAAACGCTTGAACTGTAAATAAACACAGTTTCTTTGTAGAAATATTTTATGCATTAATTCGAATTATTCATTACAAAAAAGCCCGACATTTATCGGGCTTTCACATAATTTAATAACTAAAATTTTAACTAACCAATTTGAGTTAAACCTCTCATGTAAGGTTGTAATACTTTAGGAATTTCAACACTGCCATCAGCTTGTTGATAGTTTTCTAATACGGCAACTAAGGTTCGACCTACAGCTAATCCAGAACCATTCAGCGTATGTACCAGTTCAGGCTTGCCTGTTTCAGTGTTTCTATAACGTGCTTGCATACGACGTGCTTGAAAATCACCCATATTTGAACAGGATGAAATCTCGCGATAAGTATTTTGTGCAGGTAACCATACTTCAATATCAAATGTTTTGGTGGCACTAAAGCCAATATCACCCGTACATAATATTACAGTACGAAATGGTAATTCTAATTTTTCTAATATCTTTTCTGCATGACCTGTTAGTTGCTCTAAAGCAGTAAATGAGTCTTCAGGTTTAACAATTTGCACCATTTCAACTTTATCAAATTGATGTTGACGAATTAAACCACGAATATCTCGACCATATGAGCCTGCTTCACTTCGGAAACATGGTGTATGCGCACACATTTTCATTGGTAATTCCGATTCATCTAAAATTTCATTACGTACCAAGTTAGTCAGTGGCACTTCCGCTGTTGGAATTAATGAAAACGCTCGGTTATTTAATTCAGTATGAAAAAGATCTTCTCCAAATTTTGGCAACTGACCTGTACCATATAAAGAGTCGTGGTTAACCAAGTAAGGAACATACATTTCTTGATAACCGTGTTCATCACTGTGCACATCAAGCATGAATTGTGCTAACGCGCGATGTAATTTTGCAACACCACCACGCATAACAGCAAAACGAGTACCCGCCAATTTAGCGCCACTTTCAAAATCTAAGCCATTATCAATTCCAGCTCCTACATCAACGTGGTCTTTAATCTCAAAATCGAATTCACGTGGTGTACCCCACTTTTTAATTTCAACATTATCATCTTCACTTGCACCTTCAGGTACCGAGTCATGAATTAAGTTAGGAATAGCTGATGTGATAGTCTCAATCTTTTCTAAAACAGCATTTTGCTCTTCTTTTGCTGACTCTAAATCGTCACCTAATTGGCTGACCTCAGCAAGTAACGGCTGAATATCTTCACCTCGTGCTTTAGCTTGTCCAATCGACTTTGAACGAGTATTACGTTGACTTTGTAGTTCTTGAGTCTTAATTTGGATTTCTTTGCGTTGAACTTCTAATGCCGATAACTGCGCAACGTCAAGAATAAAGCCACGTTTTGCTAGTAATTGTGCGGTTTGTTCAATGTCGGTTCTAAATAATTTTGGATCAAGCATGGGGTATCACGTATCTATTAAAGTTAAAAAAAATGAGTTATTTACTTATTAAAAAAAGTCACAATAAACATGCCTAAGCCTGCGGCAAATATACACAGGCAAACATTAAGCAAAATATTTATCATCGCTTTAAAAAAGTCACCTTGCTGTACTAATAACAAAGTATCTAATGAAAATGTTGAAAAGGTGGTGAATGCGCCAAGAAAACCAATACCTATCAGTGTTCTGTACACGCTTACTTCTAAAGTACCTTGTTCGATTAATCCGTATAACATCCCCATTACAAGAGAGCCCGAAATATTAACCGCCAACGTTGCAAAAGGGAACCCTTTTCCGAGCCAATTAAAAATTAATTGTGAAATAAAAAAACGTAAACTCGCACCACATGCTCCACCTAAGGCAACAAATAGATATAAAGAAAGGTTACCAATAGTATTAGTCATAACGTTGCTCATTACTTTGTTTATTTAATTGTCGTAAATACTCAAGTTTGTCCTTAAGTTGTTTTTCTAAGCCACGCTCACTGGGTTGATAAAATTGTGTTTGAGAAATCTCTTGTGGAAAATAATTTTCTCCTGCGGCAAAGGCATTCACTTCATTGTGGGCATAACGATACTCTTGTCCATGCCCTAATTCTTTAGTAATACTACTAGTGGCATTTTTTAAATGAAAAGGTACATCTAACGTTGCTGTTTCCTTAGCTAATGCTTTTGCTTGGCTAAAGGCTTGATAAACGGCATTACTCTTTGGCGCTAGTGCCATGTAAACACACGCTTGTGCGATAGCTCGCTCCCCTTCACTAGGGCCTACACGAACAAAAGTATCCCAAGCATTAATGGCCAATTGCATTGCTCTTGGATCAGCATTACCAATGTCTTCACTAGCAATAGCTAATAATCGTCTTGCTACATACAAAGCGTCTCCACCACCCGTTAATATGCGTGCATACCAATAAAGTGCAGCATCAGGGTCTGATCCTCGAACTGACTTATGAAAAGCGCTGATCATATCGTAAAAAGCATCACCACCTTTGTCATACAAGGCCATTTTATTACCAGCGACTTGCATAACTTGCTCAACAGAGACGGCTTTGGTGTTATTTCTGGTAGTGATACTATCTAAACAGTTTTCCAATAAATTGAGTAGTCTACGTGCATCACCATCAGCACAGGCAATAAGTTGTTTTTGTGCATCTGATGATATATCAATAGCAAACAGATGTTCACTTGCTAACGCCTTGTCTAAAACGGATCTCAGATTAGCTTTTGTTAATTTTTTTAAGGTATAAACACGAGCACGTGATAATACGGCTTGGTTTAACTCAAAGGCAGGGTTTTCTGTAGTTGCACCAATAAAAATAATGGTGCCATCTTCAATATGTGGTAAAAAAGCATCTTGTTGGCTTTTATTAAAACGATGAACTTCATCAACAAATAATACCGTGCGGCGTTGTTGATGAATAGCGCGCTGCCTAGCATTTTCAATAGCTTGTCTAATTTCTTTAATGCCAGAAGTCACTGCAGAAACACGTTCTATTTCAGCATTGGTACTATTAGCAATGATCTCTGCAAGGGTTGTTTTACCTGTACCCGGCGGCCCCCAAAAAATAAGAGAATGACATTTACCCTGTTCTATTGCAGAGCGGAGTGGCATGCCTTTCGATAAGATATGCTCTTGCCCAACATAATCATCTAAATTAAGTGGACGCATTCTAGCCGCTAATGGCTTAAAACTGTCATCTATTTCGAACTCTAAAGGTAATGAACCATTAACGTTGGTCATCTAAATAGGTGCCTTCAGGTAAATCAAATTGGAATAAATTAAGTGCTGGAGAAGTTGTAAAATCAGTATCTTTAAGGCTTATAACACTTAGTTGACCAGTCGCATCTAAAAAAGTAAAACCACTAAGCTTATCTTGAGAAAATTGTAATTCTAAGGTTTTAATTTGACTGTTTACATCATTTGCATGAATGAGATAGGTTGATTGGTTAATTTGGCTAACACTATAATACTGCCATAATTCATCAGCATCACTGGTTAATAATAAAATGGGGGTATTAGCGATACTACTTGATAGTTTATATGCGGTCGCTTGTTCAATAAACGGGTCATAAAACCATAAAGTTTCACCATCAGAAACAATCAGTGATTCATCAGGTGTTTTTGTATCCCAATGAACCAAATTAGGTTTACGAACAGCAAGCTTTCCGCTCCCTTCATTTAATAAGTTACCTTTTTCATCAATGATTTTTTGTTCAAAATCAGCACTAAAGAACTTTATTTTTTTAAGTTTATCAATAAGCTGAACTTTATAGTCATTTGTTAAATTTGATTTTGAATCAGCCGGTGGCACTATTTTCTTTTTAGATTCATTAGCTACGACCACATTTGCAGAGTATGACGGTTCAATACTCACCAACTGCGCCATAATGGCCATGGAAATGAAAAAGGGTTTTCTATATTTGAACATTTTAATCCTTAACTGGCGGCGGTGCTAATACTTCACGTGCGCCATTATTACCGGGGTTACTTACGATACCTTGTAACTCCATTTGTTCAACAATACGCGCGGCTCTATTGTAACCAATTCTGAACTTACGTTGCACACTTGATATAGATACTCGACGTGTTTCAGTAACAAAAGCAATGGCTTCATCATATAAAACATCTAACTCCTCTTCTGCGCCTTCAGCTTGTTCTCCGGGTAACAGTATTTCATTAGCTGTGTCACCTGTAGTAATTTCGTCAATATAGTCAGGTTCACCACGCGACTTCCAGTCTTTTACAATAGCATGCACTTCATGATCGTCAACAAATGCGCCATGCACACGTGTTGGAACACCTGAACCCGGAGGCAAATAAAACATATCGCCCCAACCAAGTAACTGTTCAGCTCCTTGCTGGTCTAAAATAGTTCTTGAATCGATACGAGAGGAAACTTGTAATGCCATACGTGTTGGAATATTGGCTTTTATTAATCCGGTAATGACATCAACTGATGGACGTTGTGTCGCAAGAATTAAATGAATACCGGCTGCCCTCGCCTTTTGTGCAATCCGGCTAATTAGCTCTTCAACTTTTTTACCCACCGTCACCATCATATCGGCAAATTCATCAACTATTACGACGATGCTTGGCAGCTTTTCTAATTCAGGAGGGTTTTGATCTAAGCCGTCACTCGGTTGCCATGTAGGATCAATTAAAGGCTCACCATCAGCAATAGCTTGTAATACTTTTACATTGTAACCTTTAAGATTCCTGACCCCTAAGGCCGACATAACTTTATAACGACGTTCCATTTCACCTACACACCATCTTAATGCATTAGCGGCATCTTTCATGTCAGTAACAACTTCGGACAGTAAATGAGGAATGCCTTCATAAACCGATAACTCCAACATTTTTGGATCGATCATGATTAATCGTACATCGTCAGGAGTAGATTTATATAACAAGCTTAATATCATGGTATTTACAGCAACCGATTTACCTGAGCCCGTAGTACCAGCAACCAATAGATGCGGCATTTTACCTAAATCGACTACAACAGGGTCACCCGCAATATCAGAGCCGATAGCCATGGTTAATGGCGAAGTAGACTCTCTAAATGCTTTACTAGCAATGATGGTATGCAGCGGAACAATTTCACGATGTTTATTAGGAAGCTCAAGTCCGATAACTGACTTACCCGGAATAACTTCAACAACACGTACACTTTTAGCTGATAAAGAACGGGCAAGATCTTTAGACAATCCTGTTATTTTACTCACCTTTACACCCGGTGCTAAGTCCAATTCAAAGCGTGTAATAACAGGTCCAGGAAATACGGAAACAACGTGCGCGATAACACCAAATTCTTTCAGTTTGACTTCAACTAAACGACTAACTCTATCTAGGTCTTCTTGCTTAATCGGGTTTTCGGCTTTATCGGGTCGATCAAGTAAATCTAAAGACGGCATACCTTTATATTTTTTAACAAACTCAGCGGATGTTGAAGGTATTAATGGCGTGGTACTTTCTTTAACTGATATTTTTTCTACACTTTCAAAGGCTGCTGTAATTTCTTCGGCACTAACATGTTCTTGTACGTTTATAGCTAAAGGTTCACCCATTAAGTCGCTAATATCAACAAAGGGCTCTAGCTCATCATCAAGTTCAAACGGCATATCGTTTTTACTGGTAGCAATAATGTCTTGGTCTTGTGACGCAGAAATTGATGAAAAAGCATGAGATAATTCATCTTGTTGCAGGTCAATAACGTCAATTTGTTTAGGAGCTTTTTTAGTTGATACCTTATTAGTTTTAGTGCTTTTATTACTTAGGGTATTTTCATTCGTTTCTTCATTATTGTCAGCGCCTGTACCAAATTGCTGTTTTAATATCGACGGTAAGGTAATTAAATATTGCGCTGCAGTGATGGTGTAAGCTCCGGTTAAGTCAATAAATCGCAATATAGACAAACCGGTTAATAATACAAACCCCGCCCCACAAAACATTAAAAAGAGTAATGTTGAACCGACAAACGAGAAATACGGTAATAAAGTATTACTTAATACGTCACCTAAAATACCACCCGCAGAAAAATAAAACACATCATCAAAATTCATACTAGCAATTGACGTTATACCAATATAAAACATGATAAAGCCAATGAGTTTTAACCCTAAGGTTAGATAGTCTAACTGCATTAAGCGATAGTATTTTTGAAAAAGTAACCAACCTAAAATTGCAACAACAAAGGGTAAGCTATAGGCAATAAGGCCAAATAAGTTAAGTAATAAATCAGAGAGATAAGCACCAACAGCCCCTCCTAAATTACGAACAGGTGTTTGATAACCTGTTTGTGCCCAGCCGGGATCAGCGGGATCAAAGCTGAACAGTGCCAACATAATGAACATCGCGAAAACACACGAAACCAGCAAACCTGCTTCAAGTAGTCGTTGTACACCATTTAATTTTGAAGATTCTGTAGACAATATAGTAACCATGGAAAATGTATTGTTGTTATATACAGTAAAGTAGCAAAATATCGTGATGAATTAAATGCTTTAATGTATTAGTTAAGTGGTTTTCTTCTATTTATCGCTTTATTGGTATGTAATTAGTCGATTTAACTTCTTCCATTACCACATAAGTTCTACTTTCACTCACCGCAGGTAATCTTAATAAGGTATCACCTAGTAATTCACGATAGGCAGCCATGTCCGCTACACGTGTTTTCAGCAGAAAATCAAAATCACCTGAAACTAAATGACATTCTTGTATGACATCAAGTTCATGTACTGCATTTGAAAAGTCATCAAATACATCAGGGCTGGTTTTTGTTAACGTGATCTCAACCAATACCAATAATGCAGCCTCTAGTTTTTCAGGGTTAAGTATTGCTTGATAACCTTTAATATAATTTTCTTTTTCTAAACGTTTAACCCTTTCAAGACAAGGTGTTGGACTTAATCCTACACGTTTAGATAATTCAACATTTGATAAACGTGCATTCTTTTGCAACTCAACTAAAATATTACGATCAATACGATCTAAGCTTTTATCATGATGACGTGGCATTTTATAAAACTCTGCAAAATAAATGATTGACAGGATTATATATCGCTCTGATAAATATTACGAGAGGTTAAGTCGAGAATAACGCTCTATAATGGTCGCAAATATTATAACAATTATACAACAAGAGAAATTATTATGATTATTGGCGTTCCTAAAGAAATTAAAAATCACGAGTATCGTATTGGTTTAACTCCAGCGGGTGTTAAAGAGTTAACTGTAAATGGTCATGAAGTGATTGTTGAAAATAACGGCGGTGCCTCAATTGGTTTTGATAATGAACAATATGTTACTGCTGGCGCAAAAATAATTGATTCAGCAGCTGAAATTTTTGCTACTGCTGAAATGATCATCAAAGTGAAAGAACCTCAAGCAATTGAATGTAAAATGCTTCGTCCCGGCCAAATACTTTTCACTTACCTACATTTGGCACCAGACCCGCAACAAACTGAATTATTAGTTGCCTCGAAAGCGACGTGTATCGCTTATGAAACTGTTACAGCGGCAACCGGCGGTTTACCACTATTGGCACCAATGTCTGAAGTTGCTGGCCGTATGTCTATTCAAGCAGGTGCTCACGCTTTAGAAAAAGCACAAGGTGGATTAGGTGCTTTATTAGGTGGTGTACCTGGTGTTGCTCCAGCGAAAGTATTAATTGTTGGTGGTGGTGTTGTTGGCACACAAGCAGCTCGCATGGCTGTTGGTATGGGTGCAGACGTTACTATTTTAGACCGTTCACTTCCGCGTTTACGTCAATTAGACACTGAATTTGACGGTCGTTTAAAAACGGTTTATTCAACTGCTGATGCTATGGATCAATTAATTGTTGATGCCGACTTAGTTATAGGTGCAGTATTAATACCCGGTGCCGCAGCACCTAAATTAGTCACTAAAACACATATCAAGATGATGAAAAAAGGTGCTGTTGTAGTTGATGTGGCAATCGACCAAGGTGGTTGTTTTGAAACATCTAAAGCAACAACTCATCAAGATCCAACGTATGTTGTTGATGATGTTGTACATTACTGCGTAGCAAACATGCCAGGTGGTGTAGCACGTACTTCAACCATGGCACTAACAAATGCAACTATGCCATTCGCAGTAACAATTGCCAACAAAGGCGCAAAACAAGCAATGCTTGATGACGTACATTTAATGAATGGCTTAAATGTTTTAGGTGGAAAAATTACCTATAAACCTGTTGCTGATGTTTTAGGTTACGAATATGTAACACCTGAAGATGCAATTTCAACGTTATAAGATAGTTTGATTTTTTAATTCATTGATAATTTTTTTGAAGCCTCGCTCACTATGTGACCGAGGCTTTTATGTTCAGGATGAACGGTATGTCATGGTCACATGGCAGTTCCTATACATCCATGTCTTCACTGCATTAGTGCTTCCATGCACGTCGATGTAAAAGAATGACGATATTTATGATGATCGGTTGAGCATATTAAATAATTACTTTTCAAAACAAATCCCTCTTCGAACTTCACGAGTCAATTTCAGTAATCTCCTCAATTAAAGAAATAGATACAGTACATTGTTTGTACAATAAATAACCAACGTACAATTAACCTTGCACTTTTAATAATTCGTTATAATTTATTATTGAAAAAACGGTTTTACCTCTTGAGATCTTTGCATAGAATCCCAATCAACTAACTATCTAAGCATTCTTATATTTTTTGGAGTAATTCATGAGCGAAGCAAGACATTGCCCGTTACTCATTTTGGGTTCAGGCCCTGCTGGTTACACTGCTGCAGTATACGCTGCACGCGCTAATTTAAAACCTGTAATGATCACAGGGTTACAACAGGGTGGACAACTCACCACCACCACTGAAGTTGAAAATTGGCCAGGTGATGCTGACGACCTAACAGGTCCAGCGTTAATGGAACGTATGCAGAAGCATGCTGAGAAATTTGATACTGAAATTATTTTTGATCATATCAACGAGGTAGATTTTTCTAATCGCCCTTTTCGTTTAACAGGCGATTCTGGAACTTATACTTGTGATGCACTGATCATTTGTACGGGTGCTTCAGCGCAATACTTAGGTTTACCTTCTGAAGAAGCTTTTATGGGTAAAGGGGTATCAGCTTGTGCTACTTGTGATGGTTTCTTTTATCGTAAGCAAAAGGTTGCTGTTGTTGGTGGTGGTAATACTGCAGTTGAAGAAGCATTATATTTATCGAATATCGCCTCTGAAGTACATTTAATACATCGCCGTGAAACATTCCGTTCAGAGAAGATATTAATCGACCGTTTATACGAAAAAGTAAAAAATGGTAATATTACTTTGCACTTGAATCGTACGTTAGATGAAGTATTAGGTGACAATATGGGTGTTACTGGTATTCGTTTGAAAGATACACAATCTGACAAGACTAGCGACCTTGATGTTATGGGCTGTTTTATTGCCATTGGTCATAAACCTAATACCGATATTTTCAAAGACCAACTTGACATGAAAAATGGTTATTTAACCATTCAAAGTGGTACACAAGGCAACGCGACACAAACCAGCGTTGAAGGTGTTTTTGCTGCTGGCGATGTTGCCGACCATATCTATCGTCAGGCTATAACCTCTGCTGGTGCTGGTTGTATGGCCGCTCTTGATGCGGAACGTTACTTAGACGCAAAAGGTTAAAGAATCAAAGTAACTGTTCTATTATGAGCCAGACACTTCATTTTATAGATTCAAGTAGTCTGGCCTTTCCGCCACTTAATCAAGCTTTAGAAGATCCTAATGGTTTGTTAGCGCTTGGTGGCGACTTATCAGTACAGCGGCTATATAATGCTTACAGTCGTGGCATATTCCCTTGGTACAGTGATGGTGAGTCCATCATGTGGTGGTCACCAAACCCTAGAGCTATTATTCCAACATCTACTATTAGAATAAACAAAACTCTTAAGAAAATACTTAAAAGACAATCCTTCCACATTTCGATCAATACATGTTTTGAGCAAGTTATTGAACTTTGTGCTGACGCTCCCTTTCGCATAGACTCAACATGGATTGTTAGCGATATGCTAGATGCTTATAAAGCACTTCATCAACAAGGTCACGCTCATTCTATTGAAGTTTGGCAAGATGACAAACTCGTTGGTGGACTTTATGGTGTCGCGATTAATGGCTATTTTTCGGGTGAATCAATGTTTTATAAAGCAAATAATGCATCAAAAATAGCGCTTGTTGCATTAGCTGAATTATTACAAAGCATTAATGTACAATTTATAGACTGTCAAATGACTAATCCATTTCTTGAAGATATGGGGTGTATTGAGATTGATAGAGAGGTTTTTATTGAATATCAAACTAAGGCTAAACAGATTAAAGTTCCAGATGATTTTTGGCAACCTCGTTATTTAACGAAAATGATATGACTGAAGATTTTAAACTAGGCATCACACAATCTTTCCCCTGTAATTATTTGCCAAATCAACTTGAACGTTTATTGGTTGCTACCGATCCTCGATTACAAGACAGTAAACATTATGGCTGGTTAATGGCGCAAGGATTTCGTCGCAGCGGCGAGCAAATTTATCGGCCCCATTGTATAAATTGTAATGCATGTCAGTCCGTTAGAGTATTGGTAAATGACTTTAAAGTTTCAAAAAGCCAAAAACGTAATATTAAGCGCAATGATAGATACCGAATAGAAACAACGGACCAAATAAAGAATTCATACTACCCACTATATGAACTGTATATTAATACTGTGCATGCAGATGGCAGTATGTGCCCGGCAAATTATGAACAATTTGAGAGTTTTACAAAAAGTAAAATTACTCAACCATTGTTTCTTGAAATTTGGGATGAAGATAAATTAATATCCGTTGCCGTTGTAGATGTATTAAGTGACGCATTATCAGCAGTTTATACTTTCTACCATCCTGAGTATCGCAACAGTGCTATTGGTATTTATTCTATTTTAATGCAAATTGAATTAGCAAAAGAGCAAAATAAAACATTCCTTTACCTTGGTTATCAAATTGATGACTGCCAAAAAATGAATTATAAAAATAAGTATTTCCCATACCAGCGACTGATAGTAAACAAGTGGCATACGTTAAATAAATAGCACAATAGCTTTACATTAGCCGTTCAATTCGGCATCATCGGCGCAGCTTTTTATTTAGTACTAATTTGATCACTTATTCCCCTATAATTACAGAGGATAAATCAAGTTAGATACCGCACAACTATAGAGGTTTTACGCCCAATGGCGAAAGAAGAAAATATTGAAATGCAAGGTACCGTGTTAGATACACTACCTAATACTATGTTCCGCGTTAAATTAGAAAATGATCATGTTGTAACTGCTCATATCTCTGGAAAAATGCGAAAAAATTATATCCGTATATTAACCGGTGATACTGTTACGGTTGAATTAACGCCTTATGATTTATCTAAAGGTCGCATTATTTTCCGCGCCAGATAGTTTTTGTATTAGTTATAAGTAAAGTTACAAGCTAATTTACAAACTAAGAAAATACAAATTAAAAACCCTGCAATTGAAAGATTACAGGGTTTTTTATGTTCAGACCTTTCTCAGACATCCTGTCTTTCAAGGCATTTGTGCATCCATGCACGTCAATGTCGACGATAGCACAATGGATATAATAAAAAGGGTAGCCTAAAAAGCACTACCCTATATTCTATTTTATTTACTGCTCTACGAGTTCTTTTTTACTTTCACAAGTAATAACGAGTTTATCTTTCTTAACACCCACTTTAGCAACACCACCGTGAGTTAAATCACCAAAGAGTAATTCATTAGCAAGCTCTTTCTTTAAGTGCTCCTGAATCAAACGAGCCATAGGACGAGCGCCCATCGTTTTATCGTAACCATGCTCAGCTAACCATTTTCTAGCATCTTTAGTCAGCTCTAACGAAACACCTTTCTCGTCAAGTTGAGCCTGTAATTCAACAATGAATTTATCAACAACTTGATGAATAACTTCTGTATCCAAATGATTAAACCAAACAATATTGTCTAACCTATTTCTAAATTCAGGTGCAAATACTTTATTGATTTCATCCATGGCATTAAGGCTGTTATCTTGTTGTTTAAAACCAATAGATTGGCGAGTCGTTTCGAAAACACCTGCATTAGTGGTTAATACTAAAATAATATTTCTAAAATCTGCTTTTCTGCCATTATTGTCTGTTAAGACACCGTGATCCATAACTTGCAGTAAAATATTAAAAACATCTGAGTGAGCTTTTTCAATTTCATCAAGTAATACCACTGCATGAGGGTGCTTAAGTACAGCGTCAGTTAATAAACCACCTTGCTCGTAACCAACATACCCTGGAGGAGCGCCAATTAAACGACTAACCGCATGTTTCTCCATATACTCAGACATATCAAAACGAAGTAATTCAACACCAAGAGTTTTAGCAAGCTGCTGCGTAACCTCTGTTTTACCAACACCCGTGGGTCCAGCAAACAAGAATGAGCCAACAGGTTTTTTATCATTGCCAAGACCAGCTCGAGATAAACGAATAACAGATGATAATTCGTCAATGGCATGGTCTTGTCCGAACACGACCAGTTTGAGATTTCTATCTAAGGTTCTAAGGCTATCTTTTTCCGAAGAAGAGACAGATTTTTCCGGTATACGTGCCATTTTTGCAACAATGTTTTCAATATCAGTATTGTTAATCACTTTTTTACGCTTAGATTGTGGAACTAACTGCTGCTTTGCTCCCGCTTCATCAATAACATCAATGGCTTTATCAGGTAAAAACCTATCATTAATATATTTTGCAGATAATTGAGCCGCAGCTCTAAGTGCTTTGTTAGTGTAACGAATACCATGATGTGACTCATATTTTTCCTTTAAGCCCAGTAAAATTTTGGTAGTATCATCAACACTTGGTTCAACCACATCAATTTTTTGAAAACGTCGTGCCAAAGCTCGATCTTTTTCAAAAATACTTTGGTACTCTTGATAAGTTGTTGAACCCATGCAGCGCAGTTTCCCTGCAGATAATAAAGGTTTAATCAAATTTGACGCATCCATCATGCCACCAGATGCGGCTCCTGCCCCGATAATCGTATGAATTTCATCAATAAATAAAATTGCATCACCATCATCTTCAAGTTCTTTTAATAACGATTTAAAACGTTTTTCAAAATCACCTCGATATTTTGTTCCTGCTAAAAGAGCGCCCATATCTAATGAATATATTGTCGCATTAGCGAGTACCTCAGGTACTTTGTCAGATACAATAAGATTCGCTAGTCCTTCTGCGATTGCCGTTTTACCAACACCGGCTTCACCAACAAATAAAGGGTTGTTTTTACGGCGGCGACTTAATACTTGTAATGTTCTCTGTAATTCATCATCACGGCCAATTAAAGGGTCTATATTACCTTTTAATGCTTCCTCGTTAAGATTAGAAGCAAAGTTATCAATAGTACGAGGCTCGTCCTCAGTTTGAGCAATGCTTTCATCTGATGATTGCGTATTTTCATGATGTTCAATTTTTGAAATACCATGAGAAATATAATTAACAATATCTAAACGACTAATGTCTGACTTTTTAAGGAAGTATGCGGCTTGTGATTCTTGTTCACTAAATATAGCAACCAAAACATTTGAGCCATTAACTTCACTTTTTCCAGATGATTGCACATGAAATACAGCTCGTTGTAACACACGTTGAAAGCCTAATGTGGGCTGCGTTTCTCGCTCTTCTTCACCGTCGGGAATAACAGGTGTGGTTTCACTAATAAAAGCTAATAACTCTTTTTTCAAAGAAGGCATATTTGCGCCACATGCTTTGAGCGCATCGATAGATGATGGGTTATCCAATAAAGCAAGTAATAAATGCTCTACCGTCATAAATTCATGCCGTAAATCTTTAGCTTGACGGAAAGCTAAATTTAGCGATATTTCTAGATCTTTATTCAGCATAGGTGACTCCATTTATAAACCATACGACTTTACGCTTTTTCCATCGAACACTTTAAAGGGTGTTCATTTTCATAGGCGTAACTACTTACTTGATTAACTTTGGTTTCTGCAATTTCTGCAGTATACGTGCCACATCGAGCTTTACCTTTATAATGAATATCAAGCATTATGTCTGTTGCTTGATCTGAATTCATATTAAAAAATTTTCGTAAAACTTCAACAACAAAATCCATGGGTGTATAATCATCATTTAATAAAATAACCGTATACATCGGTGGTTTTTGACTCTCATTTATAACCTCTTTCTCAAGTAATTCTTGATTATCGGTTAACTCTTTCCACTTACTCATAATTCTATATTAGCCTGTCACTGGTGTTTTTGCTGTAACATTTTATAAAAATAAATCTAATTATTTATTATAAAATCGTTATATTTACTTGACTATTTAATTAATCTATCTACGATTCAATTGGTGGCTATTTTTTAATCGCTCACTAAGTTTAAAAATAAGTCTAAAATTAGATACAGTTTATTGCTTTTAGGAAGCATAACTAATACCAAGTTCATTGATATAAAGGATGTAGATGTATGGCCCACGGTACAGTTAAATGGTTTAATAATGCAAAAGGTTTTGGTTTTATTCGTCCGGTAGATGGTGGGGAAGATATATTCGCTCATTACTCTACAATCCAAATGGAAGGATACCGCACTCTCAAAGCAGGTCAAGATGTAAATTATGAGCTAAATGCAGGTCCTAAAGGCCATCATGCCGCTAGCATAACACCATCGGAAATTGAGTCAGAAGAAGAATAGATAAATTCTCAAATTTTGATCGTAAAAAAACACAGCTTAGCTGTGTTTTTTAATTTATTACCTCGAAAAAATTACATATGTGAAATAATACAATCACCAAATTCAGAGCATGTCACTAACGTCGCATCATCCATTAATCGTTCAAAATCGTAAGTCACCGTTTTCGCATTAATCGCCCCAGACATTCCTTTTAATAATAAATCAGCAGCTTCAAGCCAACCCATGTGACGCAGCATCATTTCTGCAGACAAAATTACCGAACCTGGATTAACTTTGTTCAACCCGGCATATTTCGGCGCAGTGCCGTGAGTTGCTTCAAATATTGCAATGTCATCATTAATGTTTGCTCCCGGAGCAATACCAATACCTCCGACTTGAGCCGCTAAAGCATCTGATAAATAATCACCATTTAAATTAAGTGTCGCGATAACACTATATTCTGCGGGTCTTAGTAATATTTGCTGTAACATCGCATCGGCAATAACATCTTTGATGATGATTTCTTTACCATTGTTAGGATTAATTAAAGAGCACCAAGGGCCACCGTTGATCAGATCCGCAGCAAACTCTTCTCGAGCTAACGCATAACCCCATTCCTTAAATGCACCTTCGGTATATTTCATAATATTACCCTTGTGCACTAAGGTAACTGACTCTCTATTATTGTCTATAGCATATTGAATCGCTTTTCTGACTAAACGTTCCGTGCCTTCTTTTGATACGGGTTTGATACCAATTCCACAATTTTCAGTAAAACGTATTTTTGTAGCACCCATTTCCTCCGTTAAAAAGGCGATCATTTTTTTTGCTTGCTCACTACCCGCTTGATACTCAATACCTGCATAAATATCTTCGGAGTTTTCCCGAAAGATAACCATATCAACTTCGCTCGGTTTTTTAACTGGGCTGGGAACTCCGGTAAACCATTGCACAGGTCGTTGACAAACATATAGATCAAGTACTTGTCTAAGCGCAACATTTAACGAGCGCATACCGCCACCAACAGGTGTAGTTAAAGGACCTTTAATGCCAACTTTATATTGCTTAAACATTTCTAGCGTTTCATCAGGTAACCACGTTTCTGAGTCATACTTTTGTGTGGCTTTTTCTCCAGCATATACCTCCATCCAGTGAATTTTTCTCTCACCTTGATATGCTTTAGTAACCGCGGCATTAACCACTTTAATCATTGGCGGAGTAACATCGACACCAATACCATCACCTTCAATAAACGGAATGATCGGATTATTAGGTACAATTAACTTACCATTATCAGTTGTGATTTTTTCACCCATGCTCGGTATTGAAACGTTATTAGTCATGTCTATTCCCCAGATTAAATTTGGTATTATTAGCTGATGAACGTGTTTTTGAAAACATACAGCTCGTCATACAAATAAACTATATTAAAAATATTGAAGAGACTAATCACTTGTTTGTGATACCGAACATTAATTAGCTGAATACTGAGTAAATAAAAATGAAAAGAAAGATATGAATGTAGTAGATAATTAAAAAGGGCTAAGTATTTCTACCTAGCCCTTTATGCTTAATATGTTTTAATTATATATAATATTTCGATTACATCTTAATATTATAACAAAGTAGATAATATAGTATTCAACGTTGCACTTGGACGCATGGCTTTTTCAGCAAGTACTACGTCTGCGTAATAATAACCATTAATATCCATTGCAGGACCTTGAGCCGCATTTAGCTCAGCAACTATTTTATTTTCTTGTTTAGTTAATGCTTGCGCAACAGCAACAAAACTAGCTTTTAAATCTTCATCCGTTGTTTGCTCTGCAAGTGCTTGTGCCCAATACATTGCAAGGTAGAAGTGACTACCACGATTATCAAGCTCACCTACTTTACGTGAAGGAGACTTGTTAGTATCAAGGAACTTGCCTGTAGCAGCATCTAACGTATCAGCTAATACTTTTGCTTTTGCATTGCCAGTTGTCACACTTAAGTGCTCAAGTGATGCCGCTAACGCTAAAAACTCACCTAATGAATCCCAACGTAAGTGGTTTTCTTTTTCAAACTGTTGAACATGTTTAGGTGCTGAGCCACCCGCACCTGTTTCAAACAAACCACCACCATTCATGAGTGGTACAATTGAAAGCATTTTAGCACTGGTGCCCAACTCTAAAATAGGAAATAAATCAGTTAAGTAATCACGTAAAACATTACCCGTAACAGAAATTGCATCTTCACCTTTTGCAACACGTGCTAATGTATATTCACACGCTTTTACAGGTTCAATAATTTGAATGTCTAAACCCGTTGTATCGTGGTCAGCCAAATAAGTATTTACCTTTTTGATCATTTCAGCATCATGGCCACGGTTTTCATCTAACCAAAAAATGGCTGGAATACCTGTTGCTTTAGCTCGAGTAACCGCTAATTTAACCCAATCTTGAATCGGCGCATCTTTAACCTGACACATTCTCCATAAATCACCTTGTGCAACAGCGTGCTCTAACAATGTTTCGCCATTATCATTCACAACACGAACAGAGCCAGTTCCAGTCATCGTGAAGGTTTTATCATGTGAACCATACTCTTCAGCTTTTTGCGCCATTAAACCAACATTTGGTACGCTACCCATCGTTGTTGGATTAAACGCGCCGTTTTCACGACAAAAATCAACAACGGCCGAAAATACACCTGCGTAGTTACGATCTGGGATCATAAACTTAGTATCTTGTTGTTTACCTTCTTTATCCCACATCATCCCAGAAGCACGTATTGCTGCGGGCATTGACGCATCAATAATCACATCACTTGGTACGTGGAAATTGGTAATGCCTTTGTCTGAGTCGACCATAGCGACTTCAGGACGAGTTGTATAAACTGCAGTTAAGTCAGCTTCAATCTCTGCTTTTTTGTCGCTTGGTAAACGGTCAATTTTTGCATAAACATCGCCAATACCATTATTAGCGTCAACACCTAATTGCTCAAAAATTGCTGCGTGCTTAACAAATACATCTTTGTAGAAAACTTTAACCGCATAACCAAACATGATTGGGTCTGAAACCTTCATCATCGTTGCTTTTAAATGAAGTGAAAGTAAAACACCCTCTTCTTTTGCTTTTGCAGTTTCTGTTTCGTAGAAATCAACTAATGCTGACTTACTCATTACCGCAGCGTCAATGATTTCTTTGTCTAATAAAGCTAAATGCTCTTTTAATAAAGTAACATCGCCGTTTTGTGCAACAAATTCAATTTTAACGTTTGTTGCACCATCGATAGTCACTGATTTTTCACTGCCATAAAAATCACCAGCAGACATATGAGCAACGTGAGATTTAGACTCTTTAGACCAAGCGCCCATTGAATGTGGATTATTACGCGCATATTGCTTAACTGAACCTGGCGCGCGACGATCTGAATTACCTTCACGTAAAACTGGGTTTACTGCTGAACCTAATACTTTTGCATAAGTCAGTTTTATTGACTGCTCTGCTTCATTTTGTGGCTCAGCTGGATAGTTAGGTAAATCAAAACCTTTAGCTTGCAGTTCTTTTATAACCATTTCTAATTGTGGAATAGATGCTGAAACATTCGGTAATTTAATAATGTTTGCTTCAGGTGTTTTAGCTAATGCACCTAACTCAGCTAATGCGTCACTAACACGTTGCTCAGCTGTTAAGTACTTAGGAAAATTAGCAAGAACACGAGCGGCTAATGAAATATCACGTGTTTCAATGTCAATACCTGATGAAGCAGTATAAGCTTGGATAATTGGCAATAAAGAATGTGTTGCTAAAGCGGGAGCTTCGTCGGTAATAGTATATATAATCTTAGATGAGTCAGTATTCATTGTGTTTCCTACGTAGAAATTACCAATAATCAGTATTAAAACGCATAAAAATTCAATAATCATTTATTGATATGCATTTTTCATAAATTAATTTTCGCGCGCATAGTATCGGAAATCAAAGAATATTAATATAGTGGATATTTAGCCGTAAAGACCATCAGAAATGGAAATAATGTGATAAGTAAGAAAAACAAAGGTTCGCAGCAGCGTCCCATTAGGAAAAACACAAAGGTACGACCAGTTAATTTTAAGCAAAAAATTGTATTATTCAATAAACCCTTTGATGTATTAAGCCAGTTTACTGATGATGAAAAAAGAAAAACGCTCGCTGACTTTATCGACGTCAAGGAGGTATATGCTGCAGGTCGACTTGATCGCGATAGCGAAGGTTTATTACTATTAACTAATGATGGCAAGTTACAACATCAACTTGCAAACCCTAAGCAAAAAACACTTAAAACCTATTGGGTTCAGGTCGAAGGAGCACCAACTGAAGCCGATATTGAGCAATTACGTTCAAGTGTCGCCTTAAAGGATGGGCCAACACTGCCAGCCAAAGTAATGGTGATTGAACAACCTAGTATTTGGCAAAGAACTCCTCCTATTCGTGAGCGTGCTAACATTCCAACGACGTGGTTAAGCATTACGATAAGTGAAGGACGAAATCGTCAAGTTAGACGGATGACGGCTCATATTGGTTTTCCAACTTTAAGACTCATTCGTTATAGCATAGGTAATTATTCTATTGAAGGTATTGAAAATGGGCAATATAAAACCTTATGAACACAAATAGTACCTCAGTAAGAAATGATCACAGTGAAAATCAATTTAAGCCAAATACCACAGTGGCTGCAATTATTGTTCATAATGATAAATATCTTCTTGTTGAAGAACTTGAAAACGGAAAAATAGTATACAACCAACCTGCTGGTCATTTGGAAGCTGATGAGAACTTAATAGACGCAGCGAAACGGGAAGTACTAGAAGAAACAGGGCTTGCATTAGAGCCTGAATATTTGAGTGGTATTTATTATTTTCATCGTCCTGAACTCAATTTGTATTTTTTACGATTTTGTTTTGTTATTGAGCTTTCACATCAGTTACAAGCAACCCCCTTAGATAATGAAATAATAGCAACACACTGGTTTACACTTGATCAAATAAAAGAAAAAGCACTGCAGTTACGTAGCTCTATGGTACTAGAATGTATTGAAGATTATTTAGCTGGTGGTAAAAACGGCAACAAAATACCGTTATTGATGTTAAAAAGTAATCTTTAGTCTATTTCCAGATGAAATCACATGCTATAATTTCGCGCCTTTTTTATCATCTAAATTAATGTAAATGACAACTGAATCTGATCCTTCTGTAGAAACTTTTCCTGTAGAAAACTCCTCTATGGAAAGCAGCTTTATAGAAAGCTACTCCATGGAAAATAAGGCCCAGACTAAAGCCCCTGAGCAAACCAAAGTTATAGTGGGTATGTCTGGCGGTGTTGACTCTTCTGTTTCTGCTTATTTACTTCAACAACAAGGTTATCAAGTTGAAGGCTTGTTCATGAAGAACTGGGAAGAAGACGATACAGATGAATATTGTGCTGCAGCGGATGATTTAAAAGATGCTCAGCTAGTCTGTGAAAAATTAGGTATCAAATTACACACCATTAATTTTGCCACTGAATATTGGGATAATGTTTTTGAGTATTTCCTTGCTGAATATAAAGCAGGCCGTACCCCTAACCCTGATATCATGTGCAATAAAGAAATTAAATTTAAAGCCTTTTTAGAATTTGCTTGTGAAGACTTAGCTGCTGACTATATTGCCACCGGCCATTATGTTCAACGCGAATTTGTTATCGATAAAAATGGCAATGGCAAGTGGAAAATGTTGCGCGGCTTAGATAGTAATAAAGATCAAAGTTACTTTCTTTATACCTTAAGTCACGAGCAAGTAGGTAGAACCTTATTTCCTGTTGGTCATATTGAAAAACCAGAAGTACGTGTTATTGCTGAAAAAGCTGACTTAATTACTCATAATAAAAAAGACAGCACCGGTATTTGTTTTATTGGTGAACGAAAATTTAAAGACTTTCTCGGACAATACTTACCCGCTCAACCCGGTATTATTGAGTCTGCAGAAGGTGAAGCCATTGGTAAACATGATGGTTTGATGTACCACACTTTAGGACAACGTAAAGGTTTACATATTGGCGGCTTAGCCAATGCAGGAGAAGAGCCTTGGTATGTCGTTGAAAAAGATTTACTACGTAATGTATTAATCGTTGGTCAAGGTCATAATCATCCACGCCTATTTTCAAAAGGTCTAATTGCTAACCAATTACATTTAGTTGATCGTAATGAACTAAGCCAACCATTGACTTGTACAGTGAAAACACGCTATCGACAAGAAGACGTCGTGTGTCACTTATCGCCTATGACCGATGGTGAGTATTTAATCATGTTCGACGAAGCACAAAGTTCAGTGACTCCCGGTCAATCCGTAGTTTTTTATCAAAATGATGTTTGCCTTGGCGGCGGCATTATTCATTCTCTTATTCGGTAATTTATTTGAATAACAATTACGTTGAATATAATAATTTTAAAAAGAGTTGCCTAAAATAATATGGTAGATATGAAAGAACAAACAATAACGTTAGCCGCAATATGTCAAACAGCGTATTGGGTACAAAAATTATCTCGTACAGGTCAAATTGATGAACAAGATTTAGCGCTATTACTTAATAGTGTGATGATCACTTCACCTGAAGATACCATGGAAGTTTATGGTGGTCAGGTAGAGAATCTCAAAATAGGTCTTGAAACCTTAGTTAATCATTTGGGCAATCAATCAAAAAATAAAGACCCTGAACTAACACGTTATGTAGTGAGTTTATTAGGGTTGGAACGTCGCCTGAGTAAGCGTAATAAACAAATGTCGTTACTGGGCGAACGTATTGAACAAACCCAGCGTCAACTCGCACATTATGACATTGGTAGTGAAACACTCATTGCAAGTATTGCTAGCATATACAGCGACTTGATCAGCCCATTAGGTACTCCAATTCAAGTCGCAGGCGAACCAAAAATTTTAAAGCAACCACTCAACCAACAAAAAATAAGAGCGTTATTACTTGCAGGGATACGCTCAGCCGTATTGTGGCGCCAAGTTGGTGGTAAACGAAGAAATATATTATTTGCACGTGCAAAAATAGTTGCATGTGCACAAGATCTTCTTAAACGAATATCTTAATGGCATACATTAATCAATTTATTAATAATTTAAATTTAACATTTATTTAGGAAAACACTATGGAACTTTCAGCACTTAGTGCCATATCACCAGTTGATGGTCGTTATGGTAGTAAAGTTAAATCACTACGTCCTATTTTCAGTGAATTTGGCTTAATCAAATATCGTGTAACCGTTGAAATACGTTGGTTGCAAAAGCTAGCCGGAGCAGCTGAAATTGCAGAAGTTCCAGCATTTAGTGCAACAGCAAATGCAGTGCTTGACGCTATTGTTAGTGAGTTTTCTGAAGAAGATGCCTTACGTATTAAAAAAATTGAAGCAACCACTAATCATGATGTTAAAGCGGTTGAATACTTCTTAAAAGAAAAAATTGCTGATAATGCAGAATTACATGCAATAACTGAGTTCATTCACTTTGCCTGTACATCAGAAGATATTAATAATCTTTCTCATGGTTTAATGCTTAAAGACTGTCGTGAGCAAGTATTATTACCTGCTATTGATGAAATTTTAGCGGAGATTAAAGCATTAGCAATTGAGTATAAAACAATCCCAATGATGTGTCGTACTCATGGACAACCAGCTTCACCTAGCACCTTAGGTAAAGAAATGGCTAACGTTTACATTCGTTTAAAACGTCAACGTCAACAAATTGCTGCCATTGAGTTCTTTGGAAAAATTAATGGTGCTGTTGGTAACTATAACGCGCACTTATCTGCTTACCCCAATGTAGATTGGCATCAATTTGCCAATGAGTTTGTTAACTCAATTGGTCTAACTTTCAATGCTTATACTACGCAAATTGAACCACATGATTACATAGCCGAGTTATTTGATGCCATTGCTCGTTTTAATACCATATTAATCGATTTTGATCGTGATATTTGGGGTTACATTGCCATAGGTCATTTTAAGCAAAAAACGATAGCAGGTGAAATAGGCTCATCAACCATGCCACATAAAGTTAACCCTATCGACTTTGAAAACTCAGAAGGTAACTTAGGTATTGCTAACGCATTGTTTACTCATCTTGCACAAAAACTACCTATTTCTCGCTGGCAACGTGATTTAACAGATTCAACGGTATTACGTAATTTAGGTGTAGGTTTTGCTCATGCACTAATTGCTTACCAAGCAACTATCAAGGGCATTAGTAAACTTCAAGTTAACGAAGCAAATCTGGCTAAAGAGCTAGACACTAACTGGGAAGTTTTGGCAGAGCCAATTCAAACCGTTATGCGTCGCTTTGGCATTGAAAAGCCATATGAAAAATTAAAAGAATTAACCCGTGGCAAGCGTGTTAATGGTGAGTCTATGCGTGACTTTATCATGACTTTAGAATTGCCTGATGCCGTAAAAGCTGAGTTATGTGAATTAACACCGGCCAAGTATATTGGCCGTGCTGTTGAATTTATCAATGAACTTGATTAAACATAAGCAGTAACACACAGTAAAAATTAATTGTAAAAAGAAGACTTCGGTCTTCTTTTTATGTTCAGGATGAACGATCAGTTTTTTAGTCCCACACAAAAACTAAGTACTTACGTCCGTGTAAGCAATGTCATGATTACATGAATGTAAATGAGTCACGATGCTCAGGACGAACGGTCAATTATTTAGTTCCAGACAAAACTCAGTACTCACCCTGTAATCAATTTCGTGGTGCCATGACCGCTATTAGTCTTCCTGTTTTCACGGCATTAGTTCATCCATGCACATCGATATGTAGATCGATATGTAGGTCAAAGGTTTACCTCGACAATACTTCAACGTAATTTCTCAGTTTATTTTTCACATAAACGTCGAGACTAACTTCATCCATGTTGTACCAACATCCAACAGATAAATTTATAAGCAAATAAACATAATTTTAAATTAAAAAAATAAAAATAATAAATGACAATGAACATTCACTGAAAATGGTTAGTTGTTCTTTTTAAAAGAATATATTCTTTTAATTTATCAGCCTTAATTTTTATAACGTCCTGAGACTATACAAAACATAAAAAGTTCCCTATTAATGTTTGAAAAAAACACAAATTTTAACTAGTGTTTAAATAAGTGTCATTCGTAAGTAGAACCCGTTGTTATGTCGTTTAGTATTAGTCGTGTAGAGTGGGATTTGGCTGCCCCACTATTAAAAACAGTCAGAGAAAGAGTTTTTATTTGTGAGTGGCGAATTCCTAAAAAAATTGAATTTGATCGTAAAGATAAAAATGCTTTTCATATGTTGGTTTGTGATGATTCAACCCAAGAACCTGTCGCTACCGGTAGAATTTTAGCAAGTGGCGAAATTAGCCGTATTGCCGTAATGATGAAATACCGAAAGAATTGTATCGATAAAGTGGTATTAAAAGGGTTAATATCGATTGCTAATGATTTAAAACTTGATGAGGTTTTTATCAATAGTCCACTAGAATCTGTTAACTATTTTAAGCAGCAAAATTTTAGTGTAAATGGTTTAGTTTTTATGGAAGCAGGCATCCCACGCCAGCGCATGGTCTGCCCTATTAAAAAATTCAATATGGCAAAGTACTATTTAATACATTAGTTTTTTATATTAGGTTAATACCTATTTTTAACTTAAGCCTTAACTGTTTGCCCATAACTCTTCTTTATCAAATAAACCATATAAACCTTCCGCGCGGGCAATAAGTAAGTTAGCAAACTCTACTTGCTCGGCATTACCGCTCTTATTTATGTTTTCTGCTTGCATTTGCCATTTAAAAGAAAAATGACGAATAGCATCACGAGCATTTTTAGCAATATTTGTACTTGCATGATCCGTAGGCAAATCGCCACAAATGACCCAAACACTGCTTTTATCTAATAAATTTAATTTCCATACCGCTAATGCTGGTACTAAATAACGACTTTCAGATTCTGCAACTGATTCAGTAACCATGCCTTTATCGGCTAAATATTTAGTGGCCGTTTGATAGCTATTACGAACCCACTCTTGCTGTTCTTGCTCGGTCATTACTTGTTGTTCATTTATTGCTTGTTGTTCTGCCATGTTATTTTTATTCTTCTTGTTTTAACGAAAATTACTGTGGCATGACTATACCTATTACCGGAAAAAGTGCAAGAATCCGTCTCCATTCTAAAGAGAGTTATTGACTTCAAGCCCTTTAAAACATGGTGTAAGATAAATATGTAAGTATGTGTTTATTTACTAACACTTAAATAACGTTTAAACCGAAATTAAATTCAAAGACTAAAGTAGCGCTAACATTCACTTAGTGATATTGTGCGCACCGAAACATTACATCAATAGTTCCATAAAAATATACGGATAATGACTTAGCCAGTTTTAGGCATTAATAACGTCGTTACGCACTCACTAAATATTATTGATATTACATCTTCACGGAGAAATTACATTGGCCCTTTTTAATTTGGTAGATTTTGATGATCATGAGCAAGTTGTTTATTGCAGTGATGACGCTTCTGGTTTAAAAGCTATTATTGCTGTTCATAGTACGGCTTTAGGTCCTGCAGCTGGTGGTTGTCGCTTTTGGAATTATGCAAATGACGACGAAGCATTAAAAGATGTTTTACGCCTATCTAAAGGCATGACTTATAAAAATGCGATGGCGGGTCTAAAACTAGGCGGTGGTAAAGGCGTTATTATTGGTGACCCTAAAGCATTAAAGTCAGATGACTTATTCAAGGCCTTTGGTACAGCCGTGAACAACCTCAATGGTCGTTATTACACTGCTGAAGATGTCAACATCACTACCGGTGATATGGCAGTTGTTAATCAAGCAACAGACTTTGTTTCAGGACTAGAAGGAAAAAGTGGCAATCCTGGCCCTTTCACCGCTTTAGGCACATTCTTAGGCATTAAAGCCGCTGTAAAATTTAAATTAGGTACAGATGGATTAGCAGGAATAAAAGTTGCTGTACAAGGTTTAGGTAGCGTTGGTTATTCACTATGTGAAAAACTTCACCAAGCGGGTGCTGAATTGTTTGTTACTGACATTAATCAAGCAACTTTGGACAGAGCAGCAACTGAGTTAAATGCCACAATTGTTGGTTTAGATGAAATTTATAGCCAAGATGTCGATGTGTTTTCACCTTGTGCTTTAGGTGCATCCATTGATGATAACAGCATAAATCAACTCAAAGCTGTGATCATTGCAGGTTGTGCAAACAATCAATTATCAGAAAACCGTCACGACCAAGCCTTACTTGAAAAAGGTATTTTATATGCACCAGATTATGTAATAAATGCCGGCGGTATTATCAATGTAGCCTTAGAAATTTACCCTGGGCCCTATAATGCTGATGAAGCAACTGCGTTAGTTGAAAACATTTATGGCACGTTAATGCGTGTTTTTGAAAAGGCACAAGCTGAAAGTCGTCCAACGGGTGCAGTTGCTGACGAAATGGCACGTGAAATTATTGCTAGTGGTAGAAAATAGCTCTTCACTACGGTCATTCTACAAATAATAAAGCCAGTCTATTGACTGGCTTTATTATCACCTAAACAGTTTACTTGTCTTCAATATGAAAGCCCTTCAGTAGAGCCTACTCTCGATTAAAACGCTAAACGTCTACTGCTAACTTAATGCCAATGCTTGCATTTAGACGTTTTCCCAATACCGGGATTAAAGCTATTGGTTGGATCAAGCTCTTTATAAAAAGCTTTCAAATCAGCTTTAGCAAAATACTCATGTCCAACGTTATGCTCTGCAGGGTATTCAGCACCTCGAGCATCAAATGTAGCTAATATTTTATCCTTAACCATTTTTGCATCAACGCCTTTTTTGAGAATATAGTTTTGATGCATAACGTGACAAAACAAATGACCATAATAAAGTTTTACTGCAATTAACTCATCAAGTTCAGGAGGTAGGGTTTCGAACCAATCTTTTTCATTTCTCGGAAAAGCTACATCTATGGTCATGATGGAGCCAAGCTCTTTGCTATTCATTAGCTGATTACGGCCAATTGCTCCGCCAGCAACAAATCGATGCAATATAGCTTTATTACCCTCCTCCTCTGTGCACTCAAAGTAACTCCCTTCATTTGAGGCAAAAAAATTATCAAAATACGTTTTAGCTTCATCCACCCCTTCATTGCTCATTTCAATGATCCAGTGATGTATATATTTATCTCGGTATTCGTCCATGCGCTTAGGTAAATGATTCGGCCACAAATAACTTAGATATTGCATCATTCGATCTGAAAACTTGCTTGGTAAAAACTTCATCTTGTCAGCTATTCGATCTAACGAACGTTTGATCGCAAACATTTTGGGCATATATTTTGCCCCCAACTTATCAATCACTAGAAAAGAATCTTTACCATATTTCTTAGATGCATCATAACAATCACGATGTAGATATTCGCCGGATACCGGTAATGACTTAAAGTTTGATAGTATATCTCTACGTATTTTTGCCAAGACCGCGGGATCATTGGTACCGACATAAAAAACTTGTTGTTTCTCAGGAATTGGAAAAGTATCCATTCTCACAGCGAATACAGCTAACTTTCCTGCACACCCAGAAGACTCGTATAAACGACGACCGTCATTATTAAAACGTGATGGTGTATCTTCATCAATATCTCTAACACGTACATGATATTCATTGTCGGATGCTCGTTTTGATGGGAAAGCGACATCTTGTTCAGAAAAGTTTTTTTGTTGTAAGTTCGTTAGTATTTCTTCTGGAGTCTTGCCTAATTCAATACCCAAATTATTAACCAGTGATAAATTTCCTTGTTTATCAATTTGTGCATAAATTGAAAGTTCAGTATAGGCAGGTCCCCTTTGTACCAACGCGCCACCTGAATTATTACAAATACCGCCAACAATAGAAGCACCAATACAAGAAGAGCCTATAACAGAATGAGGTTCACGACCATACGGCTTTAAAACATCTTCTAAGCCGAATAAAGTACTCCCCGCTAAACCAACAATTTGTTTCGCATTATCAATTAAATGAATACCTTTAATACGCATGGTATTAATAATGACAATATCACGATCGTAGTCGTTGCCATTAGGAGTTGAACCGCCTGTTAACCCTGTATTTGCAGCTTGCATGATGACTGCAACATCAGCATTAACACACGTTTTAAGCAGTTGCCAAATTTCTACTAAGGATTCTGGTTTTGCAACAGCAATGGCTTCACCTGAACCGAATCGAAAACCTTTCGTATAAGCTTCTTTTTTTGTCGTATCCGTGAGTAGGTATTTAGTACCCACTATTATTTTTAAATCTTGAATTAAGGAAAGTTGTTCAGAATTGCCGGTCATGTAAAATCTCGAGTAGATTATCGTAGAAGCAGTATATGATTATCTCTGCTATTCAATAAGATGAGTATACCTGAATGGCTAGGACTAGTGAATCTAGCATTAAAGACGCTTTATTCTTTTATGTTATATAACCTTAAAACATAGAACAGGTTAATTAAAACGTAATTAACCTGTTCTGGTATACCTGTAAAAATTGAAAGCCGCTACACTGCTAATGTAGCGGCTTAAAATTTAGATAGTGAAATTAAGTTTATTTAGCTTTTTTCTAAATGCTCCGCTAGGTACAACCACGTTGGCAATACGGTATCTGGATTTAAAGAAACACTATCAATGCCCTGTGCAACTAACCAAGCAGCAAAATCAGCATGATCAGAAGGACCTTGACCACAAATTCCTACATATTTCCCACGCGCTTTACAGGCTTTTATCGCCATCGACAGCAAGAGTTTTATCGCTGGGTCGCGCTCATCAAATAAATGAGCAATTAAACCTGAGTCTCGATCAAGGCCGAGCGTTAATTGCGTTAAATCATTTGAGCCGATAGAGAAACCATCAAAATAATCTAAAAATTGATCAGCAAGTAATGCATTTGAAGGTAGCTCACACATCATAATAATACGTAGACCATTTTCACCACGTTTTAATCCATGTTCAGCTAAAATATCGATTACTGCCGACGCTTCTTCTAACGTACGTACAAAGGGGATCATCACTTCAACATGGGTCATGCCCATATCATTACGCACACGTTTAATTGCCTCACACTCAAGGGCAAAGCAGTCCCTAAAATCTTCCGAAATATAACGAGCAGCACCGCGATAGCCGATCATCGGGTTTTCTTCATGTGGTTCAAACTCTTCGCCGCCAACAAGATTTGCATACTCGTTTGATTTAAAATCAGACATCCTCACAATAACTTTTTCAGGTGAGAATGCCGCCGCTAAGGTAGAAATACCTTCGGTTAACTTAGCAATATAGAACTCAACTGGATTGTCATATCCTGCAATAATGTCATTAATTTCGGCTTGAAGTTCAGCGGATTGTTGATCAAAGTTTAATAATGCCTTGGGGTGAATGCCGATCATTTTATTAATAATAAATTCTAACCGTGCTAAACCAATGCCCGCATGAGGTAAACGAGCAAAAGTAAAGGCTCTGTCAGGATTACCAACATTCATCATGATTTTAAGCGGAAGATCAGGCATTGAATCTATTTCTGATGTCGTTACCGTATAATCAAGTTTTCCTTTATATATAAAACCCGTATCTCCTTCTGCACAGGATACAGTTATGGGATCACCGTTAGCAATTTTTTTAGTGGCATCACCACAACCAACAACCGCCGGTATACCCATTTCACGAGCAATTATTGCCGCATGACAAGTTCGTCCACCTCGATTAGTAACAATGGCTGAGGCACGTTTCATGATAGGTTCCCAATCAGGATCCGTCATATCTGTAACAAGTACATCACCAGGTTGAATTTTATCCATTTCAGCAATGGATGATAAAACTTTAGCTTCACCGCTACCAATTTTATGGCCAATTGAACGACCAGTACAAACTACATTTGCCGTTGTTTGTAGTTGAAATTGCTCCATAACATTGGCGTTTTCACGACTTTTTACTGTTTCAGGTCGCGCTTGCACTATATATAATTTACCGTCTAAACCATCTTTTGCCCATTCAATATCCATCGGCCTTTGATAATGTTTTTCAATGATGACAGCTTGCTTAGCAAGCTCTTGTACTTCGTCATCAGTTAACGAAAAACGATTACTGTCCTGCTCATCAATATCAACAATCTCTACTTGCTTACCATGTTCTTGAGCAGATGAATAAATCATCTTTATTGCTTTACTACCAATATTACGACGTACAACCGCTGGCTTGCCACTAGCTAAAGTTGGTTTATGGACATAGAATTCATCAGGGTTAACAGCCCCTTGTACAACCATTTCACCTAAACCAAAACTTGATGTGATAAAAACAACATCAGCAAAACCTGATTCAGTATCAATAGAAAACATAACACCACTCGATGCAATATCACTACGTACCATACGTTGAATACCAGCAGAAAGAGCGACACCACGATGATCATATCCTTGATGAACACGATAAGAAATGGCACGGTCGTTAAATAGTGACGCAAATACATGTTTAATCGCAACCATCACTGCGGCTAAACCACGAACATTAAGAAAAGTTTCCTGTTGTCCTGCAAAAGAAGCATCGGGCATATCTTCCGCGGTAGCAGATGAACGTACGGCAAAGGAAGCATCATCAGCAAAACCATCGGCAAGCTTTCCATAAGCTTGTTCAATGTCTCTTTGCATTTCAGGTAAAAATGGCGTTTCGATAATCCACTGTCTAATTTTTTTACCGCATTCATTTAATGCTGAAATATCACTGACATCTAACGAATCGAGTAATTGATAAATTTTGTCATTAAGGCCGCTTTGCTCCAAAAATTCATTAAACGCAAAGGATGTTGTTGCAAAACCTCCGGGGACTTGTACACCAAGATTCGACAAGTTAGAGATCATTTCGCCTAATGAGGCATTTTTGCCACCAACACGATCAACGTCACCCATTCCTAAAACTTCATACCAAAGTACATTATCTTGCACAACAACTTCTCCAAAAAAAGTAAGGTTTGTTATATATTTATAGTTGAAGACATTTTACACTGCCAAATAATTAAACTGAAATGTTATTTGAAAGTTTTCATTTTAAACAACAAAACGACAAATAAATAACTAAAAGAGAACCATGATATGCGCGCAGCTTTTTACGTTTCTGACGGAACGGCAATTACTTCCGAAGTTTTTGGTCATGCCCTACTTTCTTTATTTCCGATGGAGTTTGAGCACTTTACCATTTCATTTGTTGAAACGAAGGAAAAAGCACTCGCTGCTAGAGAGAAAATAAACAAAACCTGCAAACGAACAGGCGAAACTCCGCTAGTTTTTCATACTTTCGTTAACCCTGAAATTCGTGAAATTATCGATGGTTGTGATGGCGTTATTTATAACTTTTTAGAACACTTTGTTGCTCCATTAGAAAAACAATTAGGGATCAGTGCTAAACCTAAAGCGCACCGTACCCACAGTATTCACGAAAACAGCTACGATAATCGTATTGAAGCTGTTAATTATTCCTTAGCCAATGATGATGGTTCTAACATTAGTAATTACGAACAAGCAGACGTTATTTTAGTGGGTGTATCACGTTCAGGAAAAACCCCTTCTTCTTTGTATTTAGCATTGCAATATGGCATTAAAGCGGCAAACTACCCCTTTACCGATGAAGACATGGACGAGCTTAAAATCCCTGATTTTTTAAAAGCTCATAAAAAGAAGTTGTTTGGCCTGACTATTGATGCACAACGCTTAATTGATATTCGTACCGGTCGCATGTCAAATAGTAAATATGCGTCAGCAAGACAGTGTCGTATGGAGCTAAGAGAAGTGGAGAAACTCTATAAAAAAGAAAATATACCCTTTATCAATACCACTAAATTTTCAGTAGAAGAAATTAGTGCAAAAATATTGTCTGAAACAGGATTGCAACGACATAAATACTAAATATCTCACTATTTTCTTAGTATTACCTTATGGTAAAATATCATTGGGTAACTATCTTTCCAATATTTAAAGAATTAGATCAACTATTCGTAACAAAGCGGTTCCCTTAAGCCTATTAATTCGCTATGTTAGCGCGATAAAATTATTGTATTGCTAAGATCATTAGCAAACAGAAAAAATAGAACCGTAAATGACTATTAAAACAGATGAACTTCGCACAACACTGATCGAAAATCTGGTATCTCCTGCCCAATTGGCGACACAAATACCACTAAGCACAAAGACAGGCGAATTTATACTTTCAAGCCGCCAAGAGATTGAAGCCATTATTAATGGTGACGATGACCGGTTATTAGTTATCATCGGCCCCTGTTCAATACACGATCCAGAAGCGGCCATTGATTACGCAAAACAACTAAAAGTACTTCATAAGAAACATAAAGGTGAATTGCTTATTGTGATGCGTGTTTATTTTGAAAAGCCACGTACTACCGTTGGTTGGAAAGGTCTAATTAGTGATCCTGACTTAGATAAATCATTTCATGTTGCCAAAGGATTAAACCTCGCCCGTCAGTTATTGATGGATATCAATGAATTGGGTTTACCTGCAGGCACTGAATTTTTAGATATGGTGACAGGGCAATATATTTCCGATTTGATCAGTTGGGGTGCCATTGGCGCACGTACAACAGAAAGCCAAGTTCACCGCGAACTAGCATCAGCTCTTTCATGCCCCGTTGGCTTTAAAAA
>JABSOX010000058.1 GCA_013215655.1 Colwellia sp.
TGAAGTTCACAGCTCGGCGCAAACGCCAGAGCAAAAGGGTATTCTCTATTGGTTCGTACTGACAACGCACAAGCCTATTGGTTGGCTAAATTTCACCGACGTTGAGCAAAAGTTAATTATCGACCAGTTGAATCAATCTTCTCGGCGACAGTTTAAAGCCCCGCAGCGACTGCAAATCGAATTCGACAGAGCCATCACTGCACTGGAGAACTCAGACACCGATGCCTTTATGCGGGTTAAAGTTAAGAATGCATTATCACAAGCACTGTTAATAATTTTTGAGGCTATTTCTGGGGGAGGAGCTGATGATTGTTTATCACCCGAGATAAACCGAAATCTAGAATTCATTGCCGAGCATTTAACCGATGAAAGTTTAGCAATGAAACAACTCGCTACGCAGGCAGGGCTTTCGGTAAGCCGTTATAAATCTCGTTTTAAACAGGAGACAGGCTACCCTCCAGCAGATTACATACTTAGGCAAAAAATTGAATGGGCGAAAAAATTACTCGCTAATGATACGCTGAGTATTACGGTTATTGCACTGGAATTAAATTTCAATTCTTCGCAATATTTTTCCACCGTCTTCAAGCGCTATGTCGGCCAAACACCCAGCGTATTCCGACAAGGAGGTGGAGTTACAATCCACAAAGAATAATATCATACTACTGAACAGAAACGGCCTACTTCATGTTGATTGTATATCTGTTTGGTTGTAGAAGTGACCTTTGGTTAGTAATCTATGAACAATGAAAAGTCGGTTATCGTTAAGGGTTTTCAGAACGCATTATTGTATTTAAGAGTCCCCCCCGAATAACGAGGTCAACTTTCCGAATACAAACTGTTATAACTTTCTTATTTCTATGTCGCGATGAGGGCGTTATGCCATAAAAGTAATACCCTATTCCACTTGGATTTTCAAAAAGGCTAATGTCCACTTTGCCGAGGAGCTGATTTTATTATCGGGGCAAGATCAATCTGCGGTCTTTAGCTTTGTGCCTTAAAAGTGCATCACTAATGTCTTCATTCGGCCAAAGGAGACATAAGCGTGATTATGTTGTCCGTCTCAAAAGCCTCAATTTGAGGGCAGTCAACAACTGGTTTAATGCGTAACTCACCTAAATTGACTCTGACCCCTTTTATTTGAAATCGAAAGTAGCCCCAACTTTTAACTCTCGAACGACGGCAATGGTGGCCTTGTTCTCGTTCAGACTTAATGGGATATTGGCAAAAAGTTATCATCAAGAGACACATACCTATATCTTCTGGGAACGTCCACTATCAGCTGACTGTTAGCTAATGTGTTTTTCAGCCATTAGCTGGTATCGTAGCTCGAACAAAACATCGACGTTTACAGCTAAACGCAACTAAGTGTGCCAGACTTTTTATCGTCTGGCATTTTGATTTTATTGAATGTCAGAGCTGTCAGGCTCTATTATCAATGCTTTATTTTTGTTCTTCCCACCATCTTCTGCTTGCTGTTTTTTAATCGCCCGCTTTTCAGTTACAACCATAGCAATTGTTTTTTCAACCAATGGATCCGGAGAAAACATTTGAACAAAAACAGCAAAAGCAATGGCAATACCACGACGCTTCTTAGCGAACTTCATTAATATGACTGCAAAAAAAGAGCAACCGGCAAAAACAATCCATGGCGCTAACGCCAAATAAAAATTATATGTTAAAAAACCATCCATACAAACACCTAACTTTACGTTATAAAACTAACTTAATCATGAAGATGACTAGGGTCTGTTGCGATTTAGGGTACAACAGACACTAAGTACTATTCTTATTAACAGAAGTTTTTATACGTAGAGCTTTTGCTTTCAGCTTGGTAGAAAGTTTGATGATGTGGTTGGTGTAGTTGCCTAGTAGGAATGTTGAGAAGTATCGTTTTTTGTTTTTTGTATTGTTGTTGAGTGTTGAGTGTCACAATGAGTGACAATGAATCTTCATATAAATTAAATGAATCCAAAAAGCGGTTTTTACATAAATACGACTTACATGCCTTAGAAGTACTTCTTTTATGGAGCAATATTTGATTGGGTGTTTTCTTTAGTTTAAGAGAAAGAGTTGCTTGCTTATATTCAACATACTCAACTTGTTGAGTATCACTATTAATAATCGATGATAAAGGTAATGATAAAGTAGCATTAACAGATAAAACAGAGCTAATGAACAAAACAAATTTTAAAATAATATGCTGCAATTTAGACTCCTTTAATGTTTTACTGATATCACTCCATTATTGGGTTTATTATCTTTGATTTCAATAGTTTTAGAATGTTTCTGTAATATATTTAACATTAACTAATGAAAATCCTCACGTAGTAGATACTAATGTTTGGCAGCACCAGTGCCGAGAACACTCGGATGCGTAGGAGCGGTGAACTTATGTTTATTCAAACAGACTTATCTGAGGCTGTGATCTACTTTGTGGGCGCGAAAATTTCACAATATCATCATTTTTTGTATTCAGGTGACTGAGTATCTTTTTTGGATCACCAATGTGTTTTCGATGCTAGCTATAACCTTTACCATACTACCGCATTGCTCACAGGTTTCGATATCTATGATAAAAACCCGCCATGACCAATACAAGCGCCCTAAAACCGCTCTGTAATATTACCCCAGCGGCCGCTTTTAGACTATCCTCGCATTTGATTGTGTGTTACCACCAATGACCGCTGTGGTGGCTTAGTTCACATTCAGGCTGAACGACTCATTGACAAAAGTAATCATCAAAAAACTCATGTTTTTAACTATGGGGAACTTCCGCTAGCAGGATGCTGCTAGCCTAGTATGACCGCTCAACCATGTCCGCTCTAGATCAAAACATACAAAATTTTTCAGTATAAATTCTAAAATGCTAACGTCTTCTTGGTGGTGGTTTCTGTCCTTAATATCTCATTTCAAAAAAATTGGTGAACTCCAATTGAAGCAACTTTTTTGTTAAGGGTTTCTTGGTGCGTATTGTTGACGTAATCAATTGAAAAGCTTAATGTCAGCTAGAAGCTGAGCTATAGCCGTTAAAAAAATTATAAATCAAACCGAAATCTTTTCTGCATAGTTGTAAAATCCATACTAATAGGCTGATTTCCTCCCTTATAAAGCACTCACGATGACGGAAATTATGAGATGACGAACTATATAAAAATAATTACAACATTTATTCTTTTTATCCCAATGATAAGTTTTGCCAATGTATTTGATACAGGCGTTCGGGTCACAATTAATTCTGCTGAATTAGGCGAAAAAAGAGAGCTGCAAATATTGCTTCCTGAAAATTACCAGGCCAATTTGATAGCCACTTATCCTGTTATTTACTTGCTAGACGGCGATTATAATTTTCACGGCGTTTCGGGCCTGTTGGATTTAATGGCTAATAAAGGCCAGTTGATCCCAGATGTTATTCTCGTTGGACTTGCTGATAAAGGTACTGAAACATACCGAAAGTATATGACGCCGAATGAATCTACTTCACCAATAAAAGCGAATAAAGGCGCTGCTGAAGCATTCTTGGCTTTTATAAATAATGAAGTACAGCCATATATCAAAAAGCGTTACCGGGTCGCAGCTCATTCAACACTAGTAGGTCACTCTATAGGTGGATTATTTGTTTTGAATACTCTGTTAGAAGTGCCAGACTCATTTAATAATTACGTGGCTATTAGCCCTTCAGTATGGGTTTCTGATAGCGCAATAATAAAAAAGGCGCAAGAAAAATTAGGTAAAAATAAACACCAAAAGGTGTCGTTATATTTGGCCTTGGGTGACGAAACTCGTATGGGGCAATATGCATTTATCAATCAGCTTGATGTTAAGCCACGAAAAGATATTGATTGGAGCTTTAAACATTATCCAAGTGAGAATCATCATTCAGTCAGTCTAATCGCACTACGTGATAGCTTAAAAACTATATTTCAAGGCTGGTATCTACCAGAAAAAACATTAGAGAGTTATGAATCGGAAGCAATATTAAAACATTATGAGAGCATTCAAAAAGCTCTTGGTATAAAACAGCCGATTCCAGCGTCAGTTGTACATATAATGATCCGCCAGCATTATCGCCAGAAGAAAGTTGATGATTTGCCCGAGTTTATTGCTAATGCCATTGCTCGGTCTCCAGAATCTAAACAGATATTGATTGCTAAGCAGGCTAGCTTCGCTGGGCACTATGATTCACCTAAAAGTGCGTTATTGCTATTAAAAAGTGTGGAGTTTGAATTTTCCAGTTCTATTGAACATATGAAAGCAATTGCAGCTACTTATGAGCAATCAAATGATAAAGCAGCGGCACTGCGTTACTATAAAAAAGCATTGAAGCTAGCAAAAGACCAAAATACCAATCAATGGCAGCTGAATATTATTCAAGCTAAGCTTTTATAATCAAGGCCTAACACTTAATTCAGATAGGGCCTAAATGTCGATAATATAGGCGAGTGTGACATTTTTCCTAGTTTCCGTTTTGTTGCCCTATATTGACGTTAAATAACTAGTTATTTAACGTCCGCTTAAAATTGAAGGTGTTTTACTTCCGGAATGTGGTGATAGTGATCATTAGCCAGTAATCAACGACCAATGAAAAATAGGTCGCAGCAAATGACTTCTTGGTGCGCATTGCGGAAGTTTCAGAGTCGCATTCGCTAAGGTCTGCTTCATATCTCACAGTTGCCAGTGGGAGTCCATCTCAGAACGCTGAATTATTTGATTTATTGTACATTTTAATCAATATTTTTTTGGTGAAAATGAAGGCCTTGTTTTCATAAAAGTGAATTAATGTTACTACTTACTTGTCGTAACTCTTAACAATATTTTTTGGATACGATTGTTATTTACTTTTCAGTAGTACACATTTGTAATGTTCTGAGAAAACGATTTAAATAAACTATAATCAATAGTAATAGTTTATATTGGTTTATGACTTAAATCATGGCGGATTTAGTTGAGTATCTCTAAAATAATTTATCGATGCGCTCTGCTTAGTTCAATGTTCATTATGTCTGGGTTTTGTTATAGCAGTGAAATAATTACGTTACGTGTCACTCATGCACCTCCACATTACTTCAAAAATGCCTCAGGTCAGTGGACAGGATCGGGTATTGAAACCGTCAAAGCCGTTATCATTGAGGCTGGCTATAAGCCTAAATATCTTAACGTACCTTGGATGCGGGCATTAATGCTGTTAGAGCAGGGGAAATTAGATATGATGATGGGGTTATCTATCACTCAAGAACGCTCAAGGTTTTTGCACTGGATTGGCCCTGTCAGAAATGAAGAAATGACCTTAGTTGTAAGAAAAGAAAATATAAATTTCAACATTAAAAGCCTCGATGACCTTGCCGCTATAGCCGATGATCTCAGCAAACCTTTTGGCTTACAGTTAGGCGCTTATTATGGCGAAGGTTTTTCGTTGAAGCTGCAACAAGCGCAGTTTAGGGGGAAATTTTACACCAGTACCACTTTAAAGCAAAACTTAGGATTAACAAACAGTGGGCGTATTTTAGGTTTTTTTGAAAATAAAGCATCTATTGATCATCGAATTAGTAATGATCCCGAATACAAACAATTAGTTCTTCATCCTTTTGTGCTTAATAATTCACCTGTTTATTATGGTTTAAGTAAAAAAACTTCTGTAGATTTCTATCAAAAACTGCAACAGGCATTTGATAAATTAGAAAAAAATGGCACTTTGGATAACTTACGTAATAAACGATAGTGGATTTACTCTACGGTTGTTTTTCTATCAGGTGGTCATTAAGAGTATCGCAGTAGTTACGCAGGAGTAGTTAGCGAGTCCTAGGAATCGTCAAAATAATTAGTGCACAATATCTTATGTCATAGGCAGATTATCCGAAAATCCTAATTATAAGTTTATTCAGACTTAAAGGACTATATTGCGCACAGAAGAATCGTAAAACGCATTAGTGAAATGACCGCTTTCATCTCTAAAACAGACCTTTATTCTGGGGCAAGATCAATGCGCACAAAGTGATCATCTCAGGAAATATTTCTAATGACCGCTTTGTGCTGTGAGTTCAACCGACCAAATTTAGACGTGAATTTATCTTAATAGATAGACAGCTTAGTAGCCACCACAGCGGTCGTTCATCATCTAATTATTAATGATCACTTTATGCAATGGGGAAGTGAGTTGCAATTTACTATAACTTCCGCAGTTGGCTCAATAGCGGTCAATTGTTAAATTATATACACTTCTATGTCACCACACTCTTTAGTTAGCCGAGATTAACGAAATCGAGTTTGTAGAATTATCTAAAATAAAAAGGTCTACCCTTCTAATTTTTAATAATAATTACTTGTTAATGTCACCGACCCCTTTAATTCCTATAAATAAATGGTATACGTAATTTCTATAATATGTAAATATAATATTAAATAATAAGCATTAACAAGACCTCTATTAAATGCGGCTTATCGTTCTTCTTTTCCTCTCAGTATTTGCACTTACATTACGTGCCGAAAATATCAATGTCACCTTTGTTGTAGCAGATACTCATAAAAGTTATTTTTATAACCTTGTTAATGATGTAAACCTAGCCGTAGCAAAAAGCCTTGGTATAAATCTTGAAATTATACACAGTGATTCAGATCGTTTTGCCCATGTTTCAGCCATTAGAAAAATTGTTTTTAGAGATAAAAAGCCAGATTATATAATTTTTCGTGGTTTTTTGGGGAATATTGCTAAAATGTTCGACATACTAGAACAACAAAAAATAAAGTTCATTACACTTGAGCAAGATTTTACTGGCAAAGATTATCAATTTTTAGGTACACCCCAACAAAACTATAAATACTGGATGGGGCAAATAAATTACGACGACAAAGCCGGTGGTGAGTTATTATTACAAGCTTTAATTGATGCCCATTTTGTTCGCTACCCAAACAAAAAGATGTCGATAACTGGCATAGGTGGCAACACCAATGACCAAGCGAAAAATCGACAATCGTCATTAGATCATTTTAATGCTGAAAAATATCATAATAAAATACATGTTAATCAAGTGTTTTTATCAAACTGGCGAGCTACACAAGTTGAAAAACTCTTTAGTAATATCTACAAACGTTATCCACATACAACTGCCTATTGGTGTGCTGGCGATCAATTAGCGTTATCGGTTCTAAAAAAGCATCAGGAAACGGCCAATACCCCAATACTAATCGGCGGTTTTGACTGGATTCCACGAATGTTACGAAAAATAAAAACTGGTGAGCTTACTGCTTCAGTGGGGGGGCACTTTGTGATGGTAGCTGATGCACTGGTTAAAATCATTGATTACGAAAATGGGCTTAATCGTTTTATTCTACCGCCGTTTAGAAAACAATTTGAGCTGATCACTCAAGAAAATATCGACCTTTACTTACACTCGATAGAAAATTCCATTTGGAATGAAATAGATTTCAATGATTTTGTATTTTCAAAAAATGATGAACATATCGAACTTACCGTTAACAATATGATTAACCTACATCAAAAAAATTCAGCTGTGAAAACAAATCGAGAATAACCTTTCAAATATTTATGTTCGCATACGTATCGTTAGCGCACCTAACGTTGAATAATTTAAGCTAATAAATTTAGTCCGTATTTGGTATTTAGTGACCTTTTGAATAGATGATTTAATCAATAATTATTTGTTTAGAGGTAAAGATCTCTTTGTGCGCATTATAGTCGACGTTATCACTTGGTTAGCTAATGACAGCACTTCCGACTATGATCTTGCCCTAAGAAGTCATTAGCGGTGACCTGTTTTTTTATTGAACATTGGTTATTAGCTAAGGGTTCTGTCGCAAATAGATGTAATAGTTTAAGATCCGACAATCACTTCTTATGTTTACATCTATGCCTATCGATTTCTCAGGTCGACATTTTCCGTCAGCAATGATCATGCAGGCCCTTCGTTATTATCTGGCTTATAAACTCAGTTATCGTGAAATAGAAGAAATATTTGCTGAGCGAAATATTCATTTTGACCACTCCACCTTAAATCGTTGGGTGATCAAATAGAGCCAACAACTTGAAGCCAATTTCAGATCAAGAAAACGTAAAGTAACAGACTCGTGGCGAATGGATGAGACTTACATCAAAATTAAAGGGAAATGGGTTTACTATTATCGAGCGGTTGATAAACAGGGTGCTATTGTTGATTTTTATTTGAGAGAAACACGTGATGAGCTCGCTGCAAGGGCATTTTTTGATAAAGCACTCGATAGTAGTGGCTTACCCAGTAAAGCCGTCATTGATAAAAGCGGAGCAAATATTGCGGCGCTAGATACCCTTAATGTGCCCCTTTGGTTGTCAGGATATATGCTGTGTATGATTGAAGTGCTAACCGTCAAATACCTCAACAATATTGTTGAACAGAGTCATCGAAAAGTGAAAGGTAAAATGCATCAATGCTTAGGATGGAAGTCTTGGGCCGGCGCGGAGTCAACCTTGGCAGGTGTTGAACTTTGCTCGATGATAAAGCAAGGACAGATGATTGGCTCAGAAGATATGACGGTATGGGAGCAATTTTATTCGCTTGCAGCATGATTGCATCTTAGGGAAAGCGACGCCTTCAATTAAGACTACATAATTTGAGTTTGCGACAGAACATAAAAAAGCCCCACTGAAACAGGTGGGGCTTTCACTTAGATAACTAATATTATCAATATTAGTAAAACATTGTTTTTATGGACAAGTAGCGATCAGGCTCCATACTTGCCATTGGCCTGAGTTGTCTTTAGGTGATTCACCTTTTGACCACCAATTGGCTTTGTACTCTTTACCCTCTTGTGATGCTTTATCACCATTATTATAAATAGTGTTAGCATTCCATGCTGGTGCAGTACATGCTCCGGTGCCGCCCTTAGCAACACTCACTGTTTTAGTGTTGGTATTACTTTCGCCTTCAGCGTCCATAACCGTTAATTGCACATCGTAACTTCCGTCACTACCATAGGTATGTACCGCATTTGCTGTTGTTGCGCTGCTGCCATCACCAAAGTTCCAGCTATGGCTAACTACCGCTTTATCATCTGTTGAAGTATCATTAAATGTAACCGTTAACTCATCAGCACTATGGCTAAAGTTAGCAACAGGTACTTGGTTTTCACCACCACCTGTACACTTACCATTGTTTTTCCAAACATTACTAAAAACATCAGGAGCAGCACCTGTTGACCACCATGTACCTTCGTAGCGAGAGCCTTTGTGGCTTACTAAGTCACCAGCGACATAACTTGTTGAAATACTCCATGGCGTTAAACCATCACAACCAGTGCCTGTTCCGCCTTTTTCAACTGAAATACTTGTCGATTTAGTATTGGTTTCACCTTCAACGTCACTTACCGTTAATGAAACAGTATAACTACCATCAGCAGCATAACTATGACTTGGGTTTTGTTGTGCTGATGTTGAATTATCACCAAAATTCCATGCATAACTTGTTACTGCTTTATCATCTGTTGAGCTATCAGTAAAAGTTACATCAAGATCATTGGCCTGATAACTAAAGTTAGCTGTGGGTGCACGATTACCAACGACTCCACAACCTGAACCATCTTTATTACCACTATTGGTAACACCGACGGGATCTAATGACGCAACAACATCATCAACACAATAACCTAAAGCTTTAGCCGCTTTGTAGACACCACGCCCGGCAGAATCAAACGTTTCATTAGCATTCCAGTACGTTCTATTTGCTTCAACATACACATCAAATGCTTGGTGTATATTCCAACCTGTCGTGGTTGATAATAAATAAAATGCCTTGTTAAAAACACCCGAACTAAGATGAACATCCATACCCGAACGATAATCACGCGTATGACCTATAGAGCGACCATCGGCAGGCGGATTATCCATACTTCGCATAAAACCGCTGTTCTTTTTAATTTTGTCGCCGACTTTCCAGCTAAACGTATTAGTTAAATAATAACTAACCGCAGCGGCAGAAATATCAGAGAATGACTCATTAAGGCCACCCGATTGATTTTCATAACGTAGATTAGAGTTTTGTTGCGTAAAACCATGGCTGACTTCATGAGCAACAACACCAACACTTACCAAAGGATGAAAAGTGTTTTTACCATCACCGAAAGTCATTTGTTGGCCATCCCAAAAGGCATTTTCATAATCACGATCATAATGCACTCGCAATTTTAATTTTTGCGTGATCGGTGCAGCGTTATACCAGTCTTTAAACATGTCAAAGGTCGCTTGACCAAATGCATGAGCATCATTTAGTGCTGAATAACTTTGGTTAACTTCACGTGCGGTATTTTCATAACAAGTAAAGGTATGCACACTGCCGCCACTTTTTTGATGTTTCATATCCCAAGTAACAACATTAGGGCTGTCTAACTGGCAATTACTACCACTGCCCGTCACTTCAAAAGCTGGGTATAAACCATTAGGACCAAATTGGTAACGACCGGTACGAGCGTTACCACCGGGGCCCGTGCCATTAGCAAAGGTCATTCCTTCCCATTGGTCTAAGACTTCACCGGTATGGGCATCAATAAACAAATGTGGTCTTGTTGGTGTAACACTGGTATCCACATAAGAAATAAACCAAGCTAAATGAGCAACATCTTTATCATCTAACCAAACATATAATTTACTTTCTATATTATAAATATCTGTTTGCACTAGCGTTTTTGGTGCTTGCGCTAATGCTGTAGCTAATGCCTCTTCAACCGAAATACTCGGTTCAACTGAGTCTAGATCACTAGCAATATCGTTAACATATATGCCAGAAACATTATTATAGGTATTATCAGCGCTAGGCCCAGCAACTAAGCTCACCCCATAAACTTCAACACCGTTAAAAAATTGTACGTATCGAAACCCATCTTTACGTCGAGGTGTCTGAGTTCGGCCAGTATTTACAGGTTCTGGTATAATTTGTTGATAACTATTATCACCCGCACCTGATAATATTTGCTGAATATTTAAGTTGTTATCACTCAAAGCATTTGCTTGTTCTACGTCTATGCGTTCTGCGGCGAGTGTTTGCAATGTAAAGAATGAACCCACTATTGCAACACTAAGCGCCGTTTTCTTTAAATTCGACATTTCCTTTCTCCATTAACATAGTAATTATTATTATTTGTTTTACTCATCAACCGAAAACACATTTTTACAATACATTAACCTTAAAGTTACCATAAAAACATCTGGTTAACACTTTCGTTCGAGCTTGTTGCTCTTCCATAAAATAAAACAGCCCAAAGAACTTCATCTCCCAATCATTCTTTGGACTTTTTATGAAAAGTTATAACTTTTTCCAAACATCTGCCGTTCCGGGGACATCTCCTTTTGTCCACCATTTTGCTTGATATTTGTCATTGTCATGCATAACTTGGTCTCCTCCGTTATAAATAGAGGCTGCTTTCCAATCACCGACTTGACCACCATCAGTAACCACTTCTTCCCATGGACCACCTGCATCAGGACGATTACCCTTTGTCCACCACTTAGCGCGATACTCAATACCTTCGTATTTAACTTTATCACCGGCGTTATAAACGGTATTGGCGTTCCAAGTCGTATCGCCACTACCACCCGTATTTTTAACGGTTACCTTAAAGCTTTCACTTACCGTTGCTTTACCATCCGATACGGCAACACTTACGGTAATATCAGTATCTTGAGTAACATCTCCCGCTAACAGTGTTACATTAGCGCCGCTGCCTTGTAGCGTTAAGCCAGCGGGTACTGTCCAGCTATAAGTCAAACTATCATTGTCTGCATCGGTAGCAATGACGTTAATATCAGCGCTTTTGCTTTCATCAATGCTGATGTCAGCTAATGCTTCAATTTCAGGTGGGTTATTCGGAATACCAACAGCTAAAACAGTAACTATTGTTGTTTTGTTTACTGTCGCTTTGGTATCTGAAACACTGATGGTTAATTCATACTCAGTATCTTGACTAACATTTGGTGCGATAATCGTTACGGTGTCAGTATTACTACCCGTAGCAGATAAAACGGTGTCTACAGCCCAACTATACGATAGCGGATCGTTATCACTATCCGTTGCTGTTGCAGCAATAATTAGCGAATCACCCGCATTAACGGTATATGTTGAAGTGAGCTGTACCACAGGTTTATGATTAACGGGAGTACCACCAGCAAGACCATCATGCATCGCATTTAAAATATCACCATTATCGGCATCAATTTCCCATGCAAATAAACCTGCTAAACCTAAACTGCGAACATATTGACCTTTAGCATTAACAGAGCGAGGGCTATCATAAGTCACTAATTTACCAGATGATTTATTCCAAACATAAGCCGCTTCAGCCTCTTCATCATAAAAAGTTTCAAATCCATTGATGCCATCGCCCGTTGCACCAATCATCGCTTTTTTCAGCCCTTTATAATCTTGAATACCTGGTTCCCAAACACCATTAGCCGTTGTTCCGGTTAATTTACCTGTGCCTTGTGTCGTCATTGGGTTACCACCGACGGTATTTTCAGGCATTACACCTTCCCAACCACGACCATACATGGCGGTACCAACAACTATTTGACCTGCTGGAACACCTTGCGCAAGTAATTGTTGCACGCCATTATTAGCAGTATATGCAGGGCCTTTACGTGGTTCACCAGCATCGTCTAAACCGGTACCATCACATTCACCTGTGGTTAAATGTTCACCACAATAAAGTCCCGTTTGATGACCCGTAACATTGTTCCAGCCGCCAAAAAAGTCATAACTCATCGCAAAGATATAGTCCATATGTTGAATCGCTTGTGCGTAATCAACATCTTCAATTTTGTCATAACCAACACCAATTGCTGAGGTTAACTGATATTCACGGCCGGTATCAGCCTCAAGTCCATCAAGCATAGTGCGTAGCTCTTGCATTAAAGCAATATATGCGGGGCCGTCATTGATAGGGTCACCTAAATCAGGATTTGGTCCACTGCCACCTGGAAATTCCCAATCAATATCAACACCATCGTAAAACTTCCATGTTTGTAAAAAAGTCTTCATTGAAGCAACAAACGTATCGCGATTAGCTTTATCGGTAAAACCATGAAAAGGGTCTGATAAGGTCCAGCCGCCAACAGACGGAAGTACTTTTAAATCTGGGTAACGTTGTTTCAGCGCCATTATTTGCGCATAAGTACCACGGATAGGATCGCTAGAGCTAATCCCCGGTAATGCTTTTTGAAACGCAGCCCATGGATCATGTACAACCACTTCATAGTCAGCCGAACCACCACAAGCTTTTTGCAAGGCACGCCAACTGTTACCATTTTCAATTTGTTTTAACGATTCATTCTCGCCACAAATTGGAATAAAACCGTATAATAAATGCGTTAAGTTTTGTGCTGGGATATTTGATACATCAAAGTCACGGCCATAAATCCCCCATTCAACAAAATAAGCACCAACGACAGTATCTTGTTGATGTTGATAGGTTTTGTTATTTGGATTTACATCCATAGTTAATGGCTGTAAATGCCCGCCATCAGTATCCGCAATGACAATCGCTTTACCGTCACTACGCACACAATCGTCAGTATCACAAAGGGCGATGGTTAAGTTATGACGACCAGAGTCTTTATAAGAAAAACTAATCACGCCGCTTTTAGTACCTGCTGATAAACTACCTTCGTCAACCATCAAATCATCAAAATATACTTTATAGCTATCGCCACCCGTACCGCTCCAAGCATTCCACTTGATGCTAATATCAACGGCTGTTTTTGAAGTGACTAAATCTTTATATGAACCTTGACCATCAAGATTAACTTGTACAAAAGAGTAATCTTGCGGTGCCCAATCAATACTCGGTTTTGATGCTGTCGCCGATACTTGCCACGAGGCAATGACAGCGCTGACCGCACAAGCGGTTATTAATTTACTTTTCATCGTTATCTCTCTTCTTCATTGATCTATTTTTGTTATAAGTTAATTTTATTCTCTGTTTATTATTTACGGCTTATTCTTTACTTTTTATTGCCTATTGTTTTAGCCATACATCGGCATCACCGGGCTCTTCACCTTGTGTCCACCATTTAGCTTTGTATTTATCGCCATTGTGCACAACCTCACTGCCACCTGGATAAGCGGTTTGATTATTCCATTGAGGTAAGTCACCGTTGTCAGGTGCAACTTCTAGCCATGCATTGCTGATGTTTGGCTGTTGGTTTTTATTCCACCATTTAGCTTGATAGGTTTTATTTTGATAACTGACTTTATCTCCCGCTTTATAGGCGGTATTAGCATCCCATGCAGGAAAATCAGGAATATCGCCACTGTTTTTTATTGTGACCATAAATGAGCGACTGGTGGTTAACTTGCCATCAGAAACATCAACAGAAACGGACAATGATTGATCGCTGTCGATATCTGCGGCGTGTAGAGTTATATCTGCACCCTCCCCCGTTAATGTTAACGGGGCATTAAGGTGCCAAATAAAGGTTAGTGGATCGTTTTGATCATCAAAAGCATGAACATGCACTGAGGTCTGGCTATTTTCATCAAGGGTTAAATCAGCGATTTCAGCAACAACAGGTGCCGTATTGGTCGACTGCGTAACAATAGTTAATGCAAAACTATAGTTTTCATCAGTAACCCACACTTTATTTGATAACAGGTTATTTTCATCAAAAACAATGTGGTTCTCTTGATTTTTAATGCCTACTTTTATCTGCTGGTTATATTGTTCATTTAGCAGTGTGGCGAAGTCTGTTTGCCAGCTTTCACTATTACTTGCTGTAACTTCAAGGGTTTGATTGATCAGCTCTTGCCCTACATCACTAAATAACCTTAACCAAACACTGTCACCAACATTCGCTACTTGTCCTTGTTTAATAAAGTAGCCTATTGATTGCCACTGCTGTGGATCAACGCCATCTCTAACAATGGTTATATCACTGCAATTATAAAAACCTTCTCCAACAACGTCATTACGCTGCCAGCGGCTATATAATAGGGCATCACCACTACGGTTTTCAGGAATGCTAACTTCCATATCATAATAACGATTACCATCAGGTGATTTTATAAAATCGATATCGCCATGTTCTTGTACCAACTCAAGGTCTTGCCAACGTAAAACATCCGTACTGGCATTAAACGAAGGCTTAGATAAATAAATTTTCCAAAAACTAGGGTTATGTGGCGTTTTGGCATTAAAGCGAATTTGTATTTTATTTTGCTCATTCGGCATGACCTTCGTTTTTTGCCAATGCGCTGATGCAAGATTTATCCCGCGTTTTTCATAAGAACCAGCAGAGCATAAAAGTCCATCAGTAACTGCATTTTCAACCGCTTGCTGATCATAATAATCTGCAACATTCACTGAAATTTCGTGTTCTTGAACAAATTGTACATAACCCGACTCTAAAAATGCTGCACGACATGCCAAGTTAGGAATATTTGAGCCATCTGTAGGCCACCAATAACCGCCCTGCGCTTCACAAATTGATTGTCGTGCTTTAGGGTTTTCCATAAAAGCATGGGCATGAATTTTGTTTGGCAATAACATTGCCATCACCATAGAAAGACTCGCACTGGTTATCATTAATGAAGACAAGCGAGCACCCTGTTTATTTCTTTTTTTATGGATATTATTGATATTTTTCATAATTCAATCCTTGGTTTATCCCTCCATTACGGGAGGGATATTGCATATAAATTTCTTATAAACTTTTTATAAGTTACAAACGTTGTCCCAGTCAGCACCGCCAGGCTCAGACTTGGTCCACCACTTAGCCTTCCATACCGCATTATTGTGAACCATCATGTCACCAGCATTGGCATGGTCGGGGTTACCCTCCCAATCTTTACGAGGAAAGTTAGGGTAAATGGGTAAGTCATCGACGTTAACGCCATCACAGGTTTTTCCTGTACCGTCACCATCGCCATCACCTTTAGTCGCTTCAGGTAAATAGGGAAATTCCACTTTAAAGGCATAGGTTTTACCGCCTTTTTCAATGGTGAAATTAGCAGGACCCGTAAATGGCATGTAGTACATCACTTGTGCGCTTACGGTTTCACCGCTCTTAAATGATTCAGTCACACCGCCATACTCATTAATTAAGGTAATTGAAAAGCGATGAAATTCATTATCAAAACCACCAATGTTATTACCTGCTGCATTTGAACCATTATCTTCAATAGCCATTTTAAATTTCTTCTGAGAACTCCAGTGTGATTTAAAAATAGCGGAAGTAGATACCGGCACATCAAACGATATTTTTGCGCCAGATAAATCTAATTCAGAATTATTGATGAATGAAAATGTAGGGCTAATAGGATAATTGTCGTCTCCTATTGGAAAGTCTTTTGCAGTAAACGTTATATCGACCATTTTTTCTGGCACGATAAAATCAGGGTTACCGTTATGAATATCGTACTCTGTGCCACTTTGACGGAATTTGTCATAGGCAATCGTTGTCATCGTTGAACCCATGTAATACTCCTGTTTAGCTTGGTCATAATCGAAATCTCCGGCAAGCTCCCAAAACATTACGCCGCCTAAACCATTGTTAATGACATAATCAACTTTGATCGCCATAGACTCTTCATCTTCAATTGATAAGAAAACTTTTTTCTCGTCATTCCATAACCATGGTGCTACAGCAACAGATTCATAATGACGTTGATAGTTACCTATTAATTGATCTTGCGGGTCTGTTTCGGGTGTTAAGCCATAGGCGCCAATGTAGCTACCTGATTTTCCATCAGCGAGATTTTTAACGTGCCAAAGAGGATTACTGCCGGCAGCAACTTCGTTATCGTTTTCAATGTCATGCCATAAGTTATCGATGCCAACAGCGCCATTACCACAGTTGTTTTTATCACCTTTACCTGTACCGTTTGGACATGAACCTTGATCAGGTAATGCTGCTTGTCCCCATAAGCCATTGGTGCCGCCAGACACATCTCTAAAACCACGGGTATAATATGGAATACCAATATTAATGCGGCCTGCTGATAATGCGCCGCGGAAATAACGCACCGCCCAATCGGTATTTAGATAACCAATACCTTCAAACTCTTTAGTGCCATAAACATCCCAAGCCGCGAGCTCAGAATCTTCACCAGTATCAAACAAGGCAGCATTGGGCCCAACATGAGAGTTCCATGCGCCGTGTAAGTCGTAAGACATAATGTTGACGTAATCTAGGTATTTTGTTGCTTGAAAGGTTTCCATGCCGCGTAGTAAATAGCCTGAAGAAGGTGAGGCAATGGTTAACATGTAATGTTGACCGTCGCTATCTCCCGCTTTATCAAGTGCTTCGCGCAGGGATTTCATTAACGCTAAATATGATTTATGTAATGCTGCACGGCGTGGGTTAGAAAAGTCAAAATCATCGGGATGACCCGAGTCTGACATTGAAGACGGATATTCATAATCAATATCTGCACCATCAAAATCATATTTTTTAATGAAGGTTACAACACTATCACTAAAGGCTTTGATACCCGCATGATTGATGCTGCCATCACTATTAGTAGTCATGGTATAAAAACCACCACTGGCAACACGGCCAGTTTCATCAAAGTAACCACCTGTTTCAGCCCAACCACCAATAGAAATTAGCGTTTTAACATGTGGATATTGTTTTTTGTATTTCGTTAATAAATTAAAATGACCTTTGTAAGGTAGATTTGGGTCAAGCTCAGCGCCAACAATACCCGGCCATTCCATATTAGTTGCGGGATTATTTGTATTGCTAGGGTCGCCAATAGAAACTTTATTATTGCCATCAATATGCGCAAAGGCGTAATTGATATGGGTAATTTTATCCCATGGAATATCATTAACTAAATAGCTTGGTTGCTCATTTGCGCCATTACGCCAGCTGGTGAAGTAACCAATAACACGACGTGGATGATCTGCGCCCATTTCTTCACGACCGTTAACATCGTAAACCGTACAATAAGGTGTATTGGTTTCAGGGGTTTGATATAAACCTCTAGGCTGACACGCAGTTCGGTCGTCATTAGGATCGCCAACCTTAACAACGTTGACAAAGACACTTGCACTTGTACCTACAGCAGCATCATCATCGGTTGCTTGTAAACTAAACTCAACATTCCCTAATGCAGTTGCTTGCCAAGTAAAACTTGCACTACTCGCTGCTGAAGTAAAAATTGATTGAACACCAGAAAATAATTCCAGACCACTTATCGTGCCATCACTATCTGTTGCACTTAAAGAAAAGGTGACTTCATCACCTATATGAACCTCATTCGGTTGTGCTGAAATGACTAAACTTGCATCAGGCGCTTTATTATCTGGTGGGGTATCTTTTTCAGTGATAGTTAAATTAAGATGACTCGTTGTTGCCGTTGCTTGCTTATCATCATAAGTGGTTACCGTGAAATAATGTGAACCTATAATTGCCGTCCAAGTTAATTGTGACGATGTAGATGTCAAGGTAGTAAGCAGGCTACCATCGAGAAATACATCACTGTGGTCGATACTGCCATCACTGTCTTTAGCCAAGAAAGACATGACAACGCTGTCATTTTCGACAAAAGAAGCGTTGTTTTCGGGTGAAATCCAGCTTACCGACGGCGGTATGTTTATATCTCCGTCAATTATACAATCACCAAGTTTTTTCCATTCTTGCCAAGGTCCTGACTTTAATAATGGATCAGTTTGATTCCACCATTTAGCTTTAAATCCTTGTTCTTGGCGTTGTACTAGTTCACCCGATGTATAGGTTCCTCCCGATTGCCACTCTGCAAAAGTACTACAATCAATATCCGCAGCTTGCACTGCACCCCCTAAAAACATCAGCGAAGAGACGCTGAGCTTAACGACGGATTTTAGGATTTTATTTTTATTCATTATCATTTCCCGTACCACAAGTTTGTTAACATTTCGTTACATTAACCTTAACTTAACATAAATTTAACATAGTGCAAATTTACGGACCTGATTACTTAATGAACAATAAATTTTACTGAAGGCGTTATAGGTAAAGAGGAAGAGAAGAAAGTTTAACAATAAATAACATCAGAAATTATGAATACCCCCCTTAAAAAACATTCGCGGCGATGATAACAACGTTATTTTTTATATAATATAATCAAAAGATTAAATAAGATCCGGTAAAGTACTAATGACTTAGTAGCAATAAAATGAAAATTACATATATCAAATAGGAATAACTTATTTCATTTAATTGGTGCAGGTGATTTATATAAAAACAATTGCACAGTCTAACTTGATAAAATGACATTATCTTTATTTAAAGCATATGGTTTAAATAAGAATTTTATACTATCAACTCTTTTTGTAGTTAGATAAAAACCGTTCAAATGCACCGGCAGGCAATGGTATTGACAAATGATAACCTTGACCATAATCACATTGACAGTTTTTCAAAATTTCAGCTTGCTCAGCGGTTTCAATACCTTCAGCAACAACTTTTAAACCTAAACGATGTGCCATCACAACAATGGCTTCACAAAGTACTTTATCGTCAGAGTTTTCTGCAATATGGTCGACAAAAGATTTGTCTATTTTTAAATAATCAATATCAAAACGTCTTAAATAGGCAAGTGATGAATATCCCGTACCAAAATCATCAAGAGATACTTGAAAGCCTAAATCGCGTAATGAAATCAAGTGACTCGAAATATCTTCATGCCCTTCCATCAACATACTTTCAGTAATTTCAATACCAATGGCTTGAGCAGGTATACCAATATCTTCGATTAAATTTGACCAATGATGGGTACTTTGATCCTGAAACTGCACTGGTGAGGTATTAACGTTAATTTGAAAGTTTGGGTGAAATATTTTTCGCCATATTTTTACTTGTCGTGCCGCTTCAAGAAAGACCCATTCCCCTATTTCAATAATAAGACGAGTCTCTTCCAACAATGGAATAAACACCGTCGGCGAAACAAAACCTCTCTTTGGGTGATGCCAACGAAGTAATGCTTCAGCTTTGTATATTTTACCTCCATTTAGAACAGAGATCGGTTGAAAATGAACTTCAAATTGTTTGTTTCTCAGGGCGTGGTGTAAGTCTCTGACTAAACTTGCCCGCTCCAATGCCTGCTCTTGCATTTTTGCAGTAAAATAATGCCAACGATTACGTCCATTAGCTTTTGCCGCATACATCGCTTGGTCGGCATTTTTCAATAGTGCTTGAATACTTTTTGAATCTTGTGCACAAAACGTAATACCAATACTGGCAGAGATAAAGGTTTTCTCTATGAGCTGAAAAGGCTGCTTTAATTGCTCAAGAATTTTAGTACACACTTGCTCAATATTGCTTTCCTTTTGCACATCGCGAAGAATGACTACAAATTCATCTCCACCCAAACGTGCAATGGTATCAGATTGTCGAGTACAGTCATTAATTCGGTTTGCAGCTTCAATCAATAATTTATCGCCCTGCTCATGCCCCAAACTATCATTAACGTCTTTAAATTGGTCAAGATCGATAAGTAATAAAGCAAAAGGAATTTTTTCTCGAATGCTATAACTGATTTGTCGCTCAAGTCGATCTTGAAATAAACGTCGATTAGGTAAACTGGTTAGAAAGTCGTAATTGGCTTGTGTCCAAATTTGCTTTTCTCTATCGGCTAGCTGTCTATTGTGCTTTCTTAATTGAAATTGACGATAAAATAAAAAGGAAACAAGTACAGAAACAATAATAAAGAACTGTATAATCCTTTGATAATCTTCTGTTATTTCATAACGAATAGTTATCCAAGAGTTTTCAATTCGCATTTTATCTTCTTGGCGGATAGAGTTTATTGCTTTATTAAATATACTAACCAACGCTGATTTTTCTTTCCTAATGCCAATACCTAATTCAATAACCGATAACTCATCAAACTGACCATTAATTTTTAAGGAGGTATAACCGCCTGCTTGAATAGCGTATCCCGCAAGGTTAAGCCCGGTTAAATAACCAAAAAGCTCCCCGTTATCAACCATCTTCAAAGCTTTTTGTCGAGACTCAATTTCAATTACCCGCAAATCAGGATAGTCATTTCTCAGTAAATCGACATATGAGTTTCCTGTCAAGATGCCCAATTTTTTTTGTGTAAGTTGTGAAAAAGTAGAGACAAAAAACTTCTCTTGAGTGGTTACTAATACAAAAGGAATATCCACATAGGTATCGGTAAAGTTAAGAAACGTTTCTCTTTGCGGGGTTATTGCCGCCAAAGCAATAAAATCACAACGACCACTTTTTATATATTCAAGTGATTGCTGCCATGATTTGGTCACTATTAATTTAAAAGGTATATCAATAAAACGTTGGAAATACTTTAAATATTCTGCGCCGATACCAACATGACGACCACGATTTATCTCGTCTAAAGGAAGAGAGTTAGACGCAGTGCAATAAGGTATTTCTTTTAATTTTTTTAAATAAGTTTTTTCTTCAAAAGTAAGATAATGTTCATTCGAGGATTCAGCTATCGCCGTATAGCTGACAAACATAGCTATTAAAATCAATAAACAAGAACTTTTCACAAGCTGTTTCAATAAATGTAAACCATTTATCAATAACAAAAAATGTACTTTTAATATCGCCTTAATAAGCTCACCTTTTACAAATAAACTACCCCGAGGCAAGCCTTCTCGCTTAGGCTCGACTTCACTGTGGTGAAACGGGGAGTTAACCTAAGAATAACACCACGAAGTGGCATTTATAAAGCTGCTAAGCAGATTTATTAAAATAACTCGACATCACCTGTAGCCTCTACATTTTGGCAAGACTATTTAAAAAAATCTCTGATAAAAACACGGGCAGAAGCACAACCATCAACAATGAGTATTTTATCAATTAGACATATCTCGATATTTAATGCGTGAAGAAAGTATAATTCATATATAATTTATTGCTTGCAAGGACACTTAAATCACAAGTAATTGGACAAAGAGACAATGTTAAACAATAGTTAAACTGTTGTATTTTGGCTTGCAGGAATTAAACTTGTCTTCCGCCCAAATAAAAATTTTTCTCTTATTATGCTCTTTATCGCAACATGTTCATTGTTACGACAAGATTAAGGTAGTAACCGAAGTATTTAAACCATTTCAAACTCAACAATCAGATGGTCAAATCAGTGGTTGGTCTACAGATATTGTTAGGCACGTTCTAAACGCCGCAAAAATTGATTATGAATTTACCGTACTTCCCTGGGCTCGTGCTTATCAAACAGTTAAACATCAACCAAATATCTTAATATTTTCATTATTGAGAATAAAAGAGCGCAATGATAACTTTAATTGGTTAATACCACTTTGTACCATTGAAATAGCTTTTTATACCCTTGAAAGTAATCATGGAATATCAATAAATAATTTAGCGGATGCTAAGGCTTATCGCATTGGCGTTGAACGAGACCAAGCAAAAAAGGAGTTTTTAATTAAGCATGGTTTGGCCAAAAACATTGTTGAAGTAGATAATAATCAACAACTCAGGGAGATGATGAAATATCAACGTGTTGACATCATCATCGCCGCTAAAGATTATATAGATGCGGATAAAAACATTAATACGTTCAAACATCTATTTACCATTCAAGAGCTCAATCGTACCCTCTACCTTGCTTCTTATAAAGACACTGCAAATACAGATGTTGATGAGAAAATAAAAGTTGCGTATCAACAACAAAAGAATAATATTCAACGACAATGTGCATTTTCAGAAAAGCAGTAAAACAAATAGTGTTTGTTGCCACTTAGCTCAAATTCAATATGTGGCAACAAAGTACGCGGTAACAGTCAAAAGATAAAATTTATAAGCTACACACTCTGTCAGTTACTGAAGATATACTAGGTAACCAAAACCTATGTCGGCGACTTTGAGTAGGTATACCTAGCGATTTAAGTCGGTCACCAGAAACCTTATATTTAGTAAAGAAAAAAGCACTTAATTCATATTTTTTATTCGCTTGTATATTTATTACAATAGCTTTTTTTCCTCTTCCTTTGCTTTTAAGTTCAATAGTATGTTTACCTATGGGTAAAGAATAAGTATGTTTAATTAATTTTCCATCATTACCGTCAATACTGGTAATCATTGTTGAGCCTAGCGACATTCCTACTCCTCTGCCTTGAGTTCCCGTAGTAATAGTAGGACGCGATTTAAAAATACTGACAACCCCACAGGCATTTTCATCGTTAGTAACTTTTTTCTTCTGGAGTTGTTGTAGAGAAACGTCTTGAAGCTGATAAATAAAAGGTGGGTAACTTTCAGTATTACCTACAGAAAAATTAATAGCAGGTATGTGCTGCCCTCTTATTTTAGTTGTTATAAAATACTCAGTACTATCAATAAGAAAACCTAACGTTACTTCCTCCCCAGCTGATAATTTTTTAAACTCATTCATCAAGTTATTGTGTGCTGCATGTAAGATATAAAGGTGATTGATAGAAATGAGCAAATCACCTTTTTCTATTGTTAAAAATTCGCCACTGCTACCAACTAAGATATCAAGTACTCGATAACCCCGAGAAGCACTATCTAAAGCAATCACTAAACCGAGATTAGCTAGCGTTTGTGCTGGAATATTCGCTAAATAACTAAATTGGTGCATATCATTGCCCAATTTCTTTTCACTTTCAGAAATCGTTAATAAAGTACCTTGTATTCTTTGTTTCAGTTGCTCAAGGCTATTCAGTGATTTATCTGAAAAATTATTTTGGCCAATCGTCAAGTTAACTTCAGGCAAATAAAGCGCCTTAATGAGTGTGCTCGTTTCGTGATAAACACCTGCTGACTGAAATGCTATTTTAGTGATTTTTTGAGGCCGTTGAAATAATTGTTTTAATGTGTTTTTTGAAGAAGTATCAATGTTTTTGTCATTAACTTTGACGATAAAATCGTTACTTTTAATCAATAACTGATCCGCATAACTACCCGGTGTAACGGAAAGTACTTTAAAACCCTTTGCTGCACTTTCAAAATCAAGCACTAAACCAAGTTCACTAATGCTTTGTGAAGGTAACGAAACCGTATATGAAAGGTCCGTCATCTTATTGCCTAATGTCGCTTCATGTTGAGCTATTAATTGTATGGTCTTATTAATGTCTTCTGTTTGCTGATTTAATAGCATCATTGATTGTGGACTATAACTAGTTGCTTGCACATTAAGAGCAGTGCTTAACAAAAAAACAAGTAAACTTAACCCGTTAAAAATTTTCATTATACTTTCCTTGTTCATCGCTTATCTATTGCTTAGCCATCATCTAATTTTTAAATCAGATAGATGATTAAGCAATAGCTAACATGAGTATTTAAATGTTGATTGATTTTGGTATTGGCTTTTTTGTTAGCCAATGCTCTATCGCTTTTTGTCGTTCAAGCCAAAGTGCTAATTTTTGCTCGGCAGGAGTTACATCGATATAAGCTTGCTGAATTTTTTGATCAAGCATCGTTAATTGGTAACGAAGTTGCCCATAATCAGCAGCAGCTTTTTGATTATTTTCTTGCATGGCAACAAGTTGTTGTTGCAATAATTTATTTTGTTCAATCAGTGCAATAAGTTGTGCATTGTGATCCACATTGGGTGCACTACTGTAAGGGCTGTCAAATACTATGACCATTAACAAAATAGACGCTGCAAATGAAATACCACTTAACCACCAACGTTGAGCCCTTCGTTTATCTAAATTAAAGCTTACATTCTTTATATGAATTTGTTGTTCAAGCTTTAAAGCTTGCCAACCATCGTCTAATGAAATTAGTGGTTCAAGGATTACGACCTCTTGCAGATCAATTCTCAACTGCTTTAAAACTTCAGCACGTTGTCGACATGTCGCGCATGATGCAATGTGACTTAAGTTACATTCATCTAATTCAATAAGTTGTTGATCATTTAAATGCACTTTTTTTCTCCTGACTTAATACGAGTTTTTTAAGTTGTATATAGGCTCTACTGAGCGTTACTTTAGAAAAACTTTCAGATTTTTGATAAAGTTGAGCAATTTCTTTATGGTTATAACCTTCAACTTCATGTAGTAATAAAACGGCTCTGCTAGTTATTGATAACTGACTTAATAAGAAATCTAAGTCGCGACAACTTTCCAACCAATTGAAATCAAAAAGATCATTTGATGGTATCAAGGTCATATCTTCGTCATTTACCAAATTAACTTTATTATCACGATTAATATGGTCAATCGCTACACGCACAGTAATTTGCTTTAGCCAACCAGCAAAAGAGCCATTAAACTTATAATCACTAAGGCTTTTCATTGCTTTAATAAAGACCTCTTGAACAAGATCTTGTGCTGTCATTTGGTTATTGCAAATTCGAAAAGCGCTTCTATAACAAGCGTCAAAATAGGTTTTATAGATAATTTCAAATGACTCAATATCGCCCTGCTGTGCAAGTTTAATCACACTTTTTGGTAATACCTGTTGGAAACCTATTTTTTTCGTCCCTGAAGATATGCTCATTCAATTCACAAATATGTTAGTTGTAATCATTAAGACTTGATTAAGAGAAAAAGAGTTACATTTATATCTACATTTGATCTTTATAAGATGTAGCGGCAATACTTTTCCGCCTGCTGACCAAAATACAGAGTACTTCATCTCCAAATAGTATTTTTTATAGTAAAGTGAAATAGATATAAAATCTATCTTTTTGAAATTATTGATTATTTTAAACCTAGTGTACTTGGTATAAAACCTGCTATGTCTTTATAAAAAACATAACTAAAAATTGATTACCACTATTTTTAGTGCCATCTCGTGCCTCATTATTTAGGGAAGAATACAGTGATAAGTAATATCAATTACTCAGCTATTGTCGATAAAGCAAGAGCTAGCGGTGCTACTCACGTAAACTTTGAACGACCCAATGAACTATCATCTCTTGCTGGTAATATTAGCGCCGCACAAGATACTGTTACTTTATCAAATTCAGCCTTAGCACTAATGAGTGGAAAGTCAGTAGAAGAAACAGCTCCAACCTATATTCGCCCACAAACTGCCGCCTCGCTGTTATTAGAAAACAAGCAAGCGACTGAGAATGAGCAAAATACGAATGATAATAAAACAGCAAGCGGTTTGAAGTTTTCAGAAATCATGCAATCAATCCTTGATCAACGTTTAGGTATTGACCGTAAACAATTGGATGAAATAGACGCGATGATTAAAGCTGTAGGTGAAAATGAAAACTTAAGCCAAGAAGAAAAAGATAAAATTATTGAGCAATTACAAGAAATGCGCGAAGAAATCATTGAAGAAAGCATAACAAGAAGAGAAGTCGTTAAACAAATGGATAACGACCCTGAGAATGATAACATTTGATCATTCAATAAATGGTATTAATGCCAAGTAATTTACTAAAAATGGGACTTTTACAATTTAATACTACAACAGTAATTCCATTTGTATATTGCAACGCTCATAAGGGGACGATATGCCACTAATTTGTTTAAACCCCAATTTCTTATATAAATTAATTGCAGGTTCAAGCCGTGTATTACTTTCCAAATATATTTTTTTTGCTTTGAGTTGATAAGCAGCGGTTATAACCCTTTCCCCTAAGATGACTCCTATGCCTTTACCTTTGGCTTTATCAGACACTGCCATTTTAGCCAATTCATAGACATCATCTGACATTTTCAGCAACGCACAACTGCCTACTATTTCACCCTGATAGCAAGCCAAATAAATTTCTCCGCCTTTATCTAATATATATTCTTTTGGTGACTCTAGCGCATCTAAATCTGCCTGCTCTAACTGCCAGTATTTTTGAATCCACTGTCTATTTAATTCCGCAAAATCATCTTTATATTGATCTGAGTACTCAATGATTTTAATCAGTGTTTTTTCACGTTTTTTACGCTCTCCTCTAACACGTTGGTAAAAGTTATTTTCATCAAGCCTTAACTCTGTTTGCTCAATAGCTTGCCATAAATCAGACTCACTTTCTGCCAGTAGTTCTGTAACTGCTTGTTCCACATCTTGGCATTGCTGTGCTAACAAAGGTTGTAGTTTTTTCCCTTGTTCCGAAAGCTTAACCACATTTACCCGTGAATCCTCTACGCTTTTTAGCGTTGTGGTGATCCCTTTCTTGGTCATTTCTTTCACTATTTGGCTAACTGAGGCATGACTGTGACCAATATCAGAGGCAATTTCAGAAATAGAAGCTTGCTCTTTTTGAGTTAACATAAAAAATACAGGAAACCATTTAGGATCAATGCCAACACCATAAGACTCATAGACCTTGGTTGCTTCCGACGTAATCGTATCGGCTAAGCGACGTAATCGACTACCGAGCGCCATTTTTCCTGTTAATGCATAAAAATCCATAAGTTCTCCAAGACTGCCATAAGTTACACAACTAAGTTCAAAATGAAATACGTAAGTGCTTACGCATTTAATTATGTAACTTATTTTATTATTAATGTGATGTCAATTTATTTTAAATAAGAGCTAATAATATTAACTAGATAGGAAGGCTTAACCCGGTCTTAACATTATCCATCACCACCATAGAACTAAACTTTTGAATATTGTCATCAACAAAAAACAACTTTTGGGTTAACTGTTCATACATCAACATGTTTTTTGCGGTGATCACTAAAATAAAATCACTGTCGCCAGTAACATAGAAACACTGTTGAACATGTTCATTTATTTGCATTCGTTGTTTAAAATTATCGATATTAGCCGTCCCTCCTTGTTTCATTACCACATTAACGATGACAGTGACGTAGTTATCCAGTTCAATACCATTAAGAACGGCAATTTCTTTGCTGATCACTTTACTTACTCGCAGCCTTTTTAATCGACGCTGACAGGCAGTTGCCGATAGTCCAATCATTTGACCAAGTTGCTCACTCGAAATACGGTTATCTCTCTGTAATTCTCTAAGAATTTTTTTATCAAAATCATCCAAATCAATAAGCACCACTATAAATAGATATATATGCAGCATAACACACTCGTAGCAGTGCCTTTTGCAGCGACACGTATTTCATTATTGTTTATAGTTAATACATCATTATTTAAGCGGAAAAAACATGACTCGAATTTTATATACAGGTAACAGAAATGCTTCAAGTTGGGCATTTCGTGCGTGGTTGGCATTACGAGAGCAAAACATTGAATTTAAAGAAGTTATCGTTGATATTCGCCGACCACAACGTTGGCAGAACCTAGCAGAAATAGGAAAGTTCTCTCCTCCTGCTGCGGTGCCTGTTCTTGTTGATGACGATAGTGTTATTTATGACTCAGTCGCAATAATGGAATATGCTAATGAATTGGGTGATGGCTCATTGTTACCACAAGACTTAAAGCTTAGAGCCCAAGCCCGCTCTCTTGTTGCTTGGCAACATTCAACTTTAGGGAAAGTCTGCGCTTGTCTATCCTTTGAAAGTGCATTTTATAAAAAGAAAAAACAGCTAACAGCAAATGAGATACATGACGCAAAATGGATATATTCGCTATGGGAGCAATATTTAACAAAAAATTTAGGCGAGTACCTTTTTGGCGATTTCTCTTTAGCTGACATCACAATCCTGCCTACTGTTTTGAGATTAAAGTCACATCTACCCGTACCAGATGACTTTCCACATGTGATTATTTGGATGGATAAATTAATTAATCGGCCTCATGTACAAGAGTGGTTAAGTGAAGCCTATAAATTAGACCCTATTTATTGTGAAGGTTATTACAGTAGTTGATGCCTATTTTCCATTACTTATGACAAGTAAAATAATTTTTAAGATCGTAAACTTGGCCGTTAAATACCCAACAAAAGGCAACATTAATCTGTGTTGCCTTTCTTTATCATACAGGTTCTTCTCTAGATTACGCACAATCGTTCTATAAAAGGTCATCGTTATCCGTAAGCTTACGGCTCAATTTCTAAGTAACTAAACACCTTTAAAGTAGAAAAATGAAATTCAACATATCCTTAATATTTTCGATGATTACTATATTTTCATTTGTTGCCATGGCAGAACACCCTCATCAAAATGAAAAACTGAAAACATATAAAGAAATAATATTATCAAGTCTAAGTTCCGCAGATAATACTCAAAATGGTTCATGGTCATATAAAATCAACAAAACATTAACCGTTAATGGTGAAACAAATATTACTATTGAAAATTTTTTTCCTAATAAGAATACTTACCAGCAGTGGAGCTTAGAAAAAATTAATGATGACACTCCAAATAAAAAACAATTAAAAGAATATTTGGCAGACAAACAAGAAGAAATTGATGAAGGCATACTTTCATCCGCAGATAAGTCATTGCTCAAATTAATAGATATTAATTCTCTCAAAGTTGAGAAAAGTAATAATGAAATTATACAGCTTTCATTTAATGGTTTTTATCCTAAATTTGGCGATGATGCTAAAGGAAAAATAGATGGATTATTAACGCTCGATTTAAAAAAACATTATGTAAGCCTGATGAAACTCGAGAGCAATGATGAGTTTACTGCAAAAGTAATTTTAAACATTGAACAATGGCAAATTTCACTTCTTTTTAATAAACACGAGCAGACTATCGTTTTAAAAGAGCGTCAGCTCAACATGAAAGGAACCGTGGCGATTTTCAAAGACATAGAAGTATCTGCAGATGTCACTTTTGATGATTATCAGTTGATTGAGTCAGCACCAGAATAATTATTATTTAATAAAAAACAGGACTTAACTTAATGACTAATAGCACAAAAGAAAACCATTACAACAAACCAGCGATGTCATTTTTACGTAAAAATAGAAAACATTTTACTTTTAGAAAGATCAAATGGTTGTCATTAGCTATTTTTGGCATTTATATATATTTTGATGAAGTATTATTACAACAAATAAAAGATGTTCTTTGGGCTATTGTTTACTAGTTGATAGTCATAAATAGAAACCAGCACTTACACTTCTACAGTTGACTTTGGCTTTAGCAATATGGATATTGATTGCTCTTTGTATCATTATTTTAAGGTTCTAATTTGTCGCAAGCTATTTCCCGTCAACAAGAGCCAATTCAGCTAGAAAATATTGGTGCAAAAAAAAATTGGATTTTCAGAGCTAAAGGAAATGTTGAACGCCTAGAAGCTTTTTTTAGTGGCAATGCTTATGGTACTCACCGTCATGATTCATATGCAATAAGTATTGCGTTGACCGGTGTGCAGAATTTCAACTATCGTGGCGCATCACGTTTTAATGAACCTGGCCGCTGTATGATCCTTCATCCCGATGAGTTACATGACGGTCAAGCAGGAACAGAGTTTGGTATGCGTTATCGAGTTGCTTATATCAACCCTGTCGACATCCAAAATGTACTACAAGGCACAGCTTTACCTTTTATAGAAGATGGGACTTCTAATAACCCAAAACTGTGCCGAGCCGTTTGTAATATTTTAGGCGATCTTAACAATACACTTGACGGACTTGAATACCAAGATGCTATTCATGATTTAGCAACAGCAATGCAACAGTCAACAAAAACACAGATGAAGTCACATAAAAGTGGTGATTATCGAGCTGTAAAACTTGCCCAAGAGTTTATTATTGAAAATTTAAACAAGACTATTTCAATGGATGATCTTGAGCAGATAACAGATCGAGATCGATGGCAGCTTTCACGTGATTTTAGAGTCTTATTTGGTACCAGTCCCTACCGCTATTTAGTATTACGTCGCCTAGATAAAGCACGAAGTATGATGTTAACGGGTGTTTCTGCCGCTGATACGGCAATCGCCTGTAATTTTTCGGATCAAAGCCATATGAACCGTCACTTTAAGAAAGCCTTTGGTTTAACTCCTCGTAAATTAACAACCTCGATACAAGCAACCAGACCCAGTTATATGTAAAGAACACGGTTTATTAAGCTACAAAAATCAAATTAAAAGCATGCACAATTGTTCTATTTTTTAGTTTGTATTTTACATAAACTAAACTTGCTATAGCCGCAGTTGAGTATATAAAAGTATGAATATAAAAATTACCGTCGATAATAATCCTCAATCGATATTATTATCGCAGCAGCTCCGCCGAGAAATATTTGGAGAAGAGCAAGGCATATCCGCGGACTTAGACATTGATGGACTCGATAACAATTCATTTCATGCTCTCGCCTATGATAAATGCCTTGCAATAGGTATTGCTCGATTAGCTTTACATAAAAATAACCGTGCACACTTAGCACGTGTTGCTATAAAAAAAGAACATCGTGGTTTAGGTATTGCTACACAACTTATTAAATCACTGTTAGTAAAAGCGAAAGAATTAAATATTATAGAAGTTGAACTGCATGCCCATGACCATCTGCAAAAATACTATGAATCTTTTGGTTTCACTGATACCGGACAAACAGAACAAGTGGGCGATCACCCACTCATAAAAATGTGTTTACGTAATTAAGATGAAGAGCTAAGGTTAATAACTAAGACAACCTTGCTAACAGCCATGCGCCAATATTTTTTAACTGTTCTGGTAAAACACTATGCGGCATCACATAAGACTGCCAAGATGTTTGATAACCATTCTCAGTGAGCAAATCAAAAGCCATTTTCCCAGCTGACATAGGAACAACGTCATCTTGTGAACCATGTTGCTGTAAAATTGGAGTCGTTTTATTGGCATCACTCAAATCTTGTGGTAATTGATCTGCTGTCGGTAGATAACATGACAACGCCATAATTCCCGCTAACTTATCGCTATACCTTAAGCCTGTAAATAAACTAACCACACCACCCTGACTAAAACCAGCAAGCACTATTTTATTCGCCGGAATGCCTGCATCTACTTGCTCTTTAATAAGTGCATTCACACTAATTTCAGAGGCAAGTACGCCATCCATATCCGCCCTATCGTGTAAATCCATGCTTTTAATATCATACCAAGAGCGCATCACATAACCTTGATTAATCGTTACCGCTTGCTCTGGTGCATGAGGAAAAACAAAACGAATACTATGATTTACTGGCAGGCCTAACTCAGGCACGACAGGAGCAAAACCTGCACCAGAGTCTCCCAAACCGTGCAGCCAAATAACACAAGCTGTGGCGGTTGTTTTTGGTTCAATGGTGATACGTTCTAAGGGTACTACAGACATATTGCTCTCTTTGCATAATTGATTTGCTTTAATTTCGCGACATCATAACGGTTTAATGGACATATTTACAATCTCACCACAAATACACTTGATAATCATTCTTATTTAGATTATTATTTCCGTAATTAAATACTGAGCAAAACTTATTATGTATGTATGCATCTGCCATGGCGTTACGGATAAACAGATAGAGACTGCTGTTGAAGCTGGCGCGACGACTATGAAAAAATTGTCAGTCGAATTAAAGGTTGGCTCACAATGTGGAAAATGCTGTCAATGCGCTAAAAAGGTACTAAATAATAAATTAATACTCATTGCTGAACAGCTGCCATGTGTCGCTTAACATGACTGTGGGAGAGCAATAAAGCCTCATACCTAATAAAACCATAGATCCTATTCGCTTGTTAATCAAAATGGTTAGCAATTAATAACTATCATGCTCAAATGAACGCTAACCTGAAAATACACGATATTTAAGTAACAAAGTAGCATACTTAAAACTCGGTTGACCAGTTTCAGATTTCACCCAATTACCGTCCTAATTATTAGAGGAACAAACTCAAATTTCATGTCAACTTTCTTCAAAGATAGCTGACATTATCTGTATATTTCTATCTCGCTATCGCCCCCTGAGCGCCTTAGTAAACAATTATAAAGCGATAAACCAATCATAGTCAGCTTTGCTATTTATCTTCTGCGATAAATACAAACCAAGCTCGCGTAATTGCACTTTATTTGGATAACTCATTATTAGCGATTTAAGTATATTTAATGCTTGTGTGCTCCTATCTGCTCCATCCATTGCTAAAACATAGGTATAGGCATATTGAGAATTCGTGGGTGATAACGACATGGCTTTCTCAAAAAAAGTGACTGCCTTATCAATTGCTTTTTGCCGGACCAGATGTAAACCATAAGAATATTTTATCGCCCCTGATTTAGGTAGGTTTTTGATTCCCTTAACAAGCACTGAGTT
>JABSOX010000059.1 GCA_013215655.1 Colwellia sp.
GCATTAATTGATTGCGGACAACTTTCATTTGTACAGCCCTCTAATTGTCCGTGACCATTCCAATCACCAACAACAAAACCATCAAAACCCATTTGAGTTTTTAATACATCCGTTAATAAATATTTATTGCCATGAATTTTCTTACCATGCCAACTATTAAAAGATGCCATAACAGACTGTGAACCTGCAGTTAAACCACTAATATATCCTTGAGCATGGATATCAAATAACTCTTGTTCAGTAGATAAGTTATCGCCCTGATCATCACCACCTTCAGTACCACCATCTCCTAAAAAATGCTTTACCGTACTAATAACACGTTCATCACCCAAAAAATCCTGATCGGCTCTACCCTGTAAACCTTTTACAATTGAAGCCGCATAGTTTTTAACAATTTCAGGATCTTCAGAATAACCTTCATAAGTACGTCCCCATCTATCATCACGAACTACAGCAACGGTAGGCGCAAAGACCCAATCAATGCCCGTAACCATAACTTCCCTTGCGGTGATAGCGGCTATCTTTTCAATTAAATCAGGATTATTTGCTGCACCTAGGCCAATGTTATGGGGAAATAGAGTCGCACCAATAACGTTATTATGACCGTGTACCGCATCGGTTCCCCACATTGTCGGAATTGATGAACCGTCGATACTGTCATCAACAGATGCTTGGTACATATCTTCAGCAAGATTTATCCAATCAGCTGGTGTTGCATGTTTGTTGTTATTTGGGAAAGCACCACCGCCATTTAGATATGAGCCAAAGCCATATTTACGCATATCTTCTACGGTGATATCACGAATTTCTGGTTGTATCATTTGAGCAATTTTTTGTTCAAGTGTCATCGATGATATTAATTTTGTTATGCGCGTTTCAACAGCAATATCTGTTTTAACTTCCAACGTTAAACGAGGCCATATACTTGCAGTCGATGTCTCTTTATCACCTGTAGTAGCTACATTTTTACGCTCATCACTACCACAAGATACAAGTAGGCTTGATGAAAGGAGTATTGAACACACCACTACTGGAAGCGCTTCCAATTTAAAGTTTAAATTAATTAATTTATTTTTAGTTTTGTTAAGCATTATATTTCTTCTAATTTGTTTCATTAAAACAACAATAATTTGTGATACGCACTGCACAATATACAGTGCGTAATATTTGATTTAGTTACTATTTTATTTTGTGTCAGTAATAGGCTTACTACCTATTAAACCGTAATAGGCGATAAAGACAAAGCAAACTACAGGTAAAATAAAAGCTGATTGCACACCAATAGTATCAGCTAATAAACCTTGTATAAGAGGAACAATTGCACCACCAACAATGGCTAAACATAGGATCCCAGAACCTTGACTGGTGTGTTTACCTAAGCCATTTATTGCTAGACTAAAGATCGTTGGGAACATAATCGAATTACATAAACCAACCAGTAAAATTGCGACCATAGCAACACTACCCGTCGAAACTATCGTTATTAAAATAAGCACAACTGCAGCAACTGAATTAACAAAAAGTACTTTACCTGCTGCTATTTTTTGCATAACCGCTGCGCCAATAAACCGTCCTACCATAGCTCCACCCCAATAATAGGCGATGTATTTTGCGGCATGAGATTCTTCTAAACCCGCTATATTGGGATCTGCAAGAAAGCTGACCAGAAAACTACCAATAGAAACTTCAGCACCAACATAAACAAATATACCAACAGCGCCTAAGACTAAATGGCGATATTGCCAAGCACTGCCACTTTTTTCACTAGAATCATCGTCATCATCAGCAATAGACAAATTAGGTAGCTTTAACCAAGCAAAGGTTGCTGCAAGTAAGAGTAACATCGCCGCTAGAAAGAGATACGGCATTTGTACAGCTTCGGCAGATGCCGTCGCAGAAATGGCTTCAGCTGCCTGATCTAAAATCAAAAATGCACCAAAAAACGGCGCGATGGTTGTTCCTAGCGAATTAAACGCTTGTGTCAGTGTTAATCGTGATGACGCAGTTTTTGAATCACCTAACATACTCACATACGGATTGGCAGAAACTTGCAATAAGGTTATGCCACTCGCTAATATAAAAAGTGCTAACAAAAATATCGGATAACTATGCATTGATGCCGCAGGATAAAAAGATAAGCAGCCTATAGCCGCAATAACAAGACCAACAACAATACCTTTTTGATAACCCAACTTTTTAACAATGATACCTGATGGCAATGAAACTAAAAAATATGCACCAAAAAAGCAAAACTGCACTAACATTGCTTGACTGTATGTGAGGTTAAATACGCCTTTTAAATGTGGGATCAATATATCATTTAAACACGTTATAAACCCCCACATAAAAAACAATGAAGTAAGTGATGTTAATGCAAAAGAATAGTTTCCTTTGGAATTATCAACAGTTAATTCACCTGGCTTGGTTATTATTGATGGGCTAGACATCGGTAACTCCTGCTAAATTATTTTTATAGTATTAAAACAACATATCAAATATTTCTATTTATGTTGAAAGCGCTTTCATTCTTACCTTGTCAGCCCAATAAAGCAACATCTTTAGCAAAATAATTGAAAGCGCTTCCAGTACTTACAAATTTAATATGGTAAAGTGAAGATAAAAAGCGTTTTACAAAAAATACATATTGGTTAAGCAAGCAACTTTTTGTTACAGTCAACACGTTAAAATTTTCAATTAAATCATAGGGTAAAACATGACGACAATATATCAGGTTTCTGAACTCGCAGGAGTATCACTATCGTCTGTTTCACGTGTAATGAATAATCATCAACATGTCAGTGAAAACACAAAAAACAAAGTATTAGCAGCCATGGAACAATTAGATTATCGACCCAATGAAACTGCCCGTTCATTAGCTTCTAGCTGTTCAAATTGCATCGGAATTTTAGTTTCTGAACTTCATGGGCCATTTTATGGTGATATGTTAAGTGGTATTGAATCTGAACTGAGAGCTGTTGGTAAACATTCTATTATTGCAGCAGGTCACAGCGACGAAAGCAGTGAAATCGAAGCGATACGATTTTTAATTGACCGTAATTGTGACGCCTTAATATTATTAGTTGATGCGGTGTCTGATGATTATTTGATTAATTTAAGCAAAGGATCAACACCCTTTGCTTTAATCAATAGACAAATCCCTGAATTAACAGAAAATTGTTTTTATTTAGATAACAAGTTAGGTGGTTACTTAGCAACAAAGCATTTGTTAGATCAAGGCCACCGTGAAATAGCCTATATATCAGGACCAATTAGCAAACAAGATGCGAATGAACGACTCATTGGTCATAAAAATGCATTAACTGAGTTCAATCTTGAATTTAATAACGATTTATTTTTTGAAGGTGATTTTTTAACAAAAAGTGGTCAAATAGGTATAAAAAAATTACTTGAAGGAAAGCAAAAGTTTACAGCTCTTTCTTGTGCAAATGATGAAATGGCATCAGGTGCAATGAGAGGCGCTAGAGATTTCAACTTAGATATTCCAGCAGACTGTTCAATTATGGGTTTTGATAATGCATTTTTTACGGAGTACCTCTACCCGCAATTATCTACTATTGATTATCCAATAAAAAACATGGCTCAAATGGCAACTCATTGGATACTTAAAAATGTTTATAAAAAGAGCAATTTAACAATAGAAAACTTATTTACGCCAACATTAATTCTAAGAGAGTCAACAACATCAATATAAATGAACCTTTAACTTTTCAATCGGTTATCGACATCAATAATTTTCCTTATGAACATCTACTCATTATTCCATCCGTTAACTATTTCGGTTGTTTTAAATACTGTTTATAACGTAAATTTCTTGATTAATTTATCAAGTGAATTTGCTTGTTCGTTTAACGCATTACACAGTTCAGATGATTTTAAAACATTCTGTTTAGTATCATTTGCTGTGTCTGCAATCAAAACAATGTTTTCGCTGATTTCAGCCGTTGCACTTGTTTGCTCTTTAGTTGCAATAGCGACCATATTATTTGTCTCGGCTAAACTAGAAATACTATGAGAAATTGACGCTAACGTTTCCCCTGTTTGATTTAAACGTTCAGATGTTGCATGGGTTGATTGGCTGCCTAATTCTATAGCGGATACGGTTTCCCCTGCTTTAGCTTTTAATGAAGTGATCATGGTATTGATCTCTTCAGTTGACTCTGCTGTTTTTTGCGCTAAAGTTCTAACTTCATCAGCGACAACAGCAAAACCTCGGCCCTGCTCTCCTGCTCTCGCTGCCTCTATTGCAGCATTTAAAGCTAATAAATTGGTTTGCTCAGAAATACCTTTAATAACATCTAATACATGGGTTATAGATTGTATTTCATTAGATAACTCTGTCACTGAACCTACTGTTGAGACCATAGTTGATTCTAATTCATTCATTTGTTTAATTGTTTCGGCAACAAAATCATTTCCTTTGTTTGTTTGTTGCTGTGACTCACTCGCCGTTTCAGCGGCGTTACGGGCACTCTCAGATATTTCAGCCACTGTCATTTCCATTTCGTTCACTGCAGCAGCAACGGTTTGTGTACTATTAGATTGTTGCTCTGAGAAACTCATCGCCAAGTTCATTTCATTTTTGACGTTTTCTGAAATTTTTTGCACATTATGGGCCGATTGAGATACCTGAATAAACATACCATGTAATTGTTCTAAAAAACTATTAATGTGCTTAGCTAAGCTCGCTATTTCATTTTCTCTTTTTATTGGTAACCGTATAGTTAAATCGCCATCTTTTTGCGTAAGAGAATAAACTGCTTGGGTGATTTCTTCTATCGGCTTAAAAATTTGATTAGATAAAATACGTACCAAAGCAAAGCCGATAATCGCAATGATTATTCCAAAAATAACATTATTAAAAATTGCCTCATCTATGGCTTGGTATAATTCTTTTTCAGGTATTTCTGCAACCAAATGCCAGTTTATTGATGAAAGCGGTGTACTTGATCGAATAAATGATTTTTCCTGTTTTTCGAAAATGGTTATTTTACCATTTCGTATTTTTGTTAAAGCTATTTTTGTACCATTAAGCTTTTTATTGGGGTGTAATTGCACAATACCTTCATCATTTACTAAATAAACAATCCCCGTAAAGCCCACTTTATAACTATTTATTGACTGAGTCATAGCTTCAAGAGAGCGACCAATACCTCCTATAGCGACCCTTTGTCCATTTGCTTCAATAACATAATTAATAAATACGGTTGCAGCCCCTGTTGACTTATCAACATCTAAACTCAATTCGAATGTATTATCTGATTGTAAAAAATTATAAAACCATTGGTCCTCATCTTGTGTTACCTGACGCGTTAAACCATCTGCCGTGTAATAATTACTTGTTATAGAAGAAACGATGAAAGAAGTAATGGCTTTTTCTTGCTGTTTAATATTAGCTAAATAATCAATAAATTCACTTTGTTTTTCGTCGGGTTCACCTTCATTTATCCACTGTTTAACAAATGTATTATTAGCGATTGCTCTTGATACAACAATAGGTGAAGTTAATTCTAATTCAATCGCATTTTTAATTTGTCCTAACGCGGTTGGTAATTCAATTTTTGCTAATTTTTCTTCTGCATTTAACTTAATATTATTAGAGAAAATGATGGTTGATATAGTTAAAGGCAAAACAATAGCGGTAATTAAACTAGCATATATTTTTTGTTTTAATAGCACGTATATTCCTTTACTTTTGAACAGTTAAGTTATTGAAAAGTTGAAGCATCCCGAATAAGTATAGACGGTATATAAATATCTACTGTATGGAATAAAACTAATTCAGTCTAAAGTAGCGGTACCTATAACTAACCATTGTGTCGTTAGGGCTAATAAAATGGCATACTTATAGGTTTAAGAAAGCATAATGGTATTATCTGTAGACCTCGGGTAATTCTATTGAAGCTACACCTGAATCAATTGCGGCATTAGCTACTGCTTTTGCTACCCTATGACACAACCTTGGATCCATCGGGCGTGGAATAATGTAATCCTTTCCATAAGATAAAGACGTTTCTCCACTAGCTTGTAAAACACTTTCGGGCACTGGCTCTTTGGCAATAGCTCTAATCGCATCAACGGCCGCCAGTTTCATTTCATTGTTTATTTTTCGAGCCCGAACATCCAATGCTCCCCTAAAAATAAAAGGAAAACATAATACGTTATTTACCTGATTTTGATAATCCGAACGCCCGGTCGCCATAATTAAATCATCACGTACTGAATGCGCGAGTTCTGGTTTTATTTCAGGGTCGGGATTTGAACAGGCAAATACAATAGGATTTTTAGCCATTTTCGATAATTGTTCAGCACTAAGTAAGTTAGGTCCTGAGACACCAACAAATACGTCAGCACCTTCAATTGCATCATCTAACGTGCGTTTATCGGTATTATTGGCAAATAGGGCTTTGTATTCATTTAAGTCATTGCGGCGAGTATGAATAACTCCCTTGGTATCAAGCATGTATATTTTTTCACGCTCAGCTCCACATTGTATCAGCAACTCCATACAAGCTATGGCCGCAGCCCCTGCTCCTAAGCAAACAATAACGGCATGTTCGATAATCTTACCTTGAATATCCAATGCATTAAGTAAAGCCGCAGCGGTAACTATCGCTGTGCCATGTTGATCATCATGAAATACCGGCACCTTGCAGCGCTCTTGCAATGCTTTTTCGATAAAAAAACATTCTGGTGCTTTAATATCCTCAAGATTAATGCCGCCGAATGTGTCAGCGATACTTGCTACTGTATTAATAAACTCTTGCGGGGTATTGTGGGTAACCTCAATATCAAACGAATCTATATTAGCAAAACGCTTAAATAACAAGGCTTTTCCTTCCATCACCGGCTTGGAAGCCATTGGTCCTAAATTACCCAAACCTAATACTGCACTACCGTTTGATATCACAGCGACTGTGTTACCTTTATTGGTATATTTATATACATTTTCTACATCGTTATAAATTTCACGACATGGCTCTGCAACGCCAGGGCTGTAGGCCAAAGCTAAGTCTTCGGTAGTTTCAGCTGATGTTGTTATTTCAATTGCAATTTTGCCTGGTTTTGGCTGGGCATGATAATCCAGCGCGCGTTGTTTTAAATCGCTCATAGCGTGACCTTTAAATAATTGCCAGTGTATTACTGAACTTTTGAATATGCTGCTCTTTAGAAGAGATAACAGATGGAAAATCAGCTGTATGTCCAATACAGCTGATTTTTATAAACAACAAGTTAAGGTTTAATCGGTTGTTCATTGGAACTAGTTTTTTTACTTAGATGATGTCTATTTCTTTAATAGCGCTAATTTCTGAAATTAGCGGCTTAGAAGCGCCATACCGCTAGAAATTGTACTGCATTATCATCAGTACCTTTTTCACCTAATTTGTTTTTGAAATATTGGTATTCAATACCAACAAACATTTGGCCAGCTTTATTACCCAACACTTCACCTATATCTAAGCGAACTTGAGGTTGAAATAAAATCCAAGATTCAAGTTCAGTGGTGCCAAAGTTATTGGTTTGTTGACGAGCATCTATGTATTCTAAATGACCTTCAATGCTCCAGCTTGTAGAACCAATTTTGAAAGGGTAAGCCCAAGAAAAGTCAATCATGAAACTTGAATCTTCATCAACAACAGTAAAGACTGGAGAATTTGCACTACCACCGCCTTGATGTATATAACCAGTGACATCAATTTGAGCAAAAGCAAAACCTGGTAAGTCTAATGAAAAACGAACACCGGGAAGTACCCACATGCTATCAACTTCAGGTGCAAAGTTAAAACCGGCCACAATACCAATATCTTTTATCGGGCCAAACGCTATTTTTTTACCCGTAATGGCACCTAAACTAAAATTAGAATACCACTCGCCGTAGAATTCACTGCTGTCTTCAACAGGAAAATTAGCATCATTGTTAACACTGTAACGAGAGTGATCGATGAAGAAAAAGTTATCGCCGTACTCCCAGCCACCAGCATGTTGCAAAGTAATAATAGTTGTATCTGCTGTGCCCCCAGTACCTGGTCGCTCTAAATCGCCTAAGGCTTGAAGGTGAACTTCGGTATTACCCCAAATCTCTGCAGAAGCAGAGAAGCTCATTAATGCTGTTGTGGCAATAGTCGTTGCTACAACAGATTTCAACATGTTATTTACTTTCATATTTTACCCTTACGTAAATTTTAATTATTTTTGCTGGTGTTAAAGTATTTAATTATTAATTATTAGTCATTAGGTTCTTATTTGTAAAATTTTAATGGACCTATATGTATAAACTAAATTTCACTTTTCATTAAGTTAAAACTCAATTTAAAATCACTTATCTTGACACAGTTGTCAACTTATTTATTCTGACAATTTTGTTTGTTTTTTATACTGCGATAATTCTCGATCCTTCGTTCTTGACACTTGTGACAGGTTTTGTTATCAAATAGATAACAATTATAACTTTATCAAGTAAGGTATTTAGAATATGAACTATCAATCTTTCAATCCTCCAAGAAGGATCCTAATGGGCCCAGGCCCCTCAGACATTAGTCCTGAAGTTTTATCCGCATTATCAAGGCCAGTAATTGGTCATCTAGACCCTTTATTTGTTGGTATGATGGATGAAGTGAAAGCATTACTTCAGTATGCATTCCAAACAAAAAATGAATTTACCATTGCCCTTTCAGCCCCTGGTTCAGCAGGGATGGAAGCATGTTTTGTTAACTTAGTTGAAGCAGGACAGAAAGTCATTGTTTGTCGTAATGGCGTCTTTGGCGACCGTATGATCCAAAATGTAACACGCATTGGCGCAGAAGCCATTGTCGTTGACTCGCCATGGGGACGAGCGGTTGAAGTCGACAAAGTTGAACAAGCATTAATTGCGAACCCTGATGCTAAGTTCTTGGCTTTTGTTCACGCAGAAACGTCCACTGGTGCAGTATCAGACGCAAAATCATTGTGCGCACTTGCGCAAAAACATGATTGTTTGTCTATAGTTGATGCTGTTACATCCCTTGGCGGTATTGAGCTTAGAGTCGATGACTGGGGTATAGACGCTATTTATTCTGGTTCACAAAAATGTTTATCTTGTGTACCAGGTTTGTCACCACTTTCATTTAGTGAAAAAGCGGTGCATGTCATAAAGAACCGTAAATCTGTAGTACAAAGTTGGTTTTTAGATCAATCTCTAGTCATGAGTTATTGGTCTGGAAAAGGTAAACGTAGTTACCATCATACAGCCCCTGTAAACTCTCTATACGGTTTGCATGAATCATTAATACATTTACATAACGAAGGTATTGAAAACAGCTGGGCAAGGCATAGGAAACAACATGAATTACTTGCCAAAGGCCTTAACAAGCTTGGTATTGAGTTTATCGTACCAAAAGAAGAACGCTTACCTCAACTAAACGCGATTTATATCCCTGAGGGAGCTGACGATGCTAAAGTTAGAGATTATTTACTAAATAACTATAACCTAGAAATAGGTGCTGGCTTAGGCGATTTTGCAGGAAAAGCGTGGCGAATTGGTGTTATGGGTTATGGGGCAAGAAGTGAAAATGTCGCCTTGTGTTTAACTGCGCTTGAAGATGCGTTAAACCAATAATCTTAACTGATTGGCAATTTGTACTAATGAACACTATAGATAAGTTTGTGGACAATAATTTCCACTATGTGAAATCAAAAGAGACGTTATCATGAAGCATAAAATTGAGGTACTGATCTCAGAGGTAGAGATCAAGGATAGAGTCGCCCAATTAGGTCTACAAATAAGTGAATATTATCAAAATAGTGATAATTTGGTAATGGTTGGTTTGTTACGTGGCTCGTTCGTTTTTATGGCTGATCTAACACGAGCTGTAAACGTTAGTCATACCGTTGATTTTATGACTGCGTCTAGTTACGGCGACAATACACAAAGCTCTCGAGATGTTCATATTATTAAAGATCTCGATGATAACATTGAAGGTAAAGATGTTCTGATAGTAGAAGACATTATTGATACCGGCAATACGTTAAATAAGGTGCTACAAGTACTACATTTACGAGGACCAAATTCTATTTCTATTTGTACACTTTTAGACAAACCTTCACGACGTGAAGTAACGGTAGATGTAAAATGGGTCGGCTTTGAAATACCTGATGAGTTTGTTGTTGGTGTAGGCATAGATTACGCACAAAAATATCGTCATTTGCCCTACATTGGTAAAGTAGTAGCGATGGACGAAGAACCTTAGCTCATAATAGTTAACGTATTAAATGTTCAGGCGTTATTATATTAGCTTTTACAATAAGTAGACCAATAGTTAAAGCCTAAACATTTCTTATCGTTTAGGCTTTTTTATGTTCAGACCTGCTCAGGCGTCCTCGATAATAACTCCTGCATTACTCTAATGACCCACATGGACGTCGGTGAACGCCTAGCTTTTAATTTGCAGACGAAAGCTGAGTACCTGCATGCAATTTACGGGCTTGAATGTAATTGTGAAACAAAGATAAATTTTACTGAGATTCAGAACTGATAGACAATCAAAGCTGTTGTTTCCTTGTAGACATATGACAATAATGAGACATTATTCAATACTAAGCTTGTTAATACTCTTGAAGCATCGGCTAACTCTTCAATTCTATATCCCTAGTAATATATATTTGAGGTCTCTATCAGGAACCAATAGATCTTGATTACGAAGAGTGTAGTGTATTAGTGCTTTTCTCTTTGTATAGATAATTTATATTAAAAAGAAAAGTACCGAATAAACGTTTTATTTATTGGAAACATAGCATGAAAGAATTTATCCAGTCCTTACCTAAGATCGAACTCCACCTTCATATTGAAGGAACACTTGAACCTGAACTGATGCTTGAGCTTGCAGAGCGTAATAATGTTCGTATTCCATTTAATTCAATTGCAGAGATTAAAAATGCATATAATTTTCATAATCTACAATCCTTTCTGGACATTTATTTCCAAGGAGCAGATGTACTAATAAATGAACAAGATTTTTTCGACCTAACTTGGGCATATTTACTACGCTGCCAGGAAGATAACGTTCTGCACACCGAAGTTTTCTTTGACCCTCAAGCTCATACTGAACGTGGCATTTGTTTTGATATAGTTGTTAACGGTATTCATAGAGCACTTGTAAAAGCGACAACAGAGCTAGGGATTAGCAGTAAGCTAATAATGTGTTTCTTACGGCACTTAGACGAAGAGTCTGCATTTAAAGCATTGGAGAGTGCGCATGTTCATAAAGATAAAATCATAGCTGTGGGTTTGGACTCAACTGAAGTTGGTAACCCTGTTGGCAAATTTGAAAGAGTATTTAAACAAGCAATTGAACAAGGATTTTTAACTGTCGCACATGCAGGAGAAGAAGGACCTGCACATAATATTCATGACGCTTTGAACTTACTACAAGTTTCTCGAATTGACCATGGTGTTCGTTGTTCAGAAGATGAGAACTTAGTAAAGCAGTTAATCACTGAGCGCATTCCTCTTACCGTTTGTCCTTTATCAAATATTAAGTTAAACGTTTTTGAGCATATGGAGCTACATAATATCGTAACCCTTCTTCGAAGAGGAGTCTGTGTAACTATTAATTCTGACGACCCGGCATATTTTGGTGGTTATATGACAGATAATTTTTTGGCAGTAAATGACGCTCATTCTCTAAGTAAAACTGAATTGGCTCAATTTACTTTTAATGCAATCGATGCAAGTTTTATTTCCAAAAGTGAAAAGAAACAACTAAAAATGTTGACTCAGAGATATTTAGATTTGCATCAATAATGTTATTTAAAATAATTGCTATGTTTTGTTCTAAATCAGCTTATAGCTTTTATTGTTCCTCATTATCACATTTATTTTTAGAATTCTAAATTCACAGAAAAAAGCCCTTCAAATGAAGGGCTTTTCCATGTTCAAGTTACAAACAAACCGTATTAAGTTAGAAATATAAATTTGGCGATGAACAGAGCCGTCAGCGCCCAAACACCTTTAGAAATTTCTTTGGACTTACCTGCCCCAACTTTAAGTACAGTGTAAGTAATAAAGCCAAAGGCAATACCATTAGCAATAGAAAATGTAAACGCCATCATTACCGTCGTACATACTGCTGGTGCATATTCAGTTAAATCTTCCCAGTCTAACCCTTTAAGGGAGCTCATCATTAACATAGCTACATAGATAAGCGCACCATCAACGGCAAAACCTGGCAGCATTTGAGCAAGAGGCAAGAAGAACATGCCAACTGCGAATAATAGCCCTATCGTAACGGCGGTTAACCCGGTGCGGCCACCAACTGAAACACCTGCTGCTGATTCAACATAAGAAGTTACCGGAGGACAACCAAAAGCTGTGCCAATAACAGAAGAGATTGAGTCCGCCTTAAGCGACTTACTTAGCCCTTTAATTTTACCATTTTCGTCTTGTAAGTTTGCACGTTCAGCAACGCCCATTAACGTGCCTGCGGTGTCGAAAATATTAACAAATAAGAAAGTAACGATCACTGGGATTAAAGCCACTTGAAAAGCACCGGCTATGTCTGCTTTCCACAGAATAGGGTCAAGTGCTGCAAAATCAGGAACTGCTAACAATCCTTTATAGGCAACAAAACCTGAATCTGGAGCAAAAGATTTAGCCGCTTCAGCAACCACAAAGAAATCAGTTGGTAGCAACCAAGTCATGGCAAATGCAATGAATGTGGTTGCCGCGATACCAATTAACACTGCACCAAATACTTTACGATAACTAAGCACAGTGATTAATAAAAAGCTTAAAAATCCTAGTGCCGGTGCTTCTGGGCCAAATTGGCCAAAACCAAAGTGAGTTAGATCAGCTAGTGCAACCACGTTATCCGGATTTGCAACAACAATACCAGTGAAACGAAGCCCAATAAAACCAAGGAACAAACCAACACCTGCGGTCATTGCCAGCCGCAAGCTCATGGGAATACTATCTAACATCCATTCTCGCAAACGAGTGACACTCATCAGTACAAAAATAACGCCTGATAGAAATACTGCACCCAAAGCAATTTCCCAGCTATAACCCATCGAACCGACGACAGAAAACGTAAAAAATGCATTGAGTCCCATTCCTGGCGCAAGACCTACCGGCCAGTTAGCGTAAAGCCCCATTATGATTGTTGCTATAGCTGCACCAAGACAGGTTGCAAGGAATAAACCGTCAAAAGGCATTCCTGTTTTAGACATGATGATAGGGTTTAAAAACATAATGTAAGACATAGTGACGAAGGTTGTTAAACCTGCCATGAGCTCAGTTTTTACCGTGGTATTATGTTCAGACAGCTTGAATAGTCGTTCTATTAAACCGACCTTACTGGCTTGTTTTTCGTAACTTTTACTAACCTGTTCCATAACTACAGTTCTCTTATTGATTGAATATTAAGGCCGGTTTTTTATATATTTTAAAGTATGACCTGTTAATTGCCGAACTACCGATTACAAGGTACCAGCGACCGTTGCTAACTTATAGAAAGAGGCTGTGTTAGACCCTTTTTCTTTCTAGCTTACTCAATAAAACACAAATAAATCTCAAAGTTAATAAGTAAAATAATTTACTTATTCCACATAGTGAAACCCTTCTCTAGTATACGACATACCCATTATAATTGACGGTAATAGAAAATTTCAGAGCCCCTTTTTACGTAGTGGCCTTAACTAGATTAAATTAGTAATCTAAGGATTCATTATCGTTTGATTTAAGAATGTCCTAACCTTTTCCTCCTTTATTCGCAATTGACGTTCTGATGTTATCTGCCTATTTATATTGTAGTCAGCACACCAATCCTATACCTAAACAACAAAACCTGTCAACAGTGTCAAGTTTTGTTTTTTAGTGTACAATCTATAATCACCCTTTATCTAAAAACAACAGTAATTATTGCAATTCGTTAAGGATTTAATTTTCATAGACTTACGAAATGAGTAATCCACTAATCAAAAAATTTAAGTTAGGTTGTTATGCTTTCTTTATCACATTTTAATAAACAAACGATTAAGGGCGACATTTTTGGCGCGTTAACATCGACTATTGTTGCATTGCCTTTTGCACTGGCGTTTGGTGTAACATCAGGAGCAGGCGCAAGTGCGGGAATTTATTGTGCGATTATAACAGGGCTATTTGCTTCATTGTTTGGTGGTACCAATCAACAAATATCAGGCCCTAATACTGGATTAACCGTTGCTATGGTGGCCATACTAACCAGTTTTGTTGCGCAATCTCCTGAACACGGCATCGCAGCAGCATTCACTGTGGTAAGTTTAGCCGGATTATTCCAGATGTTATTTGGTATTTTCAAATTAGGAAAGTACTTTATTTTAGTTTCATATCCCGTTATATCCGGTTTTACTTCCGGTATAGGGGTATTAATAATCCTTTCACAAATCGAACCGTTATTTGGTAGTACTTTTTCTGATCTAAAACTGACAGTTAATACATTAATGAACCCTACTACATTACTGGGTTTTGCTTGTTTATTAGTGCTATTTTTATGGCCACAAAGATTCGGCCGAATAGTGCCCGCCAGTATTATTGCAGTAATTGCCGCGACCCTATTCTTCGTATTTACCGGTGTTGACTTACCAGTTGTTGGCGCCATTTCCAGCGAACTCCCCTCATTCAGTATGCCTGTATGGGAAAGTAGTTTGGCAAGTGAGATGATCAAATCAGCGCTATTAATTGCCACGCTAAGTACTTTAGATTCGTTAATGACATCCCTAACGGTTGATAGTATCAGCAATGAATTACATAACTCAGACCAAGAGTTAGTAGGTCAAGGCATTGGTAACTTTGTAGCAGGTTTATTCGGTGCATTGCCAGGTGGCGGTGCAACCATGCGTACGGTTACTAACCTAAGGGCTGGCGGTACAACGCCTTTGTCGGGTATTTTACACGCGCTTTTTATTCTAGCTATTGTCTTGTGGGCTGGTGAGTACACAGCATATATACCTGTAGCTGTTCTCGCCGCAATATTAACCCATGTAGGAATAAGCATCATTGATTGGAACTTCCTTAAACGTATTCATCAGGTACCATTATTCAGTGCTGCCTTAATGGTATCAACCATGGTTATGTCTGTTGCCTTTGATTTAGTTACTGCGGTATTGATTGGCGTATTTATCGCGAACCTAGTAACTATTCGCCGCTTATCTGAAATACAGCTAGACAACATAAACCTATGCACAGCAAAAGACGCAGACCACCTCTCAACACCTGAAAAACTGTTACTTACTTCGATAGATGACCACGTATTATTACTTAACATATCAGGCCCCATTGGCTTTGGTGTTGCTCGAGGATTAAAACAGAGTGTTTCAAAAACGGATCAAAATAAAACCTTGCTGATAGACTTTACAGATGCTCGTTTTGTTGGCATTACCAGCACCATTGCCATTGAAGAAATTATTGTTAGTTATCAAAATGAAGGAAGAGAAATATTGCTATCAAGTGTTTGTGAACGTGTACGAAGTGATTTTAATAAACTAAAGTTACTCGAGAAAATCCCTGCAAAACATATTTTTGATAACAGACTAGATGCGCTTAATTATTTAAAACAGAAGATTAAAATCACCTAGTAATCAGTGAAAAAATAAGGCACTGGGCGAATTTCGCTCAATGCCTGTGGGCTTTTTATTTAGTGGTTATATTTAGCGCTATATTTAGTAATTGTTAGTTATAATTATGAGTAAATGCATCGACTCCTGCTTGAGCACAGCCTAAATCTTGCGCTGGAGAGCCTGAACTTACCCCAATACCACCGACAACCTTGCCATTAGAAACAATTGGCAAGCCTCCACCAACAATACACATCCGGCCACCTAATGCTGTATGAATACCGAATAGATTATTTTCGTGAACGGGTATACAGGCTTGATTAAATTCATGTGTGCCCTTACGAGCCGATGCAGCAGTAAAAGCCTTATCTTGAGATATGGTCACACTATGTACTTTACCGCCATCCATTCGTTCAAATGCAATTAAATTACCTGATTCATCGACCACGGAAATACACATAGGAATACCGAGTTCGTTTGCCTTATGCACTGCACCGCAAATGATCGTTTTAGCTTCTATTTGGTTTAACCGATTAATAATTAGCATGTTTTTCACCCTTTAATTTTAGAACTTGCGATTAACTCAGGGCTACACCAATTGCTTAAGCATGTTGCTTGTAAAATATAACCCTAAGTAATATATAATTTTCTTATCTCCAACTAGCGCTATTGAGTGGTATAGACGTTAAGGAGTGTTGGAATTTCATTCTAGACACTGCTATAAACTAACTTTTAACATAACCCAGTTCGATTGAGATCGAATTCCCAGCCTTTATTAAGTCTTTTACCCATTCATCTTTGCGTCTTTCGATTGGAGCAGATACAGATAACCCTGCTACTACTTCTCCGTATTTGTCATACAAAAGTACACCAATACATCCCACGCCTATTTCTGCTTCTTCATTATCTAAAGCGAAACCTTTGTCAACACAACACATACATTCTTGCTCTAGAGACTCAATTGTAGAAAATGTTTTACGGGTATAGGCAGGCAAGTTTGTGCGTTGAGCATAGCCAATTATCCCCTCCTTCCCTTCCATTCCTAACATCATTTTACCTACACCGGTGACATGTAAAGGAGCACGACTACCGATAATTTGTTGAACATGCATCATTCTATGTGGAATGGCTTTTTCTACATAAATAACCACGTCACCTTCTCGTGCGGTCAGGTTAATTGTCTCACTAAACTTATCCCGCAGCTTTTCCATATAAGGCTTTGCTACCTTACGAAAATCAATATCCTTGTATTGATAGTTGCGTAATCGGATTAGTCGCCCACTTAATTGATATTTGTTTGTATTGTCTCTATCAACAAAATGATTATCGATGAGCGAGTGTAATATTCGAAAAGCTGTAGAAGGCGCCAAATTGGTATCAGCACTAAGTGCTTTTAAGGTAACAGGCATGGAATAACGCGAAATGGCATCAAGTAACAATGCTGCCCGATCAATCACTTGAATTCTAGATTCTGGGTTGGTTCTTTTCATAGTATTTCTGCTCAGTTAAATAACACAAAACCTGACTTATGTGTCAACTTATAATTCAATATAAGGTTAAAAACAACAGAAAACTATCATTAAATAGACACTTATTAATTTCACATTGTGAAAAACAAAGCTCACCTTAAATCACATACAAAATTATACTTTAAATTTCAGCCTATTAGCGTATTCCGCTTAGTGGAAAACAACTATATTTCACATTGTGAAAACCAACTCAATTGCAGTCAACAATCGTTCTCCTTAAAGTTATTTTTGAAAATATAAGTCAACGCAGGTTGTAAATAAAATAGAAATATATCCGTAAAAGTAGATTTACAAAGATTAATACAAAATTTGAAGAGGTAAATATGAGCAGTTCAACCAAACCGAACATGAACATTCCAAGCTATAACGATGTGTTAGTTGCCCATGAGCGTATTAAGCCCTATATCCATGAAACTCCTGTGTTAACTTCTCGATTTTTAAATGACTTGGTTGGCGCTGAGCTGTTTTTCAAATGTGAAAACTTACAAAAAGCAGCAGCCTTCAAAGTACGTGGTGCTTGCAATGCCGTATTTGGATTAACAGATGAAGAAGCCAAACTTGGCGTAGCTACTCATTCTTCTGGTAATCATGCCTTATCCTTGTCTTATGCTGCAGGACAACGTGGTATTCCGGTTACAGTGGTTATGCCACGTACTGCACCTCAAGCTAAAAAAGATGCCGTTATTGGTTATGGCGGTATTATTGTTGAATGTGAACCATCAACCAGTTCACGTGAAGCTGTTTTTAGCGAAGTAGTTGCACTATCCGGTGCTGACTTTGTTCACCCTTACAACGATCCTCGTGTTATCGCTGGCCAAGCGACCTGTTCTAAAGAGCTGGTAAATCAAGTGCAAGATTTAGATACTGTTGTTGCCCCCATAGGTGGTGGCGGCATGATTTCGGGCACCTGCCTAACGTTATCTACTATAGCCCCACACATTAATATTTATGCGGCTGAACCACTTAATGCTGACGATGCCGCACGCTCTTTTCAAGCAGGTTATATTATTGCTGATGATGCACCAAATACCGTTGCTGACGGGCTTAAAGTGCCCTTAAAAGACTTGACGTGGCATTTCGTTAAAAATTATGTCACTGATATTTTAACAGCGACTGAAGACGAAATTATTGCTGCAATGAAACTGATTTGGATGCGAATGAAAATAATCGTAGAGCCAAGTAGTGCAGTAACTTTGGCGATCATTTTAAAAAATCCAAACGTATTTAAAGGCAAGCGTATTGGCGTAATTCTTACTGGCGGCAATGTTGACTTAGACAAACTGCCGTGGATGAACACATAAGCCATATAGGCACTGATATATAAGATAAAAACTCGAACAAATACACTAAATAAAAATTAAAATTTTGGAGAAGACAATGACAAGTATAAGTGATTTAGAAGTAGGTTATGACGTTCCCGCGATACCGGGTATGGATGAAGCTGATATTCAAACCCCTTGTTTAGTCGTAGACCTTGATGCACTAGAACGTAATATTCGTACCATGGGACAATTAGCAAAAGACATGGGCGTTCGTCACCGAGTCCACGGTAAAATGCATAAATCTGTAGATATCGCCTTGTTACAGGAAAAGTTAGGTGATAGTTGCGGTGTATGTTGTCAAAAAGTATCAGAAGGCGAAGTATTTGCTCGTGGTGGTATTAAAGACGTGCTTATTTCAAACCAAGTGCGCGATCCAGCGAAGATCGATCGTTTAGCTCGTATGCCAAAGTTAGGTGCTCGCACACTTTGTTGTGTCGACGATATTGAAAACGTAGCAGAGCTAGCCGCTGCGGTGAAGAAACACGGTACTCAAATAGAGTGCTTAGTAGAAATTGATTGTGGTGCTGGTCGCTGTGGTGTTAGTGAAGGTCTTCCAGTAGTAGAAATCGCCAAAGCTATCGCCGCTACTCCTGGTCTTAAATTTGCCGGCATACAAGCATACCAAGGCGCAATGCAGCACATGGAAAACTTCTTAGAACGTAAAGAAAAAATTGATATCGCTATTGCGATGGTCGCGCGCACTATTGACATGTTAAAAGCAGAAGGACTTGAATGTGACATTGTTGGTGGCGGCGGTACCGGTTCATATTACTTTGAAGGTAGCTCTGGAGTTTTCAATGAATTACAGTGCGGCTCTTATGCTTTTATGGATGCTGATTACCAACGTATTCATGATGCAAAAGGCGAAAGAATCTCTGAATTTGAAAATGCATTATTTATTTTAACATCCGTAATGAGTCATACAAAAACAGACAAAGCCATTTGTGATGCCGGCCTTAAAGCACAGTCAGTAGACAGTGGCTTGCCGTACATTTTTGGTCGTGATGATGTTGAATACATAAAATGTTCTGATGAACATGGCGTTATTTCAGATCCAACTAACGCATTAAAAATAAATGAAAAGTTAAAGTTAGTCCCAGGTCATTGTGACCCCACCTGTAATATTCACGATTACTATGTCGGTATTCGCAACGGAAAAGTGGAAAAACTATGGCCTATTTCTGCTCGAGGTAAAGCTTACTAAACGAATTTCCCATTAAAAGTTTTTACACTTCTCCCTTTGAGTGAATGTTAATAAGTATTGGGTATTACCTAACTCATTGCAGCTAGCAATACCAAGGTTTTCCACTGTTAATACTCACCTTTGGGAGCTTTTTTATCGTTGAACAATGTAGCAATAAGTTAATCCTTATAAATTAAGCATTCACACATTTAATTGCTATATTTTGCCTCCTTTTGATATTAGCTAGGAGGCACATTACTTGAGGAAATCAACATGGAAAATTTAAACCAAAACTTAAACCAAAATCTAATCAAAAATAAAGACAAAGGCGTATCCGTTGTTTCTGAAGCAATATGCGAAGAAATCATGGGCCGTACAGATGCTTTCACAGCAGTAGAAAATGTATTTGCCGCAATGGCTAAAAATACCGCCTATAACTTTCCAGTGATACGCGAAGCAATTGGTCATGCCGATGCACTTTATGGCTTTAAGTCAGGTTTTGATCGTGACGCTATGGTATTGGGTTTGAAATCAGGCGGTTATTGGCCAGGAAACATAGAAAAAGATCTTACTAATCACCAATCAACGATTATTTTATTCGATCCTGATACGGGAAAACTAAAGTCTCTGATTGCGGGTAATTATTTAACCGCTGTACGTACCGCAGCCTCATCTGCCATATCAATCGCGCACTTGGCTCGTAAAGATGCCAAGGTATTAGGTATGGTCGGTGCTGGTCACCAATCAACATTTCAGTTAAGAGCGGCAGTGGAACAACGTAATTTTGAAAAGGTAGTTTGTTGGAACTTCCATCCAGAGCAGATCCCCAATCTTGCTGCTGTTGCAGAAGAATTAGGTTTACCATTTGAGTCAGTTACACGTGAAGAACTAGGTGCTCAAGCTGATGTGATTATTACTATTACTTCTGCCTTCGAAGCGCTAATCGATGTCGATTGGATCAAGCCAGGTACCCACATCGCCTGCATGGGCACGGATACCAAAGGTAAACAAGAAGTGGATGCAAAACTATTAGCTAAAGCAACAGTTTTTACTGACGAGCTAGCACAATCGATTACCATTGGCGAAGCTCAACATGCGATAGCTTCTGGTTTAATTAAGCAAACTGACATAATACCTATTGGAGAGGTTATTAATGGGTCTAAGGACGGTAGAACAAGTAATGATGAAATTACTCTATTTGATGGTACGGGTGTCGGTTTACAAGACTTAGCTGTTGCCTCTGTTGCTGCAGAATTAGCTGAGGCTAAAGGATTAGCGACTTACTTTAATCTATAACCTAAATAAATGTTCAGAGAGAGCCAAATTATCGGGCTCTTATTTATCATCTAAGCTATTTATCAACTATTCTTCTAAATCACTATAGAGAATATTAAATTATAGGATACAGTTATGAAACTTAACGTTTATCTTTCAGGTGAAATTCACACCGACTGGCGAGAGAAAATAATCCAAGGTTGCCAAGCGCATGATTTGGACATTATGTTCACTTCAGCAAATACCAATCATGACAAAAGTGACAGTGCCGGTGATGTACTGGGCAAAGAAGATAAGCCATTTTGGCGCGACCATAAATCAGCGAAAGTAAACGCATTAAGAACAAATACACTCATTGAAGGTTGCGACATTGCAATCATTCGTTTTGGTGATAAATATAAACAATGGAATGCAGCCTTTGACGCTGGCTATTGCGCCGCGCTTAGTAAGCCCTACATTACCTTGCATAGTGAAGAGTTAATTCACCCGCTAAAAGAAGTTGATGCTGCTGCCCATGCATGGACAACAACAATAATTCAAGTAATAGAAACGCTTAAGTACATCAGTAAATAACAGCTATTTCACTCAATAATCAAAGACTGTTTATCACACCTTTGCGCAAATAATGTTGCTTGGTTTATTTAGGCACTAAACTAAAAGTGTAAGTACTAAAAGAGATAGCGACTCTAGTCCGCTTTAGCGAATTCCACAGCCTTTAAGAATTATTTGTGTTAAAGAGGCAACAACCTCTTCAAAATCATCATCATTCATCGCGTCTTTGTTCAGTGCGGCAACAACTTGTACATTAAAATCAGCGTAATGTTGCGTTGAACTCCAAATTAAGAATAACAAATGATGTGGGTTAACATTATCGATAAGACCTTGACTGATCCAAGCCTCTATTACCGCTACTTTATTATTCAACCAGACTTTGAAATCGCTGTTGAGGTATTCGTTTAATACCGGGGCACCATGGATCAGCTCACTAGCGAATATTCTCGATGCATCGGGATCATTCTTTGAATGCATAACTTTTGAACGAATATAAGCACTCAAGGCAGCTTTAGGCTCATGATCCGCATTTAATGTATCGTAGTCTGTATTCCATACTTCAATGATATTACTTAATAGTTGCTGGTATAAATCTGTTTTGTCTTTAAAGTAATAATGAATATTTGCGCGAGCTATATTAGCTCGTTCAGCGATACGCTTAATAGATGCGCCTTTAAAGCCATAAGTAACAAATTCCTTTTTGGCGGCATTTAAGATCAACGCTTTATTTTTTTGTCGAATATTACCTTCGGACATTTTATCTTTTGCCATAAAAACTCCTACCCAAAATGGTTAACTTAAACGCTAAAAATGAAAATCAGCGGCATTAACAATGCAAACCGCTGATTAGTTAGATTATTAGATATTAAAAGTTAATTCTTTTCAACTAAGAAAGTCATGCTAATACACTTAATTTGTTACTTTTTAATTTACCGCTTTCAATTCAACACGACGTTGATGTAGCAATGGCTCGGTATAACCACTTGGCTGCTCTTTACCTTTAAAAATTAAATCCGTTGCCGCTTTAAAAGCAATATTGCTACTAAAGTTTACCGCCATAGGTTCATAACTTGCGTCCGTTATATTTTGCTTGTCGACTACCGTTGCCATTCGTTCAAGTGACTCCATGACTTGTGCTTTCGTCAAAATACCATGGTGTAGCCAATTACAGATGTGTTGACTAGATATTCGTAATGTTGCTCTATCCTCCATACGCCCTACATTATCTATATCTGGTACTTTTGAACAACCTGTGCCCTGATCAATCCAACGTACTACATAACCAAGCAATCCTTGAACATTATTATCAAGTTCATTTTGAATATCCTGTTCACTAAGCTCCTCTCTCTTATTTAACAAAGGGATGGTTAATAAGTCAGCTAAATCACAAGTCTTTTTATTTAGGGAAAATTGTTCAATTAATTGGTCTTGAATCTCTGCAACATTTACTCGATGATAATGTAATACATGCAAGGTCGCAGCCGTTGGTGACGGAACCCAAGCACAGTTTGCACCTGACAAGGGATGTGCTATTTTTGTTGCTACCATTGCAGACATTTCATCAGGAATTGCCCACATGCCCTTCCCTATTTGTGCCTTGCCCTTTAATCCTGCCTGCAATCCAATTCGAACATTTCGTTTTTCATAGGCTGAAATCCATTTTTCATCTTTCATTAATCCTTTACGTATCATAGGACCTGCTTGCATACTGGTATGAATTTCATCACCGGTTCTATCTAAAAATCCGGTATTAATAAACGCAATACGATCTTTTGCTGCACGGATACATTCTTTTAAGTTTGCTGAAGTTCTACGTTCTTCATCCATTATTCCCATTTTGACGGTATTAGTTGCTAAACCCAAACACGATTCGATTCTGGTAAATAAATCGTTGCTAAAAGCCACTTCATCAGGGCCATGCATTTTGGGTTTTACTATGTAAATACTGCCTTGACGAGAGTTTTTAAACTGGGAGTTACCTTTTAAATCATGCAATGAAATTAGTGTTGTAATTAAACCATCTAAAATTCCTTCCGGTACTTCTTGGTTGTCTTTTGTTAATACCGCATCATTAGTCATTAAATGACCTACATTACGAATAAATAACAGGCTACGACCCGGTAATATCAACTCTTGATTATCAAGAGTTTTGTAAGTTCTATCTTTGTTTAAGGTTCTGGTGATTGAAACTCCATTTTTTTCCAAAACTTCCTTTAAATCACCTTTCATTAGGCCTAACCAATTACGATACACAGCCGTTTTATCTTCAGCATCAACGGCAGCAATTGAGTCTTCGCAGTCTTGGATGGCACTTAATGCGGACTCTAAAATAATATCAGCGACAGAGGCAGGGTCAGTTTTCGCCACAGGCATACTAGGATCTATCTTAATCTCTATATGTAGACCATTATTTTTAAACAATATAGCACTAGGATTTTGCTCATCTCCGTTATAAGCAACAAATTTTTCCGGTTCAACTAAGTCTTCTTGTTTACCAGACAGCAGAGTAACAACTAGCTTGGCATTGGCAACTTGATAACTACATACATCCGTGTGACTACCTGCAGTTAAAGGAATAACATCATCCAAAAACTGACGAGCATAGGCCTGTACTTTTGCACCACGAATTGGGTTATATGTTTTATTCATCTCTGCGCCATTGTCATCTTTAATAACGTCTGTTCCATACAGCGCGTCATACAAACTACCCCAACGGGCATTTGCAGCGTTGAGTGAAAAACGGGCATTCATTAACGGCACTACTAATTGTGGGCCAGCAACAATGGCAACTTCTTCGTCAACATAAGTAGTAGTGACTTCGAAGTCTTCTTTTTCATCAACAATGTAACCAATATCAATTAAGAACTGTTGATATTTTTCTTGGTTAAAAGGTTGGTTACTTTCATCTAAATGCCAAGCATCAATTTGAGTTTGAAATTGTGTTCGAGTATCTAATAGTGCTTCATTTTTTGGTGTGAACTCGTCAAAAATGTTGGCCAAAGATTGCCAGAAATCCTCTGAGTCTATACCTGTACCAGGGAGTACATCATGTTCAACCAAATTGTATAAAGACTCTGCAACTTTATAACCGTGTTTAATTACGCGTGTATTCATAATGTAATCTCATTTATTTGTTTCTTACTTATAAGGCAGAAAGCCATAAAAGCAGCTAAGCTGCTTTTATTTTTTGACTTTTGTTTACATACAAAAACTATTTTGTGCTCATTTGTTCCAGCCAAATAGCCAACAGGGTTCGCTCCTCAGCAGTCATTTTTGTTTTGTTCATAAATGGCATATCTTTGGCGTCAATGACTCGTGCTTTTATCCTTGGAGCCCATTGCCTAATTGAAGCTATATCTGTAAAAACTACGCCACCTTGCGCTACAGTAAAAATATCATCTGTGTTTTGTATTGAGTGACAGGCACTACAGCGTGTTTCAATAATAGTTTGTACTTGAGCGATACTCACTTTATTTTTTAACTGCTCTGCACTGACTTCAAGCTTTGCCGGCGCAATTAAATAAGCTAAAACAATGGTTGCTGCAATCGCACCTACGATTATCCCTGGTTGATTTTTACCGAAGTGACGAAGCACAAAGTATTGTCTTATCGCCGCAGTAATTAAGATAAGCGCCATTAATACAATCCAACCGGCATTGTGGTTGAATGTCATAGGGTAGTGATTTGAGATCATAATAAAAATTACGGGCAAGGTAATATAAGTATTATGTGTTGAGCGAAGTTTGGCATTTAAACCATATTTTGAGTCAGGAGTATTACCTGCTTCAACAGCTTTTACCAGCGCACGTTGTGATGGCATAATACCAAAAAATACATTACCTGCCATAATCGTACCGATAATGGCTCCCATGTGCATGTATGCACCACGTGCACTAAATATTTGCATTAGTCCGTAGGATAATAAAGTACCAATAATAAGTAAGATAAGCCCTAGTATTAAGCCATGATCTTTAAGTTTGGTACGGACTAATATTTCATAACACCCCACACCAATTACAATCGATCCTAAACCATATAAAATAGCTTGCATTTGTGTAAGTTCAGCAACACTTTTATCAATTAAGTATGTTTCTGCACCAACATAAAACATCAATGCCAATAAAAAGAAACCAGTGATCCATGTTGTATAGGCTTCCCATTTAAACCAATGCAGCATAGATGGCATTTGAGGTGGAGCAAGCTTGTACTTCGCGACTTCATAGAAACCACCACCGTGAATTGCCCATAGATCACCAGAAATACCTTTATCAGCTTTCTCTTGTGGTGGTGTTTCTAAATGGTTATCAAGCCATACAAAATAAAATGAAGCACCAATCCAGGCGATACCTGTAATAACGTGTGCAAAACGAATGGCCAAATTTAGCCAGTCTGTAATATACGGATCCATAAAACTCTCCAATTTTTAATTTATTTTAAATAATTGTTTTATCTGTTGCCGGATCTGTTCATCGACTGACATTAAACGTTGGTTTGAATAATACTCAAACTTTTTTAAAAATAATTGTAATAAGTCGGGCATATACCCGACCGGCTATAATAGAAATAGTTAACTATTAACTTGTATACGTTCGCCCATAATATGGGTCGCTTTGACATGACGCTCATCGCCTAACATGCTTAAGATAAATAGTTTCTCTGACAAGTTTTTACAATGTTGCATCCGCCTGTCCATCAGCGGCGTCGCATGATAATCCAGCACAATAAAGTCAGCTTCTGCGCCTTTAACAAAATTACCTATAGTACCTTCAAGATCTAAGACAATAGCACCTCCCAAAGTGGCCAAATAAAACGATTGGAATGGGCTCAGTTTGTCGCTACGTAGTTGTTGGGTTTTATAGCCTTCATTGATAGTACTTAACATAGAAAACGTAGTGCCTGCGCCAATATCTGAGCCAAAACCAACATTTACATCAAACTTTTGTGCTTGTTTAAGGTTAAATAAACCACTGCCCAAAAACAGGTTAGAACTTGGACAAAATGCAATTGATGAATTAGTTTCACCTAAACGCTGACATTCATTATCATGTAAATGCACACCATGAGCAAAAACACTACGACGGCCTAATAACTTACTCTTGTCATAAACATCTAAGTATCCATCACTTTCAGGAAACAACTCTTTTACCCAAGCGATTTCAGCTTTGTTTTCGCTTAAATGTGTATGCAAATAGACGCTAGGATTTTCAGCAAGTAATTTGCCGGCTTTATTCAGCTGCTCTGTTGAACAGGTAGGAGCAAAACGCGGAGTAATAGCGTATTGTAAACGGTCAACCTCATGCCATTTCTCAATCAAGGCTTTAGAATCTTGATAGCCAGTTTCTGCAGTATCAGATAAGTCTTCAGGACAATTTTGATCCATTAATACTTTGCCACAGATCATGCGAAGTTTTTTCTGTTGAGCAATAGTAAAGAATGCTTCGACTGACTCTTTATGTACTGTACCAAATACCAACGCCGTTGTTGTACCTGCTTCTAATAGTTGAGTTAAGAAAAATTCAGCGACACCTTTAGCGTGTTCAAGATCACTAAACTGCTTTTCAAAAGGAAAAGTATAATTTTCTAACCATTCAAGTAGTTGCTCACCATAAGAGGCGATCATTTCCGTTTGAGGATAATGCACGTGGGTATCGATAAAACCCGGTATCATTAAGCCATCTTCGTAATGGGTCACTTCAACATTTGCATCTAAGCTTGGTAATAACGTATTTGCATCACCCACTTGCTCAACCAATCCATCTTTTATAATTAGCAGACCATCTTCGATATACTGATAACTGTCCTCTAACGCAACTTTTGCAGGATCTGCCAAAAAGTGCAGTAATTCCCCACGATAAACTTTTAACATCTTCTTTTACCTTTTTTACTTACATCACAATACTTATTAAATACTGCAATATTTTTCTGTGTTTAATCGTTAGTCGTTTGCTCTAAATCTTGATTTGCTTTAACAAACCAACTTATACGACTTCTTGCTTGTCCCCTTTGCGACTTATACTTAATGCGCGCATGGTTTTTTTTAAACTTTTGCACTAATTTGGCTTTCATAATATTCAATCCTTTATTACTCGTGTTTTATAGTTAGCTTGGCTTAATGACTAACGAGCCATCCAGTGCTAAAACGTCGCAGTTGTTGCCGTCACCACCTCGATCAATCACTAAAAAGTCGCTTTCACTGCCTAGCGCTAAACAAAAGTGATGCCAAGTGCCTTTATGATAATTTACCCCTTGATTGGAGTTGGCGATGAATACTTCAATTTTATTGACATCAAATTCACCAGCAGGAGCTACCACAATTAAGTATGAGTTTGAGCCCAATGGAATGAAAGCTTGGCTACCATAGGGGTGTCGTTCCATCATTTTTATTGCTATTGGTTGAACTAATGGCGTTGAACGAAAAATATTGACCAATACATGACCATGCTTATCACCAACATCTACCTTAGCTAAATCGTGGTAACGCTGAGTATAGCCATCATTAATTGCAAAGTTATTAACTTCACCTTTGGCTTCAATAACATTGCCAAAGGCACTAAAGCCTTCGCTTGTTAATGGTTTTGGTTTAATCAATGGCAGTTTGTCAGTCATTAGTTGTCCTAGCTACCGCGGTAAGTTGAATAACCATATGCTGTTAAAAGCAATGGAATGTGATAATGGCTACCACTCGCATCAATTTCAAAGACGATATCAACGTAAGGGTAAAAACCTATTTCTTTATTAGCCTCAAAATATACTTTAGTTTCGAAGTTCATCCGGTAAATGCCTGCCGGTAATTTTTCATCATCCGCTAATAAATCCGGTAAACGACCATCTTTATTGGTAACACCGCCATTAATTTCCTGCCAACCTTTGCCTTTTTGGGAAAATAAAGTGATAGGAACACTTTGCGCGGGTAAACCACGCGTAGTATCCAGTATGTGAGTAGTAATTTGGCTCATTATTATTCCTTAAAATGAAGAGGCCTTAAAATGGAGTGGCCTTATAATTCTTAATTTAACCGTCAGCTAAAGCTTTTCCGAATGCTTTAGTTAAGCGAAGCTGGAAGATTTTGCGTTGCTCTTCAGCGGCATTAATTAACTCTTGCGCTTTAGTGTTTGGCAAGCGATCTTGCAATAAGTCAGACATTTCTTTGGCACTTTTACCTGTTGCGCAAACAATAAAGATAAACCCGAATTTGACTTCGTAATCACTATTACCTTGAGAAAGCACTTGCAGTACATCGTCATTTGCTTCTTTAACTAGACCTTGTTCATTACCTGCCAATTCTTTGGTATTTGCATATTTAGCGCGGAGACTATTTACATCGCCAATTTTTGGATGACCTTCAAAGGCTTCTAAATAATCAACTTCACTAAGCTCTTGCCACGCCAAATCTGCTTGGTTAGTTATTGATCTTTTGTCGGTAAAAGGACGCGCTTGAACCATAGTATTGACCCAAGTTATTGATGTACAACATTGCAAAAAAGTATGTCTTGCTTGTTCTATTGTTTGGTTGTTTAAATCATTTAAGTTCATCAGTTGCTACACCTTTTCATCACTAATTTTTCCAAAGATACGCAGTCGAGATATTCCACCGTCAGGGAAAATACTCAAACGAACATGAGTAAACTGTTCCGTGTTATTTGGAACAATCTCGCTTAAGAATAAATGTTCACGATGGGCATATAATTTTGTCCTAACGATGATCGGTTGCCATTTATTTTCCTGATTTACGTTAGTAAAATCATCACTATCAGTCATCATACCTTCCAAAGTAAAAGTATCAGGGAAGTTTCCTTTAAAATGACAGGTATCTACGATCACTTTTTCAATACTGCCTTTTGTAGCAAGTTTAACAATTGACCAATCCGGACCCGGATCACGACGACGTTTTGTTTCCCAACCATCTCCCATATCTTTGCCTCGGCCTGGCATAATTAGGTTGTTTTTATCACTGAAGAACATGTCAGATACCAGCAATGCTTTAGCACCATTTTTTATATAGGCTAAATCAATCAACTCGCCGTCAATAAAATCGTTCCAGTTAACATCAGCTTCGCCATAAACACGAAAACGTGCGATACCGCCATCAGGAAACATGTTCAAACGCACATGAGTCCAAGCAGTGTTTTCGTCAATTTCAAAAATATTTTGGCTATGCGCATCCACGGCTACTTCTTTTAAAATGGTATGCCATACTGTGTTTTCATTAGGTTGTTCATTACTCACACATGCTTCTACAGAAACAGTTTCTGGCGCATTACCTCGGAAATAATTCGTATCGATATCAAAACCGTGAATAACACCTTTAATACCAAGCCTGATAATACACCAATCAAACTCTCGTCCATTTTCACGGCCGTAACTACGACGAGATTCCCAACCGTCCATCCATTTGCCACGATCAGTAAATTTATCATCGATAAAAATTCCGCGACCGGCTTTGAGTAAATTTTCCATTTCTGCGAAAAAGTCATCGCTACATGATAATGTTTCACCGCCGACACGTTCACTGGCCAAATCAACACAGTGAGTTTTTAGTTTACGTTCTAACTGAAGCGGTTCTCCGCTTAATTTGTTTTGTTCTTGAGTATCTATGTCTAGCATCATTGCTCTGTTTTCCTACTTAAATTTTTTTATTGTTTCGCTAAGGCTTGTTGTTTTCACATTTGTAATCAACAGACCTTCCTCCTGTAACTATTGTTGGTGAGCATCTCTGCCAACTTATAATTACAAATGCCCTTTTACAATTTACTTTTTACAATCTGCCTTTTAGTAAAGGGCGCCCTATAGGCATGTTAATAAATTCGTCTTGTTGATATACATGATGTCCGCGAACAAAGGTATGTTGTACTTGTCCGGTTACTTTACGGCCTGCATAAGGCGTAATGTTATGACGGTGTTTAATCATCTCATTAGTAATTGTAAATTCAGCATTTGGATCAAAAACTAAAAAGTCAGCATGTTTACCTATCTTAATTTCACCTTTTACTGAGTCTAATCCGGCAAATTTTGCCGTTTCTGTTGACATCAAACGAACAATATCAACTAAGCTAAAACCTCGTTGTTTCGCCTCAGTCCAAATTAACGAAATGCCAAATTGTAAAGCAGAAATACCACCCCAAGCTTTTTCAATATCGCCGGTATCTATATGCTTCAATTCAGGTGTACATGGGGAGTGATCAGACACGATAAAATCTAGACGACCATCAGCAATAGCTTGCCATAAATGTTCTCGGTTCTTATTCTCACGAATTGGCGGACAACATTTGAATAACGTTTTACCATCTGGAATATTTTCCGAAGCAATCGTTAAATAGTGTGGACAGGTTTCTGCAGTAAAACGTAAACCTTCTTGTTTCGCCTGTGCAATAGTTTCAAGAGCTTCATCACTAGATAGATGCACGATATGTACTTTGCAATTATCGCCTTTTTCCTTCGACTCTCTCGCCATATCAACCATTAAAGAGATAGCATCATTTTCCCAACTCTTTGGACGAGATGCTAAAAAACTGTTGTATTTTTTGGTGATGTGAACATCGTTATAACCACCACAATCCAATTCTGCATGAATTAAATATGGCACATCATGTTTGGCAAGAATGGGCATTGCAGCGCGCATATCTTTAGCTTCAACAGGAGGGAATTCTTCAATACCTGAATCGATTAAAAACGATTTAACTCCTAGAACACCAGCGTTTAACAATTCGTCTAAATCATCGATATTTTGCGGAACAACACCGCCCCAAAAACCACAATCAACCCATAATTTGTCGTCAACCGAATCTAGTTTTTCTTGAAACGCAACCTTGGTCGTCGTTACAGGAATACAATTTAAAGGCATATCGACTAATGCCGTAATTCCACCAGCGGCGGCAGCTTGAGTAGCAGTATTAAATCCTTCCCACTCAGTACGCCCAGGCTCGTTAATATGGACATGAGAGTCAACTAAACCAGGCATAATCACTTGTTCGCCAAAATCTTTTATTTCACAGTCGAATACATGCTCATAGTCGAGAATATCGTAAATCAAATCACCTTTTACTTCGATAGCCGCGGGTCTCATTTCGCCATCAACTATCACATTTTTACTTTTTAGAGCAAAATGCTTCATTTTACCGCTCCATCTTGAGTTAATACTTCATCATTCATTATGGCTAAATCTTCTGAATTGTTTTTTGAATGAGTGGTTAAATTCACCGACGTTCTATCACCACTAATAAGCTGTTTAATTTCTTTCCAAGCAATACCTTTATTTTTACCTTGAGCTTGCTCATTAGGTAACAACGCCTGATATGATTCAATAATTTGCCCTGCCACGCTTATCGCAACTTCCATCGGTAATTTACCAACCACTTGCTCAAGGCCGATTGGGCAGTTCATTCGTTTAATAAGTGGCGGTGGTATCTCTCGGTGTTTATATCGTTGTTGAAAACGTCGCCATTTAGTATCAGAGGCAATTAAACCTAAGTAGTGAAAGTCTTCACGTTTCAAAATCGCCAGGCTTATATCAAAATCCAATTGATGATTATGTGTCATCACTACGTTTAAGGTATTGCTTGGCATGCCTGATACTTCGCCTGCAGGGTCGTCAGTAATAAGCTTGGTTACATTAGCGTATTGTTCACAGTTTTCTGGAAATTGCGCTTCCCGGTTATCAACCCAAGTAACATGACAAGGTAGCCCTGCTAACAAAGGGATTAATGCTTGTCCTACATGGCCAGCACCAAATACAGCAATATGAACAATATTGGCAGCAAAACATTCAAACAAAATGCTGGCATTACCACCACAACATTGCCCCAATTGACTCCCTAGTTCAAAATGTTCAATGAGTTGGCAATCTTTGTTTTCTTGCAGAAGTTTATGCGCTTGTTTAACCGCTTTATATTCAAGATGACCTCCTCCAATAGTATCAAAGGCTTGGTCTTTGCTTACCACCATCTTAGTGCCACTGTTTCGAGGGGTTGAACCAGTAACACCAATAATCGTGATTAATACAAAAGCTTTACCTTGCTGACTTAAATTCAAGCTAGCTTGGTTCCAATTCAATTTATAGCCCGAACTTTCCTCGAAAAAGCTAGTTTGCTCAAAACTGTTGCCATCAGAAATACTCATCTTAGTCACCTATTTATTAACCGCTTTCGCTGCTTCAACCGCCCAAAGCACTCGCTCAGGTGTTGCTGGCGTATCTAGCATTGGACTATGCTTATGATCAGAAATACTTGATATTGCATCTTTCAGCGCAGACCATACCGACATTCCTAACATAAACGGGGGTTCACCTACGGCTTTTGAGTTGTAAATAGTATGTTCACGATTTGGTGCATCAGGCACTAAGGCCACTCGGAAATCTTTAGGCGTATCATTAATCGCAGGAATTTTGTAGGTCGCGGGGTTATTTGACAGTAAACGTCCTTGCTCATTCCACCCTAACTCTTCAGTGGT
>JABSOX010000060.1 GCA_013215655.1 Colwellia sp.
TTCTATAAAGATATCGGCTATTGGGATGTATCCAATATGACTGATATGAGTTATATGTTTTATAACGCAATTTCATTCAATCAAGACATAGGTAATTGGGATGTTTCCAGTGTGACTGATATGGGTTATATGTTTTATGACCAATATATTATACAAGATGCAGAACATTCATTTAATCAAGATATCGGTAATTGGGATGTTTCCAATGTGACTCGTATGACAGGAATGTTTTATAATGTCACACTATCCACAGCAAATTATGATGCCTTACTTACCGGTTGGATTAATTACTCCTTACAAAATAATGTTCATTTTAGTGGCGGAAATAGCAAATACTCAAGCGCATCACAAAGCGCCAGAAATATTCTAACCGACGTTTATTCTTGGAGTATTTATGACGGTGGCGTTGAAGACTGACAGGAACAGTGAATTAACAGGTTAGTGCCAAACAAGACAAAAAAAGACCGAACTTGGGTAGTTTGGCTATTCAAAACAGCGGCCTAAACAGTAAACAATTTCACGATTTTCAGGTAAGATGTGCCACACGAGGTAAAGTTGCGGTTTGTAATTTTACCTCGTTGTGACTCTTAAGGCGTTAACTTTTCGGCTCTAACCATAACTCGCCTAAAATAAATTTTTTATAAAGAAGTAACTGATGCTAGATCGTTTTTTAAAACTCCTGCAAAGCGAATTAATTCGAAGTTCTACCATTGTTTTGTTTTTTAAAGTATTGACCGCTGTTGCAGGGTTTATGGTTTCTGCAATCATTTCGCGGCAACTGGGAGCTGAAGTAGCTGGGCATTACTTTTTTACTTTATCATTTATTGGAATAGTAGTTGCCTTTGTTAAGCAAGGTAGCGATCAAGCTGTTACTCGGTTCGTTGCCAGTGCAAATGACCTTGAAACTAAATCACTAATAACTAAGCACTGGTTGAAGCCCGTGTTTTCTATGAGTTTAGCAGTCGTCGCTGTGATGCTAGCAGTATTATTCTCTCAAAAAAATGAGCTGAGTACACAATGGCGCTATGCGTTATCTTATGGTGCTGTTGCCATGATCTTAGTGCCACTTTATGCCGTTATCAATCAAGCGCACTTGGGGCAAAAAAACTATTTTAGTTTTTCATTTTCTTCTTTTTCGGTGAGGCTGTCCCATGTAACCATGCTAGGCGTAATGATACTCACTGCTAGCTTTAGCGTAGAATTGGCGCTTGTGAGTTTCTTACTGGCGAACTTAATCGCCTTGTTGTTTGTTGTTGTTAAGTGGCAAGGCAGTTTGATAAAAAACACTTCACAACTGAACTCACAACTAAGTTCACAGCTTATTTTTGAAATGGCAGAAACGAAAAAGCCACTATGGATAGCCTCGATATTAACCGTACTGTCTTTTCAAATGGTGCCATTTATTCTTGGTAACTTGGGTAGGTTATCAGAGGTGTCTTATTTTGCGGTAAGCTATCAATTAACCATGTTAATTGGTTTTATTGTCATGTCGGTAAACCATGCTATATCCCCTAACCTTTCCAAGCAATTTTCACAAAAAGACTTCACCGGACTACAGCAAAATTTTTTAAAGGCTAGAAAACTTATGATCATAAGTTGTGGGCCTATTGTTATTGGCTTAATGATAGCCGCTGAGCTGATGTTGTCTTTCTTTGGCGATGGCTTCGAATCAGCAACACTAGTATTACGAGTGCTACTTTTGGGACAATTAGTGAAGTTAGTTGCAGGACCTACGGGTCAGATGTTGGTAATGTCTGGCAATGAAAAACTCTATAAAAACAACTTGTCTTTAGGCTTTGCAGTATTAGTGAGTATCGGCGTTGTTTTAATCTATCAATTTGGAGCAATTGGTGGTGCATGGGCTATGACGATATCGACAGTAGTCAGCAACTTTCTGGGCTTTGTTCAAGTGAAAAAGTACTTTAATTCAGTTATTTAGGTTGTTGTCTAATAAACGCTAATAAAAGTAGCTATATTTTTAATGAATACAGCTACTTGTTTTTCTTTCCAACGCTTAGGTTAGATACACGAAGTAATAAGTAAAAGCGCTAGATTTTTTTGACAATTTCAATGATTTCGGTCGTTGAAATAGAGGGGGTTCTCTCTAAATAGGTAACTTCACAAATATTTTTGAAGTTATCAAATTTGCCTTTCCAATCGTCACCCATCACAAGTATGTCGGCGTTAAAGTCTTTAATATATTGGCCTTTAAGTTCCAGTGACTCCTCGATAAATACTTCATCAACAAATTTGAGCGAAGAGATAATTTTCACTCTATCTTCTTCACAATAAATAGGGTTCCTGCCTTTTTTTTGAAAATTCAAATTGTCCGAAGAAATCCCAACGACCAATTGGTTACCTAGACTGGCCGCTCTCTCCAGTATATTTATATGTCCTATATGTAGCACATCAAAAGTACCAAAGGTTATTACGCGTTTGTTATTCATGTTGTCGGATATTCCTCATTGACCAAAGCCATTAGCTGCTTTACAAAAACTTCTGTTGCCTGGTCTTTATTGAAAATGTAATTGTTAATAAAATTGAGTTGTTTACTTAATTCGACTTTGCTACGGGCTCTAACCAGTTGGTCATCAATATTTTTATGCCAATCTAATGTGAGTACGTGCTGTTCTAGCTCATCTAAAACATGCGTCGCGCCAGATTGGTGGTAAATGTCCCTATTGCCATCAAATATCACGGCTATTTCAGCTGCCATAGACTCAAAAAGGATTGAGCTTATGTCGCTTATGACAAGGTCAGCACTTAAGCACTCGTCAAAAGTTGAACGCTTTGAAACTGAGATCTTAGCTTGACTTAAGTATTCTTTGAGTTGTGTGCTGTGTATATACTTAGCTTGATTTAAGAGATTGGGATGCGGGCAGAATACAATGTTAACTCCCGTTAAGTCGATGAGTTTATTTAAAGCATCGATGATATCGGATACTAATTCAGGGTTTAAATGCCAACTTGGCGCATAGACAACTTTGGGATTTCCTAAGTTATTTTCGTCATAACGTTTTTTATCGCTAGTGTATTTCTTGTCAATAATGGGTAAACCAATTGGAATGGCCTTAGAAGATAACTTTTTTTGGATATCGTAAATGGGTTTACATGGAACAAATAGATAGTCGAACAACTGCAGTTTAGGATTTGATTGGTAAGTGAGTTTCGGGCCAATACCGTGGCCAAAAAAAACTTTTAAACCTGCGTAGTTTGTTGGGTTCCTTATTTCGGTTAGTACAAACACATCATATTTTTCAGAGAATGGTAACTCATCAAAACAGCTGTATGTCTTAAGCTGATTTGAATTTCTATGCTCGAATTCACCTACTAGGGAAACCTTTATATGGGGTAAGCTGCACAAAATGGAAATAACAGGTTTTAAATGCGCGGCTTGATAAATAGTCGGAGAGAAAAATACAATGTGCTTTTTACTTGTTCTGTTAAACACCCTTGATAGCAAAAATTGCGCACACCGCTGCCACTTCAGTTTGGGTTTAACCTTGTATCTTGCAAAGTCTTTTAGATTCATAGTTACTTAATGGAATGTTTAAGTGGGTATGTAAAAAAGTGCGATTATACTTTAAATTATAACGATAGTTAAGTACTGTGCGGCTAAGGATTTCAAGTTAAATTAACGATGACGATAGCCCTAACATTATCAACATCGTTAACGGATAACTATATAAAACTGCAACGTTAATTATCAATTACAAGATAAAAAACCATCAAAAATGACAACTAATCGACCTTGATAACCGTTAAATTAAATAAGTAAGAACTTTAGCCTATAAAGTCAGTTATAATATTCAAAGACAAATTTCCAAGTTAATTAAACAGTAATATGCCTAAGGTTTTACCACATCAGATAAACAACACACTTTCAAAGCAACTAAATAGAGTTACCCTATTGATAGAAAGCAAAATGGTTGAGGTTTATCCGCAAAGTGCTAAATCCACCTTTGAAGATCAATTTATTCCTAAGCTATTAAAGAGTTAGATATGCATCCTATATTTTCAGTCATAGTGCCGGTTTATAATGTTGAAGACTATATAGAAGAATGTTTAAACTGTTTATTGGCGCAATCTTTTAGCGATTTTGAAGTCATACTTATTAACGATGGCTCAACCGATAATAGTGAAACGATTTGTCAGAAATTCACCGATAAAGACCCTAGGTTCCTTCTAAAGTCAACTCCCAATCAAGGACAGGGCGCAGCAAGAAATATCGGCCTTGAATTAGCAAATGGAAAATATGTCTACTTTTATGACAGTGACGATAAGCTCGAAGCAAATACCTTAGAAAGGCTTTATCATAGCCACGTTGAAAACGATGTAGATATGGTGATGTTTGAAGGAGATGTTTTTGGCGAATCTTCTAGTAATAATTTTAATTATACAAGAAGTGATAACAAGGCTAACCATGAACTTTCTCAATATATTTATACCTCTTTAATAGAGAAGTCTTTCACACCTTCCCCTTGTTTATATTCTTTCAAAAAAAGCGCCGCAGCTAACTTAAGGTTTCTCGAAGGTATTATTTATGAAGATCTGGCTTTTTATATCAACTTAACGTTAGATAACAAACTTAAGTTTTATGTATTAAAAGAAGTACTGTTTCACCGTAGGGTAAGAGCCAATTCGACGATGACCACAGGGATAAAAGAAAAGAACGCCATTGCCGCAGTTACTGTATTTAAACATATCAGCTCAGGAGAAATGTCTGAGACCAAATGGCTATTTTTGCAATTGTATTTTCATAATGTTGTATCATTTATAGCATTAGCATTTAATGGTTTTACGCCATTAAAATACCGAGCCATTTTGCTTAAGTACTTTTTATTACTCGCTAAAAACGGCCGTTTTAGCATTAAAGCCATGTTAACAACAATATTTCCTGAATTAAAAAAACTGACGAAATCATAATGACTTTAGGGGTAGAATTGGGCTGGTCGACAGGAGCTGATATCCTTGGTGATTTCAGCGCTGTCGATACAAGATTACAAGTGGCAACTATTCTAGCTGCAGCAGATAGGAAATTAGCTTTTCCTTGTCACTGCTGCCAGTCAGTGTAATGCTGTCGATATTGGGGCCAGGCTTGTCATCTAGGCCGCGCAGCGAAAGATTGGCATTGCCTGGTAGCTCAGCGCTTAGCGAGAGTGTCTGCCAACGGTTCCAACCACTACTGGTATCAAAGCTTAGTGTCTGCAGCAAAGTGTTACCCACATAGAGCCCTAGTGGTCGCGCAGCATCCGAGCCATTGGCAAATACAATTGCCAGCTTATAGCTACCCTGACCAAAGCTACTGGTGTCAAACTCCACCATGCCCGCTGTCATTGGAAAATCAGCAAAGCCGGTACCAGTGAAACCGCTATGCCGGTCATCAACTGCAACACCTGCTGACAAAATCGCAGACTCGGCCTCCAGGGTTGTGATGATCTCCGTCGCTGAGCCCGATAATATAGCTTGGTCTATGTTCGGTCCTGGTCCACTAGCTATACCGCGCAGTGACAGGTTGGCTTGTTTGGGCAGCTGTACAGATGCGGTTAGCGTACGCCACGACCGCCAGTCCCCATTGCCCGTAAAGCTCAAGGTATCCAATAATTGATCGTCGACAAAGATCTGCAGCTGACGGCTTTGATTGGCGCCATTGGCAAATCGAATCTGTAGGTCGTAAGTGCCCGCTGTCAGGTTTTCCGCGCTGAAGTTTACACGGCCGCCAGTGTTGGGGTAGTCGACGAAGCCTGTGCCCGCAAAACCGGAACTATTTGCTGAGGTTTTGACGCCATCGGTTAGAGTTTCATCTTCGAATTGCCAGCTAACCTCATCGGTCAGCGACGAGCCATTGCCGTGACCGACTCGATCGATCACCTCCAATAGTGTTCGTGCGGAACCATCGTGAAAATAGGGGGCGCTGGCCCACACACCATTTAAGGTAGGGGTATCAATCCCTGTTAAGGGCCCGCCTAACCTCTGCCCGGAATCTGTGGTCAGCGTTCCAACATCATGGCGTTTGCCATCTACACCATCGGTGCCGACGTGGCAATCAGCACAGCCCAGTGACCGAAAGATCGCTTTACCTGCGATTGCGTCATTTGTGACAGTGCTGTCGCTGTTACGATAAGGGCTTTGGGGGGCGCGGGTTAGTGAACTGACATAATCACTCAAAGCATCCAGCTCTGGGCTAACACCTGCTTTAGGTAGGCCGAGAGGGGCGCTGCGTGTACCGCTATTAAACGCATCGTCAGTCATAAAGCCTAGGCCACCAAAGTTGGTGCGGATATCGTTTTCGAAATCTTGGATTTCATCAAAATTCGCGCTCCAGTGTAGCAAACCATGACCCATTCCGAGGCGACCGCGCAAATCAATGGTATTTCTGACGCCCTCACCGCGATCGCTAACGTCCCATACGCGACCATCTTGGCCACCATCGATGTGGCAGGTTGCACAGCTAATATAGCCATCTTTACTCATGCGAATATCGGCAGCGTTATAGAAAATTTGTTTGCCTAATAGCACGCTGGGTGAAAGTGGCTCGTTCGCGACAGTGCTGATATGGTCGATCAGTTCGGCGGTGACATCGCTTCCCGCTAGAATTGCTGAGACGTTAAACATGCTCACACTTCGAGACATAAAATTTTGTACAAACAATTGACCGTTATTGTCCAACACCAAGCCTTGTGGTGCCAGCTCGGTGGCAATGCTAGCTACCGTGTCGCCGGTGTAGGCGTTCATAACGTCCACTTTGTTTGAGCCCTGTAAGGCAATAAACATTAGGTCACCGGGCTCGCTAAAGACAATGGCCGACGGCGAGTCGGTATTATTGATGTCGATACGCTCAGCGAGAACCTCTTGCTGATCTTGTAGGTTAATTGGGCTGACTATGCTGCGAACAGTCATGTCGAATATCGGCTTGCGCCCGTCTCGTGCCAACCCACGCTGCGTATTGTCTTTTTTCGACGATACCCACGCTCGACGACCGTCGGGAGACAGACGAATGCTGCTTAGATAATTAGGAACGCCGCGGCTGTTAAATTGGTCGTCGGGCTCCGTTCCTCCATTGCCGGGGTCATGCGCCAGTATCACCGTGTCAATGGTGCCTAACTGGTCAATATCGACAACATTGGTTCGGCCTGACCTTGTTCTCCGAATGGTTCTGGGCCGGTCGATATCAATAACATATACTTCGGCCTGTTCTTGATCGCTGATAAAGCGCGTGATATAGGCTTTACGGCCATCAGCACTCACTGCCACTCCACGCAACGCTGGTGGCGACCCGCCTTCTGTGTCGTTGATAACCCAAGTTAAGCGCTCATGGGTTGCAACGTCAATGGCGTACACTCGCCCACGCCCCTCTGTACTCACCAGTGCCTTGTCACCCCGAGGGTTAAACGCAATACCAAACGGGTGATCGCCATAGGTTAGTTCGATACGCTCTATCTGCACTCCCGTTCTGGGGTTATGAATACTGATTTCAGAACTGTCCTGGTTTACTACCCAAATATGGCCGTCGCCCGCTTTCGCTAATGTTCGCGGGTGAATGCCAGTAGCAACTTCAGCTATTTTATCCCCTGTATTGGCGTCGATAATCGTCAAGGTGTTTGCGTCAGGGTTTACGGTAATAATCGTTTGTTCGGCCGCGTCAAAAATAATGCTCGAGCTCGCGGTAGGCTTTTGAGCTGATAGGGGGTAATGCACAATTTGCACACCCGCACACTCGCTGCGACTCATACCTTCACGCACTGTCAGTTTGACATTATATCGGCCAGGGCTGTTGTAGTGATGCGTTGGTACAGCTCCGGTGGCTGCTTGGCCATCGCCAAACTCCCAGCTATAGATAGCCCCGCCCATGTTGGAGCTACCTGAGAACGTGATACTATCCCCTACACTTGCTGGCGATAGTGGTCCCATTCGGCAGGGTTCACCGGGGTCAACAGCGTCACCGGTAGAAAATAAAAATTCGTAGTCACGATCCAGGCCGTTACCCGCTAAATCTTTGATCCCGCCCTTTTCTAAGCGAACTTGATAGGTTGTGTGTTGTGAGAATACTTGGCTGGGTTCAAAGTTCAATAGGTAGTGGGTCAGACTCCAAACTCCTTCGAGTGCTTCGCCATCGACTGTACTGATGCTAACACTGTTAGCGTTGACGCTGCGTAAATCGATCTGATCGCTTAGCGAGATACCAATACGACTGGTAATTGATTGATTAATCGCTCGATCAATGGGATTGATATATTTTACGGTGGGTGCTACTACATCGGGCTGGGTGTCGTGAACCGCCAGAAAACTTCCATAGTTTGCCTGATCGTCACTGACAAGTACTAGGTTGCCTATTGGCAGCGCAAATTGATCATCAGCTCCAAGTAGAGTTTCATGCCAACGAATCCGCTCGCCAATTTTTATCGGGCTGGCTGGTTGGCTGATATCGTACTTATGAATACCCGGGTTGGGACGAAGCCCACCAAGGAATAACATATCGTCGGCAAAGTTCATGTATTCGCTGCTTGGCATACTAGTTGACGGCAATGCTGTGATGTTTTCCGGGTCGGTAGTTACATCAAAGGGACGAAACCGGCCTTCCCAATAGGCGTACTTGCCATAAAACCAGGTAATATAGGAATCTTCATCGGATTGCACCACATCCAGTGTCAACGGCTGGCGAGGCTGGCTAATATCCATGGTAACAATTCCAGCACTTTCTTTTGGTGTTCCAAAGACTAATAAGTTACCTATGGGCCAAATGGGGCCAACATGGACACCCTCCCATTGGGAAGTTTTAATTGATTCATACTCACTGGGGGAGCTTGGCGTTACCGCATCACGAGGTTTTTCCGGGTCACTGACGTCAATAATAAACATGCCGAGATTGGTGGCGCCAACATAAATATGTTTACCTTGCCAGCCAATCCCCCACACAGCATTGGTGTTATCACCATAATTAACACCAGGAAGTTCAATGCTTTTGATTAATTTCGAGTCGAAGCCAATATCAGTGACATTCCAGATGTCGATACCGTGCCCAGAAACCGTGGCCATGTATTCTCTGCCATTGGGGTATTTTGCAAATGACAACTGGTGACCTTCGGCTTCACCACTGCGATACGGGGATAATAGTGTTTCCCGTTGATATGGATTGCGCGGATCAGAAATATCCCAAACGTACTGTTTAGCATTGCCAGAAATAACCACAAATCCACCATGGGCATGCGCCTGGTTGTGGTGGCCCTGTTTATTCTCCGTACCCATCCGCTGCGGGGTGGTTGGCCGCGCCAATAATGATGCGTCGTAGCTTTGGTTGGGATATTCTGCGCTGAGTGCAGACGCGCACAATAATAACGCAGCCGCCACTAGCAGACGAGAAGTAAGGTGATTCAGATTTTTAATTGCCATAGTTTGTATCTTCTCTATCCCCAGATTGAAAGAGTATTCTGCCGTGAATAAGCATTATTTTTATATTTTGTCCTGCCTGAGGCAGCGTTTTTTTTCAGTAAACACTAAATAAACGTTAAGTATTTAAGTGCTTAAGTGCTTAATAAAAGCCAATAAAAAATAAGAATGTGTGGCTTAGTTATTATACCAACGCCGCAATAAAAGGAAAATTATAGTTGGCTAAAATGTTTGGGGAACGAAAAACAGCCAACTGTAAATACTTCATCTGGCTAGCCTTGTTTTCTTATACTTTTTTATGCAAAGACTGCTAAGTTGTCTGAGCGTTAATTTTGCTTACAGGTAATTGTTGCTTTTGTCTATGACGCAATAATGATGCAATAACATGGCTATAATACATTGAAGCTAACGGCAATATCATCAAAATCAGTGGAAAGCGATGCCTTACTGCCCCACCAATAAAAAACTCTTTCATTGCGAATAATGTAATAGCAAAAATAAATATCTTCAAATAGGTACCGCTAACCCTAAATTTAATAGATAACGCTCCAAAAAGTACAAATGAGACAAAGATAAAATCGAGAAAAAGCATTAACAAACTAAGTGGATTTACGTCGTGCATAATAGGCATAGGTGACAACAAAAACTGTAGTGCCAATACTGGCAAGTCTAATAATAAATCTGAATAAGTTTGCCACTCTACATAACCATATGTCATCCCTGAACCCCCATAATGCTCTATACTGGCATTGCGAAAACGGGCGAACCAAGATACTCTAAAGTGGTAGTTCATCACGTTAAAGGCTAATAAAATTAGCGGCACTATGCCTAATCCATATGCTAACAATTTAAATATATTTTTTTGTTTTGCTATTAATATTAATATCGGATAAATAAGAATAAGCTGCGGTCTAACAAAAAGCGTTAAAACAACACCAATTATTAACCACAGCCATTTACCGTTTTGCAAATTGACAGCAAGTCCGTATAAAAAAATAGAAAACCCTAGAATTTGAATAAATTCACGTAATGGGGTGGTGATATAAAGTATGGTTGAAGGATAGATAACCGCTAATAAAACAAAGACTTCAAATAAGCCTGTTTTAATTTTTAAATTTTCACAATGAATCTGCCAGCCTTTCCATATAAACAACAAGGCTAAAATAAAAATGAACTGCTGAAACAAAAGATATACTTCAATTTGGTAAGCACTTAGTATGACCAAAGGTTTACTGATCAAATAATATAAATTAACCCCTCTAGATTCCACATTAACGACTCCCTCCTCAACAATATAAGAAAAAATATCAGTATCATGCAAATAAGGCATCAAACTTGAGTATGCTGCAACCCATACAAAAAGACTTAAAAAAATGAAAGCAATACAACAAAAGAGTTGCTCCCTTTTATTTTCTAAGAAAACAGCAGATATTGCCCATAATATAATAAATAGTACTAAGCCATAAACACCAAAGAGCAGTGTACCAAACCAATCAAAGTAGTCTGCGGCATAAGGTTTCACTTCTTTGACCTAATAAAATACTTTACTATACCTTTCAAACTCCTATACAACCCAGTCATCAAAATATTAAGGGGCACTTTAAAAGCATTTTTTAATAAGATTGAAAGTGCTGAAGAGAAGTTTCCTGTTTCAAGTGCAATAGGTAAAAGAACTTTAATTAAATATGAACTCTTTGCTTTTACACTAAAATACTGCTCCATTTCTGAAAGCCAAAATCTACAAAAATCAAAAGTAGCGCCCTTAGCAACAACAGAGTCGGCTTTATACATAAACCAGTTAGAAAGAGGTTTTGCAATAAAATAAAATTGATAATTTAAAGCTTCCGCACGTAAACAAAAATCATAATCCTGATGACGTTGATACCTTTCGTCAAAACCTACTTTTAAAGCTATATCTCGAGCGCAAATAATGGTGGATGTTTGCAATAAACCATTATGCACAAACAAGTAATCAGCAACTTTTATTTGACCCTTCGCAATTAAAGGACTGATAGCGCCGCTAGATTTTTTTTCTGGATATTGGTAACAAACTTGTCCATAAAAGATCGTATTACTTACCGAATCAGATGCTGCTATTGACTCTTTAACAATCGTAAGTCTATCCAAAGGCCATGTATCATCAGAATCTAAAAAACAGATGTACTGCCCTGTAGCCGCCTGTATACCAGTATTTCTAGCAGCAGCGCCATTTTTATTTTCTGCATGTTCAATTAGTGAAATTCTATCATCTGCAATACGATGAATGATTTTTTTTAATTCGTTCACATCACTCGAACAGTCGTCAACTAAAATAATTTCTAAATCATCACAGCTTTGCTTTAAAACACTATTAAGCACAGCTTCAATTAAGTTTGATCGATTATATACAGGGATCACTACAGAAAAGAATGGCCGTGCTTGCATAGTTGTTATAGAAGACATGACTAAACCCTAAAAAACTGCCGAATTAAAACAATAAAAATACCGATAAAACCGCCAATCACAGCTCCTGCCACACAAATCAATGCCCTTTTTGGAGAGTCTCGCTTTTCAGCTTCAATCGCTGGATCAATGACTTTAAAGACGTATTCTTCGGATACTTGAGCTAACATAATCTTTTTATGTTCTTCTTCAAGCAAATTAAAAAAAACTAATTTCATATTATAATTATTAACTTTTTCAACATTACTTTCCAAATATTCAATGTTTTTCCGGCTGTTTTGCAAATCTTCTTTGCGAACATATTGGTTATAATCTTGAATTAATAAAGCCAACCACTTATTAGCCAACTCAGCGGAGAAAAAAGTTACCGTTGCATGAATAAGACTTGTTTCTTTATTAACAGTAATAGTAAAAAGTTCATTAAATGCTGCTACAGCTTCTTGATCTGACGGTTTAGCTTTTAACGGGTATTTAACTTCCCGCAGCCACTTACCTGCATGTTCGTCATAAACTTCAGGATTAATCGATAGCTTTCTACTCACCAAGTCCCAGCTTTCAGTAGCAAATAAAGGAACAAGTAAATTATGTTTAGTAATAAATTGAGCAAGAAATTTTCTAGAACCTAGAATTGCTAAATCGATAGATTGCCGACTACCGCCACCGCCACCGAGAGATAGACCAGCAAAGCTAGCGAGCTGACCCATTTTAGAAGACCCAGAAGAAAGGTTACTGTCACTGTCTTTAACATATTCAAGAATAACTTCTGATTTATACAAATTAGGTGATGTTAAGGCAACAGCCACAGAAATCAATGATGCAATAACAATACTAATTAAGATGGTAATTTTACTATCCCAACATAAATAGATAAGTTCTTTTACTCCATAAACTCGAACAGCACTATTCGTCATTTATCATTTTCCTTACTAATATAAAGTTATTTAATTAATTGATTTAAAGCTGATTTAAAATTACCTAAATTCATTAACGATAATATTTTAAAAAAATTCGGTTTTACTTTACTAATGGATAATTTTAACAATTTCATCGAGGCTAAGTGTTTAGAATTCATCAGCCGCTCATGTTTAGATAAAAACATCTCGTAACCTGCCATGACTTTAGTGAAATTATTAGATATCCGTTCACCATCATGTGAGTTATCACACACATATAAAGGTGTATTTAATTTATAACAAGAACCGAATTTTGCGATTAACCGCACCCACATATCATAATCTTGAAAAGCAGGCAGGTTCTCATCAAATCCACCTAATGCCTTTAATCTTTTTGTCTCAATTAATACTTGGTTACCAATTCGGTTGTAGTGTAAAAGCTTATTTAAACTAATTTCCCCAGAGGCATCTTTTAGAAATAAACGTTCTTTTGCTGAATTTCGTAGATAACTAGAACATAAAAAAGCGTATTTCTTATCATAATGTTCCATAAACACTTCTAAACGTTTTGGCAAAAAGAAATCATCATCATCTAAGCCAGTTATAAATTTTCCTTTTGCTTTACTAATAGCGATATTTCGATGAACACATGCACCTTGAGTAGAACTAGTTGAATAGAATGAAAAATTATCGTACTTAGCTTGATAGTAGTTGAGAAGTTCCTCTGTACTATCTTGAGAAGCGTCATTACAAACAATGACTTCAAAATTACGGTAGGATTGGCTATAAACAGAATCGATAGCTCTTTTAAGTAGCTGACTACGGTCTTTAGTAGTTATATATACTGTAATTAAAGTTGATTGATTCATAGAATGTATATTTATAGGCTTTAAAATTTATAAAAAATCTGGAATATGTTTAAACACATCAGTTATTTATTGAAATATTATGATTCGTTAAATGAGCATAACTACAACAGCGGTGGATGTTAACATAACTGGTGGTGACGTGAAAAGTAAGTACTACGTTTTTTCTTATTATTAACCTTAAAATAACTAACAACAAAGTAAATACCATTTAAAAATAGGGATAAAGAAGTTGCTGGCTTAACCTAAAATAGCCCATAATAGGTCATCAATAAAACTGTACTAACTCCTAAAAAGAGCCTTATGACACAACCAATAACGATAGCAGTAGCAACTATGGATTTGGGGATAACTCAATATAAAATTCCTGCAATCATACAAAAACAAGAAGTTTGCCTACTGATAGTTCATCAAATAACCGCACAGTATGACAAATTCGATTTTGAAGAATGTTATCAAAATATAACTAACAACATTAGCAATGTTAAAATAATTAGTTCTAATGAGATTGGCCTATCTAAAAGTAGAAACCTAGCGATAAAAGCTTGTACCACAAAATATATTGTATTTAGTGATGATGACAATGACTACGTAGAAGATTTTTCTCAAATAATTGCTAAATATCACAAGCAACTAAAAGAGCCTGAATTCATATCATTTCAAATACATGACAAAAATGGCGTTGCCTTCAAAAAATATCCACATATTCTTAAACCACATAATAAAATGAGCGCGTTAAGAATCTCATCCATTGAACATATTATCAATTGCGATTTTTTAAAAACAAATAACATTTTATTTGATGAATCATTTGGATTAGGTGCATTATATCCTTCATGTGAACAACCAATATTTCTAGCCAGTATTTTAGCACAAGGCGGAAGAGCCTTTTATGTGCCATCCCCTTTTGCGATTCATCCGATAGAGCACTCAGGTTTAGACTTTTTTAGCCGAGATAACGCTTTAACCCGAGGTAAAATGCTGATTCGCGTTTTTGGCGCCATCAAAGGTAGATTGTTAGCCGCGGCATTTATAATGAAAAAAATTAAGAGTGTCCCCGCAGGTATGCGCTCTACATTTATTAAAGGGTTATTAGATTTATGAATTTAATTGAACGATATGTTTATGACATATTAAAAAATAACGCAAAACTTAAAGATGGTACCGTTGCTATATACCAAGGCATATTCTCCATATTTGGGAAAATGAAAGGCGCTATTCGTAGTAATTATGACATTCAGGTATTTGATGACTTTTTCTTCGGTTTTCATGACAAATTCTCTCTCAATAAGGAAGGGAAATTACTTGGTCATAGAGCGAGTTCCACTTTTATTGCAGGTATTGGAAAAGCCAAAATTGGCTACTATGAAATAGATCAACCCGATGTATTTCATGAGTTAGCTGAGACTTCATGTTGTAATAACCAACAAGGTTCAATGTTGTGTTGGCTCAGTAGCAACAAAATCGCTTATAACGATTATATAGATAACAATGTTGTAACAGTAATATTAGACATTAATAGTAAAGAAACCGAGATATTACCTTTTCACTTTGCTTCTGCATCACCTTGTAGCTATTTGTTTAGTTCAATTAACTACTGTCGTTTTGGCAAAGGGATCAGAGGTTATGGCTATGATATCGCTTACAACGATGAAATTAATTCAGATGCAAAGAATGAAATTTCAACTTCTCAATGTGGAGACTTGGTTGTTTATGATATAAAAAACAATGAAGAACGTTACCGATTAACCTCAAAAGAGGCTCGTGAGTTATCTATTAGCAGCTTTCCCAAACTCAATGGTTATGAATATTTCTCTCATACCTGCTTCAGCCCTGATTCTCAGCTAATGTATTTCCTATATAGATCTTTCAACGGCAAAAAAAATAGCTCGCAGTTGTTTGTTATTAATTTTTTAACCGGTGAATTAAAGGAAATGCCAACCGGCGGCATGGTATCTCACCTTCATTGGTTAACACCTAGGCAGATAGTTGCCTACTGTAACCTCAAAGACAATAAAGATGGTTATTATATCTTTGACCTAAATACCGATAAAGTAACTCCTTTTATCCATGCGCAGCTAACCGCTGATGGCCACCCCAATGCGTACACTAATAATGAAAGAGTATTCGTAACGGATACCTATCCGGACCGAGAAAGAAGACAACCTCTCTATTTGGTCAATGAAGAAAAAAATACTGTTGAAAAAATACTAGATGTTTATAGTCCAAGAAAATTTAGAGGGGTAGAAAGAGTTGATTTTCATCCTCGATTTTCACAGTGTGGGAAGTATGTAACAGTTGATTCACCGCATTTAAACTCTAGATCCCAGCTTGTTATAAAACTGTAAACTTATGAACATTGGCAATAGTAACTAAAGGAAAAATTTTTGATAATATTTACTATTGTATAGTTCAGTTTTTAATGGCTTTGACAAAACATAGTCACTTTTAAACGCTTGATACAGCTCTGCGTACCATTTATCTTCAGCTTTATTCTGTGTCATTAGCTCTATTGGTTGACCAACAAAACGACTTAATGACGCTGAGTGCTCTTGCAACTTATCTATACGAAGACAGATAACTTCTGTGCCCTGATGTTGTGCGTAGCCAATACCTTGCTCAATATCAAAAGAATGTTGATATATATCTATGCCTGTCATCACCATGAACTCTTTGTCAAACCACGTTAATGGATAATGATGATTAAATTCTTGATTAAAAATATCAGTCAACAACGAACGACTTTGATGCCGAGTTGGCAAAGCTCGCTGTCTAGTATTCAAACAATTAGTATGGGCAGCATAAATATAAGCGTCTAAATCGTGAAAAAACATCGACATATTTCTTGCCAGAGGCTCTCTAACCAAGGTAATTATTTTGGTGTTTTTACGTTTTTTAAAAGCACGGCGTAATAAAAAATGAGTGAATTCTTGTTCTGCTCGACGAAAGAAATATGTAAATCCAAATTTGGCTAAACCATGCAACCTTGCCGGGCACGTATGATTTTTATTATAAAAAGCATGAAGATGTACCGCATTAGGCAATGAATATTCTAGTGTAGTGGAGCCGACCTTGCCCATTTGATAAATAAAAATAGTCTCTGGTGCTGTATATTTGGCTATCAATTTTTGATAACTAACAATTTTGCGTTTAATAACCTTAAAAATATTCACTTCCTGCACCGTTATCCGATAAGTTTAATATTGAGTTTTTGATAAACCTTAATTAATCCTAAAACATTGTTAATAGTCATCGCAAAAAACGTTGCTATTGCGCCGCCTAATGCACCATAGCTTGGCATAAGCAGTACCGACAAGAAGACCAATATTGTAACCGCAATAAACAAATTAAAGCGTTGTACACGTTCAAAACCTGACATGATCAATAATTGTCCCACTGAACCAACGGCCACTTTAACAAATTGACCGGCGACCAATATTCTTAGTACCAAACTTGCACTTACATAATCAGGACCAAATAGTGCTAATATTTGTGGTGCAAAAAAAAAGGCAACCAACAAAATTGGGCTGGTAAAAAACAACATTATCCTTGTAGACGAACGATAAATATCTTGTAAGCGTTTTTTGTCGTTTTCAGCAAATATTTCTGCAAACTTTGGCGACAATATACCATTTAACGCTAATAAAACAATAGCCACCAAGATTGCAATTCTATTGGCTACAGCAAAATAAGCAAGCTGTTCACCATCGCTAAAAACACCTAACAATACTTGCGCGCCTTGACCCATAACAATGGCTAAGCAAGTGAGTCCCCATAAAGAAAAACTAGCTTGATGAAATTCAACCTTAAAAGACGATGATATAGTGGTAGCGTCAGCAGCGGGGTAGCTTTTCCGCCAATAGTAGTACCCTATGCCTACAGTGGTCATAATACCGATATAGTAAACACTTAAAGCTAGGTTTAAGGTTAACGTTCCCATCATCGAAATAACAATGAGTAAACCCATTAAATTTAACGGACGTAATACATTATTTAACAAAGCAAAAGGGATAACCCGTTTTACTCCTTGAAAACTTTGTACAATAACAGTCGACATACTGGTTAAAGGAATAAGTAAAACTAACCAAATAAGCATCAAATAATAAGAAAGCTCTCCGCCGAAAAAGTAACAATAAAGAAAGAACACAAGTGGCATTAAAATAACAGCAATCAATAAAGAAAATTTTAAAACTAAATGCATACTTAATAAAAAAACATGGCTAATTTGCCCATGGTCTTGTGCTTTGTTTGCCACTGCCATAAAACGAACAATAGCATTATCTACCCCTACTCGACCGACAGTAGACAAAAGAGCGATCATTGATAGTACAAAAAAGTAATAGCCTGCATCCTCAACACTAAGAAAGCGAGTAATAACAACACTGACCACAAAACCAAATAATGCAGCAAATAGCTTTAATGAAAAAATAATAGCAGCAGATGAAACAATTTCTTTGTTGTCTTCATTTGCATAATTAAACAAAGCGTTGTTACCCACTTTTTTATTCTCTTTTTTATTAGAGGACTGTTTAAATAAACTCATCGACACACTAACTTTTAACCGCTTGATAGTGAAATTGATAATCGAACAATTCAATATCCTTTTGATAAAAATGCTCAACAAACGCTTTAGATTCATCATCATAATAACAACTATAATGACGCTGCGGAGCAAAGCTAGAAAATCCTATTTTTGCTAACATTTGTTTTATTCTCAATTCGCTACGCTGTTTAATGCCTGATGGTAAGGTTCTATTTTTATGAGGTAAAAGTATTTCCTCGATATTCAATTGTTGACATACCGTATTAAAGTCTTGTTGCAAGGTTTCAAACTTACCAATAAAATCAACCAATTGATTACCTTCTTGATCATATAAAAATTTCCATTGCGGAATAATGTGTCGATAATAATCGTTCACCAATAGATGGTTATCAGATTCAGGGGTAGGAAATCGTTTAAATAAAAATGTTTTAAAGCTACATTGAAAGTTTTTATCACCAAGCAAACGTCGATAATTATATTCAGAAACAAGCCTTGCCCACGGATTCCGAACAAAACTAAAGGTAAAATACTGCTTAAATTGTTCAGCCGTCATATGACCTAAATCAATATACTCTTGTGCCATTAAATGCGCTAACCGAGGTGGTCCTATAGTAGGATCGGTATTAGGCCGCAACAATAATGTCTCTCTGGTCTGCCAAGTAAGTCCTGCACGTTCAACAAAGACACTTTCAACACTTTGCCCCGCCGCTTTAGGAATATGCACAAAAACGCATTTATCTTGATGTGAAAGCATTTTTTAGCACCTTGCTATAGAACAATAAAGTAATAAAGTGAATAAATTGCATGACATATTTAACACTACAGATGCTCCGCTAATAGTGACAACAATTGTTTATTAAGCTGACGTATATCAGCAACTTCTTCTATACGATTTCGTGCTTGCATGGCTAATTTCGTCTGCAAGGTTTCGTTTTTATATAACATCTTAATCTTGTTAGCTAAGTCAACTGCATCGTTTTCTTTGGCGAGTAAACCATGTTCATTATCTGTAATTAACTCAGGAATACCACTGTGAAAAGTTGATACGACCACAGTGCCCATCGCCATAGCTTCCATAATAGCTACAGGTACACCTTCCATGTCACCATTACGGGCAACAATACTCGGTTGTAAAAACACATCATGAGTTAACATTTGCTCTTTAACTTGTACTGAACTTATCGGTCCAATAAAAGAAATACGATCATCAAGTTCTAATTCAGTCACCAACTTTTGTAAAGGTTGTAATAGTTCACCAAAACCGGCAATAGTATAATGAAATTTAACTTCATTTGTTAATAACGCTAACGCTTTGATAGCGAACTCTAAACCTTTTTTCTCAGCAAAACGTGCGACGGTGAAAATAGCAAGTGTGGATTTATTTTCTACATTTTCTATATTTTCTCTTTTGCCTTTGCTGCTATTAAAAATAAAATGGCTTAAATCAACGCCCATGCGATGCACACTTATTTTATTTTCAGGACAGCCAAGTAACTGTAATTTATTTTTCCACAAATCACTGATCGGTAACATCAATTCGGTTTGCTTAAACAATCGTAGATAATTTTCTTTTTGTTGTAATAAGGTTTTATGAACAGACAACTCAAAGCCATGAAATATTGTCGCTATTTTGCCATTGATAATACCGATATCTCGTAGCTCATTAATCAATACTCCACCCGTACCAAAATGACAGACGATAAAATCGAAAGTTAACGGTTTATCAACATTGCTTACTATCGTCGGCAACAATAAACTTTTCGCGTGATGACCATACTTAAAATTCAAAGCTGACAATATCAATTTTTTGTTGCGACTAAAAATTAAACTAGTAATCAACTTTAAGCTACGCCTTAAAAATTTATGTAATGCGGACCTTTTTTGCTCATTTAACAAATAGACTATTCGCCCTTGTAGATCCGACTTAATAACCGCTTTAGCAGATGAAATCGAGCTCTGGGGATCAGATAAAGCAATAACCGTAACGTCAACACCTTGAGCGATTAACTCTTCAACTTGATTCAATACAAAGGTTTGCGAAAGTATCGGGAATTGGTTAACAAAAACAGCTAGTTTCATTAAATTTAACTAAAAGCAAAGAAGATAATGATAAAGTCTAAAGATAAAAAGCACTGCTGACAAATGAATATCGACAACAATTTACTTTTCACCTTCATTTGCCGTGCTCAGGCTGTTTATTAATGAATTAAAATAACGATAGTGTACACTCGCACCAATAAAGCTAAATATTCACAAAGAGTTGAGATGAAATTTAAAGAAATATCGTCAATCGTTGGCCATATCCCTTTTATATCAAAAGAAAATGGTCAATTTCTTTATGATCTTATCATCAAAGAAAAAATCACCAATATCCTAGAATTAGGTATCGCCCATGGTACCGCGACTTGTTACATGGCAGCCGCTCTTCAAGAACAAGGCGAGGGTAAAATCACCGCCGTTGACTTAATTGAAGTTAAAGACCAATTTAAACCCTCTGCAGAAGAGCAGTTAGCTAAAACAGGCTTCGCTGATATCGCAACAGTAAAACGTATGCAAACGGGGTATACCTGGTTTTTACATGATCAAATAGTAAAAAACACCAAAGACGACATTTGTCATGAAGAATACGATCTGGTGATTATCGATGGCCCTAAAAATTGGACTATTGACGGCGCAGCCTTCTTTTTTGCCGATAAACTGCTCAAAAATAATGGCTGGATTATTTTTGACGACTACAACTGGACCTATTCACAAGCAAGTGATCGACGCGATGCTACCGATGGCATCACCCATCGTTCTTTATCTAAAGCGGAACAAGAAACACCACATATCAAAGCCGTATTTGAACTCTTAGTAAAGCAACATCCTCATTACGGTAACTTAATTGTATTAGAAGAACATGATTGGGTGCTTGCGCAAAAAACCATGTCTGCAGACAAAACCTATAACATCGTTAATCAAACAACAACAAAAGACATGCTGGGTAAAGGTCTTAAAAAAATCTATAGAAAACTCAAAACACTGCGTAAATAGACTTTATTTTATCTCAATATTAGTTAGGGTTAATTGAATAATTAATCAATAATCGAAGTGGGCTATAAAATGCCCTTGTTCCATTAGAGCATCACAAGCTTAATTGCTAGTGATTGCCCATCGGCTAATATCATCATAGATTGACGGTTTTAGATGAATGTTGTCTATATGCCACTTGCCGTTACTCCAACCGTCTTGGTCTTTAGTTGCACTATAGACATCAATAAACACCCAGTTTTTTGCCAGTGTCGATTCCTGGAGTTCATGGTTTACCTGTTGAATAACTTGAATATGTTTATCATAGTTAAGCCCAGCAAGTTTTTTATTATTAGGCGCAGGAATACCCTGAATGAAAACAGTCTTAACTTTTTTATGTCGTAAAGCATGTTCAATATAATCGATATAGTTATTAACGGTTTTATTAATTATCTTTTCTAAAGGTTCATTCAATTTAACTGCCGCCTGCGATATGCCCCCATCAATTCGACAATCAATCTCACCAATTGTAAAAAATAAGTTAGCATTAACAGGGGTTTTTTTAATATGTTGATTAACATAACTACAATATTGATTATTTACTTCATCATTTAAATTATGCATTTGTATGCCTTTAATGAAGTTAGAAGTAGCTTGATATTTAATGTCATGGCAGCGAAATATTTTATTGTTAAGCACCAATGAATGAGACTCACCAATAACATACAATGCCTCAGTTGCATCGCAACTGATTAAGTTTTTATGCTTTTCATTGTGATTAACCAAAGCTTTTATAAGTTTAAAAAATCTCAACGGAGCTTGCAAAAGTTGATTGTCAATTGAAGCATTCGACGAAATATTATATTTTTTGATAATAGCTTGACAGTTTTCTATATTCCCTAATAAAAAGAATGCGATGAGTCGTTCACAATCTAATCCAAAAGCATATTCACTATTGTCACTGATAGTTAAATAATTATCAGTTTTTGCTGTTAATTGCTCTAATTCGCCGTGAGATATGTAAGTTTGAATATAGACTAATAAAAACTGGATATCGGTAAATTCAGTCACTAGAGCGAAAAATTTATCTTCTTCATTACGTTTAAAATAATATTCGAGCAATTCAAGGTAGAAGTCTAAGAAAAAAGGACCGAATTTATAATCTACTTCCTTAATGAGTTGTAGAGCGGCCTGTAAATTACCCACTCTTAATTTTAAAATAGCTGTTCCTGTCTGGTGATATAGTCTTTCTCCTCTACTTTGATGGTCTCTATCAAGTAAAGAACGCGCTTGCTCCAATAATTCTGACTTTATTAATTGGACAAAAATAAAATACACTTGTTCATCATCTAGGTATACCAAATGATTTTGTAGTGCTTGGCTGAATTGAATGATAGCTTTTTCATCACGCTCAAAAATAGCAATTTTTAGCATGGCAAGTGCTGCTCGAATATAAGATTCGTTCCAAGCGAGTAGCCGTTGAGCTACTTCTTTAGCTTTAACCATTTGTTGTGTCGATATATAACGATCTAACAGAGCAAGAAACGCATTCACATTAGCTAAAGTACAATCAATAACATAGATTTGCTCAAGGTGATAAAGGCTATTGTTGCCTTGTTCCAAAATCGTATAGATCTTAACAAAGGCGTTATGAATACTTACACTTTGCCCTTTTGAACTTTCTCGTTGTTGGCCATGTTTTAATATAATCAATGCTTTATCATATTTCTTTAATGCTATATTTATCTGTGCATCAAGAAGTATTTGATTGACAGTAAGATTAACTCCACTTCTTTTAAGTTTATTTATAGTGCTAAATGCTCTTTTAAAGTCGTTATTTTTGTAAGCTATTTGAGCAACTTCAAAAAGGTTATTGGTGCCTATGACTTTCAATCTTGTATCCCTATATCAGACTTTCTTTCTTTCTTGCGTATCATAATTATACCTTTTTAAGTGACATCAACTCATCTTGCAATTAACTCTTCGACTGATTTAAGAGAAATATTTGTGATAGTAGAGTGAAGTTGGGCAACAAATAAAACACTTCATATCAATTTATAATAAATATATATATGTGGCTATGCAACAAGAATCCGGAGTAAACTTTATCTAGGGCAGTCAGATACCTACATAAAGCAATTTAACCATTAGTGTTAATAAATCACATTGGCAATGTAATTTAACTACTATAAATATCAATTTTAATTTAAAATTCACCTATGGAGTTCAACCCCCAATAATTGGTGAATCGCATAATGAAAAACACATCTAAATTTTTAATTACCATAACACTAGCTAGCTTTTCATTAATAAGTTATGCAAATTGGCAATTAGTTAGCCCTGAAGCTAGCAACCCAAAGATTCTGACTACGATACAAAAGAGCGAAATAACAACCGCAAAAGTAGCCGATAACCTTGAGTTAGGCACTAATAAAAATGATTACCAATCAAACGAGTTGATTGAACTTACTTATAGTTATACAAATAAAACCAATTCAGACCAAGTTGCCTTCGATTTAACGTTGGCAGAAAACAATCAATTCTTAGCTGAAGACAGTGTGTTATTCCCCGACAGCACAGAATTTACATTAACCATCGATAATCAACAGTTGCATTGGCAGGGGGAATTAGCAAAACCTCAATTAAGCTTTACTGATTTTGATAATGACTTTTTTGGCTATCTTCCGCTTCAAGAAACTTTTGATATTCCAGCAAGAAGTTGTGGTGCCACCTGTGTTAATGAAGGTTGGCCGTGGAATGTTAACTTTATCTTTCAAGGCGAGGAAACACACCGCATCTATCTAACCAAGGCTGGACAGCTATTTTTTAGCGATCCAAACAAAGAATACAACAATGACACGATAGAGAATCATGCAAATATCTCAGCACTATTTTCCAACAATAGTCATTACGATAATGAACTTAGAATTGCCGAAATAACACCAACAGACAGTGACCGCCAATTTGTTGTCTTTGAATGGACACACTTAATATCAGCTAATATTCAACAGCGATATCAGGTAATTATCGAAGAGCATACTAGCAATATTTGGTTTAACTATTTAGATGTTGTAGATACAGATGAAAGTACGCAAGCAGGCGCAGTCAATTCCAGCGGATTAGTTAGTTTTGATATTCTTAATAGCACAAGTAGCAATTTAATAAACGGTCTACCTCCGCAACAAAACAATACAGTAAAGCTCATTAATGAAAAAGGAGGTCAAGTGAGCTTAACAACCAACATCAAACTTAATGAATTGACACTACCTTTAGCAGAAACTCAATATACTACTGCGGAAGAGCAACAAGTTGCTATCACAGCAGAGATCGATAACTTAGTTGGCACTGTCACTATAAATCATAACAATAGTAACAGAAGCAGTATTAGCAGCGAGTTAGCGATGCAAACAACAAAGGTTAATGTGGTACTTGCAGAACAAGCACAAGTAGCAGTTAATGAAGAAAATCTCCCGATGAACGGCAACTTAGTCGTCGCTGGCAATAACTCATTAACTTATACACCTAATAAAGACTTTTTTGGTGACGATAGCTTTATATTTAATATCGTTGATGATTATGTTTCAGCCAAAAGTGGTTTAACAAATATTATCGTTACTCCAGTAAATGATGCTCCCACAGTGATCATTACTAGCAATACCGAGATAGAAATCGCCCCTAAAACACAAGTCGTTTTAACAGCGCAGATTACAGATGTAGACTCAAGTATGTTTACAATTCATTGGCAGCAAGTAACAGGTCCTGAAGTGAGCTTTACCATTATCTATGATGAAAATGGTAATGGCCAAAGTATTTTATTCTCAGCACCTAGCCCTACACCGTTTCCGTCAGTACCCCTGCGTTTTTCTGTGCGAGTTGATGATGGTCAAGCCCAAAGTAGCGCCACTATAGATTTAAGCGTTAAGAATGATTCAGGTGGGAGCTTCGGATATATGCTCTTTTTGGTATTCATAACCATGTTCAAAACTAAAAAACGTTGACAAATTAACGACCAAATTTTCAAATGTTACATTTTAATGTAAAAAGGACCACATAATTCATTAAGTTTATGACATAATTCACCGATATATATTTTATAAGGAATAAAATGAAATCTACTTTCATCATCATACTATTTTTGTCAGCTGTGTTAGCTTTACCTTCAAAAGCAATAGAAAAAGAAACAAAAACTGAGACTGTTACAAAAACATTTACAGTCAAATTAACCGCTGATTTAGGCTCGCTAACAAAAGCTGCAGAACAAGGTAATGTAGATGCACAATATCAACTTGCCCATATTTATTTTACCGGTAAGGACGTGCCTGTAGATTATAAACTAGCAAGAAGATGGTATACAAAGGCCGCTGAACAAGGTGATGTACAAGCACAATATAGCCTAGCTGTGATCTATGACACTGGAAAAGGAGGTATTAATGACTATCAAAAAGCACGGCAATGGTATACCAAAGCGGCAGAAAGTAGGCTTGCCAGTGCGCAATTTAATCTTGGCGTAATGTACTACCATGGGAAAGGACTAACACCAAATTACCAACTGGCAATAAAGTGGTTAACTAAAGCAGCCGAACAAAGTGATGAAGATGCGCTCGACTTTATCGCTCTTATTTATGCCACAGGGAAAGGGGTAACTCAAGATCATTCTCAAGCATTAAAGTGGTGGACCAAACTTGCTGAACTTGGCAATACTGATGCGCAGTTTAATATCGCTTATTTATACAGTGATGGTTTAGGTACAGAACAAAATAAGAAAACTGCGTATTTTTGGCACTTTATTGCCGCCAAACACGGCAGCGTACGCTCTGTATACCAGAAAGGGCTACATAGTAAAATATTATCGAAGCAAGAAATGGAAAGTATTGAAATTAAAGCAGCTGCTAAATACAAAGAAATCTATGGAAAATAATTTTAATTAAAAATTAAACGTGCAGATTATAGGCAACGACATCCAAATTATCGCTGCCTTTACATTCAACTCAAATCACTAATAGAACAACTGCTATTTATACTCGGGAAATGCCTCTAACAACTCTTTAACTTGCTCTTCTAGACCTTGCCAGCGTTTAATCGAGCTTTTATAAATACCCTTTCGCACTTGCTTAACACTCGCTGTCTTAATCGTTCTTTTCTGCTTATGAAACTCTAAACATTGAGGTTCAAAATCTAGTTCGCAATAATCGAGCAGCTTTCTTATTTCGCCTTCAGTATCTGTTACCAAATCCTCATAACTAAGCTCATAGATGCTACCTTTTGGTACATATTGTTTAACAAAGTCCATGTAGTTATCATAGAGTTTATAATAGTCCGCTATGCTAGTGAGTGTATTACCATAACTATATATTTCATTAAATTGTTGTTCAAATATAGATAAACAGTTCGAAATGGGATTACGTTTAATATGAATAAATTTAGCCTGAGGAAATATAAAAGGCAATAATGGACTCATAATAAAATTATTAGGCATTTTATTCACTAAACGTTCCGCTTGTTTATCGTATTGTCTGATCCGTTTTAGATACCTTTTACCGAGCTCTTTAAAATCCTCTTGGGAATAATTTTTTAATTGTTCAACAAAAGAAAAAAGATTAAGTTGATAACTTAAATTACGATTACTATTTTGATTTACCACCGAATTTAATGCGCTAGATTCGCCACAACCAAAAACCTGACTATGGGAGGCCAAAATACTTTCCGTTAAGGTTGTGCCCGATCTTGGCATGCCAAAGATAAACACTGGCGCTTTTGTTGTTAAATCAGAGCAAGGCAGTTTTAAAGATTTAAGTTCGCATTGTGCTTTTAAAAATAATACTGCTATCTCTTGCTCTTTATAGTCGCGAGAGTCTGCCTGTAATGCATTGGCTTTTTTTAACCACTCAAACCAAGTTTGTTTATTTTTATCTTTATAATAATACGAAATTCTATAGGCCAATTCTGCTTGTTCTTCAGGCAATAATTTCGCATTGCTATACTGTTTTTCTATTTTTTTTATTTCTGGCTCGTTAATTAATTCGGCTTGAAGGTAAAGTGTCGCAATAGATATTTCACTATATGTTCCTCGTGCCTTTATTAAAGATGCCGCTTTATCAAACTCGCCCACTTGTCGATATAAACTAAAGGCTAGGCCTAGAGCTCCTACATTAACATTAGCAAAGCTTGCAATCTTTCCTGCACAATTGTGTACATTTTCATATTGATTTAATTGGGTATAACACTCAGCTTCAATCTCTAACCTTTCTAAACTATCAATAGGCATCTTTTCTGCTATTTCTAATGCTTCGTCAAATTTACCTTCCTTAATTGAACAGTCTGCAAAATTCCTCCATTTTGCGAGGGAAATTTCACCTAATAAAATAGCGCGTTTAAAAAAGACTATTGCTCTAAAAAAGTCCATTTTCTTATAAAGTATTTGTGCCACATTGGTAATAACAGATAAATTACTTGGCGCTAATTCTAAGGCTTTTTGAGCATATTCTTCTGCGTTTTTTAATTGTTCGAGCATCAAAAAAGCTATTGAGGCACTGTGATGTGCAGTTGCATTTTTAGGATTAAGCTGACAGGCTTTCAAGAAGTATTGTAATGCTTCTTTTGATCTTGATTGTAACTGAAAGCTTGCCCCTATCATAAAATGCACTTCATCACTTTCACCATTTTTTTTTAATAATTTTTCACAAATTTTTCGTGCTTTTAATGGTTGAGCTTTATGTAGAAATGTCTGTGCTTTTTGTAGGTTAATTGAAACTGTTTGGTTCATATAAAGATTCTATTGTATTTAGTAGATAGATTAACTCATGTTCAATTTTCAAGAAAATCGGTACTCGAATAAACATATGCTGAATAGTTTTAATATTAAATAATAACAAAACTATTAATCACTATCACGACATTTAAAAAAACTTTCATTGACCAATATTTGCATGGCATCTATTAAAGAGATATTGAAACAGACCCAATGAAATGACTTAAATATTTCAAACATAAAAAAACGGCCTCAATAGAGGCCGTTTTTATTAAGTTGGAAAAGAATACTTATTTAAAAGTATTCATTTTTCAATTTAATTAGTCTGCAATACCACAGTCAACTACGCCATCAGCAGTTATGTTGTGATCAACAAGTGCATCTACACCTGCAGTATCTTTTAGAACATATACACTTGTACCGACATTAGCATTGGCACAAATTAAGTTACCTATTGCAAATGTAGTAGTAGTACCTAATAGGTTAGCTGCGCCATCAAAATCAGTACCGGCAGTTACTGCTGTTATAACATCAGTAAGAGCAAGTTTAGCAGAAGCTAGTTTCTCAGCAGAACCGTTAGCAGTAATAGATGTTTTCAAAGCACCTAAACCATCAGTTGCTTGAGCAAGGTCAGCTTTGATTGCAGCAGCATCAGCTTCTGTAGTCGTAGTTTGCTCTAGACCCATACGGCTACCATCAGAGATGTTAGAGAAGCCAGTGAAGAACGTTACGTTACCTTCAGGAGCATTAACTGAAACTGTAATTTTAGTTTTAGCAGAAGTAGTACCCATATCAGCCAATACAGCAGCAGAGATAGCGTTACCTAATTTAGTAACAACACCTGGAGCAACTGTAGCGATATCAGTTAATAATTCCATAGAACCATCAGCAGCTAAGTAGCTAACATCAACAGAAGCATCTTCATCAAAAACACTTGTAGCATTAACAATTACTTGTGTATTAGGTCCCATAGGCACGTAGTTCATAGTCATTGAACTTGAATTCAATGTCCAACCACCAGCAGCTTTAGCTGTAGCTAAATCGTAGTTCTTAGACGTATCGTAAGTTACTTCAACATCAGCTGTAAAGTCACGTTCTGTTTGCGATACTGCATCAGCACCAGACTCAAGTGTAAACGTTAATGTTTCATCAGAAGATGAAGTAATATCAGCAGCAATAGTTTTAGTTGCTTCATCCATAGCAGTATTGATTGTATAACCAGGACCTACTGATTCAACACCAGTAAAGTCACCACTAATTGTTACTTTATAACTAGCAACTGTAGCGCCTGAACCATTTTTAGTGTAGTTAAGCACCATAGTATCAGTTGTAGCCGTAGTACCTGTTTTAACTACAAACGTTTCACGATCGTTAGCCACATCAATTTTAGCCGCTAAGCCAGTTATTGCTAATGACCATTGATCTTGCATGGTAGCAATAGTCGTAGTTGTAGCAGTAATACCAGGAATTGTAACACCTGATTCACTTTCTACTGTAGCTGTCATTGTAATTGACGTAGCACCAGAGATTACTTGTAAGTTCAGGTCATTAAATTCTAAAACTGTTGAAATTGCGTTATTTAAAACACCATTTAAAAGTTTAGGTAGTGTAGCAGTACCAGAACCATCAAATGCCATATACAGTTTTGTTGCTGAACTTGCACGAGACGAAGATAGTGGTATTGCATTTAATGAAATACCATTATGAGCTACTGCACCCGTAATAGGAGTATAGGCATCATCAGTATCAAGCGATGTAGCACCACCTACTTCATAATCAGCAAAGAAAGCGCCGGTGATAGTTACAGCCAAAAAGTTTTGGTCAATCAATGCTGCGGCTTCAGCTGCAGTAAAAGTAACTCTAAGTACATCAGCTGCTTTTAAGTTATATTCACCTGTTAAAGGTAAACCTTGATTAGAGATTGCAACTGGAGCATTTGTAGTAACTGTAGATGCTTTAGTTTCAATAACAGCTGCATTGGCAGCTGATATAGTTGCACCGGCAAGAGCCAATGCTAGTAGAGATTTTTTAAACATTTTTTTATTTCCTTTATGTTTCATGAAACGAGAGAGCACTTTGTAATAAAGCTTCCCTCAAATTTATCTTCTTTAAAGTTAAGCAATAATAAAAACTGCCACCTTTGGTACCAAGGCAACAACCTAGGTCAACTCTAAAAAAGCTACGGTGATTCTAATTAATTGCTTGAAGGGTTGTCAACTAAAAAAACTTATAATTCTTATAATCTTAGAGGTTTATTAGTTAACTGAACAAAAAAACACCAAATAATACTAAGCCCTAGTTTGTCTTTTCAACAAAAATACACGAAAATCAATTTATTATCAGCAAGTTACAACACCAAAAGATATTTAATATTGATGTTGTTCAATAACGTCTAATTATTGTGCTATGTCTAAATACTTATATTCTTGTGCAAGTTTTTGACGAATAAGTTGCCATTGGTCGTTTCTTTCGATGACACGTGGTGTGACCATGATCACTAATTCACTTTTAGTATTGTCTTTAGAGTTGGAATCAAATAGTTTACCGATCACAGGTAGACTTGAAAATATCGGAGTATTTGAGTCTGAGCTATTTTTATTTTCACTGATCAAGCCACCTAAAATAATGGTTTCACCACTTTCCGCAACCACTTCTGTTTTAAGGTCACGCTGAAAAACAACAGGAGAACCAGCAACTGCGTCTCCCCCTGGGGTTTGATTACTTATAGAAGTCGATATTTCCATAATTATCACGCCTTGGGCGTTAATGGTCGGCGTAACACTTAATTCAACACCGGTTTTTCGATAAACCACTGAGGTACGTGAGCCATTGGTAGGGTCAGATATAATTTCACCCACAGTAGGAATATCATTACCCACACTCATGTTAGCCGTTACACCGTCACGTACCAATAAGGATGGTCGTGATAATATATTTACCAACGAATTGGTTTGAAAAAGGTCTAAATTAAAAGCGCCTTTAATGCTTGAAAGCACATAAGACAAGCCACCTTTGCCCCCTGAAAGGTTAAATCCACTCTCAATAGCTTTACCTCGGTTGCTTAACGAAAAGGAAACACCATACTTAAAGGCATCGGTCAATTGTACCTCGGCAATGATCACTTCTAACATAATTTGTTTTGGCATAATGTCTAGGCGTTTAATAAAAGGTAATAACTTACGGTATTCATCACCGGTAGTTTGAAAAATCAAGCTATTTGAACGATCATCTATCACTAAACTAACATTTTCATTACTGCTACTGCTTCTACCTGCCGATGTTTTACCGCGGCTATTTTGGCTTCTCGCTGAAGTTTTATTACCAACATTACTGCCAGCAATAAGCGCTTGTATACTTTCACCCAAATCAGACGCGCGAGCAAACTGCGGAGCATAAATAAAATATTGAATTTCATTGCCTTTTTCAGGCTGGTCTATTTTTTTCACCCAAAATAACGCCCGTTTAATCACGTCAGGGGTATTGGCGAAAAACGCTAAGGTATTTATATTCGGTAATGGTATTATAGAAAGCGCACTGGTTTTAGCTCCTAACGATATGCCTTCTTGCAATAATAATTGTGTTAATTTACCGGTTATCGTTTCTGGATCGGAAAACTCTAAGGTATACATAGCAATTTCTTTACGGCCGGCGTCTGGTTTATCAAATAGTTGAATAAATTCCAGTGCCTTAATTATTTCTGAGTGTTTACCTTTTAAAATAAACATGTTTTGTTTGGGATCGGGCTGAATGATTATTTTAGCGATCCGCATTAGCGGTAATTCTAGGCTACCGTTATAGGCATAATTAAAAGGCGCTAACTGCCAAATTTCCTGTGAAGTAAGTGGAACATCTGAGATTTTATTCCCGTAACCATAAATCACATCACCTTGGCTGGCTCGACTTTCTTCTTGATTAACATAATAGATACCGTCTTTATAACGTATCGCATATTTTCGTTCTGCTAATAAATCTTCGACCAAAGTAAAAAGTTTTTTATGAGAAACACTTTCAATAAGATTAAGCGTTAAGCGCCCTTCATCTGCTTTAACACTATCACCGAGAATGTAACTAACTTGTAATACCTCTCCCATCACATAGTGCAAAAATTCATTTAACGGTAATTCATCAGCCGCTAGTTTGACTTTTTTAGTTTCGCTAAAGCGTTCAACAATTGGGCTATCTTTTGTAATGACATTTTGAATAAAAGTAAATGGTTTAATTTTTTCAACGTTTTGCTCTGTTGATTTTTTTTCTGCCGAATTTTCAGTTTTAGTATCCATTTGCTCTTGTGACTTATCTTTGAGCAAATATGACGGATTGTAGGTCATCTTTTCGGTTGGTGTGCTACTACAGGCTGAGAGTACGGTAAGCGCTACTACGGTAGTGATAAGGAGTTTTTTTGTGGGTAAATTCATAGTATTGCTCTTTGTACTTTAATTTGTTTGTTATTGTTTATTTGCTCATTGTTCTTTTGTCGAGCCTCACTGCGTTCGTGTCGACCTACAATTTAACCTTGTTTATTTATCTTTATTCTTTTTGTCGAGCCTCACTGCGTTCGTGTCGACCTACAATTTAACCTTGTTTATTCTTGTTTCTTTATTCTTTTGTTCTTTTTTGTCGGGCCTCACTGCGTTCGTGTCGACCTACAATTTAACCTTGTTTGTTCTTGTTTTTTAATATTTATTATTTCTTGTCG
>JABSOX010000061.1 GCA_013215655.1 Colwellia sp.
CTGGGATAATGCGATCAATAAAGGTCCATTTCCAGCGCAAGCCCGGCTCTACATAGCCCGTATATTGGCCAAATCGTAAATTAATACCCGTTTCTGATTCTTTAATGGTATAAAAACCACTAAAAACATAAACTAATATTGCCACAACCAGCGCAATGGTAAGTCCAATGCCCGAGATACTTTTCCCCGATTGATTGCCACCAGAAGATTTACCACCAAAAATACCACCAAACTTATTACCTAAGTCTTTCAGTAAATCATCTAAATCTGGTGGTCCTTGATTATTACCACCTTTCTTTTTCCAGGGGTCTTTATCGTTATTCCCCGGTTCGTTCCAAGCCATGTTGTTCTCCACTAAACTATAATAAGGTCAATATATCAGTCTGTTACTCTTTGATAAAGCGTTCTATTATCGCATTATCTTGTTTTACTAATCTGTTCCATTCTCGAGAAGGTAGTTTTACTTGTAATATGCCATTACCTTGCTCGTCAAATTGCTCATTTTCAATGCAATTAAGTTCATATAATTTACCACGTAACTTTCCTTCCGATGGCGGTATACATAAATTATATGTAACGATTTGTTTGCCAAGGCGTTCTGTTAAAGCCTCAAATAAAAGCTCAATGCCAACTCCTGCTTGCGCAGACAACCATACTCTAATCGGTAAACCATTGTCATCTCTATCTATACGCGGTTCAACATCATCTAGTAGGTCAATTTTATTGCATATTAGCAGTTGAGGAACATCACCCGCATTAATTTCATTAAGCACTTCTTCAACTTGCTCAACATTTTCATTACGGCGATCATCGGCAATATCAATAACGTGCAATAGTAACTCAGCTTCACGTGTTTCAGTTAATGTTGCTTTAAAAGCGGCAACCAAATCATGTGGAAGATGCCGTATAAAGCCAACGGTATCCGCTAAAATAACGCGACCAACATCATCAACTTCAATTCTTCGTAAGGTGGGATCAAGAGTTGCAAATAATTGATCCGCCGCATAAACGCCAGCCTGCGTTATACAATTAAATAATGTTGATTTACCGGCGTTGGTATAACCCACTAATGACACGGTTGGTAATTCAGCTCTAGTTCTTGCTCGACGCCCTTGTTGCCGTTGTTTTTCAACTTTTGCTAAACGAGAACGAATATTCTTCATTCTTTCTCGTAATAAACGTCTGTCTGTTTCTAACTGTGTTTCACCCGGACCTCGTAAACCTATACCACCTTTTTGGCGTTCCAAATGCGTCCAACCACGTATCAACCTAGTACTCATATGGCGAAGTTGTGCGAGTTCAACTTGCAGTTTACCTTCGTGAGTACGTGCTCGTTGGGCAAAGATATCCAAAATCAAGGATGTTCTGTCAACAACACGACATTGACATAACGCTTCGATATTTTTTTCTTGCGACGGTGACAGGCTGTGATTAAATAAAATGACATTTGCGCCATAAAGATTTACAGCTTCAGCTATTTCATCGGCTTTACCACTACCTACAAAAAACCTGACATGCGGCTTGTCACGCTTACCGCTAATAACAGTAAGTGCAGTAACCCCCGCGGAATCTACAAGCATTTCAAATTCTTGTAAATCTTCACGAGCATTTTCATCAGGAAAATCTAAATGAACAAGTATCGCTTGCTCACCTGCTTGGTAACGATCAAACAAATGAGCAAATCCTAACAATAAAACTAACGTTCATTAAATTTATTCGTCCGAAGACTGATTAAAGTCTGCTTGATTCGGCTGCGGTGTAGGCATGGTATTAACCGCACGGGAAGGTACTACTGTTGAAATAGCATGTTTATATACCATTTGACTAACAGTATTTTTCAAAAGAATTACAAATTGGTCAAAAGATTCTACTTGTCCTTGTAGTTTTATGCCATTAACTAAATAGATTGCTACTGGAATGCGATCACGACGTAAAGCATTCAAAAATGGGTCTTGTAAAGATTGCCCCTTTGCCATTATGTGGCCCCTCTTGTTATTTTTAGTAAAAGTTATATTTTCAATAAATTGAGCTGCTTAACTCAATTACAAAGTTAATTATACATCAATGTTTAAACTTTGCTTACTGTTGACAAAATTTGTTGTAAATTATTTTCATCTTCCATGTTTAGCCAGGTCAAATTTGGCCAATTACGTAACCAAGTTAATTGTCGTTTAGCTAATTGACGTGTTGCACAAACCCCGCGGAATACCATTTCATCATGACTAAGTTCATTATTTAGGTACTGCCACATCTGGCGATAACCAACACAACGAATAGATGGCAGATCAGAATGTAAATCATCACGAGCTTTCAATTTAACCACTTCTTGCTCGAAATCCTGCGCAATCATTTGATTAAATCTTAATTCAATGCGCTGATGTAAAACTTTACGATCTGATGGTGTAATAGCGAATTGTAAAACATCGCCGTTAAGTCTATCACCTTTAATTTCAGTTAATTGTGACAAAGTGTTACCCGTAATACGAAAAACCTCTAAAGCGCGAGTGATACGTTGAGGATCATTTTCATGAATTCTTTTTGCGGCAATAGGGTCTACTTCTGCCAGTATGTTGTGCATTGCTTGCCAGCTTAACTCTTTTGCTTGTGCTTCAATCGTTGCTCTAATATCCGCATTAGCTTCTGGCAAAGGAGAAATACCTTCAATTAAGCTTTTAAAGTACATCATCGTACCGCCAACCAATAAAGGTATGCGCCCTTTTGCTCGTATTTTTCCTATTTCAGCTAAAGCATCACGACAAAAGTCAGCAGCTGAATAACGTTGTGCGGCATCAATTAAATTAATCAATGCATGCGGATATTTTGTTAACTCTTCAGCCGTCGGTTTTGCTGTACCAATATCCATACTTTTATAAACAAGCGCAGAATCAACACTAATAATGTCACAAGGTAATGCATCATGTAGTGCCATTGCCAACGCTGTTTTACCCGAAGCGGTTGGCCCCATCAAACAAATAACAGGTGGTAATTTATCGCTTATTTTAATACTTGATTCTGTGTTTGAGTCTTGCGACATAAGGTCAAATAATCGTTATTTAAATTGGCTTATAGCAGATGTGAGGTCAATGGTGATTGAATTCAAGAGCAGTTGCTGCTCAAAGTGAGTTGTTAGCTTATTTTGCACTCGATTTAACAAAGAAAGTGCCTGTTGGTCATCATACCGCTCTGTGGTCATTAAAAATGAAAACGTGCTTAACCAATCTTCGTCAGTCAACTCTCTATCTATAATACCCATCAATGGCTCAATTAACGCGGTAAAACTATAACTAACGTCTTTATCACGTAACAATGAGGGAAATGCCCTTATTTGTAGACTGGTGTTGTTAAGCACTTTTATCACGACACCGCACTTTTCCAACGGTGTTTGGTATTCTTTGATAAACACCATTTGTAGTGAGTCTAATGATAGCTTTATCGGTAATAATAATGGTTGACTAATTAACCCGTTTTGCCATTTGTCACGTAAATTTTGCAAATGTAGATATTGTTCAAGTGCTGATAAAGACAATAAACGTAATTTATTCTTAATTAAGATAGTCGCGTATTTTGATTCTACAATATTGATTAATTTTACAAGACATTGTTGTTCACTACTTTGCACCACAGAAATATCGTTATTACTAACGATTTCAGTCTGTTCAGTTTCTTGGACAAGGGGGGTCATCAGCCGTTGATAACTTTGTGCTGCTCTTTCTGATACTTGTGGTGATTGATATTGTACTGAGCCTGAAGAGTAATATTTGCTGTCGTTTGAACTCACTGGCGTTAATGGCTTAATATAGCTTTGGTTTACTTGTTCTTGTTGGCTATGTTGTTGCTGAGAATATTCTTGATTGACAAGCCCTGAATGAATAGGCTGATATGAATGTTGCGACTCGCTCGTCGACTTAAATTCGTTATTTTCAACGACATTATCTTGAGCTAACTCTCTTTGTTCAGCCAAGGTTTGTTGGCAAACCGAGACAATAAAGTCATGAATATAACGTCCTTGATGAAAACGTACTTCATGTTTTGCCGGATGCACATTTACATCTACTTCACGATAATCACACTCTAAAAATAAAACAAAGGCAGGATAAGTATCTGGCGGTAACAAATCAGCATACGCTTGTCTTATGGCATGATTAATTAACTTATCTCGCATCATGCGGCCGTTTACATAGCTATAACATAAATCGTTTTGGTTACGTGCAAATGATGGTTTGCCTAACCAACCAGAAAAATGTAAATCATCATGTTGGCAATCTACCTCGAGCGCATTTTCAATAAAACGATGCCCACAAATTTGTGCAACCCGTTTAGCATATTGGCTTTTGTTTTTTGCGCCACGATATTGACGAATAACTTTTTCGTTGTGCGTTAATATAAATGTGACGTCTAAACGCGCCAGCGCGATACGTTTTACAACCTCATCAATATGACTAAATTCAGTCTTCTCTGTACGCATGAACTTACGACGTGCGGGGGTGTTAAAAAATAAATCTTTAACATCAATTGTTGTGCCATCAGGATGCGCAGCCGGCAATATTTCAACTTGCATATCTCGACCTTCCGCACACGCTTGCCAAGCGGAATCTTGGTTTTTAGGTTTTGAAGTCAAGGTTAATCGAGAAACTGAACTAATACTTGCTAGTGCTTCGCCACGAAAACCTAGACTGCTAATAGCTTCAAGGTCGTTTAGATTTTTGATTTTACTGGTTGCATGCCGACTTAATGCAAGAGTTAGTTCTTCTTTTGCTATACCACTGCCGTTATCGCTAATGCGAATGCGTTTTGCACCGCCTTTTTCAATATCAATTTTAATCGTGGTTGCATTAGCATCTAAGCTATTTTCGACCAGCTCTTTAACAACAGAAGCAGGTCGTTCAACAACTTCTCCAGCAGCAATTTGGTTGGCCAAACGAGCAGGTAATATTTCAATGGTCATAATTTTATTTTTATAAGTTAGTCTGCGCGAGGGATTTTTAAGGTTTGTCCAATTCGAACGGTATTAGACGTTAAGTGATTGGTTGCTTTTAACTTACCTACCGAAACGTTATAACGTTGGGCAACAACAGATAACGACTCACCACGACTCACTTTATGTTCTCTCATTTTAGTTGCTGCATACAAAGTACCGTCGGGAGGATTACGCGTAAAAAAATTATCAACGGCAGTAAAAATCGCATTTGCTAATTTTTGTTGATGATTGGAATTATTAAGATTTCTTTCTTCTCTGGGGTTAGAAATAAAACCCGTTTCAATCAGTACCGAAGGAATATCAGATGATTTCAACACAGCTAAACTTAAACCTTCTGGTTTTTTCTTATGTAATTTGGTGACTTTTTTCATTTCTCTGATGACATGTTCAGCAAATTCATAACTACTGCCCATGGTATATTCTTTCTTCATATCGGCTAAGGTAATAGCAAGGTTTTTATCTTTGGTTTTTTTAATGGTTTCGCCAGCCCCACCAAGCAGCTCAGATTCTTTTTGGCGATTAGCAATCCAGCGAGTAAATTCTGAGTTTGCACGTCGAGTTGATTGTACTAATACCGAAGCCCCATTAGGTCCTGAAGAAGTAAAAGCATCGGCATGAATTGATATTAATAAATCCGCTTTATTTTTACGAGCAAGTTCGGTTTTACGATTATGGTTAACATAATAATCCCCTTTACGGATCATCACGGCTTTTAATCCCTGTTGACGATCAATGAGTATCGCTAACTTTTTCGCTATTTTTAAAGTCACTCTTTTTTCATAAGTTCCCTTAGCACCAATGGAGCCGGGATCTTCACCACCATGACCGGCAACAATAGCAATAACAATATCGCGTTTGCTATTTTTAGACTGGGTAATAATTTTACTAACACGGTTTTTATCATATAAATCTATAACCAAACGATTACCGTATTGACCCGCAGGAGCCAGAGAAAAAACGGCAAGCTGGTAACTCTCAGCCAGTTCCAATACTAAACGAGTAGTACCTTTACTTTTTGATTTGCTGGTGCGAATGCGCTTAATACGTTTATCATTTTTAATTATATTTTTTAACGAAACAATTTTTTTACTATCTTTAAAATCAATAACTAAACGCTGAGGAGAGGATAAACTAAAATATTTATAATCAGGCTTTTTACTTAAATCAAAGACCACACGGGTATTTTCTGGTGCTGGCCAAACACGAATACCATTAATGTTATTCGCTGCATGGAGTTGTGTACAAAGACAAAACCATAAGACAAAAGTAATAATAATTTTTTTATTTATTAACATCAACTTACCCACTTACTACCTAGCTATATCTTAAGCCTTGATAATGTATGTCGACCTAAATCGGTTCCTGCATTTAAGGTGACCATACGTTGTTCATCACTATACGCCATATTTATAATAAGATCTGCATCGGCTAACATGCCTTGTCCTTTCTCGGGCCATTCAATAAAACAACAGCAGTTTTCATTAAAATAATCCCGGATTCCCATGTACTCAAGTTCTTCCGGATCAGATAAGCGATATAAATCGAAATGATAAACTTGCCAATCATCAAGATCATAAGGCTCAACTAAAGTATACGTTGGACTTTTTACATGCCCTTTATGCCCCATGCCCTGCACAAAACCACGAGTTAAGGTTGTTTTACCCGCACCTAAGTCACCATTCAAATAGACAACAAGACCCTGTTTTAGTTCGTTTTTCACTATATTTGCCAGTTGTGAACCCATGGCAATAGTCGCGGTTTCGTCAACCAATAAAAATGTTTTAGTCTCTGTATTTTTTCTCATTAAAAAATTTACTGCTTATATTTGCTAGTCTAAATTAACTATCTGTATTTACTAACCGCTGAATTTCAGGAAACAAGTCACTGGCAAGTATGCCTCTTTGCCCTTGTCTTTTAGCAACAATATCGGCTGCGAGACCATGAATATAAACGGCATAACGTACCGCAACTAATGGCTCTGGTAATTGTATCAACAATGCAGCAATAATTCCCGATAAAACATCACCCATACCGCCTGATGCCATACCTGCATTGCCGCTGGTATTAATCCAAGTTGATTTTCCATCAGAAATTAATGATCCAGCACCTTTTAATATACAAATGCCACCATATTTATCAACAATAGCGTTAACGGCATTAAAACGATCATTTTCAATATCAGCAATCGAACAACCTAATAAGCTAGCAGCCTCACCCGGATGTGGTGTTAATACCCAATTGTTTCGTTTTATCGGCTGTTCACTCAATAATGACAACGCATCAGCATCGATTACTAATAATTTATTTGATGTTTTATTTGATGTTTCATTTGATACCTCATTTGATGAGAGCGCAGCTGAAAATAGCTGTTGAGCCCACAAGTCACGTCCAAGCCCCGGACCTATAATAATAACTTTGGCTTTTTGAAAAGCACTATCTATTTTTAGGTTATCAGCAACTGCGGGTACCAACATAATTTCTGGCCGGTCAGCAAAAACTAACGCTTGGCTTTGTTGATGACAAGCAGCTGCCACTAAAGATGCTCCCGAACGTAATGCAGCTTCGGCAGACAAACGAATTGCGCCGGGCATGCCTTTATTGCCACCAATAGCCAGTACTAAGCCAATGTTTCCTTTATGAGAACTGGCTTTACGTTTAGCTAAAATAGGTAAGTTCTTTTGTCCTTGTATGAAAACTGAAGAAGATATTTTTTGAATGAAGCTCTCACCTATATCTAAATCAGCAAGATATAGTTCTCCAACATAATTAGCCGCTTGTGCTGTTAACAATCCTTTTTTACACGCGATAAACGTAATCGTTTGTTGAGCTATAACGGCTATACCACCATCATTACCGGTATTGGCATTTAACCCAGAGGGTATATCAACAGCTAGTACTGCAGCAACATGACTATTTATAGCTTCAATGATTTTTAAAAACTGCGGTGATAACTGCCCTTTAAATCCTGTACCAAATAAACTATCGACAATTAATTCGCCTTGAAAATTAACAATAAATTCAGCACTAAATTTAAGGGAAGTTTCATCTTTATCTACATAGCGAAGTATTGCCGACATATTTGTTAATAGATCTAGTGCCGTTAATGCATCACCTTTAATTTCAGTTTTTTCGGCGACAATAAGTACCATGACCTTTATGCCCACTTGTGCGGCTAATCGCGCCACAATAAAGCCATCACCTCCGTTATTACCTTTTCCTGAAATCACCAATAAGGAGCTGAGTTCGGGATAATTTAGCTGTATTTGTGTAAAGACAGCTGCACCTGCCTTTTCCATTAAAGCATAAAGTGAAATACCCAATTCAGCAGCTATTTTTGCTTCATTTTGCTGAACCTGTTTAGGGTCATAAGCTGGCTGTGGTAAACTTTGTAATAATTTAACGACCTTCATTAAATACTCATATATGACATCACCTACTATCAACTATCAAGAATTGACAGAAAAAATCAAGTTTTGGGGACAAGAATTGGGTTTTGCACAAGTAGGTATTTCAGATGTCGACCTCTCAGCCCATGAAGAAGCGTTAAGTGAGTGGTTAGCTAATAATTATCATGGTGATATGGATTATATGCAGCGCCATGGTTTAATGCGTGCCCGCGCAGCCGAATTAGTACAAGGCACATTACGCGCGATCAGTGTGCGCATGGATTATTTACCCACTGATGCTAAGTTTGCCCGTATTCTAAAAAAATCTGACCATGCTTATATTAGCCGTTATGCCCTAGGCCGTGATTATCACAAATTAATGCGTAAACGCTTAAAGCAACTCGGCGAAAAGATAGTTCATTATTGTGACACGGTTAATTATCGTCCTTTTGTTGATTCTGCGCCCATTTTAGAAAGACCTTTAGCTGAAAAAGCAGGGCTAGGCTGGGTAGGAAAGCACAGTTTACTGATCAATAAACAAGCGGGTTCTTGGTTTTTTCTTGGTGAGTTACTGATTGATATTCCTTTACCTTGTGATGAGAAGCCCGAAAATCTTTGTGCTAGCTGTGTCTCTTGTATCAAAATTTGCCCAACAGGCGCTATCGTAAAGCCTTATGTTGTTGATGCTAGGCGTTGTATTTCTTATCTCACCATTGAATTAAGAGAAGCGATTCCCATTGAATTTAGGCCTTTGATTGGTAATCGAGTTTATGGTTGTGATGACTGTCAGCTAATTTGTCCATGGAATAAATTTGCCAACCTCAGTGAAATTGATGACTTTAAGCCGCGACAAAATTTAGATGACGTGGAACTGCTCACTTTGTTTTCTTGGGATGAAGAAACTTTTTTAACTAAAACGGAAGGTTCACCTATTCGCCGTATTGGCTTTCAGTCTTGGCAGCGTAACATTGCCGTTGCCTTAGGTAATGCACCTTTTCAACAACAAATAGTCGAGGTTTTAAATGAAAAACTTCTTCATTCTCAAGCCATGGTCGCTGAACACATTCAATGGGCTTTGGCACAACAAAAGATAAAACAAGCGCATCAAAATTCATCATCAGAGCCTATTGAAGTAAACAAACGCTTAACGGGTCGTTTAATCAGATCAATTGAGAAAGGTTTACCTAGAGATGCTTAATATCCATTCTATTTAGACTTGAGATAACTTATTTTACTTCACTTTGCTCGCGACGCTGCTGGCAGTTAGTAAGTATTACTGACTTTTTTTCACTAGAGGCGCTTTGCCAGCCGATGATTTCATTTAAATGACGAAAACAGCCTAAACATATATCCTCATTATTCAAACAACAGTTGCGTATACATGGGCTGGCAACTTCGTTTTCTTTTTGCATATTATCGCTCATATCTAAATCGCTTCAGCAAAATTAACCAACAATAATTGCTGCTCTTTTAATTCACTCAATAATATTGAAATATTTTCATTATCATTTTTAATGATAGCTTGCTGTAAGTTTTGACAACATAAATGAAATTCATCTGCAGATAAAATCTTAGTTGTCATTAATAATGTAGCAATTACTGTTTGTATCAACTCTGATTTATTATCTTTAACTGCCTGAGTTAACTCTTCAATTGCAACATCAATATCTTGCATATACTCATCTAACATATAAACAGCTAGTTCCGGTGAACCTTGATTGGCTGCATATTGCAATAAATTGAATATCTGAGGTGTATCTTTTAAACGTTCGCCTTCACCCTCAGTAATAGGAGCTTTAATCACATCCGTTAGCAACTGCTCCACTTCATTAGTCTTACTCACTTTGTCTTCTTTAAGTACTACGTTTTCTGGAGCAAGGGCGGCGGCTTTGGATTTTAACCACGGCGCTAAGTCAGTCACTAATGCATTTATATTCAATTCTGTTGATAAGTTCACATTCACCCAATGTTTAGCGGATGTTTTTAACTGCTCTTTTGAAGGCTCATGAAATACCGTTGGTAAAGTAAAAACACCCCGACGAATGGACTTCCCCGTATGCAATTCTATATAAGGTGAGGTGCTTAATTCGGTAAATAACAGTAAATAGCGACCTGATTGCCAATGTTTAGTCATTGCCTGCGTATGACAAACCACATGAACGTGTAAACCTAACCACTGTAATATCCTGATCAAAACTTGATGTTTTGCCGGAACCGCAACAGCAAACAATACCTCAACTTGGCTAGGCAGATATCGATGTTCTTTTAATTCTTGTATTGTTAATACACAATTATCAACTTTATCGTCTTGTAATAAGTTTTGTAATTCTCTTTGAAAGCTTAAGCGACACAAAGGATTATTGGCTTGACTATATAAACCATTCACATGTAAACGAGCGGCAAAAGATGACTGCATAACCAGCAGTTTTGGCCTTAAGCTTTTCGGCAAAGAAGCAATATGCTGAGTAACGTTGTTAAAGTCAGAACTAAAATAATCATCTGCGAGTATGACTACATCTAATTTTTGATGATTTAAATGCTTAACCGTTACCTGTTTCTTGAAATATTTTGCCTCGGTAAGTATTTCAACTTTTGCGCTTGTTGTACTAAGGCTACTTTCGACTATTTCATTGCTGACTTGATTAGCAGAAACAACTAATACATTGGCTTGCATTAAATCAATGTTAATTTGTTCTTTATCTTGGCCGACAACAACTGTGATCGGTAAATCAAAAACTAATTTAAAACCGTCATCACTCTGCTGTACTTGCATATTTTCACTATGTAAAGATACTAATAATGATTGTAAATAACGAATGACTTCCGGTGCATTACTTGGCAGCAATTCATTTTCACAGATCAATAGTGAAACAATCTCAGGTATTTTCTTAATGGGTTTATTAAGAAAAGCGATAAATTCAAAGCGGACTATTTGCTGACCTACTTTTTTGTCGATAACTTTAACATTCAGTTGCAGAGTTGACTTAAATTGTTCAGCCAAAATTAATCGGCATATGCCAAGTAAAGTACGATGAAATAAACGTATATCGATATTTGCTTGTGAAACTAATTGTGCATCGGTATGTAAAAAAATCTGATTACGCTGCAAACGAGCTTCCGACATCGCATTAAAAACAGCAGCGTGTAGTTCATCATGAAAACTAATATCAATTGCACTGACGGTATGATGACTTTGCTGTAACTGCGTTCTTATTTTGGTTTGTCGACACCAGTCAAAAATTCGTGTTAATTGTCGGTATACTTGCAACGAACTGACACCAGAACCAACCGAGACACTTTGACTTTGTAACATAGTACGGATGATCATCTTGCTCAGCTTATCCGCATAAGCAATATCTTTGTTATTCAAGGTTTTTGCCATTCCAGCTATTTCAACATTTAACTGTTGAATATTTTGTTCTAAATTATTTATTTCACTGTGATCAGCTACCGTACCAAACCAGCCCTGTTCATTTTTATTAATATGAACATTTATACACTTTCCCGACACAGTATTAACAAGACATGACTGCTCACTGGAGCTTTCTTTTGCTTTTGTAGCCGTTGATATTAATAACGCAACAGCACTTTTATCAAACCAATGACGCCAGCTTTTTTCTTGTAGCGCTTTATCGTCCACTAACAAAGAAGTTAATAATTTATTGTCCTCAATATAATGTTTTTCAGAAATATATTGCCAATTTACCACTGCACTTTGTTGTGCAATAGTCGTTAAACTTTGATCATTGTCTGCAAGTAACTGTTGATACTGTAATTCACTATGAATGGGTTTTATTAGCTTATTAATAATCTCAGCAAGCTGTTTATTTTCAGCACAGCTGAATTGAATTTGAACATTATCAACAGATGTTAAATCATTCGTTATTAATGTTTCTAATAAGTGAATACTCTCTAAATTATGCTGTTTTATTCTGCTGCGAATGCGAAGTAGCAATAAACTTAGAAGAGTAATTCCAAGACCTAAACATACGGCTAAAAATATTCGGTAAAATGTGGGGGTAATTTTAATTGCCATTTTACTTGTCAGAATAGTAATAAATTCTGGAATAACTTGAATAGCCGCCTGCTTATTAAGCTGATTATTATCTGCTAATCGACGTAATTCTTGTTTTTGTACTCGTAAATCTGAAAATACACTTTCCGCTAGTCGTATATGGCTATGCCATTTAGCCATCGTTCTTTGTTCTGTAAATAACAAATGATTAAGTTGATCTATTTCTGTCTGTATCGCTAAACCCTTAATGGATTGCTCATGTTCACTTAACTGTGCCCAGAGCTGAATTACTTGCTCCAAGTTTTGATTTGTAGCTCTGAATTGAGACAATGAAACTTGAATATTCAATTGTGTAAAGTCGAGTAAACTTGCAGATAAAAGTGTTAATACTTGATTATATTGATTGGATAAATTTAAAGCTGCTATATAGGCTTTTGCCCTATTAACAGTCACTTTATCTTTGACCTTATCCAACATTATTTGTTGCTGTAATTGTTTTTGTTGAACTGAGATGTCAGTAACGATATTGGTTAAGGAATCAATAACAAGCTGTAACTGGATAATGGTATTTTGTTTAAGCTGGTTATTACGTGTTTCATTACTTTTAATTTTTTCAACGACTAAACTGAGCTTGTCACTTAATAAAAGTGACTTATCTAACTTTATTGTTTGATTTGTTTGTTGTTTAGAAAAAGCCTGTAAATTTTGATGATATTGCTGGTAGAATTTAAGCAATTCTGTCGGCGTTTCACTGCTTAACCCTTGCTCGAGTATGCCTTCACTTTCGATAAAATATCGTTGTAGATCATAAGATCTCTCAAGGTTGGGTATGTGATAGTCAATTGATGTTTGTAATTGATTACCCTGAACTAAAAATAGTGAAGTGGCTAAACTAAGAAGGACAATGCAAGTTAATAATACCGCGATTAAACTAGAGGTAATTTGTTTATAAAAAGGGAGTTTTGAATTACCACGCATAAATGACTTATTCCGATATCCGTATTATTAGAGATTAGAAAATGACTATCTCTTTTAAAAATGAACCAGTTTAAGGAAATGTACACAAGAATCAACGAATATTCACCACTAACAACCACTATTAACCTCTAATAATTTACATTACTTTTTCTTTTTCGTGATCCAAGCCCATTCCATTTCGCAAATAATAGGTTGTTCACCTGAGTCATCAGTAATTTCTACAGGAATAATCAATGTACCTTTTTCCTGAGATTCAATAGCCTCTATTTGTTGCTCGCTAAGTTTAGCGATAGCTTTTAAGTCACCTTGCATTCGACGTTGATAGCTTATCTTCATTGATTTTATTAAGGGTAACCTCGTATCAGGAACATTCAGCCCTAAAACAATACCTGTTGTTGATTCAGCTAAAAGAGCGGCTGCAACAGCGTGAATACCACCAATATGATTTTGTACTTTTTTGCGATTGTTTAACTTTAATTCGACATGTTTTTTATTTATTGAAATGAGCTTAATACCAGAAGTACCTGCATATTTAACTTTTGTACAGAATAGCTTGGTCAGTAGAAATGAGCGCATAAACTTAGGCATGTTATTAATTTTATTAACATAACGACTTAACTGGTTTTCCATTCAATACTCACGAATAAATTAGATATGCATTTTATTCTTCACTAAACTGGTCAGACCTTCAAGTTTTTTTAAATTATTAATAATAAAGTCAACTTTATTGTATGAAAATCACTCACTTTTTCCCTGTTACGGCCGATATAAAAGAACTCGTTATATATTATTCATCTTTTATTGAATTATATCCGTTGCCATTACCATGAATTCAATAATGCAGTGTGACTGATACCAGCTAAATAGGATTTTAGAGGGAACAGACATGACTATTACAACCAACATGCTTAATCAACAAGCACAATACCAACAAGACTATCATCATGGTCGCAAAATAAGTTTATCTAAAAATCAAGCACCTCTATCTAGAGAGCCGGCCACAAATACACTCCAGCCAAATAATCAACAAAGAATAACTACCATTACTATTGAGCAATTACAAACACTTAGTGGTTCTTTCTCGGTGAGTGAACAGCAAAATATTGAAGCAATTCAAGAAGACATTTATGACCGGCCTTTAACCGGTAGAGTAAAAATGATGAAGTTGATTTTAGAAAGTACTTTTGGTGAAAGTATTACTTTTGTACGATCGAATCTTAGCAATAGAGTAAGTTCACTGGGTATTGAAGCAATACCTAGTGAAGTATCGTCACTTAATGGCGAAGTTCCAGTGAATCAAGAGCAACAAGAAATACAACTAAGGTTTGGACAACAGACGTTTAATAGCAATGACCGATTGACCGTAGAAGAATGGCAGCTTCATCAACAAGAACTCAACTATAACATGCAAGGTGAATTCAACATTAATGGACAACACTTATCATTAGATTATTCGTTTTATATCGCCAGTAAAAAAATACAATATAACTCTTTTGAAACAACCGCTGCAGCTCTAAAAGATCCATTAATTGTTCAATTTGGTAACCACAGCATTGGTGAAATATCAGGACAAGAAAGTTTCGATATCAATCAAGATAATAAAATGGATAATCTACCGGTATTTTCAGGTGATGTTGGCTATCTTGTTTATGATAAAAATGGCAATAACAAAGCAGATAATGGTAGTGAACTTTTTGGCCCAACCAGTGGTAATGGCTTTAATGAACTAGCGCAATTAGATGAAAACAACAACGGATTTCTTGATAAAGAAGACAGCGCCTATCAACAACTTTATATATGGCAACCAGACAATAGCACTTGGCTATCACTTGCTGATGCCGGCATTGAAGCCATCAGCACTCAAGCCATAGCAACCCCATATACCTTTTATGATAAAAATGACGAAGTACAGGCACAACTTAGAAATTCAAGCTTTGCGATCAGTGAATCAGGTAGGGGTTTTGGTGTACATCAAGTGGATGTTAGAATTTAAAAAAGTGCTCTTGGTAAACTTTTAATTCAGCAATTGAATCATGAATATCATCAAGGGCTAAATGTGCGCCAGTTTTTACAACTTTATCTAATACTGCTGGATTCCATCTTCTCGCCAACTCTTTTATGGTACTGACGTCTAAATTACGATAATGAAAATAATCTTCAAATTCAGGCATATATTTATTAATAAAACGACGGTCTTGACCAATGCTATTACCACACATTGGTGACATTCCTTTAGCAACGTATTGTTTAACAAATTTAATTGTTTCTACCGTAGCAGTGATCAAATCATCTTTACTTTCACGACAACGTTTTGTTAAACCAGATTTGCCATGATGCTCAATACACCACTCATTCATATTATCTAATACTTTGTCAGGTTGATGAATCGCAAAAACAGGACCAATGGCTAAAATATTTAATTGACTGTCGGTAATAATACTCGCAATTTCCATTATCACATCTGTTTCAGGCTCTAATCCCGTCATTTCTAAGTCTAACCAGATTAAATTTGTATCACTACAGGCCATAAATTATCTTCCCTTTACCCTTTTTATCTATGTTGAAACAAGTGTTAAATGAAATATCATTTTATCAGTATATACGTCTACAACCAAAAATGCTCAAAAGCTCTACATTTCGCATTTCATAATCGTTTAGGTATAATACGTGAGAATTAATAATGTTCAAAACTCTTTCATGAAATATCAAACAATTATAAGTATCAATATAATGATTAATACTCGTGGCTAAGCAAAAGAAACTGACTAAAGGTCAGGTTAGACGCATTAAAGCCAATCAAGATAAAAAACTACGTAATATAAAAGAAAGCGTGCAATGGCTTGATGATGATTTAGGTGAACCCATTTCAGGCACTATCATCAGTCGATTTGGTCAACATGCAGATGTCGAGAATGAGCAGCATGAAATTCACCGCTGTAACATTCGCCGTAGCGTAGAGTCTTTGGTCTGTGGAGATAAAGTACTGTGGCGTCAAGGTAAAGAGACCAAACATAGTATTAACGGCGTAATTGAGGCGGTACATGAAAGAAGTACGGTCTTAAGTCGCCCAGATGTTTACGATGGCGTAAAACCGATCGCTGCAAATATTAGCCAAATTTTAATTGTATCGTCTGTTTTACCGGTATTTAATGCCGATATTATCGATCGCTATTTAGTTGCAGCAGAGCAAACGGGCATTACTCCGGTTATTGTGCTCAATAAAATTGATCTATTGACTGATGAAAATAAAGACGAAATAGAGCAACAACTACAAATATATAAAAAGATTGGCTACCAAATTATTCATGTAAGTAATGAAAGTAAACAAGGTATTGACGAATTAAGAAAACATCTCAGCAGTCATACCAGTATTTTTGTTGGTCAATCCGGTGTTGGAAAATCCACATTAGTTAATACCTTAATGCCCGAGTTAGGTGTACTCACCAAGCAAGTTTCTGATAATTCCGGTTTAGGTCAACATACAACAACCGTAGCACGTTTATATCACTTTGATGATGGTGGTGATCTTATTGATTCACCCGGTATTAGAGAATTTGGTTTATGGCATTTAACACCACAGCAAGTCTGTAACGGTTTTATCGAATTTTCTGATTTTTTAGGAAACTGTAGATTTAGAGACTGTAAACATCAAACAGATCCCGGTTGCGCCCTAATCGCTGCAACTGAGCAACAAAAAATTCATAAAAAACGACTTGCGAGCTTTCAGCGAATTTTAGCAAGTCTTGGCGATAATACCTTAACGTCACGTTTTAACGATTAACAAATAATTAATAAACTATAAATTCCAAATTTATGTACTAAGGAAAATCAGTGTCACTTGATAAACTAAAAATTGCACTTCAATATGCCATGCCAAAACATGCTATTTCTCGTCTTGTTGGTAAGTTTGCTGCTGCACAAGCTGGTTGGCTAACCACAAAAGCGATATCAGCCTTCATTAAAGCCTACGATATAAATATGAGCGAGGCTAAATTTAAAAATGCTGAAGACTTTAAAACATTCAATGATTTTTTTACACGAGAATTAGAAGATGGTGCTCGCTTTATCGACAATGACAAAACGACACTTTGTTACCCTGTAGATGGTGCAATTAGCCAACAAGACGACATTGTTGATGGTCAGTTAATACAAGCAAAGGGATTTAACTACAGCTTAACAAGCTTACTTGGTGGTGATGAAAAAACAGCTGTACCTTTTCAAAATGGCAAATTTTCTTGCATATATTTAGCACCCAAAGATTATCACCGCATTCATATGCCGATGGCAGCAACATTAAGAGAAATGATCTACGTTCCTGGCGATTTATTTTCTGTTAACCCGTTAACCGCAAATAATGTACCTGATTTATTTGCTCGTAACGAACGTGTGGTCACTATTTTTGATACTGAACACGGCGCATTAGCAATGGTATTAGTTGGCGCAACAATAGTAGCAAGTATAGAAACAGTATGGGCCGGTACCATCACACCTCCTGCAGGCAAAGATATCTTTAGATGGAGTTATCCTGCACAAGGGACTAATGCTATTCACCTTAAAAAAGGAGATGAAATGGGTCGGTTTAAACTCGGCTCTACCGTAGTATCTACTTTTGCCCCAAATATGATTAACTTTAATCAACAAGCTGGCTCAGGAACCGTAACTCGATTAGGTGAACACTACGCAGACATTAATACTGATATAAACGAGTGATATATACCCGTTCCATTTGAAGATGCAGTTTCAGAGTTAAGCTAGGAAATCAGATCAAGGCGCGATACGAAGTTAATGGTCATTCCCTTAACGAGTATAGCAACGCTGGACTGGTTTCCTAGCTTAGTTCCCTTCGGGCAAGCCGATAAAGGGTCATCTCCGGCGTTATTGATTTCGACAATAGAATAACTATTCTCTTCAATCAATGCCTTGTACCTGACCCTTTCTCGACTTGCTGAAATCTGTATCTTCAAGTGGAGCGGGTATAACATACAAAAAAACGAATAAATAATTAGACACAACAAACACTTAATAATTTTAACATAATTTTGAAACAATAAGTGTTGCTCATTTATTCAACACAAGATACGATTGTATTCGTATATTAATTAACAATCGATAAATATTTATATCGAATTAGAGGATTTTCAATGGCTCGAGGTAATTCTGGTATCAAGCCGACAGAAGCAGAGTTAACATTACTTAATATTCTTTGGAAGTTAGGTCCTGCTACCGTAAGACAGGTTCACGATACAGTGAGCAAAACCCAAAAAACGGGTTATACAACCGTACTTAAAATTTTACAAATCATGCATGAAAAAACCTTGGTGATTCGTGATGAGAGTAATCGCGCTCATGTATATGCCGCAGCAAATAGCGAAGGTTTTACTCAATCGTCATTGTTAAAAGATTTAATCTCAAAAGCATTTGGTGGTTCAACTTCAAAGCTGGTAATGCGTGCCTTAGATGAATCAACCAGTAGTGAAGAAATTGCCGATATTCGTCAATTATTAAATGAACTAGAAAAATAACTAAAATAATTTACGGAAGTTAAATGCAGGATAACTTTTTAAGTAGTCCATTTTTTTACAGTTTAGCACTTACTCTTATCCATTTTATATGGCAAGGCGTATTAGTGGCTGCTGTTTTAAAACTTGCATTAATGTTTACCTCTCACAAAAAATCTCAGTTACGATATAGCTATTCAGCCATAGCAATGCTGGCGAATTTATTACTTCCAATTATTACGTTTTTTATTATTTATAAGCCGGGCTATTTACAACTACCCGGTCAAGTATCTAATAGTGAAATCACGGACATTACCAACAGCTCAAGTATAATCCAGCATAATGCTTGGTATTCAAATATTGCTGAATATTTACCTTACTTAGCAATGGCCTGGATAATTGTTATTACGATTCTTTCTGTTAAATTATTAATTGAGCTTTACACGGTTAATCAATTACCTAGAAAAGATATAATACCCGCAGATAACAAGCTGACCCGCAGGTTTAATGCTTTAGTTACACAATTGGGTTTAGTTAAAACACCACAGCTCATTATTTCGCTAAAAACGAATGTTCCCATGGCGATTGGTTGGTTAAAACCTGTGGTATTAATACCGGCGAGTATGTTAACCGGGTTAACACCAACGCAGCTTGATATGTTAATTTTACATGAATTAGCCCATATTCGCCGCCACGACTACTTAGTTAATTTTATCCAAACGTTGGTAGAAATACTGTTATTTTTTCATCCCGCCGTTTTATGGGTATCAAACCAAATGCGCAATGAACGCGAATATTGCAGTGATGATATTGCCGTACAAAACTGTGGGGACGCTATAGCTTACGCACATACTTTGGCTGACACTGCTTCTTTGTGTCATAAGCACCGCAACAGATCAATCCCTAGTATGGCAATGGCTGCATCAGGTGGTGATTTAAAACAACGTGTTATTAGATTAATTGACCATCATCATTGCACCAGTGATAACGATGCCAGTAAATGGTTAGCCTCACTGGTTATAATATTATCCATTGCGTTAGTTGCTTCAAAACAATTTATACAATTGCCACATATTGATTTTAGTTCTGGCAATATTTCACTATACCGTTCAACAAATGATATTATTTTTAACAATAGTGAAAATCTAAAGAGCCCTCTTATTTCCAAAAACTCTATTGCTCAACAATTATTAGGGGAAAATAAGAAGGATATAAAAGACAAACCAGTTTTTACTAGTAAGAACACTATTAAAAATTTAGCAACCCCTGCAGCTATCTCCTCAAACAATTTCTCAGGTAATGCCTCAAGTAATGCCTCAAGAAAAATAGAGAGTGATATTCAACCATTAGCTTTTAAAGTAACTACCCGCACAGATATTATTAAAGATAAAGCAGTAACAACTCCTATTAAAAGCCTTTTACCAAAACAAAAATTTAATAATGAAATAAAAATAGCAAATATCAATACTACAGATAAAGAGTTAAATATATCTGACTTGCTAGCTAATAAGAAATCAATTTCTGAACTTGCATTTGCTCGCACAGAATCAAGTAATCAACTTAAAAACCCTTACGCGAATCAAGTCGCTTCTTTACTAAATGAGCCAACGCTTAATGAACCCGTCTTTAATGAACCTAGACTAAATAGCACACATAATATAGTTGAAAAAAGTACCATTTCATCATTGCCAGTCACGCCAGCAGTGCAAACTAAAACCTTACCTACCGAGCCTAAAATAGAGAAAATAAGTGCTAAGGTTATAACATTACACGACCCTAAGTATCCATCTTCTGCAAAACGTAAAGGCATTGAATTGGAAGTAATGGTTGATTTTATTATTGATAAAAATGGCCGTGTAAAAGATATTTATTTCAAACCTAAAAGTAGGTTAAGTTATTTTCGCTCAACCATACGTTATGCGATGGAAAAATGGCGTTTTAAACCAGCTCAAATAAATGGTAAAGCAGTTGAAAGTAAAATGTCTAAAATATTTTCATTTAGTCTATTGAAATAAACTAAATACCACTTTAACTGCCCCACCGTTTTACATTATTCCTCACTATTTCAGAACACAATACTTTTAAAATGATCAAATTGATGATATTAATTTATTATCACGGCTTAACTTCAATGATTCTCATAAAAGAGCCCTATGCCAGATAGAAAAAATTTTAGCCAAGAATCAAAATTCAAAAAACATTATCAAGATGTGATTGAAAAGTGGTGGCAACAAGTGAACTTAGGTGAGTTTACTGGCGTAGATAATATACGTATTAACTATGCCTACTTTACCCAAAAAGAAAATAAACGCGGCTTAGTAATAAGTCCCGGTCGTTGCGAAAGTTTTCTAAAATATAAAGAACTTTGTTATGATTTTTCTCGGCAAGGTTACAATATCTATATTTTAGATCATCGTGGTCAAGGCACTTCTCAAAGAATATTAAGTAACAAACATAAAGGTTATGTGCAGCACTTTGATCACTATGCGCAAGACTTACATACTTTCATCAGCACAGTTATTAACTCAAAGAAAAAACAAAATGTAGCTTCCAAACCTCCTTACCTTTTAGCACACTCTATGGGCGGTGCTATCGCAATAAGAATGCTAGAACTTTATCCAAAATCAGTGTGTGCTGCGCTTTTATCTTCGCCAATGGTAGCTATCAATTCAGGTCGTATTCCATCTTGGTTAACTGGATTTTTAGTAAAATCTGCACAAAGTATAAATGAATTAATGGATAAAGAGTTTTGGTATTTTTTCGGGCAAAAAGATTATCAAACAACCCTTTTTTCAGAAAACAATCTGATGCAATCAGAGGCACGTTATCAACAATTTATCGACTTGTATCAATCTCAACCTGAGATACAACTAGGCGGTGTCACCATTCATTGGCTAAATGAAGCGATTAAAGCTGAAAAAGCTATCTTTAAAAGCGTCAGCAATTTAAAGACTCCTATTAGGATTTTACAAGCGGGCAACGACACCATTGTTGATAACAATGCACAAAGAGCATTCTGTAAAAAACTACATCAATCAAAAAGCCAATATTGTCCTGATGAAAAACCTGTCGTTATTAATGGCGCGCGACATGAGTTGTTTTTTGAACAAGACCAATATCGTAATAAAGCACTAAATTATTGTTTGGAATGGTTTGATCAATATGATCTGCATTAATGCATTTCATTTTTAAGTAATTCGTTTTGCACTACTGACGTTGGATCATGGTGAATAAAAACTTCACAAGGTGCCAAAGCCTGTTCAATTTCATGTTCAATAGTTTCACCAATACTGTGAGCTTCTAATAGTGATAAGTTATCATCAAGTTCCAAATGAAATTGAATAAAACGCTGTTGCCCCGCTTGGCGTGTTCGTAGCTCATGCAAACCTTTAGCCCTTTTGTGGGCCAAAACAATTGTTTTTATCTGATCTAGCTCTTCATCATTAAGCTCATGGTCCATTAAGTGATGAACACTTAACCATACAATTTTAATTGCCCCCCATAATAGAAAAACACCAACGGCAATGGTAAATGCTCCATCTGCTCTGAGCCATATTCCTTGGCTTAAAAAAAGTGCCGCCAATACACCTAAGTTAAGTATTAAATCAGATTGATAATGCAAAGCATCGGCGCTTATTGCTAACGATTTAGTTCGTGATATAACGTATTTTTGCAGGGCAACCAGTAATAATGTCATCACTATCGCGATAATTGTGACCCAAATCCCTACCTCACTATGGACAATTTCTTTAGGCGTTATCAAGCGATCAATACCATTAAAAAATAATAAAAGCGCAGAGCCCATAACAAAGGCAGCTTGCACAAGTCCAGCCAGGCTTTCTGCTTTACCATGACCAAAGCGGTGTTCATCATCAGCAGGAGCTAATGCATACCGTAAAATAATAACGTTCATTACCGAGGCAAACAAATCCAGCATAGAGTCTGTTGTAGACGCCAACATTGAACTTGCATCCGTAACGAGCCATGCATATAACTTAATGATAACCAGCAAGAGTGCGGTAGCCGTTGCACTGTATGCGGCGACTTTTACCAAAAAGTTATAGTCTGATGTTATTTTGACTGTTTTTTTCACCATTGGCCCCAATAAGTTTATATACCCGTAACCAACCAAGATGCATGTTCCAACACTTTGCATGGTAACGTGTAATACGCAGAGGTATAATACACTAATTATTTATGAGTCAGAGTTGTTCTATGTTAGATGTTGTACTGTTTCAACCACAAATCCCGCCAAATACTGGCAATATTATTCGTTTATGCGCAAATTCTGGATTTCGTTTACATTTGATTGAGCCATTAGGTTTTGACTTTGATGATAAAAAACTTAAAAGAGCAGGATTAGACTATCATGAATTTACAGCTGTAAAGCGATATGAAAATTTTGCCGCATTCCTTCAAAGCGAACAACCACAACGAGTATTTGCGATAACAACTAAAGCCACGAATTATTATGGTGATGTCAGTTATCAGCAAGGAGATTATTTATTATTCGGCTCTGAAACAAGTGGTTTGCCAGAAGAAATACGAGTACAGATACCCGATGAGCAGAAAATTAGAATTCCAATGCTCAAGGACAGCCGCAGCATGAATTTATCCAATGCTACAGCGGTGATTATTTATGAAGCGTGGCGACAACTAGATTTTGCTAATTCGATATAAACGTTTTATCTCTATCAATAAAACGTTTATTCAAACTTACGGTCACGAGATAATAAATCTGCTGCGGCTAATTTTGCCGCCTTACCACAATAAAGCACTTGATAAACTTGCTCAACGATTGGCATTTCAACATTCATACGTTTAGCAAGCATAAAGACTTCTTTCGTATTGCGATAGCCTTCAACCACCTGACCAATATCAGTCATAGCTTGTTCAACACCAATACCAGCTCCAAGCGCTAAACCAAAACGTCGATTTCGTGATTGATTATCTGTACATGTTAAAACCAAATCACCTAAGCCTGCCATACCCATGAAAGTATTGGGATCAGCATTAAGCGCAGTGCCCAAACGAGTCATTTCAGCTAAACCACGAGTGATAAGTGCAGTTCGAGCATTGGCGCCAAAGCCGATACCGTCAGCCATACCCGCACCGATAGCAATAACATTTTTAACCGCTCCACCGAGTTGTACACCAATAAAATCATTATTGTTGTATACACGAAACGTTTTTTCACAATGTAATAAGTCGGTAATATCTTTAGCAAAACCTTCATCAGTTGAAGATAAAGAAATCGCTGTTGGCAATCCTGCCGCCATTTCCTTCGCAAAAGTAGGCCCAGATATAACAGCTAATGGAATATCATCGCCTAATATTTCACGCGCAACATCTTGTAATAAACGCCCCGACTTATGGTCTAAACCTTTGGTTGCCCATGCAAGACGAGCATCGGTACGTAACATCGGTTTAATTTGTGCAAGCATATCGCCATAAGCATGACTAGGCACTACCACAAGAATATTCTTACTTGCTGAAATCGCTTTATTTAAATCGGCTTCTAATTCTAAACACTCTGGAAAGTTACTATTAGGTAGGTATTTTTCATTACTGCGAGTACGTGCCATTGCCATAAGCTGGTCTTGGTCACGCCCCCACAAGATAGTTTGATAACCGTTACGTGCTAAACAAATAGCCAGAGCTGTGCCATAAGAGCCAGCTCCTAAAACGGTTATATTTGCCGATGATTGCAACATAAAAATAATGAACTAGTGCGTTTCTGTACTTGCAGGAATTTCGGCTTTTTCTGTTTCTGCTTTTGCAGCTGCAGCACGTTGTTGAACATATGATGCAAATAAAGCTTCAAAGTTAACTGGCGCTAAATTTAGTTGTGGAAATGAACCACGATTTACTAAGTTTGCTACCGTTTCACGAGCATATGGGAATAATGTAGTTGGGCAGAATGCACCGATGGTATGTGCTAATTGTGCTTCTGGTAAATTACCAATAGTAAAAACACCGGCTTGTTGTACTTCAGCTAAAAAGGCTGTTTGCCCTTCAACAGTCGCAGTTACTGTTAATGATAAAACCACTTCATAAGTATCATCAGATAATTTAGCAGAACGAGTATCTATGTCTAATTTAACTTCAGGCTTCCATTCTTTTTGGAAAATAGCAGGTGAATTAGGCGTTTCAAATGACACATCTTTGGTATATACACGTTGAATAGCAAATTGAGGAGTTGCTTGTTCTGTTGCTGCTTGTTCGCCATTTTGAATTTCGTCTGACATGATGTTACTTCCTATTTTGTGGACTCAATTTAATGAAATCCTAATTAATTTTTATAAAATATAAAGTCGGCTTTATATTTACGATATTTTGTATTTATCTTTTATTCATTTAACAAAGCATCAAGTTGGTCTTTGGCATTTAAAGCATAAAGCTCATCACAGCCACCCACTAATTTATCATTAATAAAAATTTGCGGTACCGTATAACCACCATTGCTGCGTGTGATCATTTTTTCACGAAGATCATTATCATAATCAATTTTATATTCCTGATAACTCACTTGTTTTTGTGCTAATAACTGCTTAGCTCGAAAACAATAAGGGCAAGTTTCTTTAGTATAAATTTCAACAACAGCCATAATATTCACTTTTATTTTTTAGTTACCGGTAAACCTGCATTAACCCAAGAGTTCATGCCACCTTTTAGAAGGCTACTTTTAGAGAAACCCGCTTTATAGAGCTGATTAGCGACTTTCACCGCACTAATACCTGCTGTGCATACTACAATAATGGGAGTATCTTTATGTTTTTCAAGGCTAGCAAAGTCATTGTTTTTTATTTTTTCCTGACTTAAGTATTTAGCGTCAACAATATGATTCGTTTTAAAATCTTTTTCTGTACGTATATCAATAACTAAACCTTCTTGACGATTAACTAAAAACGTCATTTCTTGAGTGCTTAATTGCTTTACTGGCGACATTTTGATTTTGATTGTCGTAAAAATAATTAAGATAACAATCGCACCCCATGCGGCACTAAGCATTGCATGTGTACTTGCAAATGTAATAAGTTCGTCCATAGTAAATCCACTTTCTTCATAACGTAAAAATTTGCGACAGTATACAGCCTAATCTCTTAACCAAGCAACTTATACCCAAGCAACCTCAATATGCGAGTTTCAAGACGTCTGAGCAAATCATGATCAAGGCGTCTATTTTATTCATGGTTACTCCCTTAATCATATAGGCAACGATGAGCATGATTTGCTCAGGCGTCCCTAGAAGGCTGGTTTAGAAACACTTTATGCTACGTTATTGATTTTAATAAGGGAGTTACCATTTTATTCAATCAATGCCTTGCCTAAAGCGTTTCTAATTCCAGTTGAATCCTGTATCTTGAGGTTACTTGGGTATGAAACCTCACCCAACATGAAATAAGGCGACTTTTAATTACAATCACGAAGAGTAACGGAACACATAACGTATCTTTATATGAATTATTTTGTATATGGCCACACGAGATATTATTATTTTGCCTTGTTATACTGCCCTGCGAAAATAAATTAATATCAATTAAAATAATTCTCTGTTCAAGGAAATAAAATGCCAAACAAAAAGTCGACCGTTCTTATTATTTTAGATGGCTGGGGTTATCGTAAAGAGCAGGATGCAAACGCTATTCATCATGCTAACACCCCAGTAATGGACGACTTAATGGCTCGCTACCCAAATATGCTAATCGAAACATCAGGCATGGCGGTAGGTTTACCTGACGGACAAATGGGTAATTCAGAAGTTGGGCATGTTAACTTAGGTGCCGGCAGAACGGTTTACCAAGATTTTACCCGCATCACCAAAGCAATTGAGGATGGTGAGTTCCAACAAAACCCCACTCTTTGTAATGCGATAGAGTGCGCCGTTAGTGATGATAAAGCAGTACATATTTTTGGCTTATTATCACCCGGAGGTGTTCATAGTCATGAAGAACACATTTTTGCAATGATGGAAATGGCAAAAAACAAAGGTGCCAACAAAGTTTATTTGCATGCATTTTTAGATGGCCGAGATACACCACCACGCAGCGCTGAAGCTTCCTTGTTAAAAACTCAACATAAATTTGAGCAGCTTTTTAATGACTCAAACGGACAAGGTCAGATCGCATCAATTATTGGCCGCTATTATGCGATGGATAGAGACCAACGTTGGGATCGTGTTGAAAAAGCTTATAATTTAATGGTTTCTGGACAAGCTGACTTTAAATATAACAATGCTGTTGAAGCGCTAACGGCTGCTAATCAACGTGATGAAAATGATGAATTTGTTGCCGCCTCTATTATTACTGATAACAATGGCGACGCTATCACTATAAATGATGGCGATGCAATGATATTCATGAATTTTAGAGCTGACCGGGCACGACAATTTAGTCGTAGTTTTACCGAAAGTAATTTTAATGACTTTACCCGTAGTAAAACGCCGGCACTATCTAGTTTTGTGATGTTGACACAATATGCCGCAAGTATTGATGCACCTAGTGCGTTTCCTCCTACAGCCTTAAATAATGTTTTGGGTGAATGGTTAGAAAAACACAATAAAACACAGTTAAGAATTTCTGAAACGGAAAAGTATGCTCATGTCACTTTCTTCTTTAGTGGTGGTAAAGAAGATACCTTTGAAGGTGAAAAACGAATTCTAGTCCCCTCTCCACAGGTAGCGACTTACGATTTACAACCTGAGATGAATTCAACGCTACTCACTGACAAATTAGTTGCGGCAATTGAGTCTGGTGAACATGACTTTATTGTGTGTAATTACCCTAACGGCGATATGGTTGGTCATACCGGCAACTTCGATGCAGCTGTAAAAGCTTGTGAAGCTGTTGATGCTTGTATTGGTCGAGTTATTACCGCTTTAGAAAAAAGTGGTGGCGAATGTTTAATTACCGCAGACCATGGTAATGCAGAGCAAATGCTTGATCATGTTTCAGGACAAGCGCATACCGCACATACCTGTGAACCCGTACCTTTAATTTATGTTGGTCGAAAAGCCACACCGGCTAAAACAGGAACGTTAAGTGATATATCACCCACTTTACTGAGTTTAATGTCGATGGAACAACCTGAAGAAATGACCGGTTCGGTATTAATGACAGTTAAAGCATAAGTTATTGTGGTAATGCTTCAGCGACTATTATTTAATGTGATGTTATGCGGTTTTCTCTGTATAACATCAACGTCATCTGCAGCTCAAGAATCTGAGACTCAAAAAGAAACCAATACAAAATTAGATGATGTTAAAAGTGCAATTTCTAAACAAAAAACAAGCATTAAAAAGACAACATATAAGAGAAAAAAACTAGAACAACAATTAAAGTCTGATGATTTAGCCATCGCAAAAGTTGCCAAGAAAATAAATGTCACTCAACAAGACCAACGATCAACACAAAAAGAGCTAATAAAACTAACTAAACAAAAACGGCAGTTCTCAAAAGAAAAAAAACAACAAGAACAAGTATTAGCTAATCAATTACGAGCGGCCTATTCAACAGGTCATCACGACTACTTAAAGTTGATGTTAAATCAAGAAAACCCAGCCAGCATACAACGCACAGTAACGAACTACCAATACCTCAATAACGCCCGTATGAAGGAAATTGATAACTTCAAAAAGACCATCGACAAACTCTTATTAGTTACCACAGAACATCAGCAACAATCAGAGCATCTAGAAGGCTTAGAACATCAACAACTACAACAAAAAGTCAGCCTTGAAAAAAACAAAAAACAACGTAGCAAAACCATTAACCTGTTAAATAAAGAGTTGCTCAATAGTAAGCAGTTACTTACTAAGCTGGTTGAAGAAGAAGAAAACTTAATTAGTGCGTTACAACAACTAGCACAATTAAGTAAGCCCGATGAAGAACTCAATGGCCTAAGCCAATTAAAACGTAAATTAGCATGGCCTGTAAAAGGAAGAATCAATCGAAGTTTTGGTAGTAAAAAACAAGGCTATTTAAAATGGAAAGGTGTATTAATGGCAGCGCCTGTTGGTAGACAAGTAAAAACCATTCATAACGGCACCGTTTTATTTGCCGACTGGTTAAAGGGTTATGGACTGGTAACCGTTATTGACCACGGCCAAGGTTACATGAGTTTATATGGCCATAACCAAACCTTGTTAAAATCAGTGGGTGAACGTGTTGAAACCGGAGAGCCAATTGCACTTGTAGGGCAAAGTGGCGGACAACTACGGCCGGGATTATATTTTGAAATACGTTATCGAGGACAAGCGGTTAACCCTAAAAAATGGTGTCGTTAAGCTAATATCGTTATATCTCGATCTTCCTGATACTAGCTGCTAACCTTATGTGCATAATAACCAAACTAAAGTTCTCTGTGCGCCTACTATTTATCTCTCTGTTAATACTTTTGTCAACAAGCATTTGGGCCAAACCAAACCAAATAGCGATCATCATAGATGACATTGGCTATCGTCAAAGTGATATTGCGGCTTTAAACTTACCCGGTAAAATTACTTACGCCATACTTCCTCAGACCCCTTTTGGTAAAATCCTCGCAGAAAAAGCACATGCAACAGAGCGCGAAGTAATTTTACATATTCCGATGGAAGCTGATAATGGTAAACTATTAGGTCCTGGAGCATTAACCAGTGATATGTCAGAACAAAAGATCAGGGCAAGTTTAGCAAAATCATTTGCGGAAATTCCTTTTGCCGTTGGCATCAATAACCATATGGGCAGCAAATTAACAAAAATGTATCGTCCGATGGCTTGGACCATGCGTTATCTAAAAGAACATGAACATCTTTTTGTTGACAGTTTAACGACGCCAAGTAGCAAAGCACAACGTATTGCCAAACACTTTGGTGTACCTTCATTACATCGTCATCTTTTTCTCGATAATGAATTAACACCAGAATACATTGGTGAACAATTTGAAATATTAATCGATTTTGCCAAACGTTATAATTCAATTATTGCTATTGCCCACCCCCACCCTGAGACCATTGCAGCTTTGACAAAATTATTACCTCTACTCAAAAAAAATAATATTGAATTAGTGTCCATCTCCAGTTTGTTACCTCAAAATAAACAAAAAGTTCAAAATTTGGTTAATGCTGATTAAAAACTTATATACCCGCTCCACTTGAAGATACAGATTTCAGCAAGTCGAGAAAGGGTCAGGTACAAGGCATTGATTGAAGAGAATAGTTATTCTATTGTCGAAATCAATAACGCAGGAGATGACCCTTTATCGCCTTGCCCGGAGGGAGCTAAGCTAGAAAACCAGTCCAGCGTTGCAATACTCGTTAAGGGAATGACCATTAGCTTCGTATCGCTCCTTGACCTGATTTCCTAGCTTAACTCTGAAACTGCATCTTCAAGTGGAACGGGTATAAATCCGTGATTAATTCTCTTTTTACTTGCCCCTTTGACTTAGTAGATTTACCATACAAACAATAATTAACCTTAGAGATAAAAATGAAAGTTACCGTATTCGGCATTGGTTATGTAGGTTTAGTACAAGCAGCAGTTTTAGCTTCTGTTGGTCATGATGTTATGTGTATAGACATCGATGAAAATAAAATAGAGAATCTTAAAAAGGGTAACATTCCAATTTTTGAACCTGGTTTAACGCCATTAGTTCAAGAAACTTATGCTAATGGTCTGTTAACTTTCACTACTGATGCCAAGCGTGGTGTGGAACACGGTACTATCCAATTTATAGCCGTTGGTACTCCTCCAGACGAAGATGGTTCTGCCGATTTAAAATACGTTTTGAAAGTTGCTGAAACCATAGCAACACATATGACTGACCATAAAATCATCATCAATAAATCGACAGTTCCTGTCGGTACCGCCGATAAAGTTTCAGCTGAAATTGCGAGTGTGCTTAACTCTCGTGATGTACAAATTGATTTCAATGTAGTTTCTAATCCAGAGTTCCTCAAAGAGGGAGCGGCAGTAAGTGATTGTCTGAAACCTGACCGTATTGTTGTAGGAACGGACAGTGAAACCGCGAAGTCAACAATGCGTGAGTTATACGCACCATTTAATCGTAATCATGACCGCATGATATTTATGGATGTTCGCTCCGCTGAGCTTACTAAATATGCTGCGAACTGCATGCTAGCTACAAAAATATCCTTCATGAATGAAATGTCTAATCTTGCCGAATTACTTGGCGCAGACATTGAAGCCGTACGTCATGGTATTGGTTCAGATTCTCGTATAGGTTATCAGTTTATTTATCCTGGCTGTGGTTATGGCGGTTCATGTTTTCCAAAAGATGTACAAGCACTAGTACGTACAGCCAATGGTATTGATTACAAACCGGCTTTATTGGAGGCTGTTGAGCGTGTAAACACGGCCCAGAAACAAAAACTTTTTAATAATCTAAATAAATATTTCTCTGGCAACTTAACAGATAAAACTATCGCTGTGTGGGGCCTATCATTTAAACCACAAACTGATGATATGCGTGAAGCTTCTTCCATTGTATTAATGAAGTCTTTATGGGCAGCTGGAGCAAAAGTTCAAGCATACGATCCTGAGGCAATGGAAGAATGTCAAAGAATGTTTGGTGATAATGAAAGCCTATCATTAGCTGGCACAAAAGAATCAGCGCTTAAAGGTGCCGATGCCCTTGTTATTTTTAATGAATGGAGTCAATTTAGAGAACCTGATTTTGAACTAATATGAAAGAGC
>JABSOX010000062.1 GCA_013215655.1 Colwellia sp.
TAGTCAGATAAATGATAAACAACGAGATTACTTTGTTTATCTGCCTAAGGGTTATCACAGTCAAAAAGATAAAAATTGGCCTGTGATGTTATTTCTTCATGGCAATGGCGAAAGAGGAAATGGTAAAGATGAATTGGATTTTGTACTAAGTCACGGACCGTTATACGAAGCATGGATTCAAAAGAAGGACTTGCCTTTCATTATTATTTCACCACAACTACATATGTTTGGTCGTGATAAATTAGGACTCAGTTATATTGATAATCGCTCAAAGAGTGACATTCCTCAAAAATTATTAGAAGGAAAACCTAAACGTCCTCATAGATTTACTACACAGGGAGAGATGACTGGTGAAGCCGGTATCAAAAACATGGAAGAAATACCTCCTTTACTACCTTTTGGTTGGGAAGAAGTAGAGTTTGATTTACTTGCGATGTTAGATAAAGTGGCTCAATTGTATCGAACAGATATAAATAAAGTGTACTTAACAGGTCTTAGTTATGGCGGTTTTGGCACTTGGTATTTAGCACATAAGTATCCTGATAAATTTGCTGCGATAGTGCCTGTTGTTGGTTGGGGACACCCAAGTATGATGAAATCAATTGCACAGCATAAAATACCTATTTGGGTATTTGCCGGTGGTCGAGATACAGCAGTACCTGTTCAATATTTTTATAATGGTTTAAATATCTTAGAAGCAATGGGCCATAAAGATGTTAGATTCACGGTTCATGAGGATATGGGGCACGATACATGGACCCGTATTTATCAAGGAGACGATGTTTATCAATGGATGTTGGGGAAAAGTTTATAGTTTTCCTCATGTTTCTCATTTAACTCTTTGAAATTAATCGGCAACATCGGCTGCAATTATTCGATCACCCACTTTATTCATAATAGTAATTTCTCCTAAACATACCGCGATAATTGATTTACCCTCTTTATAAGATGCCGGAATGATGACACGACCTGTGGCATTTTTAGTATATGACTTTATATCATGCATTAGTTCTAGTGAATGGTCCTCATAATAAATAATGGTGACTTTGGTCAATTCTTTGGTATTCATTGTTAAACCTTATAAAACGCTACATTCACTATGCTCGCTAGCGGCAATTTTTAAATGCGTTATTGTCGATGGTAGTCTTATATATTCTAGTCCATATTTAATGATAGCTCATTTGATCTGACGAAAATGTAAGAATGTATTAATAATTGTCTAATATTAATACAAACCACTTATGTTGGTGTAAGGTTATAGTAGTTGTCATTATAAAGTTAACATGCTGAATTGGAGGGAATATGAAATATATTATCCAGATTTGTTTACTTTTACTTTTGTCCGCCTGCCAAAGTACAAATATCACTAAAAATTCAAACATCAAAATTAATCATGCCTTGTATTTAGATGATGAATTTCCAAATTATCAATCAATTACTATTGAATCATCACAAGAAGTTTTTGCTATTGATGACGATATGAAGTTGATGGTAGAAACTAAACTAAGACCTGAACGTAATGTAAAAAAACGTGCCGCTAAATTACTTCAACATATTTTTTCTCAAGACAATATTGATTTGAATTATGAAAGTGGCGCTAACATTACTGCCATTGAGGCGTATCATACTCAAAAAGCAAATTGTATGTCGCTAACTATTATGGCTTATGTACTCGCAAAAGAGGCTGGCTTAGACATTGATTTTCAGGATGTTCAAATACCTGAGTACTGGGTTAGAAATGGTAAATATAACTTATTAACCGGTCATGTAAATTTAGTGATAACAAAACCCCAGGAGGTTGGAAAAGTTGTTATATGGGGTAAAAACATATTACAAATTGATTTTGATCCCTACGTTATTAAAAGGTCATTTCCTCGTAAGATAATCGATAAATCAACCGTATTGGCAATGTTTTATAATAATAAAGGCGCTCAGGCGCTCGTCGATTTTAACTATACAAAAGCATATGCATACTTTAAAGCCGCAACAACAATTGCACCAGACTTTGATATTAGTTGGGGAAACTTAGGTATTTTATATCGATTAACAAACCATACCGACCTTTCAATAACAACCTACAAATATGCAATAGCACTAGACGATAAAAATTTAACAGCAATGACTAATTTAGCGATTGCTTTAAATTTACAAGGTAAAACTGAAGAAGTTATTGAAATACAGAAAAAATTACATGAGAAACGAATTAAAAACCCTTTTTATCACGCGTTACTTGCTGATGAAGCCTTCTATAATGGTAATATTGAAATAGCCATTAAACATTATAAAAGAGCAATCAGGCTTAATAGAACAATCCATGAGTTTTATTTTGGTTTGGCTAAAGTTTATTATCGGGCGAACCGCATAACGCTTGCTAAAAATGCAATGGCACGAGCGATAAGCCTCAATAGAGGTCGGCAAATAGAACAACAATATATAGCTAAACTTAATTTTTTGAAAAGGCAGAGTTAACATATCAATATTTTCACCCTAGCTATCCTTCTTTTTGCTACTTTCTCGATACTAGGGTGCTCTGTTGCTCCTCAAAAAATTAAAAATTCACCTCTGTATGTTTTAGATAAACAACAGCTTTATAAACATATTGAAACTCTCTCCTTAGATGATTTTGGCGGTCGTAAGTTAGGTAGTACAGGGAATAAAAAAGCGCAGAAATACATAGTAAATTCACTTCAAAAACTCAATATTCCTCCTCTAGGAAGTTCGTATTATCATGACTTTATATACTCTCGTTTATTTTCTAATAAGTTAGGAAGTAATATTGTTGCGCTGATCAATGGTGAAGATAAAGGACCGGCTAAAGATAAAAAATATATTGTATTGACGGCACACTTTGATCATATTGGAAAAAATGGTAATAAAATTTTTAACGGTGCTGATGATAATGCTTCAGGTACAGCTGCTTTATTAAGCATGGCTCAACAATTAACACTTTATCCACCGCAGCATGACATCATTTTATTGTTTACCGATGGCGAGGAGTCAAATTTAAAAGGAGCTAAAGCTTTTATAAAGGAACATATTGATATACTTGCTGATATAAAACTTAATATTAATCTCGATATGCTTGCCGGCAGTAAACGTAGCCAACAATTACACTTTATCAGTCGAGGGTTAAATAAAGTTTTATCAACCAATCAATTGGCCACCTTAAAAAATATTCAAGAAAACTCTGCAATTGACCTTAAAAAGGGATTCAAATCAATGAGTGGTGCTCGAAATGGGGCATCAACCAATAGTTGGATTAACGCTAGTGATCATGGTGTTTTTCATAAAGCCCATATACCCTTTATATATTTTGGTGTTGGCGTACATAAAAATTATCATGAACTATCTGATACCTATCAAAATATTAATCTTCAACTTTTCATCGGCGCAGTTGAGTCGATATACCAACAATTTATTTTTATTGATAATAATATTTGATTTTTATGAGCTAAGCAGCAAGGATTATTAAATCATCTTTTATTTGTTTGTTTATAATATTAATCTAACCAAATGGTCAGATTAACGTTATAATCGTTCAATAATTAAAATCGTTTGGATAATCCATAATGGAAAAAAAATACATTACCGCACAAGAGTTACTTGAAGACTCTTTTAGGCTTGCCGCTCAAGTATATGAGGATGGTTTTAGACCACAATTTATTGTTGGTATCTGGCGCGGTGGTGCACCTATTGGTATTGCTGTGCAAGAATTCTTTGATTTTAAGAAAGTTGTTACAGATCATATTGCCGTACGTACATCTTCATATTATGGAATAAATCAGCAAAGCAAAGAAATAAAAGTGCATGGCCTACATTATATTATTGAAAATGCCAATGCTTCAGATGGTTTATTAATTGTTGATGACGTATTTGACTCAGGAAGAAGTATTGAAGCGCTCATTAAGCAATTAGAAAAGCTTTCCCGTAAAAATATGCCTACCGACGTACGTGTTGCATGTCCGTGGTTTAAACCAAAAAATAATAAGGTTGATCGAGTACCTGATTATTATATTCATGAGTCAGAAGAATGGTTAGTTTTTCCACATGAACTATCGGGGTTATCCCATAGTGAAATTGCTGAAGGGAAAAAAGATCTCGTTAATATTCTTGATTTATTTAAATGATTCATTAGAAATAATATGTGTGACACATGGATGTGTTAATTAATATTAGTCAAAACAAAACAAAAATAAGTATTATGAACCGAGTCTTTATTTTAACGTTACTTTTCCTTTGTAAGCTTAGCCATGCTGATACTCCTCTAATTTTACTTTCTATTGATGGCTTTTCTAATCAGTACTTAAGTAAATACAAACCTAAAAATATACTTTCTTTGGCAAGTAATGGCGTTTTAGCCGATGCGTTAAAACCTGTTTTTCCAAGTAAAACATTTCCAAATCATTTGTCTATTATTACTGGGCGTTATCCAGCTGAGCACGGTATTGTTCATAACAAATTTTATCATCGAGAATTAAATAAAAAATATTATCTGGGGGGAGCGGCAGATAATTCCCTCTGGCTAACAGCTAAGCCTATTTGGGCATTAGCAGAGCAGAATAATATAACAACGGCGATATATTTTTGGCCTGAATCACATGCCGATGTAGACGGTATATCGGCAACGTATAATATGCCTTATATACATGAAACACCCAATAAGCAACGTTTTGATAAAATCCTAAAGTGGTTAGCGTTACCTTTAAATCAACGGCCTAAATTTATCATGGGCTATTTTTCAACGATTGACAGTGCCGGTCATAGCTATGGTCCTAACTCTTTACAAGTTGAAACAGCCATTAATGAGTTTGATCTCTTATTAGGCGAATTTTTAGATAAAATTAAACAGCCTATAAATATTATTTTAGTTTCTGACCATGGTATGACGGCTATTAATAACAATAAAATTAAATGGCAAGAATATATTACTGAAAACGAAAATCTTGTAGTTAGTAACGGAGAAACTCAACTTTATCTTTACGCAAAAGACATAAATGCGCTTAATGATGTCCGATCACAGCTATCTAAAATACCTAAAAATGAGAACAAGTTTAAGTTTTATGAAAAGGGTAACTTTCCAAACCATTGGCAGTTCGTAAAAAACTCCCCAGCAATGCCTGATATTGTTTTAAATGCTATTCCACCGTATACCTTTGATGACCAAGAAAAATACCGAAAAAAAGCAACTCATGGTTATGATCCTAAATTAACTCAAGATCTTGATGCGATTTTTATCGCGAATGGTCCGGCCTTTAAAAAGGGATTACAGGTAAAGTCTTTTGAAAACATTCATATATTTCCACTTTTAGAGAAAATACTGAATATTTCAAATGAGCACACCATTGATGGGAGACTTTCGGTACTATTGCCGATTTTGAAGTGATATTCACAATAGAGTAGTTATTATTCTCAAACTATTTATTGCTTATTTGTTGATATTTCCAGCAAAGAAGCAATAAATACATTTCATCGTACATATATTCAGTAAAAGCTAGTCATTGGCTGTATTAATAAGGTATCGTTGACATATTCGTAACAAAAATTTAATCAATGATGCACAGTACTTATATTGCCAGACAAGCTATTTTTAATCATAAAGCAGAAGCTATTGGATATGAATTATTATTTAGAGATAGCGATGATAACAACTTTCCTGAAATAGACCCGGATGTTGCCACCTCAAAATTAATCATCCAAAATCATATACATGGCGATATTAAATCAATAACCATGGGCAAACCTGCATTCATTAATTTCACTGAAAAATGTTTAATTAATAAATATCCTTTGATGTTTGATAACCAATCTATTGTCATTGAATTAGTTGGCCATAAAGCACCATCAGAGCGCTTAATAAAAATTGTTAAGTATTATTATGAGCATGGTTATAAAATTGCATTAACGGAATATGATCTTAATGAGCATTGGGATATTTTATTTCCTTATATTTCGATTATTAAAGTTGATGTTGAAGTTACTAATGCTAAACGGTTATCACCCGTTGTAGAAAGGCTTCGTGCTTTTGATATTCAATTGGCGGCAGAAAAAGTAGAAACTAAGTTTCAATTTCAATCACTTGTTGAGGTTGGCTTTAATTATTATCAAGGTTTTTTCTATCATGAACCTGAGATTATTGAAGGACAAACCCTAGCGCCAATCAAAGCACAAATGCTTGAATTAATGAGTGAAACGTTTAACTCACCGTTAAACTACGAAAAAATAGCTAACATTATTAGTCACGATGTTAACTTAACTGTCGGTTTACTTAAGATGGTGAATAATGTTGCAACAGGTACAAAAGTTGAAATAACCTCACTTAAACAAGCTACAGCATATTTAGGAGAGGATAAACTAAAACAGTTTGTGTCTATTTTAGCGTTATCAAAACTTACCACAGATAAAACAGATGAAATTTCTAAACAAGCATTAATTACCGGTAAGTTAATGACCTCACTTGCTTCTAAGAGTGCTTTTAATGAAATTAGTGACTTTGCTTTTATTACGGGTTTATTGAGTGCTATTGAAGTTATCTTAAGTATGCCTATTAGCGAAATAGTGAAAACTATGCCATTAGCCAAACCCATTGAAAAAGCCTTAGTTGAACATTCAGGGCTTTTAGGTGAATTACTAAATTTAACCACAAATTACATAACAGGTCAGGGTGATAACATTCATCAAATGATTGAACTCTATTCATTAAGTCCTGAGTTTATTCAACAAGAATTTGTTTCAGCAAGTAAATGGTGTAACGACTTAACGGCGAAATAATTTTAAAAGCACTTACAATACAATGAAAATGAATTACATCACCTTAGGTACTAACAATATGGTTAAAGCCATTGCGTTTTACGATGCATTATTTTCAACTGTAAATGTTGATAAGTGGTTACCTGACGGTAGAGTTGTGGTTTATCGTGGAGATGGTTTTTTATTTGCCTTGGCTGAGCCTTTTGACGGTAATCATGCAACTGCCGGTAATGGTACTATGATTGGCTTTGAAGTTGATTCCTTTGAAGAGATTACAGAGTTGCATCAAAAGGCATTATCATTAGGTGGACGTTGTGAAGGAAAACCAGGACCTCGTTCAAAAGGTCCAGCCGCTTATGTTAGGGATCTGGATAACAATAAACTCTGCTTTTTCTGTATGGACTAACCGTGTTATTTATAGACCGGTAGTTGGCCAAAATAGCTAACGAAAGAACAAACAAAGCGATGTTCACACCATTTAAATTTTATTTGGGTTAAATATAGGAGAAAAAAACGCTCAGTGAAGAAAGTTACCCTTATTCAAGATGAAAACTTATCTTTTAGGATAAGCCAGCATTTACTACCTCAAGAACATCAACACTTAGATTTATATTTTTCAATTCCTGAAGAAATGGGTATAAATGAAAGTACTTTAAGTGAAGAAAACTATTTTTTCAGCAGCATTAAAAGCCACAGTGCTTATTTTTCAGAAAAACTCCATCTGCCATTAGTTAGAAGTCGTTTTATTAGTCAACAAAAGGGTGAGCAAAGGGACTATCGTAGTAATTTAAACCTCTTTTCATATCAACTACGCATAGCTTTAGATACTGATATTAATCAGGTTTTAAAAATTGACGATGTTGAAGCCTTTTATCTCGGTGCCATTGAAATAGCTGATCAAGCCGAATCGTTGTTAAAGAAGCTAAGACGTTATACTCCACCGGATCAGAAATTAAGTTCATATTTTGAAAACGTTGACAATTTTTTAAGTTGGCACATTGAACAGTCTTTTTTGAACTTGCTTGCCAAAAGCCCTAAAAGTAGTGAACACGCTGAGTCACGTGATCGCCTACTTGAATTATGTCGTCAAGAGAATCAATATCGGGTTGAAAATCAGTATAACTCTCAACTTACCTTAAATGATCCTAATCGGATCACAAATAAAATGCGCTTATTGCAACGATTAAGTGAATACGGTGTTGTTTTTAAGAAACAAACAACTAACTTAAATACTAATTTAAAACGTTTAGTTAGAGGCTCAATTACCGCTGTTGTTATGGCCGGCGTTATGTCTATTGTGCTAAATGCTCGCTCAATTTTTACTGAGGTCACGATCTTTCTAATTGCTGCGTTAGGGCTAATTTATGGTATTCGAGAAATATTTAAAGACGATTTAACACGTATTATTTGGAGACGAATTCAACAAGGACGGCCTAAATGGCAGCATTTGTTTGTTAATAGTTTAACGAAAACAAAAATATCTTATCAAACAATATGGCTTGAATATATTAAATCGCAAAAACTTCCCACAGGTGTAAACAAACTATTTCAAGAACGGCGTCAGCAAAATAAACAAGCAGCACAGTTATTACATTTTCGTAGTAGCACTAGAGTCATTGCGAAGAAGTTTATGCCGGGTTATAGCGAAATACGCAACCATATTTTCTTTAATTTAACTCCCTTTGTACGTTATTTGAAAAAAGGGGAAGGGCGTTTATATTCCCTAGAAGGTAATAAAATATCGAACCAGAGTGTAGAAAGACGCTATCAAATAAATTTAGTTTTAGTGCAATCTAATAATAAGCATGATGAATATTTAAGGCGATTCAAAATTACTATTAATCGCTCAAAAATCATCAATATTGAACCGATGAAAGAAACATGTAATTTTGAAACTTTTGATTAATGTAAGCATTAAAATGACACCACTAAATCAACAAGATATTTACATCATATCTTCATAAGCCTATCTTTATTAAATTAATTTTGTGAGTTATTGGCTTTATTTACTAATTTATTCCATAGTTGTTATTAATTAAGACAAGGAGTGTTTACTTATGAATACGGATGAATTTGAGCGTTTGAATTTCCTTTCAGAAAAAGCCTTAAACGAAACGGCAACGGATCCTGAATTAAAAGAATTTTCGCATCTGTTAAATTCTTGGAACAGCTCTGTTGAATTAAATTTATTTGGTGGTTTTTACAACGAACATCATTAAACTACTTTTGATTAATGTAAGACTTAATGTTGCTCAGGTTACTTTAAATATAGTTAACTTGGGACTTAGTTAATTGCAACTGCAGTCAACTTTACATTCATGGGTAATATTATTTTCGTTAAAATTAAAATCACAGCAGTAAATCAGTTTTTCTTTTAATTGATGTCGACCTCTTTTAATTCGAGATTTAACCGCAGGTAGGGACAAGTTAAAGTGTTGTGCAATATCCTTTTGTTTTAAACAATTAATTTCATAAGCCACTAAAATATCTTTATATGATTCATCTATATCGTTTATTAATAGATTGATACATGAGTTTAGTTTAATTCTGTCTAACTCAATATTTGTTTCATTTGTTAATTCATTCACATCAATATCATCAATATTTAGTGTCTGCTTTCGATAATAGTCAATTATAACGTTTCGGCATATTTGATAAAGCCAAGACGTTAATTTATTTGGCTCATGTAAGGTCGCAATATTTTTTTGAACCCTAATGAAAGTATCTTGTAAAATATCTTCAGCAATATCCTGATTGCTCACCTTACTCTTAATAAATACTAATAATTGTTGATGAAAGTCATGCCAAATTTGTGTAATCATTTAAATTCCGGATAAATTGTCTAATTTGACCTGAGTGGCTATTAGTAAAAAGGTATAAAGTTATAATCTCTAAAATTAGCACTTCATACCTAAACCCCATTTGCTTAGTTTAACAGCAGCTATCTTTATTCGTATTTTTACTTTGCTGACAACAGTCATTATTTTGGTCATCGCATTGGCAAGTACACTTACATCCCATAGAGCAATTGCAAAGTTCACAACAATTTTTATTTTCAGTATTTTCGATAGTCATTTTCTTTTCCTCTTAATTACAGCAGTTCATTATAAAGTTCACTTATATAGACGTACGTGATACCAAAAGGATGCAAATAGTTATTTTTAGGTATCTATAATTAATTATTTAATGAAAACATGCTTTGATACCTTGATTGTTGTCGGTACTTCTTTAAGAAAAGAAGGAGATAAGACTCAGTATTTAATCTACTACATTTATTTTAGGCTATCGTTTTAAAGTTTCCTTTGGTGGAAAGATGTAGAGGAAACAAGACATCATAGAACAGATACGGGCATTAGTATTAATATTGGGTTACATCATCTACCGTTCAACAAATAGAACTTAGCCCTAGACAAACAACTGATGAAGACACATTCGAAAGCGTTGTTACAGATGGCGGAGATCGTTTACACCCATTTACTGTTGACATCGATGTCGAGCAGCTTTGAGTTAATATCGGTTTCAATGTATGCAGCGACTGTATATGTATAGTTTCTTAACGAATTCTTATCTGAATAGTTCTTGTTCCATTGCAAATATCCCAGCTATAGCACTGTACATCTATTTGTTATCATTTTTTGACCCTAAAGATTGGAAATTAACGGGTCATTAATTACTCACCTTGTTCGTAGCTGACCATTTGGTTAGTTATTTTACTCGTCATTTTAGTTTCTTACAAAAGTGTAATGAAAACTAGAAGTAATGGGACTCGACGGCAATTAAAAATTAAATATCTTATCGTGTATGATGCATCAAATTACCTATAGGTCACGTTTATAGTGCGCTGCTGTTTTATTTGTTAAATCTCAATACTTAATTAGAAATTCCCCTGAATTATCATCACGATTCATAATGAAATAGATTAATACTTGACCAAAGTGTCAGGATGTTTTACAACTGTTGTATCGCTTGCGAGTCTCTCTCTCTAACTTACTGTAAAGTAATGAGGAATTATAATGGCGCAAACATTGCAGTACGAATTAAAACATGACTTTATAGTCAATAAACATAAATCACAAATAAAATAAAAATAATAATGCTGATTTTGTCAAGTCCTCGCTTAATTGCCCTTGCCCAAATTCAAGTACTTAATATTTCGTAAATTTTAGTAAACGCTCAACACCTCGTTTTGCGCTTCTAACTAGCAGTAGAATAATTACAAAAATATTGAATTTAACAAAAACAACAACATCAAGTACGGAGAATTAATATGGGACAATATTTGAAGGCCGACCGGCTTAAACACTCGTTTCGAAGTTCAGGGATGCAAGAATCGGTAACATTAATTAAAAAGACGTTGGCGGCATCTGCGATTTGCATGACGTTGACTGCAACGGCGTTTGCATCTGACGTATTTATCAACGAAATTCACTATGATAACGTTGGTGACGATACAGGTGAAGCGATTGAAGTAGCTGGTACAGCTGGTACAGATTTGACTGGTTGGACTCTTGTTTTTTATAATGGTAGTAATTCAGCAAGTACCGGAAAAAAATCTTATAAGACAGCTATCTTAGGCGGTGTTTTACCTAATCAACAAGATAGCTTTGGTACACTTTCTTTTGATGTAAGCGGTATTCAGAATGGTTCTCCTGATGCAATAGCATTGGTTGATGACAATGGCGCAGTTTTACAATTTCTTAGTTATGAAGGTTCGTTTACAGCGCTTAATGGTCCAGCAATAGATTTAACTAGTACCGATATCGGTGCTTCTGAAACAAGCAGTACACCAGTTGGACATTCATTACAGTTATCAGGATTAGGTACTAAGTATGAAGATTTCACTTGGCAAGCAGCAGGTGTTTCTACTTTTGGGGCAATAAATACAGGGCAATCGTTCGGAGATGCAATAGTTGATTTAGCGCCTACCGTATTAAGCATTTCACCTGCAAACGGCGCGACTAACGTGGCTACCGACGCCAATATAGTCGTGAATTTTAGCGAAGCCGTTGTGGTTTCTGCTTGGAATGTTATTGACTGTGTTAACGAAGGTTCAATCACAGTAACGGCTAGTGGTGAAGGGACTAGCTACACGCTTGACCCAGATAGTGACTTTGCGTCCGCAGATAGCTGTAGCTTTACTATCAGTGCTAGCGATGTGACCGATTTAGATGATGACCCAGATATCTTAGCGGAAGACGTCACTGTCACCTTTGACGTGCTCGATACTAGCGTCATAGTTAACCTAGTCATTAATGAATTTCACGCAGATCCTGCGGCTAATCTTCCTGGTGATGCTAACGGTGATGGCACACGAAATTCCAGCGCAGATGAATTTATTGAAATTGTTAACTTCGGCGAAACTGACTTTGATGTGAGCGGCTGGACTATAAGTGATGGGTATAGCATTCGTCATACCTTCCCAGAAGGTTCAATCATCGAGGACGGTTGTGCTGTTGTATTATTCGGTGGCAGTACACCCGTAGGTGTTTTTGGTGGTTCATTAGTACAAACGGCTTCGACTGGTTCAGTTGGACTTAACAACGGTGGAGACACAATTACCTTATCTAATGGTGTATCTACTTTTGAAGTTGTTTACGGCTCTGAAGGTGGCAAAAACCAGTCACTTACTCTAAGTCCAGATATGACAGGTGAATCTTTTGTTCTTCACTCTACAATTGAAACAGCAGGTGGTGCATTGTACTCACCAGGCATGCAGCTAGATGGTAGCAAGTTTGCCGGTTGTACTATTCCTGATATTGCACCAATTGTTGCCAACGTTAGCCCTGCTGACGGTGCGATGGATGTGAGTATTGATAGCATTATTTCGTTAAGTTTTAGTGAAGCAGTAGCAGTATCTGAGTGGCCAAACCTTAGTTGTTCGGTAAGTGGTGATGTGGCACTTAATGGTGCGCTTAGCGGTGTTGATTTTACCTTGACACCAGCAGCTGCTTTAAGCGGTAGCGAAACTTGTACACTTACGCTTTTAGCTAGCTCGGTTGTAGATATGGATGGCAATCCAGACAGCCTAATAGCTGATTTTACCACTAGTTTTACAACGGCAGAAATGCTTGTTTGTGCTGCGCCAGAGACTTATACCCTGATTTCTGAAGTTCAAGGTAGTGGCTCTGCAAGTGATTTGGTTGGCCAGAGTGTTACAGTTCAAGCTGTTGTCACCGCTGTGATAAGCGATGATAAAGGTGACACTATTGTCATTCAAGAAGAAAATAATCAACACGACAGTGATTCAACAACATCTGAGGGTATTTTTGTATTTAACGAAGCTAACGCTTTTACCACACCAGCTGTTGGCGATGTGGTGACAGTGAAAGGTAATGTATCTGAGTTTTTTGATCGTACACAAATTACCTTGACTTCAGCACCTCTTGTTTGTGGTGATGCGACGATTTCAGCCACACCATTTGGTTTGCCAGTTAATACTCTGGACGACTTAGAAGCACTTGAGGGTATGTTGGTAACTAGCTCACATGCATTAGTTGTTACTGATAACTATGGGTTAGGACGTTTTGGTCAAGTCACATTATCATCAGAGCGTTTGTTCTCACCTACTAGTAAATTTGCTCCTGGTTCAGCCCAAGCGACTGATTTAGAAGCTGCTAACGCACTAAATCGTATAGTGTTAGATGACGGAGATAGCACGCAAAATCCAGAGTTGGTTGTATTCCCAACTGGCGGTTTGTCAGCGGCGAATTCTTTGCGTTTAGGTGATACGGTTTCTGCACTTACAGGTGTCATGGATTATAGCTTTGGTGAATACCGAGTTATCCCAACCGAAGACCCAACATTTGCAAGCACAAACCCTCGTACGGCTGCACCTGATTTGAACTTAGGTAACTTGAAAGTAGCTAGCTTAAATGTGCTTAATTACTTCAATAATATTGATACTGGGGATGTTTGTGGACCGACTGGTGAGTCTAGTTGCCGCGGAGCTGACAGCGATTTAGAATTTGAACGTCAAAAAGCTAAAACAGTGGCTGCTATTGTAGCAATGAACGCCGATATTGTTGGTTTAATGGAAATCGAAAATAACGGTTTCTCTGCCGGCTCAGCAATTGATGATTTGGTTGCAGCAATCAATGCTGATCCTATAATGGGCGAGGGTACATACTCTATTGTTAATCCCGGCACCACTATAGGTACAGATGCCATTACCGTCGCCTTTATTTATAAATCAAGTGTTGTGTCATTAAGTGGTGCTGCGCAAATTCTAGATAGCAGTAACTCTATCTCTGATGAAAATGGCGTGTTGTTTGTTGATACTAAAAATCGCCCGGCTTTAGTACAAGAGTTTGCTTTGCTTGAAAATGGAGAAACGCTAGTTATCAGTGTTAACCACTTAAAATCTAAAGGTTCAAGTTGTGGCGCAGGCGACGATGATACAACGACTGGTCAAGGTAACTGTAATCTAACTCGTACCCGTGCTGCACAGGCGCTAAGTGCGTTTCTAGATGCTCAGTTCCCTGATACAGCAACCCTGATCATTGGTGATTTAAATTCTCATGCGAAAGAAGATCCCATTAGTGCATTAGAAGAGGCGGGTTATACCAATCTAGTGAATTATTTTGGTGGTGATCAAGCGTATTCATATACCTTTAGTGGCCTTTCAGGTTATTTAGATCATGCCTTAGCTAATAACAAAGCTTTGGCTAAAGTGGTTGACGTGACTGAGTGGCATATAAACGCTGATGAGCCGATATCTCTTGATTATAATGTTGAGTTTCAAACACCTGATAATGTCACTGATTATTACGCAGATGACGCATACCGAATGTCTGATCACGATCCTGTTTTGATTGCTTTGCAGCTTGATGTGATGGAAACCGAGTCTGGAGCAGATGCGGACGTGAACGGAGACGGTAGCATAGATTTCAGTGACTACTTTGCCATTTTAAACATGTACGGCAGTGTAACTGGTGATGCTAACTTTGACGCAATTGCTGATTACAATGCTGATGGTGTTATTGGGGCTGCAGATATTCAAGCTTGGTATCTGTTGTATATCAATCAATAAAATGAATTAAGTGACCCTGTTGAATAGGGTCACCATCAATTTCAAATTAAAAATAGAGATGTATATAATGAAAAAAATAATGCTAAATAGTAAATTAATTCGAGCTTTTGTATTGGTTAGTAGCCTTGTTTTAAGCACGTTTACAGCACAGGCAAATATAATATTGACCTTCGACGATAATGATATTGAGGTGGGGTTGAATGAGAGTTTTGTTGTCCAGTTATTTGCTGATGCACAAATAGAGGCGGATTGGTTTTCATCTTTCTCTTTAGATACTACTTTCAACTCAGCAATACTCAACTTAGATGATGTAACGTTGGGAACATTCATGGGAAGTATTGCCGACGCCGCATTTTCTCCAAATCCACTTGATGTAAACCCATTTGATTCCGCGACCTTTTTAGCAAATGGTGAGAATATACTATTAGCGTCCTTTACATTCACAGCAATTAATTACGGTACTACTTCTTTATTAACGATTAGTGAATCATTTACGAATTTTTTGAGCCAGAATGCCAAAATCGACTTTGACAGCGCATCTGCAAATATTTCAGTGGTTTCAGCCGAAGTTCCTGAACCTTCAACGCTGGCTATTTTTGCATTAGGCATGATGGGTTTAGCTTCACGTCGATTTAAGAAACAATCGTTATAAATTAGTTTTTTAATAGTTGATTCTAAAAAACATCAATTGTCGTGATTGGTGTTTTTTTGTTTCTGGTGGTTGGTAAATTTAGATTATTTAATACGTAAATCATCCAACTAGCATTAAGTATACTTTGCTATATCATATGAGTAACAACCTTTAGACACGATAATTCAGCACTACTCGAGTAAATTTATAGCTTTGCACTAAAATTGATACTAACAAAGCCTAATGTCTACTATCGTATATTAACGTTAGCTCTTATGATTTTGCTTTATAAATAACGTCCTCTTCGATCCCCATAAAAAGTGTAAAAAAGCTGACACTTTTAAAAAACCATCTTAATTTAGTGAACAGAAAAAATCATAAAAAGAAATTGATGTAATGTCAGCTTTCATATCAAAGTGATCGTTAGATGGAGTGGTTTTTACACGTAAATTTAGACCATTTCGTGGTGAAAGTGAGCCCTTAGCTCGTAATCACTGATTAATGACAAACAGGTGGCCGCTAATGACTTCTTGGTGCGCTTTGCAGAAGCGACTAGGAATTAATTTCAACGTCCGCTGTAGCCTCAAAAGCAGTCAATATAATTTGGATTTATATATCAAACTTAGTCTTTTAACTTATCCCGTTCCATATTAATGGCACTGCATTTTTTAAAAGTAAATGCTTAAGCTGGGAATGAATTATGCTAAAACTGAATTCTATGATGGTTCTGTAGTTATTGCTGACCTTGTATTTTATGAATTGGACTTGGTATAACTTATCAGATGTAATTGAAATAAAAATACCGAATAGTGTTGAATTATTCGGTATTTTTGGTTTTAAACTTAAACGGGTTTAATTTTTAGCTAGACTTAGCTTTCATATTATCTGAAGCTTCTAACATGGCATGCATCAAGACATTACAACCGGCTTCACATTGTTCCTCGGTAGTATCTTCAATTTCGGCATGGCTAATACCGTCTTTACACGGCGTAAAGACCATGCCTGAAGGTACAATATCTGCCATATAACAAGCATCGTGACCTGCGCCTGCATAAATATCCATGTGGCTGTAGCCAAGCTTCTCTGCGGCGATTTTAACATTATCTGAAGCGTTAAATTTTACTGGGGCAAAATACCAGAAGTGATCAACATCAATATCAATACTATGTTTTTCGGCTAAGTTATGGCAATAAGTTTGCAATTCTTCATCCATTTTTGCTAATACGGCAGGATCAGGGTTACGTAAATCGGCACTAAACTTAACACTTCCAGGAATTGTGTTGCGTGAATTCGGATAAACTTCCATAAAGCCGACAGTACCTAAACCATTTGGTGGGTTACTAAGGGCAATATTATTTATTTCAGTAACAATTTTACTTGCTGCTAACATAGCGTCAAAACGTAAGTGCATTGGCGTAGAGCCGGCATGAGATTCTCGTCCTGTTACGCTAATATCGTACCAACGAATGCCTTGACCTAAGCGGACCACGCCGATAATTTTATCTTCGTCTTCTAAAATGGGACCTTGTTCTATGTGAGTTTCAAAGAAAGCGCCGATATTGCGAGTGCCAGGTTCTTCATCACCCAAGTAACCAATTTTTTCCAATTCATCACGTAACACTAAACCATCAACATCGGTCTTTGCTAGTTCTTCGGCTAAATTAAAACGGCCAACATAAACGCCTGAGCCTTGCATCGCCGGTTGAAAACGAGAGCCTTCTTCGTTGGTCCAAACCGTAAATTCAAATGGTGCATTGGTTTTAATGTTATTTTCGTTTAGCGTTCTTAATACCTCAAGGCCAGCCAGCACACCAAAAACACCATCGAACTTGCCTCCGGTTGGTTGGGTATCTAAATGACTACCTGTAACAACCGCTGGTAAGTCGTTATTTTTACCTTCACGACGAGCAAATATATTGCCCATTTTATCAACGGTTACCGTACAGCCTTCATCTTTACACCACTTAACAAATAAGTCGCGTGCTTGTCCATCTAATGCTGTTGCAGCTAATCGTTTACAGCCGCCTTTTTCTGTAGCGCCAATTTTGGCCATTTCCATCAAACTGTGCCAAAGGCGTTCTTTATTTATCCTTAAATCTTTCATGTTTAACCCCTAATAAATCTACTTCGTATATTTATATGTGCCAATTTTGGCGTTTTTAACCTTAATACTTAATTAAATATTGAGGTTATCCTCGAAGTCTTTTTGCCTACAGGACGTAGGTACTTAGCTTTGGTCTGGAACTACAAAGCTGAATCGAGGTTTTGGTATTTTATTTTTATTTGATCGTTTTCTTCTTAAGTACATAATAAATTAATGCGCCGAAGAATGAGCCCGTAAACCAGCCATAATCATAAAACCAATGCAGTTGTCCGGTACTTAATGAAAACAGTGTTAATGCCACAGGAATAAAAAAGGCGATCAAACCGTGGTAGTTTACATTTGGATAAATCCCACCTTTTTTATACAAGGAGATAAGATCTAATTTCTGTTTGTTAATGACAAAGTAATCAACGATCATAATGCCAGCAATAGGGCCTAAAAGACTTGAATAACCCAATAGCCAATTTGAATATAAAGCTTCAACGCTGACATCAGATTCTATCCACTGCATTTTCTTTAACAGTTCCCAGCTCATCATTAATACGCCAATTAAGCCGGTTAATAATACGCCACGCTTTTCGCTGATAAGTTTTGGTGCAGCATTTTGAAAATCATTGGTAGGGGAAACAATATTGGCGGCGCTATTAGTTGATAAGGTCGCAATAATAATCAATACCATGGCAATGCCCACCATGACCGGATTGTCTATTTTACCTATTAAATTAATGGGATCTGAGATAGTTTCGCCCACTAAAGTCGTTGAGGCTGCAGTTAACACCACCCCTAACGAAGCAAAGAAGAACATCGTTAAAGGTAAGCCTAAAACTTGTCCGGCAATTTGATCTTTTTGTGATTTAACAAAACGACTAAAATCAGGAATGTTTAAACTCAATGTTGCCCAAAAGCCGACCATGGCAGTAATGCCAGCCATTAAATAAGGTGTCGCACTATCTGCTTCTGGACGATTAGCTGGAGTGGCAAGTATTTCGGTAAGGTTGATTTGTGGAAAGGCCCACATCATTAAACCTATGCCGACAGCCAATAAAATAGGGGCTGCCCAATTTTCTAATTGCTTGATTGAATCAGCACCTTTAATGACTACATAGAGGTTTAGCGCTAAAAACATAAAGAATCCGTAAACCTCGCCGACACTGCCCAGTGAAGCCCAGCTAGTTGAGATTGCTGAAAGTAGTAAATGACAGGCGATACCGCCAAACAGGGTTTGAATACCAAACCAACCACAGGCGACGATTGCACGGATTAAACAGGGGATATTTGATCCATAAAGTCCGAAAGAGCTACGTAATAAAATAGGAAATGGAATGCCGTATTTTGTGCCCGCAAATGCGTTTAAGGTTAAGGGGATCAACACAATAACGTTGGCGACTAAAATAGTAAATAATGCCTCCATTACTGACAGACCAAAATAAGACGTTAATACGCCACCAAGCGTGTAGGTCGGTACGCAAATCGCCATTCCTACCCATAATGCCGCGACATTACCTTTATGCCATGTGCGCTGACTCACTTTAGTTGGGGCAATATCATCGTTGTACAAAGGACTATCACGAACATCACTTTGTACATTTAATTCGACAAACTCACCTACTTGTACAACTGTTGAACTGGAATTTTCATTATTGGTGTTATTATTATTTTCCATGTTATTCCTTAGTTAACCTGAACTCGGGATAATGAGTGCTCGATCTTTAATAAAAAATCAATTAAATATCTAAATTTAGATACTATACCCGTTCCTCTTGAATATGCAGTTTCTAGCTTAGCTCCCTCCGGGCAAGGCGATAAAGGGTCATCTCCTGCGTTATTGATTTTGACAATAGAATAACTATTCTCTTCAATCAATGCCTTGTACCTGACCCTTTCTCGACTTGCTGAAACCTGCATCTTCAAGTGGAGCGGGTATTAACAATACAGCTAAAAGTATTTTGTACTCAATCAATGTTTCAATTTATTCAATTATCAAGGCAAAAAGTTAATCAATAGCTGGCTATTTATCGACGTTTAACACAGAGAGTCGGATAAAGGAGAATACTGAGAAAGTGCTGCTTATCCTGAATTCTGGCTAGTTATAATTTTATCTTATGGCTCTTCCCTGTATGGGTTTGCTGGGTGATGTAACCAGCTTAAATGCGGCAGACCAGTATCAATATCTTTCATTACAATGGCATTAGGCTCTGGACAGGTTATTTCACACAAGTTACAACCCACACACTCCTCTTCAATAATGGTATATTTTCGATTATCTGCATCTCCTGTTTTTAATATAGATTGATGAGATGTATCTTCACAAGCAGCAAAACAACGACCACATCCTATACAAGCATCTTGATTGATATAAGCGATGCGTTTGTAGTTCATGTTCAGGTGCTTCCAATCGGTAGTATTTGGAATGGCCATACGACTGAAATCACTGATATTGTTGTAGCCTTTTTTCTCCATCCAATCACTTAAACCGTCACATAAGTCGTCGATAATTTTGAAACCGTATAGCATAGCGGCGGTACATACTTGTACATTGCTAGCCCCTAAAGAGATAAATTCTGCAGCATCGCGCCAATTTGATATACCACCAATCCCTGAAATAGGTAACGTTGAGGTTTCTGGATGACGTGCAATTTCAGAGACCATACTTAAGGCAATAGGTTTAACTGAAGAGCCACAATAACCACCATGAGTACCTTTGCCATCAACACTCGGTTCGGGAGACATGGTTTCAAGGTTGACTGAGGTAATTGAATTAATGGTATTTATCAAGCTCACCGCATCAGCACCGCCACGCCAAGCGGCTTCAGCAGGTTTACGAACATCGGTAATATTTGGTGTTAATTTAACAATTACAGGTAATGAACAATACTGTTTACACCAACGGGTGACCATTTCAATGTATTCAGGTACTTGACCTACAGCAGCACCCATACCACGTTCAGGCATACCGTGCGGACATCCAAAATTTAGCTCTATACCATCGGCACCTGTGGCTTCAACTCCAGGTAAAATATTTTTCCAAGCCTCTTCTTCACAAGGGACCATTAAAGAAACAATAATAACTCTGTCTGGCCAGTCTTTTTTAACTTGAGTGATCTCATCTAAATTGATTTGCAAAGAGCGGTCGGTAATAAGTTCGATATTGTTAAAGCCAAGCACTTGTCTATTTTGACCATAGTGCACGCCATAACGTGACGAAACATTAATAGGGGCTGGATCTTCCCCTAACGTTTTCCAAACTACGCCGCCCCAGCCAGCTTCAAATGCACGGATAACATTGTAAGCTTTGTCTGTTGGTGGCGCTGAAGCTAACCAAAATGGGTTTATTGATTTAATGCCAATGAATTCACAGGCTAAGTTTGCATTCTTTTTCATAATAAGTATTTCCTAACCTGATTTTATAATTGATGATGAATTGCTAAAGCGGCTTTATTGCCATGGTCGACAGCTTCAACAACTAAGTCATTACCATTAATACAATCGCCGCCAGCGAAGACATCGCTTAGACTAGTTTGATAATTTTCATTCACAGATATTCTACCGCGATGGTCTAAAGTGGGTTTATCGTCACTTCCTAAAGGCGAACTCGAAAATTTTTGGCCTATAGCTTTAAAAACCACATCACATTCAAGAGAGATAATTTCATCAGTGGCAATTAACTTGCCGCTTTCATCAAGCTCGGTACGGTTGAATTCCATGGTTGTTATGCCGGAATCGTCTCCTAAAATTTGTGTAGGTTGAGCATTGCAAACAAAGTTCACGCCATTTTTTAGTGCTAATTCTTGTTCATGCAGTGATGCACCCATAGCACTTTGTGCGCGGCGATAAACAATGGTGACTTGTTCTGCGCCTAATTTTTTACTTTGCACTGCTATATCAATCGCGGTCATACCCGCGCCAATAACAATAACTCGTCGGCCAACAGGTAAATTAGCTAGGCTGCTTTCTTGGCGTAAGTCTCGAATATAAGCGACCGCATCTTCAACGCCAGCTAGTTCTTCACCGGGAATATTTAAGGCATTCACGTTACTCATACCAATACCTATAAATACGGCATCATGTTGGTCACGTAATTGTTTAAGTGATATATCACGACCTAACGCTTGCCCGTATTTAATTTCTATACCACCAATCTCTAAAACGAATTCGATTTCTTTTTGGGTATAATCATCAACTAACTTGTATAGGGCAATACCGTATTCATTTAAGCCACCGCTTTTAGCTGCTGCTTCATATATGGTAACTTGATGACCATTGCGTGCTAACTGATGGGCACAAGCTAGGCCTGCGGGGCCTGCGCCAATAATCGCAATATGCTTACCCGTATCGCTTTCGCGAGTAAAAGGGTAGGGTAATGATCTATCCAAGCGATCAACGGCGTAGCGTTGTAAACGACCAATTTCTACAGGCGCTTCTTCACAAGTATTTCTTACACAAGCTTGCTCACACAGGGTTTCTGTTGGACAAACACGTGCACAACTACCACCAAGAATATTGGCAGATAAAATTTCTTTTGCTGCACCATGGACATTACCGGTATTTATTTTACGAATGAAAAGCGGAATATCGATATCCGTAGGACAAGCATCGATACAGGGCGCGTCGTAACAAAATAAACAACGTTCACTAGCAACTAATACTTGTTTATCGGTGAGCGGTGGTGTCATATCTGAGAAATTATTATCTATCTCAGTATCGAGTAATCGATTTGATTGTATGTCGTGGGCAATGCTCATTACCTGTCCTTTTCTCTATCTGTTATTTTAATTTTAGGTACTGTGAGAAATTTTGCTTTATCAAAATTTGTATATATATATAAATATATTTTGACCAATTGGTCAAGTTTATTTTATGATAGAGGTATAAATAAGTTGTTGATAATTATTCTCATTTAAATCATGGTGTTATGCTTTTGTTTTTAAAGGTAATATAATTAGCACCAATAAAACATGTTGAGTTTTTACTCTATTACTGCTGTCTTTTTGTGTTAAATAGACGAATAACAAGCATTAAGTGAGTAGTAATATTTAATTGATTTAATTCTTAATCAATCTATAACTCAAGGTAAGTAACTTATTTTCATGACACTAATTAATAATAAAAGATAGAAAAAATAAGAAAATTAATAAAACTAAAAGGAAGTGAGATGTCTATTTTAATAAAAGGCGGAACCGTGGTTACCGCAGATCATAGTTATCAGGCCGACATTTATTGTAATGACGGCATTATCCAAGCTATTGGTCACGATCTTAAAGTGCCAAGCGATTGCCAAATTATCGATGCTGAACAATTGTTAGTTATGCCAGGCGGTATTGATCCCCATACCCATATGCAATTACCATTTATGGGCACAGTAGCGAGTGAAGACTTCTTTACCGGCACTAGTGCCGGTGCTGCTGGCGGCACAACCATGATCATCGATTTTGTTATTCCTAATCCACAGCAGCCAATAATGGAAGCTTATGACCAATGGATGACGTGGGCGGAGAAATCCGCTACCGATTACAGTTTTCATGTGGCGATTACTTGGTGGGACGATTCGGTATCTAAGGATATGGGCACGTTAGTGAATGAACATGGCGTTAATAGTTTCAAACATTTTATGGCTTATAAAAATGCCATTATGGCTGAAGATGAAACGTTAATTCGTAGTTTTTCACGTTGCTTAGAGCTTGGCGCTATGCCGACAGTTCATGCTGAAAATGGTGATTTGGTTTATCACTTGCAACGTCAAATGTTAGAAAAAGGTATTAGTGGTCCAGAAGGGCATCCGCTTTCTCGCCCTTCCGAAGTGGAAGGTGAAGCGGCTAACCGAGCCATCCGTATAGCACAAGCGTTAAATGTACCCATTTATGCGGTGCATGTTTCGTGTGAAGAGTCTTTACAAGCAATTACTCGAGCGCGTAACGAAGGACAAAGAGTTTATGGTGAGGTACTTGCCGGACATTTAGAAATTGATGATTCCGTTTATCGAAATGAAGACTTTGAATTTGCAGCGGCTCATGTAATGAGCCCACCGTTTAGACCTAAAAAGCATCAAGATGCTTTATGGAAAGGTTTACAATCAGGTAACTTGCAAACCACGGCGACAGATCATTGTTGTTTTTGTGCCGATCAAAAAGCTGCAGGTAAAGACGATTTTACTTTAATTCCTAATGGTACGGCAGGTGTTGAAGATCGACTTTCTATTATGTGGGACGCGGGCGTGGTAACAGGTCGATTAACACCAAATGAATTTGTTGCGGTAACCTCAACTAATGCAGCGAAAATATTCAATATTTATCCTCAAAAAGGCTCTATTTCAGTAGGAGCTGATGCTGATATTGTTATTTGGGATCCTAGTGGCAAACGTACTATATCGGCTAAAACTCACCATCAAAATGTTGATTTTAATATTTTTGAAGGTCGTACGGTACAAGGTATTGCTGTACATACCTTAAGTCGCGGTAACTTAGTTTGGACAGAAGGTGAATTACGCACGGTTAAGGGCGCGGGTAAATACGTTAAACGCCCTGCGTTTGGGCGTGATTTTGAAGCGATAAATAAACAAACTGCTTTGCATGCACCTACGGCGGTTGATAGAAAATAATTTAATTGAATCTAAAATTAAATAACCCCTTTTCATTATTACTCCGGTTATAACTTTAGACAGCTAAATGTTATAACGGAGAATAATGATGAAAAATTTGCATCAACGATTGAAGAATCACTATTAGTTCGCTAGTAACTTCTGAATATCATCCTATTACTTATCTCCCTCATTGTGCTTCCACTACAAGCTGAAGTATTAAAGATAGCCTCATGGAGCATCGCTTGACTTGGATCACACAAGTACAACAAGCTCATGCCTGCTGATTATTTACAATTAGCCAAATACGCTGCGCAATTGGACGCAAATGTTATTGCACTGCAAGAAGTTGAAAATAGGGAGTGGCCAAGTAAGTCCATTCGTCTTATTGGTGATTGTGAAGCACCAGCGCCTATTGTATCCGCTGTTTAATCCGGACGAAAATATGTTTTAGAGCTTGATGATGACTCTGGTATCAATTACTCATTATGTCGAGATATTAACTTTACCAATATTTAAATTAATAAATAATAATGGGTGACTTTTCCCTTTAAATAAATGAACATGAAGGTTGGATTGTTTAAAGGTAAATAATCGGTAAAAACGAAAGGAAGTTTACATGTTTTACGAAGTCATTAGACCGCGAATTGGAGAAACAGACGCACTTGGCCATATTAATAATACTGTTTTTCCACAATGGTTCGAAGCAGCAAGGAACCCCATATTTAAACTATTCAACCCTGAGTATTTGTTAAATCTAACTAAGTGGAATTTAATCTTAGCAAATATGAATATTAATTTTCATGTGCCAATGAAGTTTGGTGATGATGCTGAAATAAAAACCTATATTAAACGTATCGGTAATACTTCATTAGATATCTATCAAGAAGCGTGGCAAGGCAATGTTAAACATGTGTCTGGAACTGCTGTCATGGTGCATTATGATTATGAAGAAAAAATGCCTCAGCTAATTACGGATGATTTCAAACAGAAGTTACATATTCATTTTGTTCAAACGTTCTGAACGACCAAGTGCTGTTTAATATAGTAATTGAGTAAGTATTGGTAGCAAAGTAAAAGTCCTTAAGTGAGATTTTATTCCTTGACCATTTTCTTTTTACTGATGATGAACGATACATTCTTCAATCATCACTATTCATTGGTCTTTTCGTGGCTTAAATGGAACCAGGTAGGTAGTCTGAATAAGCAGCGGTAATTGTTCTTAATATAGGCTAGTATTTTTAAGGTCATCATTATGATTCTGAGAAATCGTTATGCTGCCTTTACGTTAGTAGATAAATTGATGTTTATCGTTGGTTAGAATAGCGGTTTGCATGGTATGGGTGCCCACAACAAATCGTTTGTTGGTATTTTGATAAGAAATATTATTGTCAGTAGGGCAACTATCATTGATGGTTACGATAGTTTCTCGCACGGGGCATGTGACTTATCGTTGGGGTTTTCATAAATAACATAAAATTTTTTTAAATAGCCGGATTGGTGCCATTAGCAATCGTATTCACGAGGAATAAAAAAACTCTCGCCAGCGGTTACTGTTTGTTTATGTTTTGCATCTTTGTATTTTTGCTGTGCGCTCAAGTAAACCCATAAACTCTTCACAAGCGTACGGGGCTGATATTTCCACCATCTCGGTAGTATCCCATAAGCCAATATACAAACCGAAGTCTTCATCTTCGAAGTAGGCATGAGAATGTTGTACTGGGATTGAAGAGACAAACATGTCTTAGTTAAGTTCATCAGGTGTTTCAGCAAAACCTTCAGAGTTTGCTGATAGCCTAATTATTTTACGTGCTGACATGTTCATCTCGTTGACTATATTTCAGCACTTATTCATATTGTCTGTTAGCTAGGGAATGCGAAAGATACGCCTTCACGTACACCACTAGAAGGCCAGCGCTGAGTGATCGTTTTTCGCTTCGTATAAAAACGTACTCCATCCGGACCGTAAGCATGTAGGTCACCAAATAATGAGCGCTTCCAACCTCCAAAACTATGGTAAGCAACGGGTACAGGCAATGGCACATTAATACCAACCATGCCAACTTGAATATTATCTGAAAAATAACGAGCAGCTTCGCCATCACGGGTAAAGATACAAGTACCATTACCGTATTCATGATCATCAATCAACTTCATCGCTTCTTGCATAGTTTTAACACGAACGACTTGTAATACTGGACCAAAAATTTCTGCTTTATAACTGTCCATATCAATTTTGACGTCATCAATTAATGTTGCGCCTACAAAATAACCATTTTCATAACCATCAACTTTTGGTTTACGGCCATCAACGACTATTCTTGCGCCTTGTTGCTCTGCGCTGTCAATATAGCCAACAACTTTATCACGGTGCTGACAAGTAATTACTGGACCAAAATCATTGCTCGCATCACTGTATACGCCAACACTTAAACCTGTCATGGCTTCGCTCATTTTAGCGACAAGTGCATCACCAGCGTCATCACCAACAGCAACCGCTACTGATAATGCCATGCAGCGTTCACCTGAGGAGCCAAATGCAGCGCCAAGCAATTGATTTACTGCGTTATCCATATCGGCGTCTGGCATAATAATCGCGTGATTTTTTGCGCCACCAAGTGCTTGGCAGCGTTTGCCATTTGCATTGGCTGTTGTATAAATATATTCTGCGATTGGCGTTGAACCGACAAAACTTACTGCCTTAACTCGTTCATCATTTAATAGAGTATCAACGGCTTCTTTATCACCATTGACTACATTCATAACACCATCAGGTAATCCGGCTTCTTTTAATAAGTTAGCGATAAATAATGTTGAGCTAGGATCGCGCTCTGAAGGTTTTAAGACAAAGGTATTGCCACAAACAATCGCTAATGGAAACATCCACATAGGAACCATGGCTGGAAAGTTAAAGGGCGTAATACCGGCAACAACACCTAATGGTTGAAACTCACTCCAAGAGTCAATGTTTGGGCCAACATTTTTACTGTGTTCACCTTTTAATAATTGTGGTGCGCCACAAGCAAATTCTACATTTTCAATACCGCGTTGTAATTCTCCCGCCGCATCATGACTTATTTTTCCATGTTCTTGTCCAATTAATTGACAGATTTCATCGGCATGATGTTCTAGTAACTCTTTAAAACGGAACATAATACGCGCCCGTTTAATGGGTGGAGTATTTCGCCACTCAGGGAATGCAGCTTGGGCAGCAGTGATTGCATGTTCAACGGTTTGTTTTGACGCTAACAAGACTTGCTTTTCACAAGCGCCGGTAGCGGGGTTAAATACATCTTGGCTACGTGAACCTTCAAGTGATATTTCACCGTTAATTAAATGACCAACAACTGACATGATATTTCCTTAAATTTAAAATGCTTAATGTTTAATTTTTTCAATAAAATTTTGTAAGTGACATTTTATTTTATGCCACTTTCTTTAAAGTGGTTTAATCTAATTCTGATAATGAGTCGCCTAATGCGTTGATTAAAAATTCTATTTCTAGTTCTTCGGTTGTAAATGGTAAACCTAACTGAATAGTGTCGCCGCCATAACGTACATAAAACCCTTTTTCCCAACATTTCATCGCTATTTGATATGGGCGTAGTGCTGGTTCACCGGGTGCAGCTTCAATGGTTAAAGCACCCGCTAAACCATAATTGCGGATATCACTAACATATTTACAGCCTTTTAAACTATGTAGCATTTCTTCAAATTTAGGCGAAATGGTGTTTACGCGTTCGATTAACTGATCATTTTGCAAAATATCTAACGAGGCTAAACCTGCGGCACAAGCAATAGGGTGCGCTGAATAGGTGTAACCGTGTGGTAACTCAAGCATATAATCAGGGCCTGCAGTTTCCATAAAAGTGTCATAAATTTCTTGCTTTGAAATAGTGGCACCCATTGGAATAACGCCATTGGTTAGCTGTTTTGCAACGGTCATGATGTCAGGAATAACATCAAATTGTTCAGCGCCTGTTTTTGAACCCATTCGCCCAAATGCTGTGATAACTTCATCAAAAATAAGTAAAATATTATGTTTGTCACAAATTTCACGAAGTCGCTTTAAATAACCTATAGGAGGAGGAATTACTCCTGCAGAACCCGCTAACGGTTCAACAATCACTGCAGCGATGTTCGAGGCGTCATGCAAGGTAATCATTTCTTCTAATTCATTAGCTAAGTGGGCACCCTGAAGAGGCATTCCTTTAGAGAATTTATTTACTTCCAACATGGTGTGGGGTAAATGAACGGCATCAATCCCTTGTCCATATAAGGCTCTATTGGCTCCGATGCCGCCAACACTGATTCCGCCCCAATTCACACCGTGATAACCTTTAGCTCGACCTATAAACCTTGTTTTACTTGCTTGACCTTTTTTACGCCAATAACCACGGGCAATTTTTAATGCTGTTTCGACGGCCTCTGATCCAGAACCAGTAAAAAACACCCGATTTAAGCCATTTGGCATAAATTCGGTAATACGATGAGCCAATTCAAACGATTTAGCGTGACCAAATTGGAAGGCTGGAGAGTAATCAAGCTGCTTTGCTTGTTTGCTAATTGCTTCCGTTATTTCTGGACGACTATGACCTGCACCACAAGTCCATAATCCAGATAATCCATCAAAGATTTTTCGACCATTATAGTCGGTATAATAATTACCTTCAGCAGCAACAATGATTCTCGGATCTTGCTTAAATTGCCGATTACCCGTAAAAGGCATCCAATGAGCATCAAGTTGTTCTTGGCTTAAACCACAAATTGTTTGATTATCTTTATTATTCATTGATACCTCAAAGGTAAATATCTATCCATTGACTTTATTATCTACAAACTGATAGGTTATTAAATCTATACTTTTTAAAGTTAAGTTAAGTAATTAGTTAACTTAAAACGTTCATTAGGTTGTAAATAATGACAAAACAAACAACAAGACAAAGTAAAAACTTATTACCTCGTCAATTGGGTGATTCACATATTCGTTTGCTCAGAGTTTTTAGAGTGGTTATTGAATCTGGCGGCTTTGCTGCTGCGGAGGTAGAGTTGAATATAAGCCGTCCGGCTATTAGCATAGCGATTTCTGAACTTGAGTCATTATTAAATATGCGGCTTTGTCATCGTGGTCGTTCTGGATTTTCAATCACTGAGCAAGGGCAGCATGTTTACCAATCAGCACTGCAATTATTAAGTAGTTTGGAAACGTTTAAATCTCAAATTAATGCGATTAATACCGACTTAGTGGGTGATTTTAATATTGGCATTACAGATAATTTGGTCACTATTCCACAAATGCGGATCACACGCGCTTTAAGTGCGTTAAAGCATCGTGCTCCGGAGGTGGTGATTAATATTCGTATGATGCCGCCGAATGATATTGAAACCGCAATACTTGATGGCCATTTACATTTTGGTGTTGTACCCAATTTACGTACTTTACCTGGATTAGAATACCAAGCCTTGTATAAAGAGAAATCTCTACTTTATTGCAGTTAGCAGCATCCACTGTTTAATCAAGATATTGATAAAATAAGTGACCACGCACTAGGTCAATATGATGCTGTTGTCCCTAATTACCCACAACCGGCTGATATAAAACAACAGCAGAAAA
>JABSOX010000063.1 GCA_013215655.1 Colwellia sp.
ACGCCTATTTGACGAAAAAGACATATTAGTTCATAGCTTAATAAAGCAATTAGACAGCCCGGTACTTTTAATCGACGAACAGAATAAACTTGTTTACGGTAATCAGGCTTTATCAAATTGGCTAAACAAAGATTGGCGTTTAGTACGTCTTATGCCAATTAAATCATTCGGTTTATCACAATGTGAAAACAAATGGTGCTTTGATGAAAAAGAACAAGCCCAACGTTTTAAAATTCGCTCCAGCAGCTTTAAAGATCACTCAGGACAACATCACTTGTTAATGCTAACTGATATCAGCTCTGAATTGAGAAAGATGCAATCTCAGTCTTGGCAGCAGGTTGTTAGGGTATTAAGTCATGAAATTAAAAATACTTTAACGCCTATTCAATCATTAGCACAAACATTGGCTCAATTTAGCCAAGTTCCTGATCAAAAAGAAGCCCTAGAAGTTATCGTTGAACGCAGTCAAAATTTAACTGAATTTGTTCAACAATATAGTCAGATGACACAAGTTTATAGCCTTAACCTTAAGGAAATAGATCTAAAAAGTTCACTCTCAAAAATGTGCTTACTACACCCTGACCTAACGTTTAAAACTACATTAGAAGTTTCGCATATTACCGCTGATCCAATATTGTTTGAACAGGTATTAATAAACCTTATTACTAATGCAAAACAAGCAAGTAGTCTGCAAAGCAAGGAGAAGGAGAAAATAACGATAAGTTTTCACAGTTATCAACTAACCGCTTTTACCATGATAGACATTGGCGATAATGGTAGTGGTATTCAAAACAGTGAAAACTTATTTGTACCTTTTTATACAACAAAAACAAATGGTCAAGGGATAGGTTTAGTGCTGTGTCGAAACATTATAGAGCAGCATGGCGGGCAATTAACCTTGGTAAATAAGGTTAACGAAAAAGGCGCGAAGGCATGTATAAAAATCCCTAACAAGTAAAATGAGCTATAAGTCTAAATCCTAAGGGAACCCCACGAAATTTAATTTTATTTACCTAAAGAGTTTATAATCACCGAAAAAAGATCAGCCAAGTTCATAGGCGTAAGCAAATGTCAGAAAGAGGGATGTGAAAAACATAGTTTTATAAGTATGAGGAATGCTGACTTATCGGCCGTGCCTTGTTTGATGTATAATTAATATTTATCAATGTATTAGCGTTTTTTAATGTGAATATTATTCAATAAAATAGATATCCTTAGATAAATAATATAGATCGATAAAATAAATTTTCTAGGCGCTCTCGGGCGTTAGCGAGATAGCTTTCTAAGGCATAGGGGCACTTAGCGCCATAGTATATTTTAATGAAACCTCCAGAAATATGTCCAAACAAACTAATCCACTACAGGGGACGTTTTTCTGATATAGGCGTACATAACCCATTAGAGCCTGCTTTATATAAAAAACTGATAGTGGTTGGCGCGAACATGAGTAATTTTGTTGAAGTGATGCAACAGCTTGTTGCGCAACAAGGTATCGTGCAGCTGAAGCAAAGCAGTGATGAGAATAACGATAGTGTTGCCGAAGATTTAGCGCAAGCGATAAAGGACATTTTATCTTCGAAAGACACGCAGCAAGCATTGGGGGACAATGCCAACCACGTGGTGATGAAGAACCAAGGAGCCCGTAAACGTTCGTTGAAACAGCTCCTTAAGTTAACATTACTTGATTTAGGCTTGGTTTAGTTTAGGCTAATTTGGTTTGAATTAATTTAGTTGCGCTTCAAACGTTAAGAATACAGTGCCCACTTGTGTACCCGCTAAAGCTGAGTCGGGCGTATTTTCTTGATGTTCAGCAATGAGCAAGTATCGACCGGCTGAGGTTGGTGTGAAGTTAATTTCGCCCTTTTCATTCGATATTAGCTTGAGTGCTTGTGGGTCATTTCTATAACGTGCGCCATCAGCAATTATTTCAACAGCGACATTTTTTTGCGCTTTACCATTAAATAAAAACTTGAAGGTTACTTGTTCATTTTCAGCGATATCTGACGGATGAGTTACTGGCACTAATTCTAATAAAGTACCGTCAGTGTTGAAATTATCACTCGGTGCATTCATCGTTACATAACTTTCTATTCTAGCGAAACGGTAACTAGTTTTAATCTCTTTGGCATTTTTAGGTAATTTACCAACAAGTTCCGCTTTATTTGCCCATATTCTTTTACGTTCTTCACCAATTTTATAGGTTGTCATGTAAGTTGGCTTGTTATTATTTGTTAACTTGTAAGTACCGGAAGACTTTAAAAAGTAGTCAGCGACGCTTTTTCTGTGGCCTTTATAGGTAGATGATGGGCGAGTCACGTTACCATTAGGCGTGATAATTTTAACGTAATCTGCGCCCATCGCTTTATCGACATTAAAGGTTTCGTTTGAAGCGGTGATATCGACCATAATCCACTCACCATTTTCTGCAGATAAGTTAAAGTGCGTCGGCAAAATCCAACGTGAATGTGCGAATGCCTGCGTGCTAATAGCGCATGTTAATGCAACAGCGATTAATGCTTTTAAGTTCATCATATTTATTCCTAGTCAGTGTATTTTATAAAAAGGGTTTATTTCAAATTACTTCGGGTTAACCGAAAATTTAATTTGCTCAGTTTCATTGGTCGCAGCCAGTGTAAATGTCTCTTTGTTGCCGTTTAAAGAGAAGGGTTGACGAATAATAGCTCGCCCGCCATTCTCTCTGACCACTTCAATAAATAAGGTGTATTGCCCATTTTCAAGGGATTTTTTATCGTCATCTTGTGCCAGAAATGACAGTTTGAATTTTCCTGCCGCACGTGTGGCAGCGGTTATACCGTCGACAAGTGCCGCATCTTTTCGGCCGGCTTTTCGCCACCATCGTCTAATGTCTTTTAACCATTTTGCTTGTTCTCGCCAAAGTAAAAGCGTGCGTACCGATTTACCTTTTGAGCTTTCAATCCAGCTTGCGACATAAGGCCGATGATATTCACCAGATTGCTGTTTTAACGCCAGTTCAATGGTTATCTCTGTCGGGTGAAGCGTATTTTTATGCGCATCAGTGGTAAAACTAATGAGCGTTAAAAGCATAATGATTAATCCGACTATTTTTATGTTCATGAAAATTCCTTAACGTGCTGTGCATAGCTTAAATTTTTCTTAAGCTGATAAAGTTGATATGAAAATTATGGCGACGGTTACCCCTAAACTCAGTGTTAACGTTCGGTTAAAGCGCCGTTGTGGCATAGCTAAAATAAATCCACTGATGGCAAACACAATACAAAGTACGCTCGTTATATCAATGATCCAGCCCCAAAAAGCACTGGTGTTTCTGCCTTTATGTAAGTCGTTTAATAACGCCCATAGACCATAATCAGTTCGTTCAAAAAACAGTTCGCCACTGGCTAAATCAAGGGTTATTGCGGTATTCTCACCGGCTTTCTTAATACTAAAAAACAGCTCGTCACTCGTGCTTTCAATAACGGCATGGCTTAAAGATAGTGCTAGTTCTTGCTCAACGACCGCGACAACCTGCGTTATTTGCTCAAGCGACAATGGCGGGTTATTAATTAGTTTTAGATCAATAGCGAGCTCTACTTCTTCAATATCAGCCTGATTTTCACTAAACCATTCAGGATGATTCAGGGTAATACCGGTCACCGAAAAAAATAATAACAGCGTTAATAACGCCATCGAAACATAAACATGAATGAGACGAGATAAGCTCAGGGTGTTTTTATTAATTTGCATAAATTATTGTATTGTTCGAAATGGATAAAGAAGTAACCTGTTAGCCCGGTTACTTCTTTAAACGTTTAGCTTAATTAGAATGAAATTTGTGTCGCTAAGCGGAAGTTTACGCCGTCTCCTGCCGTTACGTTTGATACGCCGCCACCGGCAAGGTAGTTAGTATCAAGTAAATTTTGAATGTTAAAGCGGAAATTCACGTCTTGATTGCCCATGGTTGTTTTATACGTTGCGCCCACATCAACGCGAGTATAAGCGTCTTTGGTGATGGTATTATCGCTATCAGCGAAGCGTTCACCTTCGTAAAATGCGCCAATATTTACCGCAAACTGGTCATTGAATTCATAACGAGACCATATTGAAGCTGACCATTCAGGCGCATCAACAGGGGTTTTTCCTTGGTAGTTTTGGTCTTTGTTATATTGCGCATCTAAATTCATCACCGAGGCCATAACAAATAATTTATCAGTGACCGCGCCTTGTGCTGCTATTTCAAAACCTTTATGGCGCTGCTCGCCGGCTTGCTCTGTTTTAGTATCAAAATTAGGATTGTCGTCGAGGGTTTCTGTAATTAATTTACCCGTTTTGGTAATATCAAAAATAGCAGCGGTTAATAATAAACGTTCATCCATTAATTGCCATTTAGCGCCAACTTCTATTTGCTCAGAAGTCATCGCATCGAGTTTCATACCATTGTTGACGTCGCGATCATCTTCGAGTGTGTCACTTCGTTGTGGTTCAAAGCCTTCTGAATAGCTGGCGTAGAAAGTGGCTTGCTCGTTAGGGTGAAATAGAATACCTGCTTTTGGCAAGAATGATTCGTTATCGGCATTTTCTTTACTTTGTTTGTCGTAACGTCCGCCCAGTGATACTTGCCATTGGTCATTAAGGGTAATTAAATCTTGTAGATATATGCCGTAATAGTCGTATTCACTGGTATAAAGTGAATCGTCCGTTTTGTAACTGATATCAGGACGTGTTGGCTCAGCATTGCCTGCAGAGTAAGTAACAGGGGTACCATTAACTTTTAATTGTCCGTAGTAATAATCTAAAGAGTTCATGCCGATTAATAACTGATGCTCAACATTTGCTAAAGTGAACTCGCCTTGTAAATCAATAAAAGCGGTTTTAAATTGCCAGTCGTCGAAGCGATCGTAGGGTTTTGAAGTATATTCGTCGCCTTCACTAAATGTTTTCGGTTTTTTAGGTGATGACTCAAAACGTTGGCGTTTAAAATTTTGTTCGTTGTAGCCCAACTCAATATGCCATTGATAATTTAATGAATAAGTAAAATCGATACCGATATTTTCAACGGTAATGTCGGTAAATGCCCACGACATATCACGAATGGTTTTTTCATCACCAATAACATTGCCTTTTTCATCTAACCAAGAGCCGGTGTCTAAACCTGCTTCATCATCGGTTCTGTCATAATGAAAACGTATCATAGCATCATCAGAAATATCGTAATCGACAACTAATGCTCCTAGAAAACGGTCGCGTTGACGTTGTTCGTCATTTTGATATTCACGCTGATATTCAACATCTTGTTTCACTAATACACTACGATAGCGTAATGATTCATCATCCGTTAATGCACCACCTGCATCAAGGGTCAGACGGCTTAAACCTTCTTGGTCGATGTCTGCACCCAAAGAAAACAGTGTTGTCGCGGTTGGCTTTTTGGTGACCATATTCACTAAACCACCTGGCCCAGATTGACCATATAAAATACTTGATGGCCCTTTGATCACTTCAACACTTTCCAATATTTCAATTGGTTGCTGATAGTGTGACCAATGTTGATGACCATCTCTTAGGTAACCATTAGACGAACTTAGTGAAAAACCGCGTAAATTGAATACTTCACGGTTACGTTGCTTTGAGCCAGCGGTTAAGCTTGCATCGTTGGTTAATACTTCACCTAATGTTGTGGCAAGCTGTTCGGTCATGATTGAATTGGGAATAACGGTAACTGACTGTGATGTTTCTAATAATGAAATGTCTGCACGCATTGCGCCGTTTGCTTCGTCTACTTTATAGTCATTAAAATAACTTCCTTTAACTTCAATAACTTCAACTGCAGAGTTGTTGTTAGGGTTTTCATTGGCTGTTGATGAGAAAGCAGTAAGGCTGGCGATAATTGCTATGCATACAGATGAGTACTTCATTGTTATTCCTAAGAGAAAAGTAGAGAGATAAATAATTCGTGCGAATACTAATGATAATGGTTATCATTAGCAAGTAATTCGCTAGAATAAAATGAAATTAGACAAAATGATGAGTGTAGAAAACAAATAAAGCCATGACTTTACTGAATTAGCTGAAGTTCGTGGCGTTCTTTTTAGCGAGAGGAACGGTTTTTAGGTACTTATAAAACCTAATACTTGTATTATTTAAGCAGTAGCTCAGGATAGGGTTCATTAATCAGTAAATGAAGTTTAACTTTCAACTGCGAGAAAGTTAAACCATTCATTAAGTCACTACCCTTTACACAGATCTCCCAAGGCAGTTCTTCAGGAAGCTGTTTTAAATTCTTTTTCCACTAGATTAAGAATGTCGGGTTCCTTGGCGTGGTTATTTCTGTGATCAGTAACATTTGGCTCACCACAAATATCCACCTGAAAACCTAATTTAGATAAATAGCCGGCAGTATTCGCATAACCTTCAGCATGCCAATTAAGTCGCTGGAGATATAACCGCAATGGGTTTATGAGTATAAGTAGAAGAAACGCGATTTTTCATAAAATCCAAAGTATGCCAACCATCTTTTTTCATAGCTATGAGGGCTTTAATTTTTTATCTGGATTAACATCAAAAATTAAACAATTTTTGCACCTTAGAACAAGTTGTTAAGAAAAACTCGCCCGCTAATAGAGCTATCAAACGTAAATGCTGGCGTTATCGATACAATGTCTAATCCCAACATGTACAACTGCAATAGATGCCTTACGTCTTCTTTTTTGCATTAGTGACGGTCAACCCTTACTCGGAAAGGCGGGGCGAAATCGAGATAACTTTCTATGGCACAAAGAGGCACTTAACTCCATAGAAATTATGATCTCATTATAGACATTAACATCAAGTGTTTTGCCCTATATTTTCTAATCAATATTAATTAGTTCAAAATACCCCATGCAGTTTCATTTTGTCGCTTACCTATATCAGTCAACTTGGTATAAACCTTTATATTTTATTTTGATTATTTTGCTTTATGAGTTATGTTGCCATTCAAAATGACACTTCATCAAGGATGGTTATATGAAAGGAAAACAATTACTTACTGTGTTTACATTGCTTTTAAAACTACTTTTACTGGGAGGCTGTGGTTTAGATAAAAAAGAAAATTTAACGAATGTTGAAATTGAAAAAATACAAATACTAATCAACAAAAATATTAAAGACAGACCCGCAGTAAAATGGAACTTTATTGATGGTAAATTAGCGGTGATAGTCGAATTCACTCCATTTGAACAGCAAAATATTGATATAAAAATGTTAGAAAATGTAGTGTCAAAAGCCGTACATCAAGTATTGGGTCCTATACCTACAGAAATTACACTTTTATCCAAACCTACGGTGCAAGAAGTTACTGATAATTGTCCAGGAGGTAATAAGGTCCTTCCTATACGACTATTCATTAATAAGGAAAATAAAATAATTAGTTATGGCTCTGAAATCACAGAATCTTACCTAGCATCTCAAATTAAATCCCTACCTTATGGATGCAGCGCCGCAAGAATTACTTTTTTATATGAAAAAGGTGCATCTTTAAAATATATGAGCAAGATAAATGACCTATTAAGATACTCTGGCAAGACTCCTATTTTGTTGGAATTACCAACAACTGATGTAATATGGAACTGGCAGAATAGTAGCAATAAAGTACGAGTATCAGGCACTTCTATAGAGCTTTAAATTTTTAATTATATTAATACATACTCTGATGATCGAAGCGAGTTTGACCTAATATCCGGCCATCAAGCAGGTAGACTTTACGTTTTGCCATTTCAGCATAACGTATGTCGTGAGTTACTACACAGAGGGTAGTTCCCTGGTTATTTAATGCTTCTAGGGTCGCCATGATTTGATCACTATTTTTTGAATCCAAATTTCCAGTCGGCTCATCCACTAACAAAATAGAAGGTTCAGCTACTAGAGCGCGAGCGATTGCAATGCACTGTTGCTGGCCTCCAGAGAGTTGTGTTGGTCTGCGTCCAGCCTTTGAGAGCATGCCGACAACATCTAAACAATAGTCTACTTTTTCTTTTATTTTTTTATCACTAGTTGGTTGCTTAGCATAGCGTAATGGCAGAGCAATATTGTCGTAGATACTCAACTCATCTATCAGGTTAAACTGTTGAAAGATAAAGCCAATTTTTTTATTCCTAATAGCAGCAGTCTGCTCCATACTGAGTTGACTGATATCTTTACCTTCGAAAAAGAGCTTACCTGTGGTGGGAAAGTCCAACAGTCCCATAATCGATAGCAAGGTAGATTTTCCACAACCAGAAGGGCCTGAAATTGAAATATACTCGCCTTGTTGAATTTCAAGTTCTATGCCTTGCAGTGCATGGGTGAGCATATCATTTGTGCTGAATACCTTGCCTAGTTGCTGTACTTTAATTATAGGGGTTGTCATTGAAACGCTTAAGTTCCTTAAATTCATGTAAAATCTGAGTGAAATTAGCGAAAACGTTGGCTACCTAAACCATAGTTTAAGCTAAAAAGGTGGGCAAAGCCCACCCCTTTATATACTGTAAACGCTTAAGACAAACGTTCAGCACCAACCTTTTCTCTTATCCTATAGCTTCAAGTTACACTTTTTAGCGTTAAGTCTTACAGTAAACTCTCACCTTAAGCAAAAGAAGAGAACTTAATCACTACCACGCAAACTAAATATCGCCGGCTTGTTAATGTACTTTCTTAACGGCCAGTAACAGGCAAACAAAGTAACCAATGTAATCAGTATCAGAGTAGCGACTATCATCGGCAATACTTGCCAAGTAAGGAATGGCTGAATATATTCACTCAAGCCGATATAGGCAAGAGCAAACAATACGACACTACCGATAAAACCAACCAATACCGATTTTGCATTATCATTAATGATCATAGTTACCAGATGTTGTTTTGTCGCGCCTATTGCCATGCGAGCGCCTAGTTCAAACCGTCTAAGTTGGGTGCCGTAACTCAAAATACCATATAAACCAATGCCTGCTAGTAAAAATACCAGCCCAGCCAATACCGCTGTGGTTACTGCTGTGGTTATTTCGGAAAATAAACGTTGGGTAAGAATGTCATCTGCTGAATTGAAACTAAAGACTGCATATCTTGAGTCAACTTCGGCTAACAATTTGCCTAGTTGCTCACGACTAACAGACTGACCGGATTTAAGTTTAAGCATAAATGTTTGTGCACCAAGTCTACTGGCTACATAAGCTCTTGGTACACCGGTATATTCGGCTGAACCATCGTCTTCTATCGCCGTTTCGCCTGGAATCGCAATATCTTTGACAATACCTATTATTTTATGCGGATCAGGTCCACCCATTGATAATTGCAAGCCGAGCACATCACCGTCTGCTTTTAATTGTTTAGCAAAAGCTTGATTAACAATCATCACATTATTGCCATCCTGTCGATCTACTCGGGTAAAATTATCTCCTTGTAATAATGGTTGTTCAATCATATTAAAATATCTCTGATCAGCCCCCTTTAAAAACGGTGTATATCTTTCATTGTTGGCAACGTTGGTTAACGCTCTTAAATAAAAACCATCAAGAGGTGAACCCGACTGACTAAGTGATTCCACTTGCGGCAGCGCTTCGAGTTTTTCCATGATCCCCGCCATAATGGGTATCGACTCTTCTTGGCTAGGAGAGTCTGTTGATGAAAAATTTAATCTCAAGGTCGAAATATTAGTAGTGGTAAAACCTAGCGGTGCATTGATGGTTTTCACGGCATCTTTAAGCAAACTAAAGTTAGCAAAAACTAATACCGTCGCTAACGCAACTTGACTGGCGATTAATACCTGACGAGTCTTTTTCGATACCTGTAAACCACTGCCTTTCCCACTACTTTGTAAGGTGGTATTTAGCGCACGGTAATTGATCATACGGGTACTTAATTTAGCGAAAAACAACGCAAAAACAACAGTAACCAGCACCGCACAGCCAAAGGTTATCGGATTAAGTGATAACTCGTTGACTCGAGGTAATACCGCACCAAGATATTGCTGCATAATATAAAATCCGCTTTTGGCAATCACCAAGGCGAGAATGATAGACATAAACATCAATATACTGGTTTCAGCCAACATCGCTTTAAATAAATGTTTCTTGGTGGCGCCAATCGCCGCTTGAATTGCCATTTGACGTTGTTTTTCTGCAGTACGTGCCATAAATAAGTTGGAAATATTTGCACAGGCGATCAAGACTAAACCCACCACTCCGGCTAATAACATGATCGCAATAGACTCACTCTGACCGAGCATAACTTCTTTAACTGGGCGCACGCGCATATCGATTGACCAGCCCTTGAAAAAACTGATCTCAGCAACACCTTCCTGCCAGCGGTCATTTACTAAAGGGGTTAAAAGTTGTACTGCTTGGCTTTGACTAACTTCTTTATTCAATAAACCAATAAATTTAAGATTACCACTTATATTGCCAAAACTTTGTCGCTGTCCTTCGCCTGCCGAGTTAAAGTCAAATGGCAGCCAAACTTGCGTTTCTCGGCCGATTTCTTCCAACTCAGGCTCAATAAAGTGCTCAGCTAATACACCAACAATTCGATAACTTACACCTCTTATATTGATTTTTTGCTCAAGTATATCTACGTTGCCATTAAACTCTTGCTGCCAAGTATTATAACTGAGCATAGCGACAGGGTTGTGAGTATCCATAGCTTCGCTGGCTTCGAACATCCGACCTAACGCCAGAGGAGAGGCTAAAATCTGATGCAATTCAGGTGTAATATAGGCTGTATTAACAAGTGGTTGGCTGTTGTGAGAAACGATCACATCTTCGCCATAACTCATTATCGCAGCTTGTTCAAATGCTGCTTTACTCTTGTATAAATGCACTAATCCGGGATAGGTAAAAGCAAGACCTTTAGTTTCTTTTTTTGCGCCGGTAACTCCATGTTCAGCAACAAAAAGGCGATCTTGGTCTGGGTAAGGCAGCGGCTCAACCAGTAACAAATAGTTTAATGTTATTGCACATAATAAAGCGCCTAAAGTAATGCCCATGGTCATCAATACAGTTAATACAAAGCCTGGTTTCTTTTTCAAACTGGCCCAGGCCTGTTTATGTTGTCGAATTAATATCCTCATACTGCCACCTTTAATGCTTCGTCATTAACGATTTGGCCATCAAGTAATTTAAGTTGAATTTTCGCCATATCGGCATAACGTGCATCATGAGTTACCATACATATAGTAGTGCCATTTTTATTAAGCTCGGCTAATACGGCCATTACGGTGTCACCACTTTGTGAATCTAGATTACCCGTTGGCTCGTCTACTAATAATATTGCAGGGTCTGCAACCAAGGCACGAGCAATAGCAATACGCTGCTGTTGTCCACCTGATAACTGATTAGGTTTATGATCCGCCCGATGGCTCATTTCTACCATTTTTAAGCAAGCTTCAACTCTTTCTTTGATAAACTCATCTGTGGGTATTTCTTTTTTATATTGCAAAGGTAGCGCTACGTTATCAAATACTGAGATCTCATCGATTAAGTTAAACGACTGAAAGACAAAACCAATTTTTTCATTACGAATATGTGCTGCTTCATCAAGAGAAAGGTGACTAACATCATGTCCTTCGATTACATAAGAGCCTGAGGTTGACTCATCTAATAAACCCAATAAAGACAACAAGGTCGATTTACCACAGCCAGATGGACCTGAAATAGAAACATATTCGCCAGCACGAATAACAATATCGACATCTTTTAGTGCATGGGTTTCAACATCATCGGTTTCAAAAACTTTACCAATGTTCTTCATTTCTATTTTTATATCAGTCATATTCATTTTCCTCAATTAGCGTACAATTTTTTAATGTTAGCTGTTAATGCTGGTACTTAATGTTTGTAACCAACGCCACCGATCAGATAGCGCTTAAAAGTTCTCGATGTTCAGTTCTGAATTTTTCAGCAGTGATAAGTCAGAAACAATGAAAGTATCATTGACCTGACCACCGTCAAGAATTTCGATATAGCGACCCGCCTCTTTACCAAATTTAACTTCGGTTCTCATCGCAGTATTGTTTGAATCATCAAGCCTAAATAAGCTGGCATTGGTATTAGCCTTGCCATTAACAGGGCGCTCCATATAGGTAATGTTGGTTAATATATCGGTAATAATAACGGCATCAACACTGAGTTGCGGACGAGCACTGGCTGGCAACTGATCAGGTAAAGCTATTTCAACTTCAACGGTATTTTCTACTACGACGGGATCAATACGAGAAACTGTGCCGACAATTTTGTCTCGACGGGTATCAACAATGGCCTTTTGACCAATGAAAATCTGTTGCGCCTTGCTTTGAGGAACCCTGACCAAGGCAATTAGATCCTGGACACTACCGATGAGTGCAATTTCCTGCCCGGCTGCTAAGCTTTGACCCAACTCCACTGATAAACGTTGCAAAACACCATCAAAACCGGCTTTAACGCTAAGGCGATCAAGCCGATTTTGAGCGATATCCAATTGCCCCTGCTCTTGCTTGATTTGTTCAAGCTGAATATTAATGGCTTCTTGATTGACTAATTTAAGTGCGGCGGTTCGTTGCTGATGAATTTTCAAACGCTTTTTAAGTTGTGCTTCTTGAACTAGGCTGTCTTTATAATCAAGTACAGACACTATGCCCGATTTGACCAAGCCAGACTGTGCTTCTAGTCTTACCTTGGCTGTTTCGTAGCGCGCTTCCAGTTCGGCAAAATTGCCACTTTCGTTAAGAATTTCACGTCTTTGATTTAATTTTAGTTGACGTAAATTAGCTTTTTGTTGGGACAATTCACGGATTGCGCTATTAACCTGTTGTTGTAATTCAGGGTTAGCGAGTTGCACTATGATGCTGTCTGCAGTTACCAGAGCGCCGGGTTTAAGGACAATTTCCTGCACCGTTGCACGGGTTAACGAAGTGATAAGTACTTGTTTATCTGAACGTAAAGCACCATAACCTTCTATTTCTACCTGCAAGTCACCTTGTTTTACTGTACCAAATAGCATGTTGTTACGTTTAACCGATGTACCGCCAGCGTTAGCGCTGACATACCAAGTAAGGGCTGCGAGCAAACAAACTGCCAAACCAACGATAACCGGTTTTGATTTGAATTTGTTTTGCTTAGGTTTTATTTTCTTCACATCCATCTAAGAGATACCTTGATTAAATACTTTTATGATATTGCAGAACTTAAAGCTAATTTTGTGCCAAGAAATATTTTCAATAAAATTCAATTAGTTAGAGTTATGATAGAGAACAAAAACATCGAATGAGTCCGCAGGTGAACTACTACGCCCCATAATGGAACTAGGGCTAGTGGAGGTATGGTGAAGACTAAGACTTTCCAGGCAGATTGTTTTGAGCTGAAACTAAAGGTAGGGAGATTGATACAGTAACACCCGGTGCATTGATATTATTAACTAAGTCTATGGTGCCTTTGTGATGTTCAATGATATTTCGGCAAAAGCTCAGCCCTATGCCTTGACCATTTTGTTTGGTTGAATACAAAGGTACAAAGAGGTTATCCAGATTAGCAAAACCATGACCACTGTCGATAACTTCAATAAGTGAGCTATTTAAGTTTTCACTAAAGATCAGTTTTATTTTCTCTCCTGGCTTAGAGGCTTCACCGGCATTTTTTATAACATTTATCAATACCTGTTCAATAAAAGCAGGGTCTGCCCAAAAACGTTCCGTTTTTAATTCGACCTCTAATTGAATATCTTTGAGTAAGGCTTGAATACGCTTGCCAATATTCGTGGCTGATAACAATTGGCAATTTAAGTGAAATGGCTTAGTAATAGACGCATATCGACTGACAAAGTCTTGCAAATGCTGGCATCGTTCTGTGATCACGGTTAACGCCTGTTTTTCTCTATCGCCCTGAGCCTTTAAACTTAGTCCCTGAGCTAATGCCGACACCGGAGTTAATGAATTGCGAATTTCATGTCCTAGTACACGAATAAGTTGTTGCCATGCGCTAAGCTGACTTTGCCTCAATGCGGATTCAATATTCACAAAAACCATTAATTGGTGAGTTTTTCCTTGATCGATAAATTCACTGTGTCGAATCTGCCATTTACTGTCACGATTTTTTTCTTTAAAACGCCAATTGTTATCGACAAATTCGAGCCCTAATAAGCCAGGAGAGGAATTTCTGAAAATCTGCCAAGGTTGGGGGAACAATTCATTAAAGGCACTATTGGCATAAGTAAGCTGAGGGTGCTGGTCAAATACCAAAATCGGACTGTCCAGTTGTTCAATCAATCGGTAAACCAGAAAAACATGCTGATCATAGCGTGACTTGAGCAATTGCAAATGAGTGCTCAAGTTTTCGAGATCTTGATGAAACTCTATTACTTTGCCTGCGCTAAAAGCAGGTTTGGCATACTGACAATAGTCATTATTGTGTACTGCTTCAAGGTGCATACTGGCGCGTTTAAACGCAATAATGGTTCTTTTATAACTATATGAAAAGCATATCCACAAGGTTATTGCCGCAACAGAACTTGTTAAAGCAATGTTCGCCATCGTCCAGTGCTGAATTAATCCGATCGCAACCCACAAACTGACTACCAACAAACTGGTAGCAATAAAACAAGTCTTTAACAGCTGCTCTAAAGATTTAAAGACAAATAAGTTCATAATCCCCAAACCCTGCTTACATACCCTTTGCCAATCAAGATGCATGTTTCAGGACTACTGAGCAATTTATGATCAAGGTGTCTCTTTTTATTCATGGTTATTCCCTTAAAAAAAGAGACAACGACGAGCATGGTTTGCTCAGAAGTCCCCTCTGGGTTGGTTTATAATCACTTTATGCCGCGTTATTCATAGTGACAAGGTTCCCACATGGATGTGGCCATTAGGGCAACGCAGGACGCAGTTGCCGAGAATGACCATTCTCTAAAATGAATGCCTTGCCTAAAGTGCTTATAACTCCAACTGAAATCACGCATTTTGAATGCGTAACGGGTATATAGTGCCATCATCAATACTGCGCTTTGATGCCATATTTCTCTAAGCGGCGATACATAGTTGATTTAGTCAGCCCCAACATTACCCCTGCTTTAGGTACATTGTTATGATTTAGCTCTAATGCTTGTTCAATCAATATTTTCTCAGCTTCGTCTAACGTCATCATCGGCAATCTATTGTTTTGTTTAAGGTTAGACAGATGTAAATCTTCCTGTCCCAAACTACTGCCTTGGGCCAACAACACTGCACGTTCCATTAAGTGGCTCATTTCACGAACATTACCCGGCCAATGATAGGCTTCCAACGCTTGTATTGCACCCGGTGTTAAGCGTAAATCTTCGCGTTTATACCTTTTGCCATGTTGGGCAATAAAGTGTTTTGCTAGGGGCGCTATATCTTGAAACCTTTCTTTTAATGATGGCACTCTAAGTTCAATAGTATTGAGACGAAAATAAAGGTCTTCACGAAAAGCACCGTCGCTTATCAGTTGCGCAATATCACCATTAGTTGCACTAATAACCCTGCTATTAGCGTGCTGAGTTTGACTTGAGCCTAATACTTCATATTCACCAGACTCTAGTACACGTAACAATTTAGCTTGTTGCGACTGAGGAATATTGGCGATCTCATCTAAAAACAGCGTACCATGTTTGGCCAGTTCAAAACGACCAATGCGATTCTCTTTCGCGTCGGTAAATGCGCCTTTTTTATGGCCAAACATTTCGCTTTCAAATAGGGATTCTGAAATCGCGCCCATGTTGACTGAGATAAAAGCATCGCAGGCACGATCAGATTGTTGATGGAGTCGTTGGGCTAAATGACTTTTTCCGGTGCCATTGTCACCGGTTAATAAAATACTTGCGTCAGTAGCCGCTACGGAATCGATTTGACGTAATAACTTTGTCATGGCTTCTGAGCGCCAGATAAAATCTTGCTCGGCAACCGGCTCCAATTGCTGTTTAAGTTTTTGGTTTTGTACTTGCAGACCCGCCATCTTTAGTTGTTGACGAATAATTTGGATCAATCTTTGGTTATTCCAAGGTTTTTCAACAAAATCACAAGCACCCAAGCGCATAGCATTAACAGCTAAATCAACAGTAGACCAGCCTGTCATGGCAACAACGGGAATAACAAAATCAGATTTACCAAGCCAAGTTAAAAAACGTAAACCTTCTTCGCCCGAGGTGGTATCTAAAGAAAAATTCATATCCAGCAAAATTAAATCGACATTGTTTTCGGTCAATATTGTTTGGGCATAATGGTGATTTTCTGCTTCAAGCACAGAAAAACCCTGATCTTCTAAAATAAAAGCGGCACTTAAACGAATTTCAGGGCTGTCATCGACAACCAATATTTGCGGTTTAGACATCACAACTCATGATAACTTAGTGACAATTTGAATAAAGATAATAAATTGCCCATCAGGATTGAACAAGACAAATTTTATTACTTTACGTTAATCATCTATTACTTGATTTCTAGAAGAGGAAATTCAACTCTAGCTAATGGTCAAACCTAAACAAAATAGCCGAAATTTCCTACTGAGAAGATTTTTAAAATGATAATAGTGACGGTTAACCTAATTAGCAAAATAACTAAGATCTCAATGCGAACGAAAAAGCATTGCTAGAAACAACAGAGAACCACACTAATCATTACTTACATCAGCAACCAATCATCAATAGGGAAAAATTCATCTGTAGCATTAATCAACGATTTTGCCGTTAATGCTGAAACACCATAAACCTGCGTATTAACACCATATTTTTCGTGTACTCTTTTCAGTAATAAATCAAAATCACCATCACCTGATAGCAAGATAACCGTATCAACCTCCGGTGCAATTTCCATAATATCAATGGTTATACCAACGTCCCAATCCCCTTTAGCTGAACCATCACGGCGTTGAATAAAGGGTTTAAGTTTGACCGTAAAACCGATGTGTTTGAGCGCTTTTTGAAATTTATGTTGTTGGTCATCACTACGTTGAATGGCATAAGCATTTGCAGTTACAATGTCACCTTGTTCACTGATTTGTTGCCAAAACTTACGATAGTTAAATTGGCGAGCATAAGTATCACGCGTAGTGTAATAGATGTTTTGTACATCAACAAATATGGCTATTTTTTTCATTGCTGTGATCTTTCATGTTGTAGAGATAAACGATAAATTAATAAGGCTGCTTTATTGATATTTTTTTCTAGACTACTAATATCAGCAACTTCATCCTTGGTATGCCCACCTGACCCCATTAACCCCAAACCATCAAGAGACATTTTTAGATGTGTCGCAGCAAATGAAATATCGGCAGCACCAGCACGTCTTGGATCAACAGCAACCACTTCGCCGTAATCAAGATCTTGACTCGCCTTGTTATAAAGCGCTAATAATTGATAATTTTCTTTGGTGGGTGCCATTGGTGGATAACCTTGGTCAAAACTCAATTTCGCTGAAGTATGAGCTAAATTATCAGCGGTGATTTTTTGCATGACCTTTTTTGCATCATTTAACTGTTGAGGTGATATCGCTCTAATGCCGCCGCTCACTTTAGCTGTTTTCGCAATAACATTACTTTTACCAAAAGCATAACCCTTGCCATCTTTTACTTGAGCATCAAGTCGAGTGCCGCCTAGCAACAAACCGGGGTTAAAAGTTAAGTTTTCAACACTGGCGAGTTCTTCACGGTAACTATTTAAAATACGTGCAATTTCGAAAACTGCGCCAAAACCAACATCTTCTCTAAATATTTGTGATGAATGGGCAGGTTTACCGGTAACTTCAAGTGTCCAACCTACCGAACCGCGACGCGCAACAACTGCCGTACCAATATCACCATCGCCATCTTCAAACCCTAAAGCAATATCAGCCCACTTAGCCGCATCAATAAGTGCCTTTTTAGATTTAGCTAATGGCCGACCACTGCTTTCCTCATCGCCAGTCATCACCACTTGAATACTGACATTATCAAGTACTCCTGCTAGTTTTAAAGCGCGTAAGGCAGCAACAATAATAACGTCTCCACCTTTCATATCGGTAATACCGGGACCGGCAATTTGTTGATCATTAATACGCTGAAATGATTGGAAAGCGTCATTTTTAGCAAAGACCGTATCTAAGTGGCCAATCATTAATATTTTAGGGCCGGAATCTCCGTATTTTGCCACTAAATGGCCCGCACGATTAAATTCGCTGCCATCAAGCCATTGTGTCTCAAAACCTAGTTGCTCAAACTGTTTTTTGAAAACTAAACCAACTTGCTTTACGCCAGCAAAGTTCATGGTGCCGCTATTAATATTCACTACTTGTTCAAGCTCAATTAATGATTGTATTAAGCCTTTAGTCACTTCAGCTTTAATAGATTGTTCAGTGATCGCCTGTTCAGTTATAGCCTGTTGAAGACGGCTATCAGCATGAGCTATTGTAATAACGCTGGTAAAACAAAATGCCAATAGATAATTTTTAAGTTTCATTCACAATCCAAAATCAATAAAAGAGTAACGAGAATAAGAGTCATCACAATAAATGTCCAGCGTGAATAGTCAAGTAGGCTTAAAAGTAAGGTGCTTTATTGTTAACAAGGTTAAGTGCTAAAATATTGATAACAATAATATGGATAAAACAAGATGTTAGCACTACGTTCAATTTATTATCAGATACTAAAATATCCCGTCAAGTTACTGGTTCGCTGTAAAATAGTACCTGATGATTTAGTAAAAACAGGCAACATCAAAGCTGAACAACCGGTTTTCTATGTGATCAAACATCAATCAGCAAGTGATATTCTTGCTCTACAAAGTGCTTGTCAGCAATTAAAATTACCCGATCCATTAGAAAAAATAATTATTAACGGCCAAGAATTTTCTCGAATATTTTGTTTAGAGCGTACTAAATCAGTATTTTCATGGAAAACTAGTAAAAAAACACAGGCAATAACACAAGGTTTTAAAGTTTTAGCACAACATGAATTAGACCCAACATTAGACGCGCAACTTATTCCGGTGAATTTAACCTGGGGACGAACACCGACAAAAGAAAAAAACAATGCCAATGTAGGCACAGTTATCGCTGATCAAGAATCCCCTACTTGGTTACGTAAATTCTTTATTGTACTTTTCACCGGACGTAATACCTTAGCAAGATTTAGCGACCCGATATCATTTCGTTATATGACTGACCAACACGGCAGCGACCAAGCAACTGCACACAAACTATTGAGAATTGCCCGTTTTCATTTTCACCGACAAACCATTGCCGCAACGGGTCCACGCTTGATGCATCGTCAACAAATGTTCACCGCCTTGTTTGCTAATGCCTCAGTTAAAAAAATCATTGCTGAAGAAGTAAAAAATAAAAACTTAAGTGAAGAAAAAGTAAAAAAACAAGCCTTAGTGATCATGGATGAAATAGCTGGCGACTATCGTGATTCTATGGTGCGACTTGGCGAACGAGTCTTAAGCTGGTTATGGAAACGTCTTTATAAAGGTATTGAGGTTAATAATGCGAATACTTTACGTAACCTTGCCCAAGATGGTCACGAAATTATCTATGTACCCTGTCATCGTAGCCACATGGATTATTTACTATTAACCTACATCATTTTACAAGAAGGATTAGTGTCGCCGCGTATTGCCGCAGGTATTAATTTAAATTTTTGGCCTGCAGGTTCAATCTTCAGAAAAGCGGGCGCTTTTTTTATTCGTCGCTCGTTCAATGGTAATCGACTCTATTCAACTATTTTTCGTGAATATTTAGGTTTGTTATTTGAACGTGGTTACTCGGTAAAATACTACTCTGAAGGTGGTCGCAGTAGAACAGGGAAATTACTCGCCCCTAAAACAGGCATGTTAGCGATGACCATTCAAAGTTTATTACGTGGAGTTGAACGCCCTCTTACATTGGTGCCTGTATATATTGGTTATGAGCATGTTATGGAAGTAGGCACTTACCATAAAGAGTTAAGTGGTGGACAGAAAAAGGGCGAGTCTATTTTTGGTGTTTTTAAAGCCATTAAAAATTTACGTAATTACGGTAAAGGCTATGTGAATTTTGGCGAACCTATCAATATTAACAAGTTTCTTAATGAACAAGTTCCTGATTGGAAAGAAGATATAGATCCACTTGATCCCAAGAAACCGAGTTGGTTAATTCCTCAAGTAAATATTTTAGCCAATCAAGTGATGACCTCAATTAACCAGTGTGCTGCAATAAATGGCGTTGCATTAGTGGCACTTATTTTACATTCTTGTGAAAATAAAGCCTTGCTAAAAATTGAACTGGAAGCACAACTAGATTTCTTTTTAAGGATGCAAAGGGAAGCAAGCTATTGTGAACAAGTCACTATTCCGAGTGAATCTGGTCAAGAATTATTAGCGGATGTTATTGCTTTAAATAAAATCACCGTCAACGATGACAGCTTCGGTGCCATTATTTCTCTTTCAGAGTCAGCAACGTTAGAAATGCGTTATTATCGTAATAATATTCTGCATACTTATATGCTACCTGCTCTAGTTTGCCGCATACTCGAATGTACGGCCAAAATTAATCAAGAGGAGTTAATCGAGAAAGTCGATCGTCTAATAACACTGATCAAACCTGACTTATTCCTTTGGCAAACAAGTGATGAAATAAAAAGTCAAGTTCAACAAGTACTAACCGTACTATCAAAGCAAGAAATGGCAAAACAAAGCAAGGCGGGTTTTTGGTCATTAACTGACAATACCCAGTTACGTGCCACGATACGAATAATGGGCGAATGTATCGATGAAACCATGCAACGCTTTACCATTATCACCTCTTTGATTAGCCGCTTGTCACCGATAAATAAAACAGACTTCGAAAATAAAGTGGTCGCCATTGCTAAACGTCTATCAGTACTAAATAACATCAACGCCCCTGAATTCATTGATAAAAAGTCACAAGCCACTTTGATAAACTCAATGATTTCACAGGGTTACATCACTCTTGATGAAGCTGGTTTATTGACAGATAGCAGTACGCTTGCTCCAATAAAATCAACAATTACTAATCTCGTCGATATAGAAGTATTACAAAGTATCGCTAGGTAGTTATGGGTAATATGAAGTTTAAACTTGCCAGTATTATTATTGCTATATATTGCATAGTTGGCATTGGTCTGATTATATTTTCAGAGTTTGAAAACAAACCCATTCTGAATCTACTTTCTTATATTTTGGTTTTTATATTAATACCCACGTACGGTGCATATACTACCTGGAATAAAAACAAAAAAGGAATACTTATTTGTTCACTATTCTTTCTATCTCAGAGTATAAGATTGATCGGTGGTGAGTCTTGGTTTCCATATTCCCCTCCTATGTCACTAGGTATTCCATTTGGAAGTTTTGCCAATGGGCAAGGCTACCTCATTGATTTTTTTGCTATTGCTATGGCAATACTTTTGGCATGGTTACTATGGATTTTAACAACATCTGAACATAAATGACATGAACAACATCAGCTTAAAAGTATTAACAAAAAATGATTGGCATATTTATAAATTGTTGCGTTTGCAATCATTAAGTGATTCCCCCGACTCGTTTGGCGCCACCTTCGAACATGAGTCTACTTTAACGAATAAAGAATGGTCTGCTCGGCTTGATTACGTCGCTAGAAAAATAAATGGATTACTGGTCGTTGCTTTGTTAAATGGTCGTCCCATAGGATTAATATGCGGGGCTATTCACGCGCAGGAAGACCAAAGTGGACATATCTACCAAATGTGGATTTCTCCTGAAACTCGTGGATTAGGTATTGGGCAACAATTATTAACTCATATTATTAGTTGGGCAAAAAACGAGCATGTAAAACAGTTATCTTTAGCGGTCACAACAACAAACATTGCAGCCCTAAAGTTGTATCAATCTTTAGGGTTTCATGAAGAAGGCGATCTGAGCGAGTTGCGAGTAAATTCAAAGCTGCAAACACATTCGATGATATTAGATATCAGCACCACAGAATATTAATAACCGACGCTATAAATACTCAATAAATACACCGATAAAGATCACTAAGCCAACAAAGTGATTATGTAAAAAGGCTTGAAAACAACGTTCGCGATCGCGATTGGCAATTAATATTTGTTGGTAACAAAACAGTCCAGCACTGATCACTAAACACAACTGATATGGCCAACCAAAGGCTTGTATCTCACCCACAGTAAACAACAGCGCGAGGGTCAATAGTTGTAAAAATAGAATAATGCGTTTGTCGTGCTTACCAAACAAAATGGCGGTTGATTTGACCCCTATTTTTAAATCATCATCGCGATCAACCATGGCATACATAGTATCGTAAGCTACCGTCCACAGCAGGTTAGCCGTAAATAATAACCAAGCAACTGTGGGTATCTCACCTCTAAACTCGGCAAACGCCATGATCATTCCCCAGCTAAATGCAGCACCCAAAACCACTTGGGGTAACTGGGTAAAACGTTTCATAAAGGGATACGTAGCCGCTAACAATAAAGCAACAACGGACAAATAAATGGTAAAAGGGCTTAAGGTTAAAACGAGTCCAAATGCGATGCCAATTAATACACCAAAGAGCATAATCGCTTCTTGGCTGGTCATAGAACCCGAAACTAATGGTCGTTGCTGAGTGCGTTTCACCTGACCATCAATGTGTCTATCTGCATAGTCATTTATCACACAGCCTGCACTACGCATTACAAAGACACCGAATGAAAATACCATCAACAAATATAAATTAGGGAAACCATCCGCGGCTATCCATAGTGCCCAATAAGTTGGCCATAACAATAGATAGGTGCCGATGGGTTTATCCATGCGGGTAATTTGTTTAACCGCTTGCCATTTCATCGTTAAGGTATTCATAATTTGCCACTTTCTAGTTGGTCTACCAGAGAGTCAGGGAAAAATAACTCAGTGACCATTATAGGTTTATCCACATTGGCTATTCCCTGAACCGCTTGCCATTTCATTCTCAAGGTATTCATAATTCAGCACTTTCCAATTGATAAGCAAATGAGTCAGGTAAAAATATTTCGGCGACCATCAAAGGTTTATCATGTAAAACGAAAACCGATCTTCTGCCCCACATTTCATTTTTTGAATTTAGTGATAATCCTTCTAATAATTTAGCCAATGAACCTTGCCCATGAAAAGATGATATCTCAATGTTTTTTCTAATTAATTCAGGATTATTAAACAGTACTTGCCCTAAAGATTGATTACCTAAATGCGCTAACTTTTGTTCTTCACCTGTTAAACTTCTTAGCGGTAATAAACTGCGGGCAAAAACTTGTGGTTTATCATCGCAATAAAGTAAGACTTCACGTACTAATACTTGCTCACCCACTTGAATGTCATCATTAGCTTCTTCTGAGCTACATGCTTGTATTTGCTGCCCTAAAACTTCAATGCGAAATTGCTGACAGTGTTTTTTAAAACGTGCTGTTAATGAGCAGGGATCAAGTAACCAATCGAGTAAATGCTCATCAACGGTAAAATTAACAGCGTCTTGCCAATCGGCTTTCATGGTAATTGGGAATAAAGGGTTATGTGAACTCATACGTTTTAGTCATTTAATACATCAATTTTAAACGCGACCATCATATCAGCAGTACTTAAGCTCTGCATTGTTTACTAATGGTGTTTGCTGATGTTTTTTAAAAATATTGGCAACTTTTTTATAAAATAAACACTATTGATAACAAATAGCGTTATTATAAAGTTATCGTTATTTAGTTAACTTCAATCTTTGGATTTCATTAATGAAAATTGTTATCGCATTATTTTGTTTTTTACTTACTTTACCAACAGTAAAAGCGGCTGATTATGCTTATTTTGGCTTTGAACCAGAAATAATCACCAACTATGTTGCTGTAAAAAAGAAGATGGGTTATGTGCGCTTAACGGTTGAATTGATGATCGATAACTCAGCAAATTATGAAATAGTTGAGCACCATGCGCCACTATTACGCGACGCCATTATAAATATTATTGGTCAGCAGCCAGAGTCAAAAATCAAATCAATTAATGGCCGTCATGAAATACAAAGAGAATGTGAAGAGCAAATTAAAGCGTTATTAAAAAAAGAGACCGGCAGTACTTTAATAAAAAGACTTTTGTTTACCCAATGGTTAGATAATTAAAGAAGTAGGTCGAGATTTGCTTACATAGATGTAAGCACTTAGATTATATAGGGAATTAATAATCTTTACCTCTACAAAGCTGATTAGCTAATAAGAGTTAGCTGTCGAGCCTCGTTGCACTCGTATCGAACCTACAAAAACTACAAATCATCCCAAAGCCTAATAATTAACTAGCCTCGTTTCATTAATCGTATTTTTACTGCGGCTAATGCACAGCCACTAATTAAGCCCAATAAATGCGCAGTATTTGCCATGTTAACAGGCAAAAAATCTGCAAAACCAAGCAATAACCAAAACAGTAAAAAACCAATAATAGGTTTCGATATAAATAAACCTTTTTCAGGTGCTAACCAGCCATACCACCAAACATAACCCACCAAACCATAAACAACGCCTGATAAACCACCAAAATTTGGCCCCGAAACGATAAATTGTCCTAAATTAGAGAATATAGCTGAAATTAAGAATAAATTAATTAATGCGCCTTTGCCCAAAATCCTTTCGATACTACCACCCAGTTGCCACCACCACATACTATTAAAAGCAATATGTAACCAAGAAAAGTGAAAAAACGCTGGTCCTAATAAACGCCAAGGCTCAGCAATAAAGTCGTTAAATCCTAGCTGATGGTAAAATTGTACACCGCTAAATATTGTGCGTTGCCAGCCCAATAAACTGCCAATAAAAACTAACCAACAAGCGCTAAAGACCACCAATGTGACTATGCCAGCATGGGCAAAAAATTGTTCTTTAAAGTTGCTGATTAATGACGGATGATCGTTATTTATTTGAGTAACTTCACCGCTATGCCAAGCCGCTTGTTGATATTTTTGATGATGAGGCTGTTGAATAAATTCGTCAAACGCTTCTTTTGCCAGCGTAAACTTATCACTTTGACAATAAAGTACAAAGCCATCATCTTCATTTTCCAGCTTTGCTTCAATATTTATACTTAACAAATAATTAGAAAACAACAACGCAATATTATGCTGTTTGATACTGACTAAGGCGACTAATTGTTCATCGGCAGATAATGACATTAACTTTCAACATTATCAGGATAACTACTTTGCCAATCAGTAAAACCACCATCAAGAGAATAAACATCGGTAAAATCTTGACCAACTAAAAACTGAGCCGCTTGTTGACTAGAAATACCGTGATAACAACAAACAACGGTCGGTGCGTCAAAGTCAGCTTCACGTAAAAAATCGGGAATAGAATCGTTACTTAAATGTATTGCTCCAGGAATATGGCTACTTTGAAATGACGCAGGGTCACGAATATCAAGTACAACATGTGTTCCTGATGATAGAACATCATGCAATTGCGCGATACTCAGATGCTGAAAGGTAGGTTCATTGTCCGACACTAAATTATCCTTTAATAATTGATGATGTTTTATGGCGACTTAAAGGCATTAAATGACAAAACACCTTTAAATACACGACAAGTAAAAACTATTATTCCCAACTCAGAATAACTTTACCTGATTGCCCTGAGCGCATGATATCAAAACCTTGCTGAAAATCATCAATATTATAGTGGTGAGTAATAATTGGCGTTAAATCTAAGCCCGATTGAATAAGACTGGCCATTTTATACCAAGTTTCAAACATTTCTCGGCCATATATACCTTTGATGGTTAAACCTTTAAAAATAATTTGGCTCCAATCAATCGCCATGTCTTTGCCCGGAATACCTAACATGGCAATTTTGCCACCATTATTCATGTTATCAAGCATGTCAGTAAAGGCCATCGGCACACCCGACATCTCCATACCGACATCAAAACCTTCGGTCATACCTAAGTCAGACATTACATCGGTGAGTTTTTCTTTACTAACGTCAACAGCACGAGTAACGCCCATCTTTAACGCTAGGTCTAATCGATATTGATTAATATCAGTAATAACAACATGGCGAGCGCCAACATGCTTAGCCACCGCTGCAGCCATAATACCAATGGGGCCAGCACCGGTAATTAATACATCTTCACCTACTAAATCAAATGATAAAGCGGTATGAACAGCATTTCCAAAAGGGTCAAAAATAGCGGCTAAATCATCAGATATTTCATCGGGTAATTTAAAAGCATTATAAGCTGGGATGACTAAATACTCGGCAAAAGAACCCGCACGATTGACACCAACACCAACAGTATTTCGACATAAATGAGTACGACCACCGCGACAATTTCGACAATGTCCGCAAGTAATGTGACCTTCACCTGATACGCGGTCACCTATGGAAAAACCCTTAACTTCTATACCAATACCAACCACTTCTCCGGCATATTCGTGACCAACAACCATAGGTACAGGAATTGTTTTCTGTGCCCATTCATCCCAGTTATAGATATGAATATCGGTGCCACAAATCGCTGTTTTTTTAATTTTGATCAATAAGTCGTTATGACCCAATTTTGGTTTTTCAGTACGCGTTAACCAAATACCCGGTTCAGCTTTAAGTTTTACTAATGATTTCATGATTAATTCCTCAAAGCGCTTAGCTGATCACATTCATTGCTTTACCAATACGGATAAAGGCAGCAATAGCGGTATCGAGTTGTTCTTTAGTATGTGCCGCTGAAATTTGTGTACGAATACGAGCTTGCCCTTTTGGCACAACGGGGAATGAGAAACCAATCACATAAATACCTTCTGACAATAAACGGTTAGCCATATCGCTAGCAACTTTAGCATCACCTAACATCACCGGAATAATGGCATGATCAGCACCACCACAGGTAAAGCCTGCCGCTTCCATATTACTACGGAAATAACTGGCGTTATCTTTTAAGGTTTTACGTAATGCATCGCCATCAGCAAGTAAATCAATCACGGTAATTGACGCATTAACAATGGCTGGAGCTAAAGAGTTAGAAAATAAATAAGGGCGAGAACGTTGGCGTAACCATTCGATCACTTCTTTTTTACCTGAAGTATAACCGCCAGATGCACCACCCATTGCTTTACCGAGTGTGCCAGTAATAATATCAACACGACCCATTACGTCACAAAATTCATGGCTACCACGACCTTGGTCACCCACAAAACCAACCGCATGAGAGTCATCAACCATCACTAAGGCATTGTACTTATCGGCTAAGTCACACACTGCTTTTAAGTTGGCAATAACGCCGTCCATTGAAAATACACCGTCAGTTGCTATTAGCTTAAAGCGTGCACCCGCTTCGTCGGCAGCAATGAGTTGTTTCTCTAAATCAGTTGCATCATTATTTGCATAACGAAAACGTTTAGCTTTACATAAACGCACACCATCAATAATAGAAGCATGATTCAAAGCATCACTGATAATGGCATCTTCTGCCGTCAATAAAGTTTCAAATAAACCTGCATTAGCATCAAAACATGAAGAATAAAGAATGGTATCTTCCATGCCTAAAAAACCACTGAGTTTACTCTCTAAAGTTTTATGAATATCTTGTGTGCCACAAATAAAACGTACTGACGCCATACCAAAACCATGCTCATCTAAACCCGTTTTTGCCGCTGCAATTAAGCTCGGATGATTAGCTAAACCTAAATAGTTATTGGCACAAAAATTAATGACTTGTTCACCGGTACTAACAGAAATTGCCGTTTGTTGCGCTGAGGTAATTACTCGCTCGGCTTTGTATAAACCATCTTCTTTTACTTGGTCAATCTGTGCTTGCAAGTGAGTATAAAATTTAGCTGGTTGTAATGATGACATAAACGCCTCGGGGGTATATTTCAATAGGTTAATGACAATATTGTACGCCAAAAACCCCGTTAGTATAGGCTCTGCAGCAAGCCACTGCTGAATAAAGACGGTGATTTATTCAATAAATTTTTTCACTATTCATTCATCTATCGTCTAGATACTTATAAATGTCATATCGAAATTGAAGAAATGAATAAAATGTTTACTTAATAAGCATAAAATAAATCTAAAAATATTCGAATTGAATGAATTATTATTGGGATCTGTATATGGAAAAGCTAATTATTTCAGTATAATTCGATAACTGAACGGCTATTGATTAACCACAGAGCAAATAATTGAAATACTTTCTCTCTTTATTATTGTATCGAATACTCACTTTCCTACTATTGCCCTTTTTACTTTTGGCACTGCTAATTCGTTCTAAAAATAGTCCTCAATACCGCCAGCGACTTTTTGAACGTTTAGGTTTTTTGCCGAGGTCTTTAAGGAAAAATGGCATTGTTGTACATGCTGCCAGTGTTGGCGAAGTTATCGCCCTAAAGAATTTCATAGATAAGTTAATTATTACCTACACTGACTTACCCATTACCATCACGACATTTACGCCAACAGGCTCAGCACAAGTAAAAAAACTCTTTCAAGACAAGGTTCAGCATTGTTATTTACCCATAGATTCAATATTTTGTTCATGGCTATTTCTCCATAAACTACAGCCTAAAACCATGGTTTTTATGGAAACTGAATTATGGCCAAACCTTATTGCTCAATGTGCTCAGAAAAAAATAAAACTACTACTCGTCAACGGTCGATTATCGATAAGTTCGGTACGCAGTTATAAAAAATTTAATTGGCTTTTTACAGCAACGATTAGACACTTCGATCAAATATTGACGCAAAGTAACATTGACCGTGAGCATTTTTTAAAACTAGGTGCAAAAACACAGCAATGTCACTCTTCAGGTAATTTAAAGTTTGATATATCAGTGAATGAATCGGTATTAACTAAACAAGCTGAATTGGAAAGTTTTGTACAAGGTAAACGGCAAATATGGGTGGTTGCTAGTACTCACCAAGGGGATGAAAAAATTATTTTATCTTCATTCAAACAACTACTTGATGAGAATCCTGAATTATTGTTAGTTATTGTACCTCGTCACCCCGAACGGTTTGATGATGTTGCTCAGCTATGTTTAACACAAGGCTTTACAATGAGTCGACGCAGTGACAAAACAACCGTCAACCCGCGAACTAAAATATGGTTACTAGATACCTTAGGAGAGTTATTGCCAACTTGTGCATTAGCAACCGTTGTAACCATGGGGGGCAGCTTTAGCAACATTACCGGTCATAATCCACTTGAACCGGCATTATTTAAAAAGCCGATTGTTGTTGGTGCTGATATGAGTAGTTTTCTGGAAGTAATGCAACAACTTGTCAATGCGAAAGGCATAGTGCAGTTACCAAATAACCAAAATATTGAAGAACAACTCTATATAAACATTAAAAAAATACTGCAAGATGAGCAATTACAATTAACCTTAGGCAACAACGCATATCAAGTTGTGCAAGAAAATCAGGGCGCTAGTGATCACTCCATTTTAACTTTGCAAAAATTAATGAATGCCTGAGAACTAATACCAATTTGACTAAGTTTGTTCCCACTCAGAGCTTGTCAGCGGTTTGAGAACAAATAGAATTATTTTGTATATAGTCATTCTATATTAAAGAAATTCTGTGCGGTTATCGAATCGCT
>JABSOX010000064.1 GCA_013215655.1 Colwellia sp.
ACCATCATCGCCTTTTATTGTTTTCATGTTGGGACTCATGTGTTGTGTAGCGAGTTCTTTTTGTCGTTTTTCTGTTACCTGTTTTATTGAATGAGGAACCAAATTTGGCTTACCGTGCATAACGGATACCGAGCTATGTTGTTGATATTGTTGCAAGCCCTGACGTATCGCTTTTTGATTAATGCTACTTTGTAGTTTTTTCAACTGATTTAGGGCTGAAAAAGCAGGCTTTATTTTCGAGTCGTTAAGTAATTCATTATCATTTTTTTGATTGGATATTTTAGTTTCTGGCTCAATCGATTCTTCTTTAGTGCTCTCTTTTATTGGGGCTTTAGTTGCTTGGATTATATTCGGTTTATTTTCTGGCTTTAGTGTTATTTCTCTATTATCCGTTTGTACTGGTGTCTCTACTACAGGGTCAACTACGTCGACTACTTGAGGAGGTGCTAGAGGTCTTTTTACTTCTGGCCTTTTATATAGATAGCTTTTGATTGCTTTAATGGGAAGCGCTACTTTTTTTTGGACGTGGTTATCCGTACTATTTAAAAACAATAGTATTAAACCGTGTACAGCGATGGAAATAAGTAAGGCTGGGGAACGTCCTTTTAGTGTAAAAATATCAATCAACTACTTTTGGATTTAGGAAAAGTTATAGACAAAGTGAAAAAAGATAAGTTCCTGAATATTTGTAATAAATTAAAAAAAATATTTTTATTTATCATTGATTTATTATCGAGTCAATAGCACCACTATCTAATAAGTGAGCCAGTTTTTTAGATATTATGTCTATGTCTTTATGCAAAGGAGATTTTTTTGATATGCCAATATATGAACTGACACTTTTGTCATATTGGTATTGAGCTAACTTTATTTTCTGTTGATAAACCTCGTTATCAACCAAGGGAATTATTGATTCTTCACGTTCGATGAAAGTATCAATTCTATTGCTAAGTAACATCTTAATTAATTGTGAGAGATTGGTTACCGATATCTTCTTTAGATCATTATTATCATCAAATTCATCATAATAGGTGACGCCTCGTAAAACACCTATAGAGATATTATTTAAATCTTCAGCTCGGTTGATTTCCATCTTATTGTTTTTAAGTAAATAAAATCTTAAAGGGAAATGTTGTACTTCAAAAGGTCGCTCTAGATAACCTATATATTTCTCTCTTTTAGTTGTTTTTCGTATAGCAACAATTATATCTGCCTGCCCATACTTCATCATAGCTAGGCAGCGAGCAAATGGGCATTTTAAAAACTTAGGGGTTTTATTAAGTGCTTTTATTAACAAACGAATAACATCAATGTTTTCGCCAACATATTTACCATCAACAAAATCTATCATTGGTGGTTCAAGGTAAGTTGCTATTCGTATAGTATCTCTCTGTTCAGCTATTGCTAAAGAACTGAATAAAAAAGATAAAAGAATAAATCTAAGTAACACTGTTGTTAATACCTTGTAAAGTTTTGAGAGTGGAGAATACTAATAACTAAGGTACTAAGTATATACGCAGGAGCGTATTTCTTCATATTTGGAATTTAATTAACGAAATTAACGAAATTGACGATGGAACAGCGTGTCAAAGGGGGATCGTTTGCTATAATGAACCTAGGCTTATCTAACAACTTTATTTATTTGTTTGTAGGTAATAAAGAACAATAAAATATCGTCTTGAGGTAAAAATGGAATACGAATTTATTCATGACCCAATTACAGGATCTGCCAAAGCTAAATTTTCTATGGAACATGAAGTTATTGGTCCATGGTTAGAAGTGGAGGTTGGCCACAATACCGAAAAATTGACTGAACTATTAACTGCGCTATCTAAACGTAGCGACCGACAAAAAAATGATATCTTAGTGACAGGACAAGAATATTCAGTTGTCTTTAGTGAAGAAGATGTCACTATTCAAACCAATGCAAGCCTTAACGGTGTGCAGTCACTGCCTGATGAATTAGTCGCTGAACAACTCGACTTTGATCAAAACAATGTTGCATCTTGTGGTATTGAAGACTTTAAAGTCCTTTTACATTCATGGGCAACATTCATTAAAAGTTAACTTTTATTGTAAGACTATTTTTTAGTTCCTTATGACCAATATTACATTGTAAAGTTGTAGGTTTTTAGAAGTTAACTACATTTGTATATTACACTTTCTAACAAAAATTCTCTGACCATTTATATATAATTGTTATATATTATAAGCTATTAAAATAATATATAACAAATGCAATCAACTTCAGTATTGCAACGCCATTCTAAAAAGAGATCACATGAATACAGCAACAAATACTGCTCAAGTTAAAACCCGACGTATGGTGCAACTTAGATATGTACTATTACCTATCGCTATTATTTTCTTAGCATTAGTTGTTGTTAGTATTTTGGGAGCGTTAGCACCAAAGCCAGCTAAAAAACCACCAGAGATTAAAGCGCCCTTAGTTGAGGTGATGAAGCTTGTTCGTGAAGATGTTACTTTTACTATTGCAAGCCAAGGTAATATCGTACCGAGAACACAAACAATACTTATCTCTGAGGTCTCAGGCGCAGTTACTTATATTTCTGAAAAATTCAATGTCGGTGGTTTTTTCAAAAAGGGTGAAGTATTACTTAATATTGATGACATTACTTATCGTGTTGCGGTATTACAAGCCCAAGCTCGACTAGATGCCGCGCAAGCGGGGTTGATTGAAGAACAAGCGCGAGCAGCACAAAAAGAAGATGAATGGTTATTAACGGGTAGAGCATTAGCTGAAGCGCCGATATTAGCCCTAAGAATACCACAATTGCAACAAGCCAAAGCTGATGTGAAAGCAGCCCAAGCTAACTTGCAAGAAGCTGAAATAAAGTTAAAGCGTACAATAATTATTGCGCCATATGATGCCATTTTGAAATCAAAAAGTGTCGATATTGGTCAGTATGTTTCAATGGGTTCGGTATTAGCGTCTACTTTTGCGGTAGATTTTGCCGAAGTTCGTTTGCCGATCAAACAAAAAGATGTTTTATTTTTGAATTTGCCTAAGGTGAACCAAAGTCAAAATACCCAGTCCCCAGTAAACATTAGTTATCAGTTGGGCAATGAAATTTTTTCAATAGCTTCAAAGCTAGTACGTTATGAAGGAGAGGTTGATAGTGCAAGCAGAGTTCATTATGTGGTTGCGCAAATTGATGACCCTTATCAAATCAAATCAAACCAAATCAATTCGAATCAACGATCAACTAACAACGCTCCAGCATTACGTGTTGGCATGTATGTAAATGCAAAAATATCAGGGAAAGTATTAACTGACATTGTTGCTATTCCTCGTGGTGCCGTTTACGGAGCTAAAACCATACGTTTAGCAAATGAAGGTCATTTATTCTTACAAGAAATTTCAATATTACGAAGTGATGCCAATTATGTTTATACCCGAGATGTCATTGCACAAGGTATGCGTTTAATACTCACAAAGCTTGAATCGTCGGTTGACGGAATGACGTTACGCATTGCCGCTGAGCAAGGTGAATAGTCATGAATCACCTTTTTGAACAATCATCAGAGAAGTTAACCGGCATCATTGCTTGGTTTGCGCGCAATAATGTTGCTGCTAATTTATTAATGGTGTCAATTTTGGTTGTTGGCATGTTTTCTTATCAAAGCATTAATAAAAAAATGTTTCCAGAATTTAACCCTAACAGCATACAAGTTATGGTTGCGCATTTAGGTGCTGCTCCAGAGGAAGTAGAGCAATCGGTCATTCTTAAAGTAGAAGAAGCTTTAGAAGATATTGAAGGTATAAAACGTATTACTTCTACAGCCAATGAAGGGGTTGGTATTGTTAATATCGAACTGCAATCAGGGTATTCGATGTCGGAAAAACTTGATGAAGTACAAATGCAAGTTGATGCAATAACAACTTTTCCTGAGCAAACTGAAAAACCGATCATCAGCAAGTTAGAGTTTAAAAGCCAAGTATTGTGGCTGTCAATTAACGGCTCAATGGACAGACGTTCACGACAGATGATGGCACAAACTATTCGTGATGAGATCATGATGTTGCCCAGTGTCAATAGCGCAGAAGTCGTTGGCAACCGAGACTACGAAATAAGTATTGAAGTTTCTGAAGATAAGTTACAGAAATTTGGTTTGACCTTTGATGAAATAACTCGCGCAATTAGAGCATCATCCATTGATATGCCCGGCGGTAGAATTAAAACCCGTGGTGGCGATATTTTACTGAGAACACAAGGGCAAGCATATACAGGGTTAGAGTACGGAAGCTTAGTTTTAAAAACATCTGCTGATGGTACACATTTATTATTATCTGATGTTGCTAATGTCATTGATGGTTTTGTTGAGTCAGAAGGTTTTGCTCGGTTTGATGGTCAAAATACTACCAGCATTCGGGTGCAATCAACGGGCGACCAAAATGATTTAGAGATAGCTGCAGAAGTACGTCAATATGTTGAGAAAAAGAACTTAAGTTTACCTACGGGTGCAGAGCTTGAAATCTGGGGGGACTCTTCTTTTTACTTATCTGAACGCTTAGACATGATGGTCACAAATATGTTGATGGGCTCATTGTTAGTCTTCTTGGTATTAACATTGTTTCTAAGAATTAAAATTGCCTTTTGGGTGATGTTAGGTATTCCTATTAGCTTTTTTGGTGCATTTATCATGATGCCGCTCTTAGGTGATTGGTCAGTTTCAATTAATTTACTGAGTTTATTCGCCTTTATTATGGTGTTAGGCATAGTTGTTGATGATGCCATTGTTATCGGCGAAAGTGCTTATTCTGAAATTGAACGTTATGGCCATTCTACCGACAATATTATTCGTGGCACTATGCGCGTGGCGATGCCTGCTACTTTTGGTGTATTAACAACTATAGCTGCCTTTGCGCCATTACTTTTTATTGATGCAAGTTTTGCCGCTTTCTTTCGAGCAATCGCCATAGTGGTCAGTTTTTGTCTAGTATTTTCATTGATTGAGTCTAAATGGATATTACCGGCTCATTTAGCTCACATGAAATATGTGCCCTTAACGGATGAAAACTCTAATCGTTTAGAAAAGTTACAAATGCGCTTTAAAGATTGGCTTGAGCATTTTATTCATAACAAATATAAGCCGCTATTAGAAAAAGCTTTAATTGCACGTTACAACACCATGGCGACTTTTGTTGCGATCTTAATTTTAGCTATGGGTTTAATTGCTGGTGCTTTTGTTAAGGTTGAAGTATTTCCCAATGTACCTAGTGACTTTATTCAAGGAAATATCACCTTAGTTGATGGCTCCGCGGCAAGTGAAAGAAATAAAGCCATAGAGCAGATAATGGCCGCAGCCGTTAAAATTTCCAATGAAAATGAACATGATGGTGTTAGTTTTCTTAAACATACTATGGTCTTTACGCAGGGAAATACTGGCGCTGGCTTTTTATTAGAGTTGGTTAAATCGGAACATCGAGAGTTAGATGCATATGAAATTGAAAAGCTGTGGCGCGATGCCATTGGTGAAATTCCCGGAACACGCGAACTTCGATTTTTTGCGGGAACCAATGCTGGTGGTGGTGCCGCTATAGAGTTTCAATTAACGGGTAGAAACGATGATGAACTTGAAGCTGCAGCGGAAGCTATTCAAAATAAGCTAAAAGAATATGACGGTGTTTATGATGTTCGTAATTCGTTTTCTCGTGGTAGCCAAGAAATTAAACTCGATATTAAACCAGAAGCTGAAATATTAGGTATAACCTTAACTTCTCTTGCACGTCAAGTGCGCCAAGCATTTTATGGCGATGAATCTCAACGTATTCAACGTGGCCGTGATGAGCTTAAAGTGATGGTTCGTTATCCCGAAGAAAACCGCTTATCAATTGCTGATCTTGAAGATATGTGGGTACGTACACCAAGCGGTGAAAAAGTACCTTTTTACCAAGTTGCGGAGATTTCTATTGGACAAGGTTTTTCAAGTATTACCCGTATTAATCAAAAACGTTCGATTACTATTTCTGCTGATATTGATAGTGAAAAAGTAGAATCGCGCAAAGTAGTCACTGAAATGAACGAAGAGAGTATTCCAGAAATTTTAAGTCACTATTCTACGGTTCAATATGGTGTTGAAGGTGCGAGTAAAGACCAAGCTGACTTTTTGCGTCAGTTGGGTATGGCAGGTATAGGAGCACTATTTCTTATTTATGGCTTAATTGCTATTCCAACTAAATCTTATGTACAGCCGATTGTCATTATGTCAGTGATCCCCTTTGGTATTATTGGCGCGATTGTGGGCCATTGGTTATTAGGAAAAACCATTAACATGATGTCGATGTATGGCTTTATCGCGTTAACAGGGGTTGTTGTGAATGATAGTCTGATCATGGTTGATTTTATTAATAAGGCAAAAGACTCCGGCATGAAAATGATGGATGTAGTCGTACAGGCGGGAACACAACGTTTCAGAGCTATTCTATTGACATCTCTAACAACTTTTTTTGGCATCTTTCCGCTTTATTTTGAAAGTAGTTTACAAGCACAGTTTGTTATTCCAATGGCGATATCATTAGGTTTTGGTATCGTTTTTGCCACGGCGATTACCTTGTTTTTAATCCCCTCGTTGTATTTAATCAAAGAAGACATAGGAAATTTGTTTAAGAAAAAAGACAAGCCCGCAGTTGAGCAGTTAAGCTCTTAATTGTTTTAATTATATCAATACCCCGTAAGGCCACTAAATAGATAGTGGTCGTACGAATATCTACTATTTGATATTCATCCACCCACACTATCAATCAAGATTCATGACTTTTGGCACTGTTACCGAATAGCTGATTTATTTATTCTCTTGCTTATACTCAAGCAGGAGAATGAAATGACAACAGATAAATCGTCCTTAGCACAACTTACTATAGATAGAAGTGAGCAAGGCTCAAAGTCAACAACCCCCATTGCCATCATGGCATTTTTTAGCATTGTAGTGGTTGCTGTTGCATTTTATTGGTTCAGTGCTAATTTCAACAGTCAGTCAATAATATCAACGGAAAAACAAACAGCAAATACCGCTCTTCAAACAGAATCGTTTTCAGTCATTGCTGTTGCCAAAGAGGTAGTAACTGATTTATCCCCCACATCTGAAAAGTTGAACAAGGTGGTACTTGATGCCAGCGGTCATATTGTTGCCAGACGTGTCGCCACCGTATCATCAAGAGTCACCGGTAAACTTAACTTATTGAATATTGAAGAAGGGCAACGAGTTGTAAAGTCGCAAGTGCTTGCCGAGTTAGACGATCAACAAGCAAAGCTTTCTTATCAGTTAGCGTTAGCTGAATTATCGGCAAAAAAAGCGAGTCTTAATGAACTCTTGATTGTTCAGCAACAGCAATTACAACAATCTCATCGTTTAAATGAGTTATTCAAAAGTCAGTTGATTAGTGAACAACGAATCAACGATGCTCGGTTTAAAACACAACAAATAAGCGCTCAACTTAATAACAAAAAAGCAATGATTGATTTCTCTAAAAAACGTGTTGAATTAGCACAATATCAATTATCTCAACATAAAATTAGAGCGCCTTTTGACGGTGTAGTCATTAGTAAAAATGCCCAAGTCGGAGAGCTTATTTCTGCGGGTACTGCCGGTGGTGGTTCAATTAGAACTGGGGTTGGAACTATTGTTGATATGAGTTCACTAGAAGTTGAAGTTGAAGTAGGTGAAAGTTACATCAATCGTGTATTTGCAGGACAACAAGTCTTAGCCACATTAGATGCTTATCCTCAATGGCAAATAGCTAGCGAAGTTGAAGCTATTATCCCGACGGCTGATCGTCAAAAAGCGAGCATCAAAGTTAGGATTAAATTATTAGAAATTGATGGTCGAGTATTACCTGATATGGGTGTAAAAGTGAGTTTTTTATCAACAGGTACTTTGGTTGCTCAGCAGGATTAGTGAGTGAAACGAAAAAACTATAAATATTAAAAGGTAATCATTATGAGCACACTATCAGTAGCACCAGCAAAAAAATTGAATAACATTATTCTACAAGATATTAATAAGAGTTATAGCAAGGGCGATAATAACGTTGTGGTACATGACAAATTTAACCTAGCCATTAAATCGGGTGATTTTGTTGCGATAATGGGGCCGTCTGGTTTAGGAAAAAGTACGTTATTACATTTAATGGGGGGACTCGATCGACCTACTTCAGGTCATGTCGAAATTGGCGGACAACGTATTGATGAACTAAGTGAAAGTAAACTCACCCGTTGGCGCGCCGACAATATCGGTTTTATCTTTCAGTCACATCATTTATTACCGGTATTAAGTGCACAGGGTAATGTTGAGTTGCCATTATCACTAACACCATTAAATAAAAAGCAACGTCAGCAGCATGCCGCGAATGCACTTGCTTTAGTGGGAATGGCAGATCGTGCCCATCATTTTCCGAAAGAGCTTTCTGGAGGACAAGAACAGCGTGTTGCTATTGCTCGTGCCATTGTTAGCGATCCACAAATATTGTTATGTGATGAACCTACCGGGAATTTAGACCGTAAAACGGCAGATGAAATACTGGCATTGCTCAAAAAGCTCAATAACGATTTTGGCAAAACTATCGTGATGGTAACTCATGATCTGAAAGCTGCAGAATATGCATCCCGCGTGATTAATTTAGAAGAGTATATTGCTTTAGGAGTAGAAGCTCAGGGCGCGCAGATACCCCAGGAACAACAATCTATTTTAGTTGGGGAGTAAATTATATGAACTTACTTGAATTAGTTTTTAGGAATAGTTTTCGTAAAAAAACACGTTTTACTTTGACCTGTCTTTCCGTGGTTGTCGCCTTTTTTTTACTAACGACTTTAGCGGGTATCGACCATGCCTTAAATGCCAGCGTCAGTAATAGTAATCAATATCGGTTAATGACGAGTCATAAAATATCGATTACACGCTCATTGCCGATTAACTATCAACAAAAAATCAAAGCATTGGCTGGTGTAGAAAATGCTACTTACGTTTCATGGTTTGGTGGCTACTTTCAAAATGAGAAGAATCAACTGGCGGTTATGGCTGTTGATCATAATACCTATTTTGATATTTTCGATGAATATAAAATTCCTGCAGAGCAATTAACATCATGGAAAAGTACCCGGACAGGGCTAGTCATTAGTCAAAGTATTGCAGATAAATACGATTGGCAAATTGGCGATAAGGTACCCTTAAGTTCTTCAATTTGGATGAATAAATCAGGATCTTTTAATTGGGAGTTTATTGTTTCAGCTATTTATCAACGACAAGATAATACAACAGATAGCAAGCGAATCTTCTTTCAGCATTTATATTTTGATAAAGCACGTGCTTATGCTCGTAATATGACCAGTTGGTTATCTACACAAATTAAAACAGATGTCGATGATGAACAGGTATCAAAAGCTATCGATAAACTCTTTAATAATTCAGATGCTGCAACAAGAACCACCACAGAACAAGTTTTTATTAAGGAACAAGCACAACAATTTGTTGATATGGCGATGGTCATAAAAGTCGTGCTAATCGCGGTGTTTTTTACTTTGTTATTAATTGTTTGTAATACCATGATCCAAGTAAATCGTGAACGACTTAACGAAACGGCAATGATGAAAGCCATTGGTTTTTCTTCACTATCTTTAGTAAAGCAAGTTTATCTAGAGTCGTTACTAATGTTGTCGTTAGGAGCGATATTAGGGAGTTTGCTGGCAACACTGACCTTGTCACAGGTGCAACTACAATTTGCTGATTTTCTACCGGGCATTGCTATTGACCCATCTCATTATTTAACTGTGTTCTTCTTGGTCATCGGTGCCGCTGGTCTTTGTAGTTTATTTCCTGCAATTACCATTAAAAGATTAATTATTAGCGAAACATTAGGAGCGAGAGCATGATCAAACAAGCCATAGCTTTATCATGGATAAATTTTAAAAGTTTTCCTCATCGGTTGGTTGCTTCTGCAATTAGTATTTTAAGCATTGCTTGTGTTGCAGCGGTTATGCTCGGCGTTTTAGCCTTAAGTAGTGGTATGGTAAAAACCATGGAACGCACGGGCTTAGATAATACTTTATTGGTGATGCGTGCTGGCGCAGTGTCTGAGTTACAGAGTGTGATGTTCCCAATGGAAGTTAAGTTATTGTCAAATAATGACCAAGTACTTCGTGATAAAAATGGCCAAGCAATTGTTTCAGCAGAAATGTTTGTTAATGCTGAATATAAAAAATCACCGGTAAACGCTCAATCAAATACTGAGCATGTAACTCTTGATGGTGAAAGTTTGTCTTTACGCGGTATTAGCCAAAATACTTACCTTTTTCGACCTCACTTTAAATTGATTGCCGGAGAAAAATTCGCGACAGGTTTAAGGCAATTGATTATTGGTCAGGCCATTGCCCGCAGAATGCCTGAACTTGTTGTTGGTAAAACTATTAACTTGGGTGGTTCTCAATGGTTTATTAGCGGTGTTTTCTCTGATAATAATAGTGTGTTTGAATCAGAGTTATGGGCTGATATTGGCACAGTACAAAGTGATTATCGTCGGGGCAGTAGTGTGCAATCGGTACGTTTAGCATTAAAAAACAACACTGATCTTACAAAACTTGCACAAGAGTGGCAGGCAGATCCAAGACTAAACGTTCGTCTTATTCTGGAGAAAGTATTTTTTGCCGAGCAAGCACAAAACTTAACTCGGCTGATCCGTTGGATTGGTTTACCTATTGCTATTATTATGGCGTTAGGAGCTATTGTTGCCGCGTTAAATACTATGTATGCGGCGATAGCGAGTCGTAGTAAGGAAATAGCAACACATAAGGCGATAGGTTTTACACCTTTTGCTATTTCAATGTCGATTATGAGTGAAGCATTATTATTAGCCATTGTTGGCGGCCTGTTAGGTGTTATTCCATTATATTTGGTCTTTGACGGTTGGACAGCGGCAACACAAAATGCCAATAGCTTAAGCCAAATGATGTTTAACTTTGATATTAGCTTAACGTTGATCGCGCAGGCGATGACACTCTCTATTGTTATCGGTTTATTAGGCGGTATTCTTCCTGCAATAAAAGCGATGCGCATGCCAGTGACGGTTGCTTTAAGAGACAGTTAGTTTGTAAATATAATCCACTTAGCCAGAAGTCATTGATTATTCTATTGTATACCCAAGTAACTTCAAGATACAGAATTCAGCTGGAATTAGAAACACTTTAGGTTAGGCATTGATTGAAGATAATGGTTACTCCCTTATTAAAATCAATAACGCAGCATAAAGTGTTTATAAACCAGCCTTACAGGGACGTCTGAGCAAGTCATGCTCATCGTTGCGTATGTGATTAAGGGAGTAACCATGAATAAAATACACGCCTTGATCATGACTTGCTCAGACGTCCTGAAACTCGCATCTTGACGTTGCTTGGGTATATATGATGACTTTTGGCACATGTATCTTTATACAAGAAAAATTATCATTGTCTTACTTTATAAATGCAGTCAGGTAATTTTTCATGTATAAAAAACTACTTCCTCTTGTTCAGTTCTTACCACTTTCATTATTTTCAACTTATGGTTTTTGGCAAAATCAAGCGAGTAATGGCCGCTGGATTGAAGCATTTCAATTAGCGGCATTGTTGGGCATTATTCAATTGATTATCGTGTTGTTCCAGCGTAACCCTGTTAATCGTTTGATACTTGCAACTAATCTTTATTTGATTTTTGGTGGTGTTGCTGCATTTTTTCAGCAGTGGTGGTATCTAGAAATTTATCAAAGTTTGCAAGAATCCGCTATTTTTATCTTTATGATAGCTGTTGGCCTTATTACAACTTTAGTAAGCTCATCAGGATACATTGCAGCTAATAACTTGCCCAAAAACACTCACCGTTGGGCATCATGGATATTATTGTTTACCTCTATTTTGGCATTGTTTAATGCCTATGCTTTGCAAGGGCAAATAATATACTCAGCAGTCATTCCTATTGTTTTATTATCATTATTACAACGTTTTTTAAGTTTTAGACTGATTAATGTACAAAAAAAATGTGATTAGATATTAAGAAAAGCTTTTTCACTGATAATTTTTCAACAGCGTAGTCATAGCTTTATTTTAATTTATTATTCCCATTATTCTAAAAAGCATATTTATGCAGTTTTTATGCATGAAACAGTGTGGCGCCTTTGTTTTAGCGGGCTGTAGTTAAATAAAATAAGACATGTAGTAAAAAATATGAGATGCTATTTTCATGATGATGGCATATCGGACGGCTTTGTTTAATGTTCATAATCTTAAAATAGAGCTTGTATAAAATAAAATGTCACACTTTTATGATGAGTTCCATCTTATCTTAATATGCAAAAAGATAATTTGTAGAAAATAGCCCGTGACAATATTATTTATAAAACAATGCTAGCCAAAAAACTATAAAACTTATAAAGCACTATGAAATAGTGAAAGACAAAAACTAAGGAAATAAAACATGAAACATTCTAATCGACAGATTTTTAAAAAATCTGCGCTGTGCATAGCATTAAGTTCTGCACTAACAGTACCTACTTATGCCTTTGAAGAAGAGCAAACTATTGGTATTGAGCGTATTCAAGTAACCGCTTCACGTCGTACATCAACAGTACAAGAAGCGCCTCTTAACATTACCGCTTTAGATAGTGATGTAATGAAAGAGCAAAATATTAGCAAACTAACTGACATCGCCCGTTTTGTTCCAGGTTTATCAATTCCTGAACAAGGCCGTGGTGGTAATAACATTATTGTTCGTGGCTTAAATACTAACAGTACAGGTCCTGGTTCAGATGGTGGCACGGTAGCAACTTATTTTGGTGAAATACCATTAGCCGTTGACGTACGTTTAGTTGATGTTGAGCGTGTTGAAGTCTTAATTGGTCCACAAGGCACCCTGTATGGTGCAGGGACTCTTGGCGGTGCAATTCGTTATATTCCAAATAAAGCAGAATTAGATAATACTTCTTTTGCATTTTCAGTTGATGCTTTTAGCGGCGCTGAGTCAGATGATCTTGGTGGTGAGTCGAGTTTTATACTTAACGTACCATTAATTAATGATGAGCTAGCGATACGTGCATCGGTAAACTACTACAACGATCCTGGTTTCATCGATTACAACTATGTTGTTAAAGAAGGTGGTGTTTCAAATCCTGATAACATAGCTGATACTCGCAAAGTTAAAGATGCTAACGGTGAAAAAGTAACTACTAGTCGTATCGCTGTGCGTTGGGTGCCAACCGATGAGGTTGATGCCACGTTGACTTATTTGCATCAAAAAGGGGAGTTTGAAGGTCGTTCAATCACAAACTACCAAGCATTAGGGCCCACTAACCCTTTACGTGACCAAATCGGTAAATATGAAAATGCTGCTCGCTACGAAGAACCTGATGAAAATACCGATACACTGCTTAGTTTAGACATTACCGTGGATTTAGGTTTTGCTGAGTTAGTTTCGGCAACAGGTTTTTCAACGCATAAAAATGTAGGGAAACGTGATCAAACCGACTTACTTTATTCTTTAAATTATAGTTATGAAACTTTTCCTTCGTTTTCTGCGTATACCCGTGAAACGGAAGATGACGAAAGTTTAACCCAAGAAATTCGTTTAGTTTCACAAAGTGACTCAGCATTATCTTGGATTGTCGGCGGTTACTACAACAAAGCAACTGATAATGGTGGCTTGAGTGCTGAATATACGCCAGGTTATGGTGATTTTGCCGGTTTATCTTCTCCAGGTGACTTAGAGTATTTGTCATTTGGTTCAGGTGAAACGATCGAAAAAGCAATTTTTGGTGAATTGAGCTACCAAATAAATGACAAATTAAATGTAACCGTTGGTGCACGCTTTTATGAATATGAAATAGAAGCAAGTTCAGCGGTTAGTATCGCCTATTGGGATGATGCGGTTATTCCAGGCACTTTAGATTTCGCTCCAGGTGAAATTCAAAGTACTAAAGACAGCGGTGACGGAGAGTTATTTAAATTTAACGCTAGCTATAAGTTTACTGATGATATGATGGCTTATGTGACTGTCAGTGAAGGTTTCCGTTTAGGTGGTACCAATGGTATCGCAGCATGTCCAGATCCATTACCGGGCAATCAAATAGTATGTGCTCTGCCGCATGAATTTTCATATCAACCAGATACCACCACTAACTATGAGTTAGGTTTTAAGAGTACTTGGTTAAATAATCGTTTTTACTTTAATGCAACAGTATTTAACGTTGACTGGGATGGTGCACAAGTAAGTAGTGCGGCGACTGCAAATGGTAATCAACCATATACTACCAATGCAGGTACTGCCAAGTCACAAGGTGTTGAAATACTTACACGCGCAATGTTAACTGATAGCATTACCGCATTTGCAACCTATGCTTATGCTAAAGCAGAGCTAACCTTGGATGTACCGGGTTTATTCAAAAACTCACTAATTGGCAGTTCTGATACAGCATTACTCGCTGAATATTCTGGCTTTGATGGCGATCGTTTACCTGCTTCTCCTGAGCAACAATTTTCTATGGGTGTTAATTACACCCAAGATATTTTCGATGATAAAGTATTGGATATAGTTTATGGTTTGACTTACCAAAGTGACATTTTAACTCGTACTGGTTTAAGGTCTGAAGGTGAAACAATTGCGGGCTATGCACTTAGTAACCTTTCTGCAACTATTTCTGCAGATCTTTGGTCAGTAACTTTATATGTAGATAATATGTTTGATAAGTATGCTTATACAGGTGCACGTTCTACACCACTTCAAACGGGGGTTGCTGCGTTTCCATCAGAAATAGGTAATACTGCAACTGTTGGTCAAATGCGTAGTTATGGTCATTACATGACTGCACCACGTACTATTGGTTTGAAGTTTAACTATATGTTTGATATGTAGTTTTAATAGCTTTAAATAAGTTATGAGCATTGTGTTATGTAAGTAATACAGTGCTTTTTTTTCGAAATTATTTCGTGTAAATAGGTGATCAATGATTGCGCGGATAAAATTAGCAAGAGCAAGGCGCTTGATTGAGTAATAGCTGGCTATTAGGATTGAAAGCACAGGTTTTTAGTTCCAGACAAAACCTAAGTACTCACATCCATGTGAGCAACGCAGCACTTGTTGATTTTAGTAAGCAAGGGTGAGCAAATATTTAGATGAATTGGTATTAATTTAGGATAAAAATGAAAACTAAAATTCAGTTGTTACTAGGCGGTGCAATGTTGTGTGTAGTTCAACTAGCTTACGCCGAACCTATTTTTATTAAAGCGGGTCACTTACTTGATGTAGTCACAGGTAAAATAACTAATAATCAAGTAATTACCATTGATAATGGCATTATTGTCAATATTTCAAATAAATTGCCTGATCAAACTGATCTTAGCAAAGTAATTGATTTATCGGATAAATTTGTAATGCCGGGCTTAATGGATATGCATACCCATGTGGTCAATAATTTATCAAAAGCTTTTTATGATGGTTATTTCCAATCACCTCATCGTACCACTATTGGCGGTATTGTAAATGCTGAAAAAACCTTGTTGGCAGGTTTTACCGTGATCAGGAATGTCGGTGCTGATAACTATCAAGATGTTGCTATTCGCAACGCAATAAATGCAGGCGAAATCCCCGGACCTCGTATGGCTGTTTCAGGACCTGCTTTAGGTATTACCGGTGGACATTGTGACAGTAACGCACTTAATCATTCATTTAAAGAACGTGGTCAAGGTGTTGCTAATGGTCCATGGGGTGTACGAGAAAAAGTTAGGGAAAATGTAAAGTATCAAGTAGATGTCATTAAGTTTTGTGCTACTGGAGGTGTTTTTTCTAAAGGAACTAAAGTAGGGCAACGTCAATATACTCAAGAAGAAATGAATGCCATTGTAGATGAAGCGCATACCCATGGTAGAACCGTTGCAGCCCATGCCCACGGTACTGAAGGCATTGAATTTGCTATTAAGGCAGGTGTTGACTCTATTGAACATGCGAGCTTTTTAGATAAAAAAACGATTAGACTTGCCAAAAAACACGGCACCTTTTTATCGATGGATATTTATAATACTGAATATACCTTGAGTGAAGGCAAAAAGAACGGTGTACCTCAAGAGAATATTGATAAGGAAAAGCTGGTTGGCACTAGACAACGAGAAAGCTTCACCGCCGCAGTAAAGGCTGGCGTTAATATGGTATTAGGGACTGATGCAGGAATATATCCTCATGGTGACAATGCAAAACAATTTAGTCGTATGACACGTTTTGGTATGACACCATTACAAGCTGTTCAATCAGCCACTATTAACAGTGCCAAACTATTGAAATGGCAAGATAAAGTTGGTCAACTCAAAAAGGGATTTTTTGCCGATATTATTGCTGTAGATGGTAATCCTTTAGAGGATATCACGATACTAGAAAATGTTACTTTTGTGATGAAAGACGGTAAAGTATACAAGGACTAAGCTAATTCTTAGTGAATGTTTCCGATAACTTGGCTTAGAGAGTTTTCTTTAAGCCAATTTCCTTTTAATTAGAAGTATGGCTTTTCATGACTCAAGATCTCAAGACCCTTCATCAACAAGCACAAACCGCATTAAACCAAGGTGAATATCAACAAGCTCATCAGTTTTTAATGGCTATTTTACAACAAGACAAATACTTCGCTGATGCTTATTTTTTAATGGCAATGATTGCCAGTGCTCACGAACGTATAGATAAAGCCATTCAATTAATTGAACAAGCGCATAAGTTAACCCCTAAAAATACCGAGTATTTAGCACATCTAGCAAAACATTTTGCAATTAAGAATAACCATATTCAAGCAGTAAAATATGCCGATTTAGCGACAAAAGGTCTATCAGCTAACGCACTTACCCTTGATACTATAGGTGTCGCATACAGCAAAATCGGCTTACATCAACAAGCGATTCCTCTTTTTAAGCAAGCGGTAAAGCTTAAACCAGAAAATGTGATGTTTCATTATAACTTAGCAATATCCCAAACCTTTGTTGGTGATTTTGGTGATGCCCGTCGTTCACATGAAAAAGTGATTAAGCTAGCCCCTGATTTTTGCAAGTCTTATGCGGCCTTGAGCAGTTTAGGGGGTATTACTAAAGACAATAATAATATTGAACGCTTAACCGAATTGTATCAAAGGATCACGGATGCCGATGATAAGTTGAATATTGGTCATGCACTAGCACGTGAATATGAGGCACTTAAAGAATATGATCGAGCATTTGAGTATTTAAACTCTGCTAAGCAAAGTAAATTGCAGGTAACAAATTATGAGTTCACAGAAGATCAGCAGATGTTTGATAGCTTACAAAAGGCATTCACTGCACCTGACTTTTCTTTAAATAAAGGTTTTAATACAACTGAAGCACTTTTTGTTGTTGGTATGCCAAGAAGTGGCACAACCTTAGTTGAGCGAATAATCTCTCAGCATACAGATGTGACTAGTGCTGGGGAACTCGGTTATTTTGGTTCGTTGTTAAAGACTATGGGGAAAAGTACAAGTTCTAGACTGCTTGACTCAGAAACGATTGCTGCGAGTATTGAAATTGATTTCTCTGAGTTAGGTAAATCATATATAGAACAAACACGTTCTCTAACGGGAAAAACGAAACATTTTATTGATAAAATGCCATTTAACGTACTTTATGCTGGCTTTATTGTACAAGCATTACCACAAGCTAAAATTGTCTGTTTAGACCGTAATCCGCTAGATACCATTGTCAGTAATTATCGCCAGTTATTTTCTGCAAACTCTAGCAGTTATAACTATGCCTACAATTTAGCAAGCACCGCTAAATTTTATGCCGAATTTAAAAAGCTTACTCAGCTGTGGGTAAAATTATTTCCTAATAACTTCTATTTAGTTAACTATGAAAAATTGGTTAATGACCCTGCCGTTGAAGCCAAAAAGCTGATTGAATTTTGCGGCTTAGATTGGCAAGAAGATTGTTTAAATATTCATAATAATACCGCACCAGTTGCCACAGCGAGTGCCGTTCAAGTACGTCAACCGATCAATAATAAATCGGTAGGTAATTGGCAGAAATATGATACCTATTTAGATGAAGTGAAAACAATTCTAAACTTATCTTAGCGGTTTAGCCAAAAGTCATGACGATGGGCATTATAAATTCATGACTTTTGGCACCTGTATCTAAATCATTAAATCCCTAAACTGTATTTGAACTCAAGCACATCGGTATAGCAGCAAGCCATATCAATCAAATTACTAAACGGGATTTATTATGAACTTTAAACAACTAACCTCTTATTCAGTTATCAGCCTATTAATGTCAGCTTTAGGTTCACTTTCTATGATTGTAATATTAAGTCAGACCGTACATGCGGCTGATTTAACAATAAATATTAGCGATATAGAAAGTGGTAAAGGCTCTGTTATGGTTGCGTTATATGCAGGAAATAAAGCATATCAAAGTGGTGAGTCAACGTTCGTTTCGAAAGTAAAAGCCAGCAGTGAAAAAGAGTCTGTGACTTTTAAAGACTTACCAGACGGTGAATATGCCGTAAAAATGTATCAAGATGAAAACAGTAATAATGAACTAGATAAAAATATGTTAGGTATTCCTAAAGAGGGTTATGGCTTTAGTAATAATGTGGGTCGCTTTGGTCAACCGGACTATAAAGAAGCAAAATTTACAGTGAAAGAAAACACAGTAATTGAAATGGAATTGTTTTAAAATTAACTTATTATATTCTCAGTTCAATTGTTATCAAACGCTCTGCTTTTAACAGAGCGTTTTGACATATAAAGAGTAAGGTCCAAGATGAAAGACTTTTTTCCTGAACATTTGCGAAAAGACTGGTTATTACATGTTTCAGGTTTTCTAACATGGTTTTTGATTAGCTTTTTATCTTTACAAAACATCCCATCAAAACAAGAGTTTATTTTAAAAACTACGGCGTTTTTAGCTTTTTATATTTGCTTTGCTATTATGGTTGCCAATAAATGGCCGGTAAATGCAGTTAAGTACAAGCTGCTTTTAACGAGTCAAATCTTCATCGTTTTGGGTTTAATAGCATTTGATAAATATAATGTTGCTGCAATATTATTAGTACTTATTGCTACTCAATTACCCTCAATGTTTTCTCGTCGACAAGCTATGTTTATCATGATGTCGATGTCTTTAGCGCACTTTTTTATTGTTTTAGATGGTAATGCTCTAAACGCTTTTTTCAATATTATTATCTATTTTCTCTTACAGATATTTGGTTTTTCTACTATTGAGATTGTCCATCGTGAAGTAAGAACTAAGGAAGAATTAGCGGCGATTAATCAAGAACTTTTAGCTACACGGTATATGTTGAAGACCTCTAGTGAAAGACAAGAACGCTTACGAATATCTCGTGATTTACATGATGTTATTGGTCATCAATTGACTGCTTTATCACTCAATTTAGAAGTATCTAGTCACAAGGTTCCGGTTGAATATAAACCACTAATTACACAAAACCTTGTACAAGCAAAAAATCTGCTGACCGATGTTCGTGAAGTGGTTAAAGAAATGCGTAATACCGAGCAGTTTGATTTGGCGGCAACCTTACAAGGCCTAGCTGGACAATTACCTGACTGTACTCTTGATGTAGAAAACTTACCGGATATAGATTCCCTATCGTTGAAACAGCAGTTAGTTTTTTGTTTACAAGAAGGTATTAGTAATGCGATACGTCACGGTAAAGCGAATAAACTTATTTTATCGGGGGAAAAAGAAGAACAAAGGTTAATACTTTTATTAAGTGATAATGGCAACAGTGTTAATCATGAAAACATAAGTAATGACAAAAATAAATTTGGTAGTGGCCTTAAAGGCATGCAAGAAAGGTTAAAGCCTTTTAATGGCAGCGTTAAGCTAGTCTTTGAATTTTCAGGTTGTATTTTACAAATTTCCGTTGAAGATAGCTTTGACTAAAAAGTCATAATTATTAAATGTTAAGAGGAAAATAAATTGATAAAAGTAGCTTTAGTTGATGATCAACAATTAGTACGACAAGGTATCGCGGGTTTGTTATCACTTAGTGAAGATATTGAGATTATCTGGCAGGCTGAAAACGGCGAGCATGCCCAAGAATTGCTTAAAAAACAACAACCGCAAGTGATGTTGTTGGATATTCGTATGCCTAAAATGAATGGCATTGAATTAGTTAAACATCTGCGTGAACACGGTAATAAATTACCTATTTTGATGTTAACAACGTTTGATGACAGTGAACTTTTCATGCAGAGTTTACAAGCAGGGGCTAATGGATTTTTATTAAAAGATGTTTCGTTAGAGAAGTTGGTTAACGCAGTTAAAACTTTAGCGGATGGAGGTTTTGTTGCAGAGCCTGTGGTGATGAAACAGCTTAATAAAGGTTTAGCTAATTTACCCGTTATTGAAGATTTAAGTGAAAAAGAAAAACAAATTTTAAAATTAATTGCCGGTGGTTTTTCTAATAAAGAAATAGCTGCGAGTATTTTTTTAGCAGAAGGAACGGTGAAGAATCATGTTTCAAATATCTTGGCAAAATTGAATACTCGCGATCGAACAAGAGCGGTTCTTATTGCGATTAATCATGGCTTAGTTTAATAAAGTTGCTACGCATCTTTATACGTGTCACTACGGGGTGATTTTATATTCAGGAACAACAATAGAGGGGATTTCAGGTTAACGCGGCTAAACTTGCAGTTCAGCCATTTCTTCTAAAAATACGTGATAATCATCACTGCTAATATCAAGTTGTTTAAATATAGCATTTCGCATGGTTGGCCAGTCAGTGCTATCTCGATCATTTTTACGATAATGCACTATATTTTCAGCCATTTTTAAAATAGAAAAATAAAACTTCTGGATGCGACTATTTTCTTCTCGTAAAAAGTTTCTATCGTGGTGAGCAAGAATTAGCTGACAGATATCTTTTGGTAAACGCCATGAAGATGCTACATAATAACCAATGATGGCATGGTTTACGTGATAGTTTTTCTCTTCAACCTCTATTAATGATAAGGCTGTTTTTTTATTAATGGATTTATATATTTCGTTATAGTTTTTATATTTTATTGCCATAGCAGGGATGCCACAGTCGTGAAATAAACCGAGCGAGAATAGTTTCTCTTTTGAAACTGCTTGCTTAAGAGAGTTACCTATTTCTACGCAAACGTTTGCGATGTTGGTAGCGTTTTCCCAAAACTCTTCCAAGGCAATATTACAATCACTCTGTTTAAAACTTCTTTTAATTAACGTATTCGTGACTAACGAAACAATGCCGTCCAGCCCAATATAACGAACGGATTTATGAATATCGGAAATTGAACGTGATAATCCATAAACAGGAGAGTTTATCGTTTTAAGTACGGTAGAAGACACGGAAACATCTTGCGATATTGTTGCCGCAATGTGATTAAGATCGGGCTCATTAGCTGCCATCAATTGTTGCAGTTTTATAAGCAATTTGGGTTGTGCGGGCACAAAAAAACCGCGATTTATATCAGCAAGTACGCTGTCATTAACATCTAACATGATTCTACTATTTTATTATTTTTATTTATCAATATAAGCTTTTGGCCTTTAGTGATAGTTAATAATAAATAGTATTACTTTACTGTTATCACTCTATGAGCCACCAATTTACGGCGATACTATCTCTTACTTTGGTTAAATTTACAACAGTTGATTGTTATCATAATGTAAATTTTATGGGGTGTACTCAGTGCTTGTTATTCAGATAAAGATAGTTAATAGTGGTAGAACAAATTAAAGCTTTAGAATTTAAAGAGTTATCTTATTATGCTGCATAAATTAAGTACTTTCATTTTTATACTGTTATATGTCTTTTCCTGCTTTTTATCGAAAAAAATATATGCAGAATCATTAACCACATCGACTCAATGGCAGTTAAAAACGATGGCTGGGGCTCCCTCTCTTCGTGGTAGTGCCATTATTGAAAACTCATTATGGGTTACAGGCAGCAATAATGCGGTTTTTGTTAGCCAAGACGGTGGTCTTACGTGGCACGATAAGTCGGTAATATCATCAATTAAAACGGGTTTTCGTGATATTGAATTGTTTGATAAAAATACCGCAATTGTTATGGGTATTGGCAGTGGTGAACAATCTGTTTTGTTCAAAACACTTGATGGCGGGGACAGTTGGCAGCAGCTGTATCAAAATAAACATCCACAAGGGTTCTTTGATTCAATTGCTTTTTGGGATCGAAATATAGGGCTATTAATGGGCGATCCTATTGATGGTTATTATGATTTACAAAAAACCACTGATGGCGGTAAAACATGGCGCCGAATTAGTAAAAATAAATTGCCTAAATTTCAAGATAAAGAAGCCGCTTTTGCCGCAAGTGGTAATACGCTGATTGTTGGTCAAAAGGGTAAAGCTTGGTTAACTACGGGGGGCTTTTCAGCATCGGTTTATTTGAGCACTGATTTTGGTGAATCGTGGCAGCGACAAGCAGTTCCTTTATTAGCTAATACGCAGACTGCGGGAGGTTATGGACTTGTACTTAACTCAAAGCAGCAGCTCTTTGTTGTTGGTGGAGATTACCTGCAACGCCCAGCAAAATATGTAAATATGGCCACCTTGGCTGATAAACAATGGCAAGTGGTTGAGTCAGGTCAACATGGCTTACGTACCGCAATGACTTGTCAAAATCGTACTTGCATTACCACAGGAAAAACATCAAGTGACATTTCTTTTGATGATGGCAAAACTTGGCAGGTATTGACTAACCAACAAGCAAAAAAAGATGACCAAGGTTTCTATACTTTGGCAAGCAGTCAGCAACTATTTTTAGCAGCAGGAGCTGAAGGTAAGGTTGGAATCCTTAAATTCAAATAACTTAAGATTGATATGAGGTATATACCCAAGCTACCTCAAGATGCAGGATTCAGCTGGAATTAGAAACGTTTTAGGCAAGACATTAATTGATGAGAATAGTTGTTCTCGGCAACTGCGTCCTGTGTTGCCCTAATGCCCCACATCCATGTGGGAATATTGTCGAAATTAATAACGCTGCATAAAACGTTTCTAAACCAGCCCTACGGGGACGTCCGAGCAAACCATGTTCGTCGTTGTGTATGTAATTAAGGGAACAACCATTAATAAAATACGTGCCTTGATCATGAATTGCTCGGGCGTCCTGAAACGAGCATCTTGAAGTTGTTTGGGTATAAATTACCCCCTCGCTGATTTTCTAACGAGAGGGTAATAAGGTTGGCTCTTATGTTGGTTTTCTATTTGTTATTTAGTGTTTATTATTGAGCAGTAACAATATCACCGTTACGGTCTAAAACAATTGGTTCACCTAAGCCTAATTCTTTTAAACGTGGTAATTGCGTTGCTGCATCGCCAACAACTAAATAAACCATTTTATCCGGATTCATATAGGTACTGATCATCTGTTGAGCCTGCTCTAAGTCCATATCTACTAATGTCTTTTGCTGTTGTGCAACATAGTTATCAGCTAATTTATAGCTGCTGATATTTTGTAGAACCCCCATTAAACTTCCTGTGGTTTCAAAAGCACGCGCATTTGATTTAGCCAATACTGATTTAGTGCTGTCTAATGCTGTTTGATCAAATTCTTTGCCATAATTAGCCAATATTTCGCGGAACGTTTGCAATGATTCTAAAGTAACATTTGAGCGAACACTTGAGCGAGCAGTAAATACACCACCTGCATTTTCACGTGTTACGCCAGAATATGCGCCGTAGGTATAACCTTTTTGTAAGCGTAGAATTTGGAACAATTGCCCTGAAAAACTACCACCTAAATTATGATTTACGGCGACCGTTGGATAATAATCATCGTTATTTGCGATCATCGCGCGATTGCCTATGCGTAAAAATGATTGTTTAGCACCCGGAATGTCAACAAAATATAGCTCAGCTTTATCTAATACATTGGCTATTATAACTTCAGGTAATTCAACCTTCTTCTCCTTCAAGTTAAGGGATAATGGTTTTAAGCTTACAACGACTTGTGACTGTGTAACATCACCAGCAACATGCACCGTGGCAAGGTTTGCTGCAATGTTCTCTTGATAATATGCTTTAACATCATCCAGTGAAATGGCATTAACGTCGACTTCAGTACCTGTTACTGAACTTGCTAATTTACTGCCATCACCGTACATCAGTTTTGCGTAAACATTGGCAGCAATATTTCCGGGATTAGCATTTGCTTGTTGAATATGTGCTGTGGCCTCTTGTTTAACTCTTTGCCATTGTTCACTATCCCAACGTGGTTCTAATAACACTTCTTGAGCAAGTGCTATTACCGCTGCAAAGTTACTTGAAAGCGTACTGCCTGATAAGGTGATGTATTCATCACTGGCAGTGAAGTTAAGCTCAGCACCCAATTTTCCTAACGCCTCTTCAAATTGTTGAGGATTTTTATCTTGTGTACCTTCCATCATAATTTTCGTGAGTAAGTTCGCAACGCCGTTCTTACCAATAGGGTCTAAAGTATGTCCACCCATAATTCTTATTGAAAATGATACCAGCGGTAATTCATTGTGCTCAATACCTAATACTTTGACTTTATTGATCAGTGTTGTTTGCCACACATCGGGTAAATTTATAACCAATTTTTTACCATCTTCTGGCATAACTGAACGGTCAAAGGAAGGTGTGACTTGTGTGATTGGTGGTAAAGCTTCACTAGCACTACTAGTTTTTTGTATCATTTGTTGCTCAGCACCTTGCACTATTTGTTCTTCTTTAACGTCCGCTTTGATGGCATTTGTTAAAGCAAGTTCAACTTGTCCCTTAGGAACAAAGCTAGTGGCAATATAGTTTTTACCATTAACGTATTGATTAAATACACGTGTTATATCAGCACGTGTAACGGCGCGATACTTTTCAATCTCTGTGGTAATAAGGTTTGGATCGCCACTAAATTCATTGTGTTGCGCTAAGGTTGATGCTTTATCAAAAACACTGATTAGACCGTTATAAAACTCAGTTTCTCGTCGGGTCATTATTCGATTTAACTGTTGGTCATTAAAACCATGCTCTGCAAATTTAGCTAGAGCGTTATCTACGCTGCTTTTAACCTTATCTAAATCAATACCACCAAAAGCACGTACTTGTATTTTGAATACTCCCGCTAGCTCGGAGCTTTGATTACTGGCTGAAGTATTAGGAGCTAGTTTATCTTGTGCTACCAGTGTTTTATAAAATACGCTGTCTTTGCCGTCAGATAATAAATCAGCGAGTAAATCAAGTGCGTAAGCATCTGCTTGATAGTGCTCAATGGTTGGAAAGGTTAAGGTAAGTTCAGGTACACTGGCAAAGTTATCTTCATGGTAAAAAGATAAATTTTCTTTAATCGAAACGGGCATTGGTGCTAAAGGAGTAACATCACCACGAGGCTCTAATTCACCAAAGTACTTTTCAATCCATATTTTAGCGTTTTTATTTTCAAAATCACCTGCGAGTACTAATGTGGCATTATTAACCCCATACCACTGTTGATAAAACTCACGTACATCTTGTAATGTGGCATTTTGTAAATCCTCTAAGCTACCAATAACATCCCAGCTGTATGGGTGCCCTTCAGGATAAAGTGCTTTTAAAATAACTAATTCAGTGTGACCATAAGGGCGATTATCGATAGCTTGGCGTTTTTCATTTTTAACGACTTGTTTTTCGTTTTCTAGTCCTTCTTGTGTAAGGGTATTGATAAAATACCCCATACGATCAGACTCCATCCATAACACTTTTTCTAAACCGTCGCTGGGTACTAGTTCAAAATAAATAGTGCCGTCTTGCCAAGTGCCGCCATTTAGCGTGCCGCCCATATTGCCGATATTTTTAATAAAGTTTCCGGGACCAACATGTTCAGAGTTTTGAAAGAGCATATGTTCAAAAAAGTGGGCAAAACCTGTTTTACCCACTTTCTCTCTATTAGAGCCAACATGGTATTGAATGGCAACGGAAACTACAGGGTCTGATTTATCTTGATGTAAGATGACCTCTAAGCCATTTGCTAATTGGTATTTCTCAATGGCTAAACTAACCGATTTAGTCGTTTTAACATTTTTTAGTGCTGTGTCTTGGTCTGCGCCTTGAGTTGTAGTCACCGATTCAACTGATGAGGTTTTAGTTGTCTGTTGCTCGCAACCTTGTATGGCAAGTGTTAATGCACTGATGAGAAATATTTTTTTGTAATGTTTCATGAAAGCTACTTGGGTGTTAATTATTTGTTAAATACCATATAGCGCTTTAATTATGAATACAAGCTTTGAGCTTTAAGCGATTGCAAATAATAAATTCATTGTAACTGATTGTAATTTATAGTTAATTATTTTTTATTGATGCAAACAACTAAAAATGGCAAAAATTGCTTACTTTCACTGTAAATTATTGCTGACTATTAGGGGATGTTGATATCTTATACTCTAAAAGCAATCGAAAAATTTAAAAGACCTTATGTATTTTATGGCGTTATAGATCGTCAGTAAAACGATAAATGACTTTTAAGTCTTTAGTAACTTGGCTGTTATCAATATAAGCAATAGCTCCTGGTTGGTTTTCCAAGCGAGAAATTAATTGCTTAATATCACTGTAACCTTTTGGAGGACGACCTCTACCGGTAAATACTAGCGTTGTCCAGTAAGCTGAAAGCTGATGCGGGGATTTGCCAGCAATCGAGCGATAAAAATTATTTCTAAGTGCTAAATTTGTTAATTCAATGGGAATAGCTTTATCTCCATTGGGAAAACGATTAGTGCGCGAAAGAAATATATTGGCGATATAGGTATCATCTAGTGCTTTGAGTGGATTATTTTTAGCAACTACCACGACAACTTGGCTGTTAACTGTTGAACTTAATAATATCGATATGATGAGAAAGAGCAATGAGATGAATTTCATTAAAACACTCCTTCTATGGTGATAGAAAACAAGTTTCCTAATTCAACATCTGTAAGGGTTCGTGCATTGGCATCATTGTTGATACGAATATTTTCAAATTGCACTTTTAGTGCTTGTTGCTCCGATAAGCTCCAACGTAAACCAAGGGCAACATTAACTTGATTGAAAGAGCCCGAAGGAGGGGGTTGTCTCGGTGGTGGCGGCGGTTGTATATTTGGAGTGTTTTTGTTTGGAGTATTGGTTGGCTGCACGGTTTGTGGATTTTTAACCATGAAGCTTTCAAACTCTTGGTTACGCCACGCACTGTAAATATAGGGAGTCAATGTCCCCATAGGATAAGCGAGTGAAAGATATGCCATCTTATCATCAGGAGTGATATCTGAGTTACTGATTGAAAAACCGATATTAAATTGAATACCACGTAGTGTACTTTCTGCTTCTACGCTGGCGAGCAGCGCCGTTGCATCGTCAGAAATTAAACCGCCATCGTTGGTGAAAATATCATACTGGATATGTATAAGTGCGGTACGTAGCCAATAATTAGCAGCGTGATATTGAGCTGTCGCCAGCTTAATGTTTTTATTGTCAATAAATGACAAATCATGGTCTGCTTGACCTAAACCTAATTGGAACTGCCAACTTCCTTGTTGCTGATTAATGCGTTTGGAATATTCAATACCGGTATATTCATTAAAACCACTGGCACCATTGCCTTGAATTAATGGCCGAGCCCACAAACGTGAAAAGCCGATACTACGAAGTTCAGTTCCTTGTAATAACGGTGTTTGAAATTGACCAAGACGAAGTGCAGAGTCATTGCCTAAGTCATAATGTAAATAAGCCCAATTAAGATCTAAGGTTACTGCGTCGCCACTGTCAAAATAGGCTAAGCCTTGAACAACAAAGGAGAGATCATCGCTAAACTGATATGACAATTGAGAGCCAATAACTGAGTTATAGAGATTAAGTTCTTTTCCTTCAAATAGGCGCACTTCTTTTGAAGTACTTATTACCGCCAAATCTTTATCAGCTAAAGAAATATCTAAAGTATAAAAATTGTTAAATGAAATATTATCTGATAGTTCGCTAGCGAATGCGGAAAATATTGAAGTTGTGTTCAATACTATAAGCAGGATGATTGATTTTGTGGGGAAAGTGAAAGTTCCAGCTTGCATTAAAGCCTCAAGTAATCGAACATATTAATTTTATTAAATACCAAATAGCTTTGGTACAGGTTGCTCTCGATATTATATGACTATTTTTCAAAAAATGCTGTTTGTTCCTTTATTAAGTTTAGTTTTTTATACCGCTTTCTTGTCATACAGCTATACCGAGCATCAAAAAAACAGTCGCAGCATACTTGCATATAGTAGTGACTATATTCCGTTATTGGCTATAGCTAATCAAAATTCAATACATTTTGAGCAAATTCGACAAATATTTAAAGATGCGGTTTTAGCAAATGAACTTGCATGGTTGGATAATATCTTGCCTTTGTACAAAAGTATTAATGCTAACTTCGTTAAATTAAAACAGTATGACCAACGCATTGATATTGAACATATAAAAAATATACATCACAATTTTGAACAGTATTATTTACATGCAGATAAACTTGCACGTGTAGGTATTCTAAATGAGGGGATATTGAGAAACGCTAGTGAATTAATTGATAAAGTGGGTAATTTTCATATTATTACCCTCAATGATTTTAATAACTTAAGTGAGCGTTTGCAGCTACGGTTTAAAAGTGCGGTTGAAGTAAGTAATAATGACTTTAACCAAGTATTGGTTTATGGCGCTATTCTCTCATTTATATCGATTATTATTTTATTAATGGTTACCTTATTTCTTTCATTGTCGACCCGTAGCAGCGTTAATGCAGTTATCCAGCGTATGAAAGCACTAGCACTTGGTGAAACCGATTTTAGTCATAGGTTAGAGCGTAAACAACGCGATGAACTGGGCTATTTAATCCATTGGTTTAATAAGTTGTCTGCTAAGTT
>JABSOX010000065.1 GCA_013215655.1 Colwellia sp.
AATAGACACGAACGCAGTGAGGCTCAAAAGTTTAATATCTGTATTGAATTCTTGTCGAGGTACAGGTTATTAGTTCCAGACATAACCTAAGTACCTACGTCCATGTAGGCAAACCACGACCTACAAGAGACAAATGTCTGATTAAAATTGTAGGTCGACACGAACGGAGTGAGGCTCGACAAATCGATAAAGAAAAATAGGTCTTGAATGAACTGTAGGTCGATACAAACGCAGCGAGGGTCGACAAGAACGTTAAAAAATTGATAATCGTCCTTTTTATCTTTACTGTAATTAATTATAATTATTAGCTACTAGTTAGTTCTGGAAAGAAAATGTCTAAATCGAGTCAACAAATTACATTAGCAGGTGGTTGTTTTTGGTGTATAGAATCAGCCTTTAACAGTGTGCAAGGCATCATAAGTGCGGTATCTGGTTATATGGGTGGCACTACCAAGCAACCAAATTATGAAAGTATATGTTCTGGTACAACGGGACATGCCGAAGTTGTACAACTGACCTTTGACCCAGAGTTAATTAACAATCGTGAAATATTAGAAATATTCTTTGCATTGCACGATCCTACCCAATTAAATCGTCAAGGTAACGATGTTGGTAGTCAGTATCGTTCAGCAATATTCTTTCATAGCCTCGAACAACAAACGGCAGCGTTAAATATTATCAAAGAAATTAATAATGATCAGATTTGGCCTATACCGGTCGTTACTGAAGTGGTGAAATTAGAAGAATTTTATTGTGGTGAAGAATATCATCAGGATTATTTTACTAATAATCCTGAAAATCAATATTGCCAAGCAGTCGTATCACCTAAGTTAGCAAAATTTAAAAAGACCTTTGCCAGTAAACTTAAATAATTACTCTCTTATTTCATCTTTAGCAAAAAAGCGATTAATACATCAAGGTATAGAGTTTACGTCGAAACTTAGTCGCTAAGGTATCACCATCAGGTAATGCTTTTAAGATATCAAGCAATAACTCTTTACTGGTGTTATCTGAGCGGTCTTTTTGCATCAATCTAAAAAGTAAGGTTAATGCCTCTTCATTACGATTAACTTGACTATATTGCGCGGCAAGTTGATGTTGTAACTCGACATTATTCTCATCACTTTTAAGTTGTATTTCTAATGCTTTAATTTCAGGAGAGTCAGCGGCTTGACTGGCTAGCTCTAATTTTGCCATCAATGCTTGATACTCGCCATCTTGATCAACCATCAAAATACTGCTGAGTATTTCTTCCGCTTCCGTTATTTTCCCAGATTGTAGATAGACATCAGCAAGTACAAGCTTTATATCAGCACGTTCGTTATCTAATTGGTAAGCTTGCGTAATAAAAGTAAATGCAGCGTTAACATTGCCTTCATCTAACTCACATTTTGCCTGAACAAGTAATGTATCTTGTGGTTTAGGCAAGTGTTTATCCAAGAATTCTTGAATACTTTCATCCGTTTGTGGACCCGTTAAACCGTCAATAGGTTGGCCATCTTTAACAAGTACCGCTGTGGGCAAACCTTGTATACCAAACTGTTGTGCAATTTGTTGTTCCGTCTGACAATCAACCGTTGCCATCACCATATGTTCAGGAAAAGGGCTAACTTTAGCCACCAACTTATCTCTTAACTCAATACTTTCGGGTACTTGTTCTGCCCAAAAATCTACAAGCACTAAAGTAGATTTTGAGCCTTCGACGATAACTTGCTGAAAATTTTCTAATGTTATTACCACAGTATTTGGCGTCACGATGTTTTCCAATTATTCATTCAATGCCTAATATTTTGGGGCAAATACTGAAAGTTACAAGAGCTAATACAATTTTGGTTAAATTAATTGCCATAATTAAAAAGCCGACAATAAAAATTGCCGGCTTTCTCGATATGATTACTGAGTTACTTATTAAGAAATTTCACTTAATAAAGCTCTTGCGATGATCACTTTTTGAATCTCACTTGTACCTTCATAAATTGTCGTAACACGCACATCACGGGCCATACGTTCTAGTGGATATTCTTTAATGTACCCTGCTCCACCCATCAATTGTAAAGCATCATAACAAGCAATATTCGCTTTTTCTGTAGCAAAAAGTTTTGCCATAGAAGCTGATTTACCAAACGGTAAACCTTGCTCTTTTGTATATGCTGCTTGCATAAGTAATAGGCGTGACGCTTCCAACTCTGTATAACGATCGGCAAGCTTCCACTGCAACCCTTGTAGGTTTGCTAATGGTTGACCAAATTGTTTTCGCTCAGTTATATATTGGCGCGCATAATCCATTGCCGCCATACCAATGCCTAAAGCAAGAGAACCAATACCAATACGCCCTCCAGCAAGTTCGCCAACAGCAACAGCAAACCCTTTATTTTTTTGTCCCATTAACGCACTAGCAGGAATACGACAATTGTTAAAATTCACTTCATTTGTAGGTGATGCCTTTTGACCCATTTTTTCTTCGGCTTTACTCACCGTGATGCCGTCAACATTAGCTTCAACCAAAAAGCATGATATGCCTTTTCCTTTCGGTGCACTTGTATCTGTTACCGCCCAAACGACAAACAAATCAGCAAAACTAGCACTGGTTATAAAGAGCTTGCTACCATTTAAAATATAATCATCACCATCTTGTACGGCACTTGTTTTCATTCCCGCAGGATCAGAGCCAGCACTTGCTTCGGTTAAACAAAATGCACCGGCTTTATATTCACCACTACATAATTTTGGCAAATAATTTTGTTTGTGCTCTTCGCTACCTATTGCTTGAATAACCTCAGCAACCATATTGGTGACTGACGTAGTAACAGCAGTAGACGCACAAGCTTTGGCAATTTCGGTTATCGCTAAACTAAAAGCAACAGAGCCCGCTTCAACACCACCGTATTCGGCTTTTATGTTAAGCCCCATAAAACCTAACTCAGTTAACTGCGCTAGATTAGCTAAAAATTTTTCTTGGTTTTGCGTTTCATCAAGCTCGGCAGCAACAGGTGCTAGTTCGGTTTCTGCAAATTTTCGCGCCATGTCTTGGATCATGGCTTGTTCTTCAGTTAACGAAAGATCCATCACTTATACTCACTATCATTAGATATTAATCATATAGCTATATAGTAAACAAAGATCCTAGGTTATTCATCTTTTATTTGACGTTAACGTAAAGTGCAATTTATTTGACTAAATTGAGACGTTTTGTCGAGGTAAACCTCGACCTACAAAGAAATAAAAGATTAGATTGGTTTTGTAGGTCGATACGAGCGCAGCAAGGCTCGACAAAAGGTTAATAAAATCAATATTTGTATTGAATTATTAGTAGAGGCAAGCCACGATCTACAAAAGAATAGGGAGTTCGATTGCTATTGTAGGTCGACACGAGCGCAGCGAGGCTCGACAAAAGATTAAACAAATTAATATTTGTATAGAATTTGTCTTAAGGTAATTGTCGAGGTGCAGGTTATTAGTTCCCAACATAACCTAAGTACCTACATCCATGTAGGTAAACCGCGACCTACAAGATCAAAAAACGCGCATTAAAGCGCGTTTATAGAGTTTTAAGGCGAGAGCGCTTTATCCCAAAACAAACCAAAGTAGACCAAAACCCAATACCATACGATAAATCACAAAAGGCATCATGCCCACTTTCTTTAATAAAATAAGAAAATAATGGATACAGGCATAAGCGCTGACAAAAGCCAATACACTTCCTAAACCTAATGTCTGCCAATCAACGGCTTCTGCTGATGTTATCAGTTTATAAGTGAGGTAACCCCCAGTCATAACTATCGCTGGAATGGAAAGCAAAAATGAAAAACGTGCTGCATTTTCTTTTGATAACCCCAGCATCATGCCAAATGTCATGGTTATTCCTGAACGAGATGTACCCGGTATTAAAGCCAAGGCTTGTACTAAGCCAATAATCATCACGCCTTTAAAGTTCAATTTTTCCAAACTAACATTCTCTTTCGCTTTAATATCAGCAAAGCCTAATAAAAAGCCAAAAATCAAAGTGGTAGCAGCAATAACGGCGGCACTACGTAGATGTGCCTCAATAAAATCCTTACCCAAGAAACCAACCAAACCTAGAGGGATAGAAGCGAATAAAATCCACCACGCTAATTTTCCATCAAACGAAGTTTTACTATTTTTTTCTGGTCCTATTCCTATAGTTCCAAACCAAGCAACCGCCATACTGCCAACTTCTTTGCGATAATAAAGTACCACGGCTAGCAATGTACCTACATGCAAGGCAACATCTAATGCTTGTCCTTGATCTTGCCAACCAAAAACGGCTGAAGGTAAAATTAAGTGGGCAGAACTAGAAATAGGTAAAAATTCAGTTAAACCTTGTAAAATAGCTAAAATAATTATTTCTACTGTAGTCATTTATCTTTTATTCCTGTGATTGTTTCCAGTTAAGTGGCACTTTCCGTAATTGTTGACTGCTCTTATTATAATTTTGCCAAAGCTGTTGATAGTTAAGTTTTTCAATTGGATGCTCAACAGCGGCAGCCACCTCAGCCAAAGGCCATAATACAAAGGCATTTTTAGTAATTTCATCGCGAGGAATTTGTGCTGGAGTTGATAAGATCAAATCGTCAAATAATAACAAGTCCAAATCTAATGTTCTTGGGCTAAATTTTTTTGCATCAAGAGTTCGGCCATTAGCAAATTCAATGTTACGTAATGACTGCACCACTTGCTCAATAGACTTATCTGTCACAAGAGCGATAACCATATTATAAAATGGTGCGCCATCAAAACCTATCGACTCACTTTCAAACAATGATGATAAGGTTAATTGACCAAATTCTGTTGCTAACGCGTTAAGTCCCTGTACAACATAATGCTCGCGGTTGATATTACTGCCCAACGAGATGTAAACTTGCGCCATTAAATCTTTGAGCCTCGCTCTATTTCAACACCTACAGTTGCAGCATTGTGAACAGCTCCCGGCTTACCAATTTTTAAATTTAACCATGGAATTTTATAGCTAGCAATTAGATGTTGAGCTAAACGTTCAGCTAACGTTTCAATTAAATCAACAGGGTTTTCATTAGCGAATCTAGCGATTTCTTCTGAAATTTCAGCATAATCGAGAGTTTTTGCTAGTTCATCATTTTCAGCAGCTTTAGCTGTATCCCAGCCCATCACTACATCAACAATCAACGTTTGCTTAATTTCCTTTTCCCACTGATAAAAACCAATCGTGGTTTGAATACTCAAACCTTTAATAAAAACTTTATCCATAGCTTATTAATTGTAAATACTTGATCAAATAGGTGGCTAAGTTTACCTTTGCAGGTTCAGAAAAACTAGTCATACTCAAGGATTTAATAGCAAATGCAGCAATGAATTGTTATAACAGATTGACCAGTTATTATCTTGGCTTAATTCACGGATAAATATACAATAATTTAAATAGCTATTGATTAAATAAAGGCAGTTAACCATTTCACTTTTAATAATGACATTTTTAATGAGCATTTTTGCCTATTTAGTAGGCTCGATTTCTAGTGCCATTTTAATATGTAAATTATTAAAACAGCCCGATCCTCGCACCGTGGGGTCAAAAAATCCAGGGGCAACCAACATTTTACGGATGAGTAATAAGCCTACTGCGATTGCAGTACTTTTTTTTGATATCGTTAAGGGCACAGCACCGGTATGGATTGCATTTTTCCTAGGCATTGAACCTATTTTGCTAGGATTTATTGGTATCGCTGCCTGTTTAGGGCATATGTATCCAATATTTTTTAATTTTAGAGGCGGCAAAGCAGTAGCTACTGCATTTGGTGTATTGTTGCCCATAGGTCTAGGTTTAGGGGGATTGTTAATAGCAACTTGGCTCATCGTCGCTAAAACCACAAAATATTCGAGCTTAGCGGCAATTGTTACCGTTAGCCTTGCTCCACTATATACATGGTTAATAAAACCAGCTTATGTATATCCCGTACTCATGCTCTCAGCCTTGATTATTTTTCGTCATAAAGACAATATCATTCGCCTAATTAAGGGCACTGAGAGTAAAATATCTGCAAAAAACTAAACTGGCAGCTTATCTAAATAGCTTCTAATGTATCCAATGGCCAACGAGGATGAGCTTTAAAAGTTAAATCTGCATCTGTACCCGCTTTTAATCGTTGTAGCCCTGCATAAGCGATCATTGCGCCATTATCCGTACAAAATTCAGGACGTGGATAATATACTTGCCCACCAACCTTTTGAGTGATAACTGCAAGTTTTTCACGCAATGCAGTATTAGCACTCACACCACCCGCAACAACTAAACGTTTCAATTCACATTGTTTAAGTGCGCGACGACATTTTATTGCCAAGGTATCAATAACCGCTTCTTGAAAAGCATAAGCAATATCCGCATGTGTTTGTTCATCCATATCGCCTTTTTCTTTTTCTTTACGTATTGCTGTTGAGGCCGCTGTTTTTAAACCACTAAAACTAAAATTAAGACCCGGTCTATCTGTCATTGGCCGTGGTAATTTAAAACGACCAGCAACACCAGACTCAGCCATTTTGGCAAGTGCCGGTCCGCCGGGGTAATCTAAGCCTAATAACTTAGCGGTTTTATCAAATGCTTCACCTGCGGCGTCATCAACAGACTCACCCAAGAGTTCATAATGACCAATACCATCAACTCTCACTAACATCGTATGCCCACCAGAAACAAGTAAAGCAACAAAAGGAAACTCAGGTACATCCTCTTCAAGCATCGGAGCTAACAAATGCCCTTCCATATGATGTACAGGCACAGCAGGTAAACCCCAACCATAAGCCAAACTTCGGCCAATAGAACAACCCACTAATAATGCACCCACTAAACCGGGTCCAGCAGTGTAAGCTACCCCATCTAAATCTTCAGGCGTTAAATTAGCATCACGAAGTACTTCTTTAATAAGAGGAATGGTCTTACGAACATGGTCTCGCGAGGCAAGCTCAGGTACAACACCACCATAATCGGCATGTACAGCAATTTGACTGTATAAACGATGCGCTACTATTCCTTCAGGTAAGTCACCTTGACCATCATCATAGATAGCTATGCCCGTTTCATCACATGATGTTTCGATACCTAAAATACGCATTTACCGCTAATCCTCTTATTTATATCAAGTCTACATTCTCAAACGCAGCAATTTTACCTAGCATTGCCATACTTCTCCACCTTTAATATCATTATTACTTTACTTTACTAAGCCGTTCGCTTTAGAATACGTCACCCAATTTTGATAGAGCGGGTGAGGTCAAAGCAATATTGCTAAGATTAATCACCGATTTATATAGATTTAAGACTAAGGTTAAAGACAAAAATGCCAGTAATTAAAGTAAGAGAAAACGAACCATTTGACGTTGCACTACGTCGTTTTAAACGTTCATGTGAAAAAGCAGGTATCCTTTCAGAAGTTCGTCGTCGCGAATGTTATGAAAAGCCAACTTGGGAACGTAAACGTAAAAAAGCTGCCGCTGTTAAGCGCGCTGCTAAAAAAGTTTCTCGTGAGAACGCTCGTCGCGTTCGTATGTACTAAGAATAATTTAGTATTTACTTAAAGTAATGAATAAGTCTACTGAGCAATTTTATGAGTCTACTTAGTCAACTAAAAGATGAAATGAAAAATGCTATGCGTGCCAAAGACAAATTACGTCTTGGTGTTATTCGCATGGCACTATCAGCAATCAAACTAGCTGAAATCGATCACAAAACAGAACCAACTGATGAGAATATTCTTAGCGTATTAACCAAAATGGTTAAACAACGTAAAGAATCAATCAAAATGTTTACTGATGGTGGTCGAGATGAATTAGCTGCTAAAGAAGCGGCTGAAATAGAAGCACTTAAAACGTTTCTACCTCAACCTCTAAGCAGTGAAGAAATTAGTGAATTAATTAATAATGCAATTACCGAAACCGGTGCAGCATCTATGGCTGACATGGGTAAAGTAATGGCTATATTAAAACCTGCAATGCAAGGTAAAGCTGATATGGGCGCGGTAAGCGGCCAAATTAGAGCTGCATTGAATAGCTAAAATCTCAACTGATTTAGCAGAATTTAAATTCTGTTAATTGCTGAATATAAAACCGCGACCGCTTAGGCATCGCGGTTTTTTTATGTTTAATCGTTTTGTCGGGAACATATAACCTGCACCTCGACAATTACCTAACGAAAAATTCAACATCAATATTAATTCGATTAACATTTGTCGAGCCTCGCTACGCTCGTGTCGACCTACAAAACCAATCGAACATTGGCCTATCCCTTGTAGGTCGTGGTTCACCTCGACAAGAGTTCAACCCCCGACTCAACAAAGAATTCAAAAAACCTTACCCTGTGTCGAGCCACTCTACACTCGTACCGACCTACAAAATACATCAACTCTCTTCTATCATCTCAGAAACAGATCACCTACAATAAGCCACTCATTTTGAGCCCAATTTCACCTCCAAAAAGAGATCATATTTTAATGGCTGGCATGATCCCAAGACAATTCATTGATGATTTATTAGCAAGAGCTGATATTGTTGAATTAATTGATAGTCGAGTACCATTAAAAAAAGCAGGAAAAAATTACCAAGCCTGCTGCCCTTTTCATACCGAAAAATCACCTTCTTTTAGTGTCAGCCAAGACAAGCAATTTTATCACTGCTTTGGTTGTGGCGAACACGGTAATGCTATTTCATTTTTAATGGAATTTGATCGTTTAGAATTTCCCGATGCCATTGAAGAGCTTGCTTCCCATTACAACATGCAAGTGCCACGAGAAGAAAATAAACAAACACCTGCACAGCAAAAACAACAACAACAAGCATATCAACAAAAACAAGATGACTATCAGTTGATGGAACAAATTAGTCGTTTTTATCAGCAACAATTAAAAGTAGCAAGTGATAAAGATACAGCGATAAATTATTTAAAAGGTCGTGGTTTAAGCGGAGAGATTGTTAAAAAGTTTGGTGTCGGTTATATCAGTGATGCTTGGGACGGCATGATGAGTGTTTTTGGTCGTAGTTCTGCGGCAACAAAACAATTAGTCGATCTAGGTATGGCGATTCAAGGTGATAAAAATAAACCTTATGACCGTTTTCGTGGCCGTATACAATTTCCTATTAGAGACAAACGTGGTCGTGTTGTTGGTTTTGGCGGACGTGTTTTAGGCGATGGTACACCCAAATATCTTAACTCCCCAGAAACCCGTATTTACCACAAAGGCCAAGAACTCTATGGTCTTTATGAAGCAAAGCAAGCAAATAAACAATTGCAGCGCTTAGTGGTTGTTGAAGGTTATATGGATGTTGTTGCCCTTGCACAACACGGCGTAAATTACGCCGTTGCCTCATTAGGCACAGCGACTACACCTGAACAATTACAAACATTATTTCGTACCGTAAAAGAAATAATATGTTGTTATGATGGTGACCGAGCCGGTCGCGATGCTGCATGGCGTGCTATGGATAATGCCTTACCTTTAATACAAGACGGTTACTCCTTAAGGTTCGTGTTTTTACCTGATGGCGAAGACCCCGATTCACTTATTCGCCAGCAAGGTCAACAAGCTTTTGAAAAAATTCTGGATAACGCAACACCACTTACTGAGTTTATATTTGAACAATTAATGCAAAAAACAGATATGAACTCTTTAGAGGGCAAAGCTGCATTAATGGATTCTTTTCATGGCTATTTAAATAAAATGCCCGAAAGCACTATTAAAGACGGCATGAAAACTAAATTGGCCAATCTATTTGGTGCAGGTAGTGCTCAACAATTAGAAAAATTAAATAAAAACCTCAGCAATACAAACTCACGTAAAGTTGTAAATAAAAAAACAAAAATAACACCAGTACGTTTAGCTATTGCATTATTGCTAGAGCATCCCCATATAGTAAATGCGTTACCTAATGCAACCATATTGCAAGAGTTAGATATGCCGGGTATTCCCTTGCTAAATCAGCTTTTACAATTATGTAAACAAAATACAGAGGTAAATAGCGCACAACTAATTGAATACTTTAGAGGTACAGAACAAGGCAACCAATTAGCGAAGCTTATATGTTGGCAACATCATGTTGAAGCTGACGCCGCCGAAAATGTATTTTTAGATAGTATAGAGAAACTACTCAGTAGTTTCATCGATAAAAGATATGAAGAATTAGTTCATAAAGAAAGAGCAGAAGGCCTGAACAAGCAAGAAAAACAAGAGCTACAAGTTCTGTTAAATTCTTAGTTGTGGTCAGTAATTAATACCAAATAAATTAGTCCGTTTGGTATAACTGCTATAATTTAAATAATTAACAAAATGTAGAGACTTTACCGCTGGTAATTTAGTGAGCAACTTGCTAAAATTTCCGGCTTACTTTTTTCATTTTGATAGCCATAAATAGGTGGATACTCGTCAATGACTCAACCCACACAATCTAGACTTAAAGAGTTAATAACTAAAGGTAAAGAGCAAGGTTATTTAACTTTTGCACAAGTTAATGATCATCTTCCACAGGAAATAATCGATTCAGACCAAGTTGAAGACATCGTACGTATGATCAACGACATGGGTATCAAGGTATTTGAAAATGCACCTGATGCCGATGCTTTGATGATGAGCGAAGAAAATACCGATGAAGATGCAGCCGAAGCAGCAGCGCAAGCACTTGCCACAGTTGAAAGTGAAATAGGCCGCACTACTGACCCCGTTCGCATGTATATGCGTGAAATGGGTACAGTTGAACTGTTAACACGTAAAGGCGAAATAGTTATCGCCAAGCGTATTGAAGAAGGTATTAAAGAAGTTCAACGTTCTGTTTCTGAATACCCTCCTGCAATTAATTATCTTTTAGAACAATGGGATAACTTTGAAGCAGAAGAAGTACGTTTAAGTGACATTATCGTTGGATTTTTAGACCCTGATGCTGAAGAAGAAGAAATTCCAGCAGCAGCAACTCATATCGGTTCAGAGCTATCTAAAGATCAATTAGCTGATGAAGACAAAAATAAAACTGATGATGATGAAGACGAAGAAGAAGAAGACACGGGTCCAGATCCTGTATTAGCAAAAGAGAAATTCACCGACTTACGTGAAGCTTATGAATATGCTAACAAGATCATCAAAACTAAAGGTCGTGGTCATTCTGATGCACAAGATGCAATAGATGCACTTGCTGAAGTATTTAAAGAATTTAGACTGGTACCAAAAGTATTTGATAAACTAGTTAAAAACATGCGTAGTGTGATGGACCGTTTACGTGTTCAAGAACGATTGATCATGAAACACTGTGTTGTTACTGCAGGCATGCCAAAAACTACCTTTATCAAAATATTCCCTGGTAATGAAACATCTAAAGGATGGTTCAAAGAGCAACAAGCTGCTGGTCATGCATACTCAGACAAACTTGCAGAGATTGAACTTGATGTAGAACGCTGTATCTACAAGCTTAATATGCTTGAAGAAGAAACTTACTTAAACGTGCACGGTATTAAAGATATCAACCGTCGTATGTCAATAGGTGAAGCTAAAGCGCGTCGTGCGAAAAAAGAAATGGTTGAAGCTAACTTACGTTTAGTTATCTCAATTGCTAAAAAATACACTAACCGTGGTTTACAGTTCCTTGATTTAATTCAAGAAGGTAACATTGGTTTGATGAAAGCGGTTGATAAGTTTGAATACCGTCGTGGTTATAAGTTCTCAACTTATGCAACGTGGTGGATACGTCAAGCAATTACCCGTTCAATTGCCGATCAGGCTCGTACCATTCGTATTCCGGTACACATGATTGAAACAATCAACAAGTTAAATCGTATTTCTCGTCAAATGTTACAAGAAATGGGTCGTGAGCCAACGCCTGAAGAACTTGCTGAACGTATGGTAATGCCTGAAGATAAAATTCGTAAGGTATTAAAAATTGCCAAAGAACCTATCTCAATGGAAACCCCTATCGGTGATGATGAAGATTCTCACTTAGGTGACTTTATTGAAGACGGTAGCGGTGAATTACCTGTTGATTCTGCGACTTCTGAAAACCTTAAAAATGCAACTCATGAAGTACTTGCTGGCCTTACCGCTCGTGAAGCTAAAGTATTGAGAATGCGTTTTGGTATTGATATGAACACCGATCATACCTTAGAAGAGGTTGGCAAACAGTTTGACGTAACACGTGAACGTATTCGTCAGATTGAAGCAAAAGCATTACGTAAATTGCGACACCCTTCTCGTTCTGAGCAACTTAAGAGTTTCTTAGACGGCGAATAAACCCAATAGGTTTACTCAATTTAAATAAAAATCCAGCCTCGGCTGGATTTTTTATGTTCAGGATGAACGGTATATCGAAATTGCAGGAGCATAATTTCGTGTATGTTCAGGATTTGTAGGTCGAGGTTTACCTCGACAAAGAATTCAACAAAAATTATTAATTTGTTTAACTTTTGTCGAGCCTCACTCCGTTCGTGTCGACCTACAATACCCAATATTCAAGCGTATTTTCTTTTGTAGGTCGAGGTTTGCCTACAGGGATGTAGGTACTTAGGTTATGTCGGGAACATATAACCTGCACCTCGACAAGAATTCAATACAAATCCCCTCCTTCTCGACAAAATCATTTCAACAAATAATGTACTAATATTTAATATAGGATAATAAATCAAGGAATGATGATGTCATGGAATGACTTACGAAAAGGAAGATTTAACACCGAGCATGCTGTATATTTCATTACTTTTGTTGTTGAAAATCGCCAACCACTATTTCACACTTTCAACATCGCGCAAATATTCTGTCAATTGATTACCGAAAATGAACAGCACAATGACTGCCAATGGTTAACTTGGGTATTAATGCCTGATCATTTTCACGGTTTATTACAACTCAGTCATAAGGCAAACCTAGCTGACATCATACGTACCCTAAAATCAAAGTCAGCTTTGCTTATTAATCGTTCATTAAAAAAACGCGGCAGTATTTGGCAAAAAGCCTATTTTGAAAGAAGTATTAGAAAAGAAGAAGAGCTCATTGGTATTGCTCGATATATTGTTGCCAACCCATTACGAGCAAAAATTATTGATCGAGTAGAAAATTACCCGTTTTGGAATAGTGTCTATTTGTAAAAACCATACCTTTTGTCAAGTATTTGTCGAGCCTCACTACGTTCGTGTCGACCTACAAAACACGTCAATACCAATCGTATTTACCCTTGTAGGTCGAGGATTGCCTACACGGATGTAGGTACTTAGGTTATGTCGGGAACATATAACCTGCACCTCGACAAAGAATTCAACATCAATATTAATTCGTTTAACATTTGTCGAGCCTCGCTACGTTCGTGTCGACCTACAAAACCAATCGAACAATTGTCTTTATCCCTTGTAGGTCGAGGTTCACCTCGACAAGAATTCAATACAAAGACCTTTCGTCGAGCTTCCTTACGCTCGTGTCGACCTACAAAACACGTCAATACCAATCGTATTTTCTTTTGTAGGTCGAGGTTTGCCTACATGGATGTAGGTACTTAGGTTATGTCGGGAACTTATAACCTGCACCTCGACAAGAATTCAATACAGATATCTCTTGTCGAGCCTCGCTGCGCTCGTGTCGATCTACAATATCAACCGAATATCTTTTGTATTATCGTCAACAAAACCTATAAATGCATTTCCATGGCATCTGACATTGCATTGCACAGGGTTTCAATTAACTGATCAGAAAGCTCATTCTCAGCTAAAATTTTATCTCTCCTCAATCTATTTTCTAAGCCAACCGCGGCATCTCTAATTTCTAAAAACTTAAACACCGAAGCGGCACCATTTAAACGATGAGCATAAAACGTCAAGCGTTCGCTATCCTGATTTTTAAAAGCAGCTTTTAATTCTTCAACATTTTTTGGTAATTCAGCCACAAACTTTTGTTGAAGTTCATTCAGCATCCCTTCCGATACGACCAGCTTTTTACTTGTTAATTCAATACTGCTTAACTCAGAATCCAGCAATGCAGATATCACTTGTACAAATTTGTCACGCTCAATGGGTTTAGCGATATATCCATCAAATCCTGCTGACAAATAAGAGGCAATATCATCTTTCATCGCATTGGCAGTTAGGGCAATCACCGGTACTGAATAGTCTGCAGATTTTAATATTTGTATCGCTTCAACGCCGCCCATTCTCGGCATATGAATATCAGAAATAACCAAGTCAAAGTGTTCAGTTTGCGCCTTTTCAATAAGCTGCTTGCCATCACCCACAGTACTTACCGTTAAACCTAATTTTTCTAACAACACGGTGATTAATTGCCTAATAGCATCGTTGTCTTCAGCGAGTAAAACCTTACCTGCCAAAGTTAAATTTAAAGCCTGTTGATTACGCTTAAACTCGGTCAACAAAGTGATTTCATTGGTCGATTTTACCCACTGGCACTGGCTATCAGGCACTAATTTAACTTTAGCAGTAAAACAACTACCCTCACCTATTTCACTGGTCACGGTTAAATCACCCGATAGTTTTTGAGTTAAATACTTCGAAATATTTAAGCCCAGCCCTGTGCCACCAAATTTATCAATACTGTTATCACCCACTTGTTCAAAAGCACAAAACAGTTTTTGAATATTACTTTCGCAAATGCCAATACCTGAATCTTCAACCGCGATAACAAGCTGGTCATCATCAATACAAATAGCGATTCGAACAAAACCAGACTCTGTAAACTTAATAGAATTACCCACTAAATTAATGATAATTTGTTTTAATCTTGTTGGATCGGTCACGATCATTGACGGCAGTGGAAAATGATAATCTAAACAAAAATCTAGTCCCTTTGATTTAGCTTTATGCTCCATCAATGAACATACATCTTTGATTAATTTAAAGAAGGGTACGGGTCGATGTTCAATAGTTAATTTGTCAGCTTCAATTTTTGACAGATCAAGAATATCATTAATTAATGACAATAAATGCTGACCACTATTGTTAATTATTTCAACCGCATCAAGTTGTTCTTCCGCCGCGACTTCACCTGCCAATATCGACTCGGCATAACCTATTACTGCCGTAAGAGGTGTTCTTATTTCATGGCTCATATTTGCCAAAAAACGACTTTTAATTTCGCTGGCTTTACTTAGTTCTGCCGATAAATTTTGAAGTTCTCGACGTTGGCGAACAATTTCTAATTGTGTTCTTACCCGCGCTTTAACTACTTCTTGGTTAAATGGTTTATAAATATAATCCACAGCACCCAAGTTTAAGCCTAACTCTTCTTTATCTGGCGAGTTAAGTCCGGTAATAAAAATTACCGGTATATCTTCTGTTATCGGGTTGGCTTTAAGTACCTTAATAGTTTCAAAGCCATCCATTTCAGGCATCACCACATCAAGTAAAATAAGATCAGGTAAATATTTTTCGGCTTTATTAATAGCTTCTGCGCCGTTTGTCGCCAGCTTAATATTAACGTCACCACGCAACAGGTTACTTAAAACCTTAAGATTCGCTTTTTCATCATCAACCAATAACACACTCGAATTATTAATATCCATATTTTAACTTTCTGCACTTATTTGATTAATGTTCATTAAGGTCTGTTGACCCTATTTATTTTGACATTTCCTGCCAAACAACACGGTTTTTACCACTACTTTTTGCTTTATAGAGCATCTCATCAGCCGTATTAAACAAGCTTTTCTGACAGCTCTCGCTATCAGGAAAATAACTGTTACCACCAATGCTTACCGAAAGATGATCAAAGTAGGTGGCATATTCATGAGGTATCTGCAGATCAGCAATGGCCTTACAGCACGCCTGCATTACTTCCATCGCACCTTCAATGGTTGTATCGGGTAATAAAACCACAAACTCTTCACCACCAAAACGCGCAACAAAATCTCGAGGCCGCATTAAGCTGGCCGAAATAGCGCGAGCAACTTTCTCTAAAACCATGTCACCTGAAGCGTGTCCGTAATAATCGTTATATTGTTTAAAATTATCAATATCAATAATAGCCAGTGAAAATAAGGTTTCATCTCGTATTGCCGCACGCCATTCGGTATTAAAAACTTCGTCATATAAGCGTCTATTGGCAATAGAGGTGAGTGGATCAATATTAGCGAGTTGCTCTAATAAAGCCGTTTGTCTGGCCATACGTAAATGTAAACGTACTCGCGCTTTAAGTACCGCCACATGAAAAGGTTTTTGAATATAATCACATGCGCCCAGTTCAAGACCACGCTCTTCTTTTTTAACTTCTAATTCACCGGTTACAAAAATCACCGGTATTTTACTAGTACGAGCATCACTTTTGAGCAGTCCAATCACTTGAAAACCGTCCATATCGGGCATAATAACATCGAGTAAAATTAAATCGGGTTGTAGCTCTCTCGCCCTATTAATACCCTGCAAACCATCTTTAGCTAAAATAACTTCAACTTCGCCTTTAAAGGTTTCACTCAAAATTTTAAGATTTGATTTTTCGTCATCAATGATTAATATTTTTTGATCAACTTGCATCCGTTACCTCTTCAAGCTCACTTAGCAACTTATTTACGGCACTACTGGCCTCTTCATATTCAATATCATTAATATGTTGGGCAATGATATTAATACGGCTTTCATATTCATTTGTTGAACACATATTTTGTAGCCCTAGAATAACGTCTTCAACGGCAAAGTCATATGCTTTTAATAAAGGGAGTATTGCCGATAATCCTTGTTTTAAATACTGCACAGAAAACGCTACCGCTACTGATGCTATTTCAAGCTCTATTTCAATGCTTTGCATATCCGCTAATAATAACGTTAACGCGTTTAAAACATCTTCCAAGAGCTTCTCATCTTGCTCATTGGCTCCTAACGACGCTTCAAGTGTCGCACTTAGCGCAGATAAATCATAAGCACCAATATAAGCGGCATTCGATTTTAACGAATGGATAACGCGATATAATGCCTTCCAGTCTTGCTCAATAAATAGTTGCTGAATTTGTTGATGTAAACCTTGTTGTTCACGCGTAAAGTCTTTGATCAAACTTAAATATAAATCTTTTCGTCCACCCACTTGTTTTAGTGCTTTGTCAGCATTTATCGTGGCAAGTGTTTGTAATTGTAAAAAGAGTGCCTTATTACTATCACTGACATTGTTTTCATCGCCATTCTCATCTTTTAAGCCACCTTGACCCGCAGCCACTTGGCCATCAACTATCTGACCTGCAACTGCCTGCAGATCAACGTTCTGTAGTTCAGCGCTTTCAATAGGAGCATCACCCAATAAGTAAGTTATTAAGGTTCGATACAAAACATCGGGGTCAATAGGTTTAGTAATATGTGCATTCATACCCGCTTGTTTACTACGCTGTATATCGGCTTCCATCGCATGGGCGGTCATCGCAATGATCGGTAACTGCGTAATTTTTAGCTCATCCCTTAGTATTTCAGTTGCCGTTAAACCATCCATTTCAGGCATTTGAATATCCATCAATACCAAATCGTAGTCTATTTTTTTACATTTCTCGATAGCAATTAAGCCATTTTCAGCAATATCTATTTGTACTTGTGTATCTTGTAAAAAGCCCACCGCCACTTGACGATTAATGGCATTGTCTTCCACTAACAATATTTTATATTTTGCCAAATTGGGAATTGCCGTACTTTGTTCAAGTCCATCAATCGATGAAATAACCCGATGTGAACCCGCCTGTGCCATCATACTGGTGATCGCGTCAACCAACATCGATTGATTAACCGGTTTTTCAATAAACTGCTGTACCATCGAACCTGCCAATTGTGACTTGGCTTCATCTTTATCGTAAGCCGATACCATTAAAATATGTGGCGTATTGTCTTGATGCTCTTGATACATTAATCGCGAGGCTTCAATGCCATCCATCTCTGGCATGCGCCAATCCATCAACACCATATCGTAAGGACGTTTATCTGCAATTGCCTTTCGTACCAAGCTTATGGCTTGCACACCGCTATCAACTTGGTCAGCCTTAATGCCTATTTCACTTAATAACGATAAAATAACATTTCTCGCCAAAGCGATATCATCAACCACCAATACTTTTAATTGGGCAACATGGGCTTTATCAATAGGCAATGCTTGAATGCTCTGTTCAGCCTTGTCAAGCGTGACTGAAAAACTAAAAATAGAACCAACACCTTTTTCACTTTCCAACCAAATTTCACCCTGCATTAACTCACATAATTGTTTGGATATCGCTAAACCCAAACCCGTGCCACCGTATTTACGGGTAACCGACTCATCAGCTTGTGAAAATGACTGGAACATCTTGCCTTGCTGCTCCTGCGTCATGCCAATCCCCGTATCAATCACAGAGAATTGTATGGTTATCTTATCTTCTGTTTCTTCATTCAACGTTGCCTTGATACAAACAGCGCCTTTTTCGGTAAATTTAACCGCATTATTAACCAGGTTGACAATAATTTGCTGCAACCTTAATGGGTCACCAACCAATACTTGCGGTAATTGATTATCGACATCAGTAATTAACTCTAAACCTTTAGAATGAGCGCTAATTGCACTTAAGTTAACCGAGCGTTGTAATAATTTTTCTAACTTAAAGGGAGTGTTTTCTATGGTCAGTTTACCCGCTTCAATCTTCGAGAAATCTAGAATATCGTTGATTAAATTTAATAAGGTTTCACCTGAATCAAGAATTTTTTCAGCATAATCTTTTTGAGTATCATCAAGGCGTGTTTTTAAGTTTAAGCGACTTAAACCAATCACCGCATTCATTGGTGTACGTATTTCATGACTCATTTTCGCCAAAAACTCAGACTTAGCGTTAGTGGCTTGTTCGGCTTTATCGGTGGCTTTTTTAAGCTCCGCGGTACGACTAATCACCTTGTTTTCTAAATCGCGAGTAACGTCAATTAAATTAAGGTGGGTTTTCACCCGTGACAATAATTCATGTTTAGCGATAGGTTTGGTTAAATAATCATTGGCGCCCGCCAAAAAGCTTTCCACTAGATCAGCTTCTTGATTTTTAGCGGTTAAGAAAATAATCGGTAATTCACTGATTGAATATAAGGTACGTATGCGTTTACATACTTCATACCCTGATATTTTAGGCATCATTATATCAAGCAAGATTAAATCAAAGGGGCCATTTTCAATAATGGTATGAATCGCTTCTTCGCCGCCGCTGGCTTGTTCCAGTCGATAATTTTGTACTGACAAATGATTAAACAGTACTTGGCGATTAATCGCATCGTCATCAACAATTAAAATACGAAACTGTTTTTTATTTTCCTCTTCGTCATCAAGTTGACCCTCAATAATTTTTTCATCATCCCTTACACTATCATCTCCCGCACTTCCCTCTTCTGCTTGGTCTAATGACAAATCTTGCTCTTGCTCCAACCAAGACGACATGCTGTTTTTGCTGATCAGTGCTTGTGCGTTATCTTGCGACATCGGTAAAGTAATGCTAAAAGTGCTGCCTTTACCCACAACAGATTCAACCTTAATTACGCCGCCGTGCAGTTCAACTAACTGCTTACTTACCGCTAGCCCTAAACCGGTACCGCCGTAATTACGATTTTCATCCCCTTCAAGTTGTTCAAAGGATTTAAAAATATCGTCAAACTTATTTTCGCTAATACCAATACCGGTATCGGTAATGCTTATTTTCACCCAGTCATTTTGCTGCGTAGCGGATATTGTTACTGCGCCATCTTCGGTAAACTTAATAGCATTACCAATGAGGTTATGTAAAATTTGTTGAATGCGGTCTTCATCGGCTTCAACCGCAACAAAATCTTTATCGATATCATTAATCAATTTTAAGTTTTTATCGCCACTTTTTTTATCGCCAATAAGAGGCGTAGACAAAGCGATAATGACATCAACCATGCTATATAAATCTAGCGGTTGGGTATTTAACCGTAAACTGTGATTTTTAAGTTTTGAAAAATCCAAAACATCATTAACCAAATTAGATAAACGTTTACCACTAGCGACCACCATCGCCAGATTTTTATTGGCCTCCGCTGGTAACTGCCCAGCGACACCATCGATGAGTGACTCAGCTAAACCGATAATACCGTTTAAAGGGGTGCGTAATTCATGGGAAGTATTGGCTAAAAACTCATCTTTAAGGCGGTCAACACGGGTTAAACGAATATTAATGGCGCGCTCTTTTAAGCGGTTATAATTTTGTCGATAAACAAACGAGCCAAATGCAATGAGTATCGCCATAACATACAAGGTATACGCCCACCACGTTTGCCATGTCGGTGGTAATACCGTTATAGGTAATGACTTACCTTGTTCGTTCCAATAACCATCACCATTGCTGGCTTTTACACGTAAGGTAAAATTTCCTGCAGGCAAGTTAGTATAAGTCGCGCGGCGATTGTTCGCGTCGGTATAAATCCAATCATCATCAAAACCCTCTAACCTATAGGCATATTGATTATTCATCGGCTCGGCAAAGTGTAGTGCTGCGAACTCAAAGGAGACTAATTTTTCATTATAAGTTAAGGTCAGTTGTTCTAGTTCATTAATTACCGCACTTATTTTAAAGGTACCGGTACTAAATGTCCCATCGTCGATTTTATCTTTACTGGTATTAATGGCTACCGTTTCGTTATGCACTAAAAAATTGGTTAATACCACATTAGGTAAAGTCGTATCGTCTTTAATATTTTCTGGAGAGAAGTGGTTGAAACCATTCAGGCCACCAAAAAACAATTCGCCACTGCGGCTTTTGTAATACGAGCCGCCATTAAATTCATTACCTTGCAAACCATCACTTACATCATAATTTTTGAATACTTCTGTTTTGGGATTAAACTTGGATAAACCATTATTGGTACTCAGCCACAAATTACCTTGTTCATCCGGTAAAATACCGTATACCACATCATTGGCCAAACCGTCTTTTTCACGGTAATGAATAAATCTTTCGGTTTTGTGGTCAAACTTGTTTAAGCCGCCACCTTGCGTACCTAGCCAAACTATACCCCGTTTACCTTGATAGATAGATAAAATATGATTATTGCTTATGCTATTAATATTATCTGTTTGAAACTGATAACTGGTGAATTTTAAACTTTTAAGATTAAATTTATTTAAACCGCCATTTTCAGTGCCTATCCATAAAATATCGTCATCACCTTTGTGTAAACTCCAAATAGTGTCATCAGACAAACTGTCGGGATTGTTTTTATCGGCTCGATAATGTTGAAATTTTTTCGTTTTTTTATTAAAACGATTTAAGCCGCCACCTAAAGTGCCTAGCCATAAAGTGTCGTTGCCATCACTTAACATCGCTGGAACAATATCATTACTTAAGCTGTATTTATTATTTACGTTATGTTGAAAACGGCTCACTTGTTTGGTTTTAAGGTTGAGACGATTTAAACCACCACCAAAAGTACCGAGCCAAATAATATCGGTACTTTCTTGGCTCATAGCCGAAATTGCGTTACTGCTTAAACTGTTAGTATTTTCAGGGTTATGTGTAAAGTATTGGTACTTTTGAGTCTGTTGATTTAGTAAGTTAAGACCACTATCGTAAGTACCAATTAGTAGGTTTTTATTAGCAATTTCAAGAAAACTTATAATTAAGTTACTATTTAAACTCTGGTTATTGTTAGGCACACTTTGGCTATGATTAAATTGAGCGTTGCTACGATCATGTCTATTTAATCCATTGGCAAAGGTGCCAATCCATATACCACCAGCACCATCACTGACCAAGGTGGTTATTTGATCATGACTTAAACTTTTTGGATCATCCGCTTGATGGTTAAAATCCATCATTTCATTGGTATAAATATTATATTTAACGCCGCCTTGTTTAGTACCGATCCACAACTCATCATGGTTAGTGGGTAATAACGCGCTAATAAAGCGATTATTTAATTCACTAAAATTTTCATTCTCAAGTATTTTTTCAGTTTTGGGATCATACTGGTATAAGCCTTGTTCTGTGCCAAGCCATAAGTTGCCTTTGCCAGCTTCTTTAATCGCGGTTATCGCGTATTGTTTATTACCTAAGTCAATATTAATAAAGTGGTCTTTATTCTCATCGTAATAACTTAGCCCTTGTTTAGTGCCTACCCATAATTTGCCCATTGAATCTATAGTAAGTGCGCTAATATTATTAGCAGGTAAACTATTTTTATTATCGGGCTGATGAAAATAACGAACAAAACGTTGCTGTTTTTTATCAAATTTATTTAAACCATAAGCAGTCCCAAACCAGATAAAACCTTTTTTATCTTGAGCGATTGCTTGCACTACATTGTTGCTGATGCTATTTATTTGTGAGGGTTCATGTTGCAGTCGCGTAAAAACTTTCATGGTTTGATCATATCGATTGACCCCTGCACCATTACTACCAAACCATAACGAACCATCCATATCTTCCAAAATAAACAGGACGCTATTGTCAGATATTGTTTTTTCGTTATCCGGATCATGACGAAATATTGTAAATTGATAACCATCAAATCGATTTAAGCCATCAGAAGTCCCAATCCATAAAAAACCGTTACTGTCGTAAATACTTGTATGAACAGTCGCCTGTGACAATCCTTGTGAGGTGGAGAAGTGATTAAAAGATAAAGCATTGTTTGCAGCCCTTAAATCATAAGAACTACCAAACAGGTAAACAAATAAAATCAGAAAAAATAGTGACGGACGCATTGAAAACTCATAAGTTTTTATTGTTTTACTCTATTGTCATTAAATGTTGCAAAAAGTAAAGCTTAACGTTATAACAATTAAGGTAATAATTTATTTTAATACATAGAACTATAAAAATTTACTTACAAATCAATAAATCTAAAAAAATAAATAAGGAAATAATATGACTGATAAACAAAGTAATACCGATCAACTTCATCAAGAAGGCGCTCTTAACAAAGACGATTTACATGAAGATCACATCAAAGCTATCGACCAACTTTCTCAAGAAGAAGTTGAGCATTTAAAAGCAATAAACAAAAAAGTCCAAAAAGACAGCGGACAACCCGTTGGTATCGTACTTTAATGGCCAACACTGATAGCGCTCATACTCACTTTGAGCGCTTAACAAAAAGTTTAAGTTTATATTGTGCTCGTGCCGGTGCAATCAATAAAAAATTTATTGATCTGGCTCATTACTCGGAAGTATGTATAGAACATATTTGGGTTAATCAGATGGTTGCGCGCGCAACGGTGCCTTTAATGCAGGCGGTTGTTGAAGCCGCACAAAAGATGCCTGACGATCCTGTTTGTGCACCCTTGATAAAATATATAACCCGTCATATTGCCGAAGAAACCGATCACGACCAATGGTACGCCAACGATTTAGAACTTTTAGGTATATCACGTGAGCGGATGTATGCTCGTATGCCATCGGCAAATGTCGCTGCGTTGGTAGGCTCTCAACATTATTGGTTACAACATCATCATCCAGTCGCCTTTATGGGCTATTTAGCCTGTTTAGAGGTTTATCATCCCACAGTAGAATATGTAGAAGGTTTGATAAAAAAATCTGGGCTGCCTGCTAAGGGTTTTAGTACCATTATGGAACATGCAGAAATTGATGCTCATCATAGCCAAGATATTATTGAAACCTTAAATGCTCTGCCGTTAACAGAGGAGCAATATCGAATCGTAGAAATGAGTGCTTTCCAAACTTTTAGATATGTAGCATTAGTCATGGAAGATGTTTGTAAAATAGCACCAAAGCAGGCAAATAAGCAGAAAAGCGCTTAACTCTTTTTTCTTATTTAATTCATCATAAATAAAATCGACCCGTAGTGATATTGGTCGATTTTTGCTTACATGGATGTAAGTACTTAGCTAATGTCGGGAACAAATAAGCTGTAATTTTTTCCTTTTGTCGAGCCTCACTCCGTTCGTGTCGACCTACAAAATCTATCGAATATATAATCTACTGTAGGTCGAAGTTTACCTACAGGGATCTAGTTTTGTAGGTCGTGGTTTACCTCGACAAGAATTCAATCCCCAACCCGACAAAAATTCCAAAGCAAAGACCTTTTATCACACTTTTGTCGAGCCTCGCTACGCTCGTGTCGACCTACAAAATATATCGGGAACTAATAACCTGAACTTCGACAAGTTACGAATGACTTGCCAATTTCTCCAAATCAACATTGCCGCCCGGCGAGTCTTTATTTTCTAACATTTCCGGTGATTCACCAACAAAGGCCAACGCTATATAACATTTACTTAAGTGCAGCATTAATTTGTTATCAACAAGAAATGCCAAACACTGTTCAAATTCATCTTCACAAAAGGGTTTATCTGTTTGTTGATGCAGCTCTTTAGCCTTAACCAATAACCGCCCTTTTGGGATAGGTTCAGCAGCTAGTCGATATATTTCAGCGGTTAAACCACTGAGTATATGAGTGAAATTAGTGGCAACTTCTCTACTATCCATAATGATAATTGTATCACCGTGATCAGCCATAAATAACATCGGAATAGCGCCATCAAGCCAAGTATTACTCCAATGATCTAACAAACCCTGTACTTTCTTATGTGCCGGTGATGCCGGATTAAAAGTGAAGTTTAGTGTATATATGCCTTTTGTTTTGCTGGAAGCTTGCATAAAAAAATAAGCCAGATTAAATACTTTCTCTTTAGCTAATGGGTAAACATACTGGTAACTTTTAGTCGGCTCTAAGGTAAGGCCATATTCCTCAGGTTTATTAAAATAAGGGCTAAAGCGGTGATAACAAATTTTCGCCATTTGGTCGAATGGCGGATGAAGATGAGAAACCAGTGGTAACCACTCTGCTATTTCTTCATACCATTGTTCTTGTTCAAAAGGAGCCTCACATAATAAATTCCACGTGACTCTAATGCCAAAGCTACGACACCATTTAAGCGCCGCGACGTTTTGAATTGCCGTAGTACCTTTTTTAATGATTTTTAAAAAGTCGTCATGCAGACCTTCAATGCCCGGTTGGATCCATTTTATGCCCGCTTTAGCTAACTTTTCGACATGCACTCGTTTCAGGTTTGCTTTGGTTTCATAAAAAAGACTGTAATCGGTATTATCAGCTAATTGTGGCAATACGGTATTCATATACTCAATGGGTAAGATGTTATCAACGATCAAAAATTTATTAACATTATATTTTGAAGATAGATGTGCAAACTCTTCTATTGTCGCTTCAGCAGTTTTAGATCTGTGGGTCATGGTGCCGCCATTAAGTCCACAAAAGGTACAATGTTTTTTTGCTCCCCACCAACAGCCACGAGATGTTTCAGCAACTAATCCTGGCGAGATATATTCGGATAAATCCAGCTCGTCTAAGCTCTTAAAATAACTATCAAATGTTGGTATGCCAACATCTGCCATATCTGAGATATAAGCGCGTGGTGGTTTTTTAGTTGCGCCAACATTGGTAATTAAGTTCTGATGTTTTTGGGTGATAAAGCCGTGCGGTAAATTATGATAATCAATCGGTTGATCAAGCATCAATTTATTAATAAAACTGCCAATAATATCGTCACATTCGCCAGAGAAGACATAATCAACCCAAGGAAACTCTTCACTGATCGTTTGCCCCATAATGCCTTCACAATTAGCACCGCCCATTAAGGTGATGATATTGGGATTAGCCGCTTTAAGTTTTCTCAGTAATGCCAATGAAGCACAATTTTGCTGAAAGGTGGACGTACAACCAACTATTTTCGGATTTTTAGCGAGAATAGTTATCGCCATATCATCAACGAATTGTTCGGCTTTTTTTCTGATCTCAAGCATTTGTGCTCTTTTTTCTGCGGTGAAATCAGTAAAGAGATCAAAGAAACCTTCGTCACTTAAGTCATTTTTTTCAAAAGCGACTTTAGAGAATGTCCATTCGCCCAATAAATAATCGTTAAAGGAGCTATTAATAAATTCATATTCTGACAAGCCGATAATTTTTGCGTATTCTAAATTTCCATAGATACTATCAACCTTATGGTCAAACTCAGCTATATAAGTCTCAAGTACACCTAAGGCAAGGGAAGGTGTGGTGACCGCAGAATAAGGCATGCTAACTAAACAGATATCGGTAGCCATAATGGAGTTTTCTCCTGAATATAAAATATTCTTATAATATTTCCGTATCTCCATAAGTTAGCTGACAAGTTGCAGAATTTAAAGAGAAAAATTTATTATTGTTGTTTTGTGAAATTATTTGTCGAGCCTCGCTACGCTCGTGTCGACCTACAATAAATCGAATCGAATTTTGTCTTTTTCCTTGTAGGTCGAGGTTTGCTTACATGGATGTATTTTTGTAGGTCGTGGTTCACCTCGACAAAGAATTCATCCCATGTCATTTTATTTCTCAAACATTTGTCGAGCCTCGCTACGCTCGTGTCGACCTACAAAAGACGACCTACAATTTCCATTCCTAAATAGATATTGACTATTTTTTAATCACTTGACATGTGAACAATTTACTTTATATTTTTATAGGTCAATAAAAAATCATTGGCTGATCTCACCTAAAAAAACAATCACTTTAAGGAATAAAGTAATGAGCAACAACCAATCAAACAGTGAACAATTACACCAAGCAGGCATTATCAAAAAAGAAACAATGAGTCTAGAAAGTATCAAGGCCATTGATGCACTATCACAAGAAGAAGTGGGTCATTTAAAAGCCAGTAATTTAAGTAATAGATCGGTAAGTACCACCGCAGGTATTATCCTTTAATGCCTGTTGAAAAGAATACGCTCAAACACTTTGAGCGTTTAACACAAAACCTAAGTTTTATGAGCATGCGTACTCGTCATGTTAGTGCACACTTTAGCGATTTGGCCGTTCATCCCGAAGTATGTATTGAACATATTTGGGTCAATCAAATGGTCGCGCGTGCAACTGTACCTATGATGCAAGAGGTGGTAAGGGTTGCTAAAACTATGCCTAACGATCCTATCAGTGCACCGCTGATCAAATACATAACCAAACATATCGCCGAAGAAACGGACCACGAGCTTTGGTATGCCAATGACCTTGAGTTATTGGGTATTTCGAAAGAGAAAATGTATGCCCGGATACCGCCGCCTAATGTTGCCGCACTGGTAGGCTCACAATACTATTGGTTGCAACACCATCATCCCGTAGCCTTTATGGGCTATATTGCTTGTTTGGAGGTATATCACCCAACGATAGCATATGTAGACGACTTAATTAAAAAGTCAGGGCTACCCGCTAAAGGTTTTAGCACAATAATGGAACATGCGGAAATTGATGCCCATCATAGCCAAGATATCATTGAGACCTTAAATGCTCTGCCGTTAACTGAAGAGCAATATCAAATGGTAGAGATGAGTGCCTTTCAAACGTTTAGATATGTGGCCTTAGTAATGGAGGATGTTTGCAAAGTTGCGCCCGTACTTGAAAATAAGCAACAGCATGAGCAGGAGAATGAGCAAAAAGATAAACAGCAAAACGCTTAAGCTTTTTTCTTTCATAATAAATAGAATCGACCCATAGAGATATTGGTCGAGCCTTGCTACGCTCGTATCTATCGATAATAACTGCTATTTTAAATAATCTGAATTTATCTCAAGATGATGTATTAAGCTAAGATGAAGAGTAATTTGCAAACAGTCTACGCAGCTAAATCCATAGATCTACGTAGTTTAATAACGACCCCCATTCATAAACAAGGTTTACTCAACTCGTGTATCGCCTGCGCGTTATCAATTGCCGTTGAGCTCTTATTCAAAGAAAAATCGTATTTTTTTGATGACAATGACCATTGCAGTCAAACCGTTTCAACCATGTTTATTTATTATCATATGCGCCTTATTGAAAATAAATTGGCTGATAATGTTCCTTTGGTTGTTGATGAAAGTGTTAGTGCCTTAGTTGAATACGGCGTTTGCAGTGAAGTGTTATGGCCTTATCCTACAGATTGTCGCTCTAAAGCATTAGAACAACTGGTTGAAGATGGGTGTTATCAACAGCTTGAAGAACTGATGAGCCAAGAGTTAATCAATAAAAAGGAGTTAATCAGCAATACTTTGGCTGAACGCCCTTCATTACTAGCAAAAATTCAAGCCAATAAAACTAACCGTATTAACGCTGTTAAGCTTAATACAGATTACGGTATTAATGAACTTAGAACATGCTTGTTAAATGGTGTGCCCTTTATTTTTGGCTTAGATATTCCGCTTTCATTTCTTTCCTGCCCCAAGTCTGGGAAAATTAATATTCCACCCCAACAAGAAAAACGCTTAGGTGGCCATGCTTTTATAACCTTAGGTTTTGATGATGAACGACAAGTATTTATTTGCCGAAATTCATTAGGTGAAGCATTTGGTGATAACGGCTACTGCTATATCCCCTATGATTTTATACTTGCTTCATATTTTGAAGACGATGGTACAGAAGTCGCTAATACCTTTAGTTTTTGGTATTTGACAATGTAGCTTCATTTGTCGAGCCTCACTACGTTCGTGTCGACCTACAAAAATCCATCAACGATATGAATCGAACTCTTCCTTGTAGGTCTCGTTTTTCTTACATGGATGTCTTTTTGTAGGTCGTGGTTTACCTCGACAAGAATTCAATCCCTATTGTCGAACATTTGTCGAGCCTCACTACGTTCGTGTCGACCTACAAATCAAATCTAGATCACCTGT
>JABSOX010000007.1:0-6745 GCA_013215655.1 Colwellia sp.
AATCTATAAGTTATTTACTAAAGTATTTAATAGCCCCACTAAGTATACGTTTTTCAACGTTATGCTCTTAATATTAACGCTGACAACATCGTTGTTCGCGATTCCTTATAGTTATGCCGCTCAGGCCAAAGATTCTAGTCTACTTAAAAATGCAATTTCATTAAGACAAGCGGGTAAAACCCAACAGGCACTCGATATATTAGAATCACTTAAAACACAATATATAGATCACAAGCGCGTTAATATCGAGTTAGTGATGAATTATATTAATTTTCAACAATATGAAAACGCTCAAGGTATTATCCTCCATTTAAAGTCACTCTCTTTATCTCCAGTTGAATCAACAAAACTACAATCACTACAAAAAAAGCTTAACAGGCTACTCCTAGGTAAGAGAACAGCTCATCGTTATGCTGTGGAGCTGTTTGTATACGGCGGCATTGACAGTATTAGCTCTAAGTTCCCTGTTTATGAATATAGTGACTTTGATGATTGGCAAGAATTCACCGATATAGATGAAGCTGACGATGATTCACTTTTAACCCGCGGTGAAGAAAGTGAATCTAAAAATGACTATTATAGTGCCCAGCAAATCAAAGCTATTTATCGCTACCAACCCGATCAGCAAATTAATGTATTCGGCGCTAAGAGTACGTTACGTTGGACAAATAACATATCCCTCTATCAACAACAGCTTAACAGTGAATACCAAGATAATTATGGTCAAATAAAAGTTGATTCAACATTAGCTTTAATACAAAACAATAAGTGGCTAATTGATTTAAGGTTACGTGGCAGATATCACTTTAATGATAATAAACATCAGTTATCAGATCAAGGCATTCAATTATCATTAACTCTGCCCATAACAAGCGCACAAATCAAACTTGGCTTGGAGTATCGACATAAATCTTTCAACGGATTTAGCCAAATTAATGACGCAACAATTGCAACACCTTGGCTAGAATATGCCTATATAATAACCGAGCATTTCAAATTACGCTTAGGTAGTCGATATCGACAAAAACACGCTGCAGATCCGTTTAACAGTTACGATAATGTTAACCTTTATATGAGTCTGCAATATTATATCAATACCTTTAGCGCCTTTGTCACACTCAGTTATGATCGATTACACTATGAAATTGATGATCCTGAACAAGTAAATTGGAGTAATGAACAGAGAAAGTCCGTCATCACCGGGTTAAAATACAAACTGACTAAGCATTTAAGTTTTGGCTTCAATAGCCACTTTATATATAACAATATTGAAAAAGATAATGGTGAAGACGAATGGCATCGATTTGAAGGTTTTATCAGTTATCGTTTTTAAAATAGCAGGATATTTTTATCACTTTACAAACCGATACATTTACAAACATAAAGCTACATAGCACTACAAATTCACACTAGTTAACGTGCTTGAAGTAAGGTTTAATTATTCCTAACATACTCAACTTTGATAAAAACTATGATAAAGCCTTTAGTCAAAACAATGATATTATGTAGTATTTTAGTGCTTGGGTGTAACGCAGCAAGCGGTACTCACTCAGGAGCTTCTAATGCTGAAAATTCTAACGCAAATGCTCGCTCTAAAATTATTGAGAGTATTTATGGTGTTATTGTCAGCGCTGAAAATTTAAAAATACAAATACTATCGAATGGTTGCACAAACAAAGACTCATTTGAGCTTATTTGGCAAGGTAGTAATTTAACTATAATGCGTATAAAAGCAGACAACTGTCGGCGTATGCCCTATAAAAAATGGTTAACGTTTCACCTACCAAGTGAAAAGAAAACGTTTGCTTTACTTAACTTATTATCTACTACAGCATTAAAAAACACCTTTAGTAAAACCATTAGTGGTACCAGAAAACAAAATAAATAGGATAATAATAATGAGCCCTTTTAATAATAAAATTCTCCTAGTTGATGACGATATAGAGCTCACTCAATTGATCGGCCAGTATTTACAATCTAATGGTTATACTATTGAATCTATACATCAAGGAGAAACTATCACGGCAACCATACAGAATTTTCAGCCTGACGTTATTATATTAGATCTGATGTTACCCGGTATTGATGGTTTATCTATTTGTAAAAAAATCCGCGATAGCTTTCAAGGTGCAATCATCATGTTAACTGCATTAGGCGATGATATAGATGAAGTTACTGGGCTTGAAGTTGGTGCTGATGACTACTTAGCAAAACCCATAAAACCCAGAGTATTACTTGCCCACATTAGAGCACAAATGCGCAGGCAAAATAATATTCAGCAAAATGCCAGTAGTGCATCGATTAACTGTTATGGTAAAAAAATAAAATTAGACGCCAGTAACCGTACTGTCACCAATGAGGCTATCGACGTTTTACTGTCAAGCGCAGAATTTGATTTACTTTGGTTGCTCGCTTTAAATGTTGGCACAATTACCAAACGGGAATATCTGCACGAACAAATTTTTAGATTACCTTATGACGGCATTGATCGATCAATAGACTTACGTATTTCTCGTCTGCGTAAAAAGTTAAGCGATGATCCCAAAGAGCCACAAATTATTAAAACAGTACGCAACGTAGGTTATCTACTGGCTTTGTAGTACCAAATCAAAAAACTTCGTAGGGCGAAACAATTACTAGGTTTGCTTTCAACTTTCGTTTAGAATCCAAGCATCTAAAATAGCTATCCAACAAAATCACATCATGTCAGATATTCTCAACGTTGATCACCAAGAAATAGCAAAATTTGATAAGATCGCCAGTCAGTGGTGGGATCTTACCGGGGACTTTAAACCCTTACATCAAATTAATCCCTTGCGCCGTCAGTTTATAACGCAACATATGCAGATGGTTTTTGACAAAAAAATTATCGATGTCGGTTGTGGTGGCGGTATCTTAGCCGAAAGTTTAGCTAAATTAGGGGCTAAAGTTACCGGTATCGATATGGGTGACGAGCCACTTAATGTTGCTAAGCTTCATGCTTTAGAGTCAGGTATTCATGTTGATTATCAAAAAATTACTGCAGAAGAAAAAGCACTTGCCTGCCCTGAAATGTTTGATGCTGTTACTTGTATGGAAATGCTAGAGCATGTTCCTGATCCCGAATCAATTGTTAAAGCCTGCGCACAAATGGTTAAGCCCGGTGGATTTGTTTTTTTCTCTACCCTCAATAAAACCGTTAAATCCTATTTATTAGCGATACTTGCCGCTGAAAAACTATTTAAACTTGTACCTGATGGAACCCATAATCATGACAAATTCATCCGCCCTTCAACATTAATTTCATGGGCAGAATCATTTGATCTTAAATGTATTGATGCAACAGGTATCCATTACAATCCGTTGACAGAAAATCATACCTTAGCCAAAGGGCTCGATGTTAATTATATTCTGTGCTGTCAAAAAATTTAAAAGCGATAATAATGAAAAAACAAACTAAAGCCGTTTTGTTTGACTTAGATGGCACTTTACTTGATACCGCCAACGACTTAGGTGAAGCACTAAACTACGTATTAAACAAATACAACTTCCCTACCGTCGCACGAGAACATTATCGCCCAGTAGCATCAAATGGTGCAAAAGGACTATTAGCGTTAGGTTTTGGCGAACAACTTGATGAGTTCGATTATGATGTACTACGACAAGAATTTTTAGCTCATTACCAAGAAAATATTGCCGTGCATACCTGTTTGTATCCGGGTATTAGTGAATTGTTAACCGAATTAAATAAACAAGACATTCCATGGGGCGTGGTAACTAACAAACCAGAAGGATTAACGTCTTTATTATTACCATATTTTGATGAATTTAAAAATTGTCAGGTCATGGTCGGTGGCGATACCTTAAAAGAACGTAAGCCACATCCTGCGCCATTACTTTATGCAAGCCAACAGTTATCAGTTAATGCCAATGAATGTATTTATGTCGGTGATGCGCCTCGAGATATTGAAGCCGGTAATCGTGCAAAAATGTATACAATTATCGCAAAATGGGGCTACATATTAGCAACCGATGAATGCAATTTATGGCAAGCCTGTGCTATAGCTGAATCTCCTTTAGATATTTTAAAGAGCATTTTATAAACAAGCTGAACAAAATTAAAACAACACTTGTAACCTCTTGATATATAAACAAAACACTCTTTATATTACAAAAAGTAATATAAACATCAAAAGATTAATATAATAATTATATGGAGAGAAATTAGATCAAAATAAGTATTGCGTTTCAGATAAATTAATATTAAAACGTGTTGCTACGTTAGTCATTACTAACTGAATTTTCACTCTAATAAAAGTCAACAAAAATAGCACTATTTTAACACTTGCAATAACCCTCAAACCTCACTATCTTGTGATCAGTTTTTAGAAAACCCCAAGATGTAGTGCATTTATCGTTCGCACGTTTTTATCATCTCAGGGGGAATAATTATAATAAATGCTCTTTATGAGCAAATAATACAATAATTAAATTACAGGTCTTTCATGAATAACAACCTCTTTGTAACGAAACGAAACGGCAAAAAAGAACCTATCGACTTAGAAAAAATCCACAAAGTGATTGCTTGGGCAGCAGAAGGTCTTGATGACGTCTCTGTCTCACAAGTTGAATTAAAGTCTCATATACAATTTTATGATGGCATTAAAACCTCAGATATTCATGAAACCATTATAAAATCGGCGGCAGATTTAATTTCAGAGGAAAGCCCTGACTATCAGTATTTGTCAGCGCGTTTAGCTATTTTCCATTTACGTAAAAAAGCTTATGGCCAATTTGAGCCACCAAAATTATATACTCATGTCGTAAACATGGTTGAAAATAACAAGTATGATCAACATTTACTTAGCGATTATAGCGAAAGTGAATTTGAGCAAATGGAACGTTTTCTTGTTCATCAACGCGATTTAGATTTCAGCTACGCTGCAGTAAAACAATTAGAAGGTAAATACCTTGTTCAAAACCGTGTTACCGGTGAAATTTATGAAAGCGCGCAGTTTTTATATCTTTTAGTCGCAGCGTGTTTATTTGCTAAATATCCTGTCGATACCCGTTTAGGCTATATAGAACGTTTTTATGATGCTATTTCAACCTTTAAATTATCATTACCAACCCCAATTATGGCAGGTGTACGTACACCAACACGTCAATTTTCATCCTGCGTATTGATTGAATGTGGTGACAGCTTAGACTCCATTAATGCGGCTACAAGTTCCATTGTTAAATATGTATCACAACGTGCTGGTATTGGCATTAATGCTGGACGTATTCGTGCTCTTGGAAGCTCAATTCGAAATGGTGAAGCATTTCATACTGGTTGTATTCCATTTTTTAAACATTTCCAAACAGCTGTAAAAAGTTGTTCACAAGGAGGTGTTCGTGGCGGCGCAGCGACCCTCTTTTACCCACTTTGGCATTTAGAAGTTGAAAGTTTACTGGTACTAAAAAATAACCGCGGTGTGGAAGAGAATCGCGTACGTCATTTAGATTACGGTGTACAGTTTAATAAACTGATGTATACCCGTTTAATTAAAGGGGGTTCGATCACTTTATTCAGCCCAAGTGATGTGCCAGGACTTTATGATGCCTTTTTTGAAGACCAAGAGAAATTTGAAGAACTTTATTTAAAATATGAAGCTGATGACACTATTCGTAAGAAATGTATTAAAGCGATTGAGCTTTTTACTTTGTTTGCTCAAGAGCGTGCCAGTACTGGCCGCATCTATCTACAAAATGTTGATCACTGTAATACCCATAGCCCATTTGATCCTAAACAAGCGCCAATTCGTCAGAGCAATTTGTGTTTAGAAATTGCTCTACCGACCAAGCCAATGGAAGATATTAACGATCCCAATGGCGAAATAGCCCTCTGTACCTTATCAGCATTTAATTTAGGTGCGATTGATAGTTTAGATGAATTGGAAGATTTAGCTGACTTAGCTGTACGTGCACTTGATAGTTTACTTGATTATCAAAACTACCCAATGCCTGCAGCTTACAACGCAACCATGGGCCGTAGAACCTTAGGCATAGGCGTAATAAACTATGCTTATTACTTAGCCAAAAATGGCGTATTCTATTCAAATGGTAGTGCAAATAATTTAACCCACCGTACCTTTGAAGCGATTCAGTTTTATTTATTAAAAGCGTCAAACGAATTAGCAAAAGAACAAGGCGCTTGTCCTAAGTTTAATGAAACACGTTTATCGCAAGGTATTCTGCCTATTGATACCTACAAAAAAACCATTGATGATATTACGGGTGAAGCACTTCACCTTGACTGGGAAGGCTTACGTGCAAGCATAATCGAGCATGGTGTAAGAAACTCAACGGTTTCAGCGTTAATGCCATCAGAAACATCATCACAAATTTCAAATGCCACTAACGGCATTGAACCACCACGCGGATTGATCAGCATAAAAGCCAGTAAAGATGGTGTATTAAAACAAGTCGTACCTGATTATAAAAACTTAAAAGACAGCTATGAATTATTGTGGGATATTCCAAGTAATGAAGGTTACTTACAACTTGTTGGTATTATGCAGAAGTTTATTGATCAAACAATTTCGGCAAATACTAACTATGACCCTCGCCGTTTTGACAATGGAAAAGTGCCCATAAAACAAGTATTAAAAGATATTTTAACCGCTTATAAGTTAGGTATCAAAACCATGTATTACCATAATACTCGTGATGGTGCTTCTGAGAATATGCTTGGAGGAGATGATGAAGCCTGAGAAGGCGGCGC
>JABSOX010000007.1:6755-27511 GCA_013215655.1 Colwellia sp.
TGGTGCTTCAGACAATATGATTGATGAAGATGATGACTGTGCAGGCGGCGCATGTAAAATATAACCACTCTAATAAAGACTTAAGCTTCATGGTCATATTGCAATATGGCTCTGAAGTTTAAAAACATCAAAAATAATAATAACGTTACTTTCAAAAAATAAAATTTCGATAATATGCAAAATAAACAAGTGTATTATCAAGGAGAAACACATGTCGTACACTACGTTTAACCAAACCCCTAATAACGCGCTACTTGAACCGATGTTCTTGGGGAATAGTGTCAATGTGTCACGATATGATCAACAACGTTTTATCGCTTTTGAAAAGCTCATTGAAAAACAGTTATCATTTTTTTGGCGTCCTGAAGAAGTTGATGTTTCAAAAGACCGAGCCGATTGGCAAAGTTTAACCGCTTCTGAAAAGCATATATTTATTTCAAATTTAAAATATCAAACGTTACTTGACTCTATGGCCGCACGTTCAGTGAACGCTATGTTATTGCCGCTAGTTTCTCTACCCGAAGTGGAAACTTGGGTAGAAACATGGGCATTTAGCGAAACCATTCATTCGCGCTCATATACCCATATTTTAAGAAATTTATTTACCGACCCCAGTGAAGTGTTTGACGATATCATGGTTAACCCTGCCATTTTAAAACGTGCAGCAAGTATCGCTAAATATTTTGACGCGGTGATTATCACCACACAACTTTTACAATCACAAGGTGAAGGTAGTTATGAAGTTGATGGCGAAACGATTGAAGTTTCAACCCGTAAATTAAAAGAACGTCTATACCTTGCTATATGCTCGGTAAACGCGTTAGAAGCCATTCGTTTTTATGTGAGTTTTGCCTGTTCATTTGCCTTTGCAGAACGAGAGTTATTAGAAGGTAACGCAAAAATAATCAAACTTATCGCCCGTGATGAAGCTTTACATTTAACTGGTACACAACACATTTTAAATAACTGGATGTCAGGACGTGACGATCCTGAAATGAAAGAAATTTCCGAGCAAATGAAAGAGCAAGGTTTGCAAATTTTTCTTGATGTGGTTGAGCAAGAAAAAGAATGGGCACAATACTTATTCAAAGACGGTTCAATGATCGGCTTAAATGCGGCAATACTAGATCAATACATCGAGTACATCAGTAACCAACGTTTAACTGCCATAGGTTTTGATGCACCATTTGATATTAAAAGTAATCCTCTCCCGTGGATGAATGCTTACCTTGTTAGTGATAACGTACAAGTTGCTCCACAAGAAACAGAAATTTCAAGTTACCTTGTTGGTCAAGTTGATTCATCCGTTTCTTCTGATGATTTTGATGACTTTGATTTATAATCAAAGTAGTAATTTGGCTTTTTGCCATGCTCATAGTAATTAGCTTCTATTCACGCTACTTGAAGATAAAAACGTCAGATATGCTGACCTTACATTCTTCAAGTAGAACAGGTAATCACTAATTAATGGAATACACAGAGAAAAGACCTAAGCCTGAAAGTCATCAACAGAAAATAACGGTTCAAAATAAAGAATTAATTTTTACTGAGTCTTCACGCACATTATTAGAGTGTTTAGAAATCGCAAAAATTGAGGTTCACTATCACTGCCGTGATGGTTATTGTGGTGCATGTCGAATCACACTAAACAAAGGTGAAATTGTTTATCCTAACGGCGAGCCGTTAGCTTATGTTGGAAAAAATGAAATTCTTCCTTGCTGTTGTAGACCCACAACTGATATCGACATTACTGTAGATTAAAAAGTCATTTTTACCCGAATTTTAAATTACTCCTTATACTCACCTACATTAAAATGAAATCGACTCAACTATTGCTATTTATTTTATCTGCCAGTGTTGCTTCAATGCCATTTACTACTTTATCTAACTCATTTGCTACCGGAGCAAATAAACCTTGATATTGCTCTTGATTTTGCTCATTAACCGCAATATCGAGGGCTTTTGCAAGGTTAAATAACGACATCGCACCGATAGAACAAGCAACGCCTTTTAAAGTGTGTACCATATGTTTTAACGCGTTATAATCATTGTCTATTATCGCTTGTTGTATTTTGTTTTTGTCTTGAGAGTGATCTTCATGGAACATAACGAGTATTTCAGCAAAAAGTCCATCATCACCCAAAACATTATTAACACCAACGGAATAATCTATACCGGCATACTTTTCGGTTATCGATGTCTCACTACCGGCTTTAGTTAACTCTACAGGCATATTGATGTCGTCTGAGTCGTAACTTTCTTCACTTGTACTTTCAACAATTAATTCAGCAGACTCACTAAATTCGTCATCAATAAGACTATCCCAAATCATCACTTGATTACGACCATTCTCTTTTGCTTGATAAAGTCCCATATCAGCTTGATGTAACAAACTTTCTAAATCAAGTTCACCATTACGCTGAGTTACCAGACCAATACTGACCGTTACATTGACCAGCTTACCATCAGCAGATATAACAACATTATGCGCTTCTAATGCGGCTCTGAAACGCTCACAAGCAATAACAGCATTATCAATTGAGGTATTCGGCATGCATACAGCAAATTCTTCGCCTCCTACCCGGCCTGAAATATCATAGTCACGAAAACACTCAAGCAATACTTTGGAAAAATCGATAAGTACTTTATCGCCAGCATCATGGCCAAAATCATCATTAACTTGTTTAAAAAAATCAATATCAAGCATTACCATGACTAAAGGTAAACCTGTTCGTTTTGCTTGGCTAATCGCCTTTGTCGCTAGATCAACAAAACAACCACGATTATTTAATCCGGTAAGAAAATCAGTTTTTGCTAAGGATTCAAGTTCTAAGGTTTTTTCCATTAAACGTAAAGATGTTTTAAGGCGAGCAAGCAAAACTTTGGCAATATATGGTTTAGTTACATAATCATCTGCGCCAAATTCCAAAGCAGCAACAATTTGATCTTCATCATCAGAGGAAGATAACATGATCACTGGAATATGGGCCAATTCAGACCTCGACTTTAACTTTTGTAATGTCGCTAAACCTGAAATACCGGGCATATACATATCAAGTAAAATTAAATCGATAACGTCATCTTCAAGAATTTTAAATGCGGCTTCGCCAGACTCTGCAGTGAGTACTTGATAGCCTTGTTCAACCAAATCAAACTCAAGCAACATCAAGGTGTCTTTTGCATCATCTACCGTTAAAATTTTATAATCTTTTTCTGATTTCACATTTATTCCATCTATATTCGATTGCGACTAATTTAGCCATTACGAGTCGACATTCCATTTTTATATTATAGCCCGACCTGAAAAAACAGCAATTATTTAACTAAAACAAAGTTTTATAAAAAACTAGATATTTCCTGATGAAATAATTTATATTCTTTTTCAATCTTTTTAATTAATTGCTCAACGTTATCTCCACCTTCTTCTATCGAATTTAATTCAACGTTTTTGGTTAGTTTTGCCAAACTTACACCGCCAAGATTACTGGTCGTACCCGTTAACTTATGGGCAAAAGAAATCACTTCTGAAAGCTCTTTATCCGCTAACGCGGTGCACAGTTCATCTTTAACTTGCGGCATGTCTTCAATAAACATAGCAATTAATTTTTTCGCCATTTTTTCATTATTTCGAACTCTTTTTAGAAAACCTTCTTTATCCCAGATAACATTGGATGAATCAGCTTCTTGGTCTTTATCTTGTGCAACGATTTCCTGCTGATTTTTAATTGACGTAGATAGCTCTTCTGCTGAAATTAGTTTCGATAAAGTTTCTCCCGTGGTTACTGTTTGGGCAACAACTTCTTGTTGATTATCTTCGCTGTCCTCACCAATCCAATGAAGTAATTTTTCATAGAGTCCTTCAGCGTCAACTGGCTTAGTTGCATAATCACTCATGCCAGCAATTAAACACTTTTCTTTATCCCCTTTCATCGCATTCGCCGTCATCGCGATAATTGGGATGTCATTATATAATTCTTTTGTTTTTCCCGCTCTAATCGCTCGAGTAGCCTCATAACCATCCATTTCAGGCATTTGACAATCCATTATAATTAATTGGTATGCAGCATCATCTGGAGAGCTCATTAATGCCGCCAACGCCTCTAAACCATTGCCCGCGACATCAGCAGACAAACCTAAATTAGATAATACACCTAATAAAACCACCTGATTAATACGATTATCTTCAACTAACAATATACGTGCTTTTTTATTAATAGCTTTTTTGTTTGAGGAATGCTGTGTTAAAGATCTAAGGTTATGATGGGTAACCAGTGGGTTTGCATCATTTAATGCCTGCTTATTTTCTAAGACCACGGATAATGCATCAAACAAATCAGACGTGGTGGTCGGTTTAGGAAAATAAGCTGAAAAGCCTAAATCAGCAAAGAAAGCGGCATCGCCACGTTCTGCCATAGAAGTCATCATGACCAATTTGATATCTGTAGAACGTTGCCCTTCTTGTAGCTTATTACCGAGTGTTGCACCATCCATGCCAGGCATTTGCATATCCAATATCGCAAGTTTAAAATAGCTTTCTGGATGTTGTTCGATAATGTTTAATGCTGCAAAGCCATCTTGAGCTTGAGTGACTTCCGCTCCCCATATTTCCAATTGCCCTTTTAAAACTTCCAAATTGGTTGAATTATCATCAACAATCAGTATTTTTGTCCCTTTGATATCAACTCTTGGCATCATTTGACTGGCAAGGTCACTTTTATCCAGAAATAGCGTGAAGGTAAACTCACTGCCATGTCCGTATGAACTTATCACTTCAATAGCACCATCCATCAATTGACACAACTGTTTAACAATGGCGAGCCCTAATCCTGTACCACCGTATTTACGTGTTGTTGAAGCATCAACTTGTGTGAACGAATCAAATAAAGAATTTACTTTGTTATCAGGTATACCAATACCGGTATCTGCAACACTACAGGTTAGCTGTAACCTGTCATTGTATTCATTAATAAAGGCTTTAATAACTATCTCGCCTGAATCGGTAAATTTAATAGAATTACCAACAAGGTTGGTTAAAATTTGTCTCAGCCGGCTTGGATCACCTTTAACCATAGCGTATTTTATTTTGGTTACATCCAAAATAATTTCTAGACCCTTTTCCTGCGCTTTAATTGCCATTGATTCAGCAAATTCGCCTAATTGGCTACGAATATCAAAATCTAAAACCTCAAGATCAAGTTTACCAGCCTCTATTTTAGAAAAGTCTAAAATATCATTAATTAAAAGCAAAAGTGATTGACCACTTGAGCTTGCTAACTGCACATGATGGTGCTGTTGCTTTGTTAACTTGCTTTGCTCAAGTAAATTTAACATGCCCAATACACCGTTCATCGGTGTACGAATTTCATGACTCATACTCGCCAAAAACTCTGAACGTAAACGTAATGCGTCTTCCGCCATATTTAGCGCTTGTTGTTTCAATACCTGTAAATTATGTTGTTCAGTAATATCTCGGTTTGTACCAACTACCCGAATATTCTTTTCATAGTCATCTTTTAATACTTGAGCATGGCATTCTATATATTTTACTTCTTTGTTAGGTAATATAATTCTATATTCAAAATGAAAGTCTTCTGCGTTAATTGAGGAAAATTTTAAAAACTCTTCCACCAATTCTAGGTCATCTTGGTGAACAAATGACAACCATTGCTCTTCAGTTATTAATGCATCATTAAACACCATCTCATGGAGAATATACATACGTTCATCCCAGGTGCTGTTACCTGTCGTAATGTTATAATCCCAAACACCTATTTTAGGCGCTGACAAAGCAAAGTTTAATCGCCAAGCCATATTTTCAGCTTCTTGAATGCTTCTTTTTTTATCCGCCTCTAATAATTTTTGTTCGGTAATATCTCTGATCAGGTAAGTGAATAACACGCCACCGGTGGTCATAACTCGGCTAATACTTAAATTCATGGTGAATATTTCACCATCTTTGCGTAGGGCCGGAAATTCTCTTCCTTTATTGTCAATTTTTGTTTCATGGGACTTTAAGAACTCTTGCATGTACTCATCGTGTTCACGACTAAAGCCCCTCGGCAATAAAACACTAATATTCTCTTCAATAATTTCTTTTTCTTTATAACCAAACATTTTCTCGGCAGCCGAATTAAAAGCAATAATATGCCCTTTGTCGTTAATATTAATAATCGCATCAACAATTGAATTAAGAATCGCTTGTAATTTGTTGGTGGCATCTTCGGCGCGCTCTGTTTCAATACGTTGCTGTGCAGATTGACGATCAATTTTGATCAATATGTTATGAAAACTCCGTGCAAGTACACCGGTTTCATCTCTTTCATTTATAGGTAACTCACCAACCTCTCCTTTTGCATCATATTGATACAAGCTATCCGTCATTTGCGTCAATGGATAGATAAGACGTTTGGAAGCAAGAATTGACAAGCCTAAACTTAAAATAGCCAATGATATGCCTATTAAAATAGCCCTTAAACGCATATTTTTCACTGCATTAATATAACTGTCGGTATTACTTTTAATCAATAAATGAAGCGAGCCTAGTTGTCCAAATTCAGACAAGTCTATTGCGGAATATGAGGCTATAAGAGGTTTACCGTCAATAATACTTGTTTCATTGATTTCATGAAAATTAATATCTTGTGAGATAACTGACCGTAAATGTGGAAACTCAGTAAATAACGATGTCGTTATTTGCGCCAAGCTTGCTTCAGGGTTAAAGATAAAATCACGCTGGTGATTGGCAAGATAAAAATTAATGTTTGGAAAGGAACTGGCCTTTAATTCGGTAATAAATTTAGTAAAATCAACTTCAATGGCGATCATACCAAACATTTTACCGGTTGAATTTGAGTAAACAGGCATACCAACAAAAATAGAGCTTGGTGCTTGCTCGTTGCTGGTAAGTTTATTGCCAATAAACTCTACATTAGAAATGGTTACCTGAGACTCCTCATTACTTAGGGCAGAACTTAATGATGTAATGGTTACATTTTGGGCAAGTTCATTATCTGGAACAATGCGAACAGACCCTAGTTGCTGCTCAACACTTGCGACAGAATGAATATTATCACCTAATACTAAATAACTGATTTTTTTAAATATAGGTTTGGTTTTTAGCAATTCAGAATAGATAAGTTGCAACCTTTGGCGCCACAGTTGCAACTCACCATTATTCTGTTGTTCAATGGCTTTAATAATACCTTGAATAGGAGGCATATTGGCCATCAAGGTAATATCTTTAGCACTTTGCAAATATAAACCTTGTATTAAAGGTTTAATAACCTGACTTTCGATTTTTAATTCTTCTAGTTCTTTTTCGATAACAAGTTGTTTACTTTCTATATAAAATGTTGAACCGATAATTAACGATATCACTAACGAAAATACAAAACCCGCAAGTGGGATTTTAAAGGCTAATGATCGAATAACTTTGCTTGAAGAGGTGGAGTCAATTTTTAATAAACGAGCATCTGCTGTAACATCACCTCTAGTATCGGCTGTAATATCACCTCTAGTATCTGCTGTAATATCACCACTAGTATCGGCTGTAGTATCTCGATTACTTGTTAAATATGCAGGTGCATTGTTCTGGGATAGATCAAACAAAATCCCCAGAAAAATACTACCGTAGGCTATATTTTTTAAAAAATGAGCAATATTAAAATGATTATCAAAAAGAGAAACTGAACCAAATGCCATATGAAATTGTGTAACAACTTCTGGGATAATGCTCAGTAAAAGTGCGTAACGTAATACCGATGACTTATCGTTGTACCATAACCAATACAAAACTCCGCCACATAAAAATAACGCTAACGGTAACACATCATAAGGCCGAGTGATCAGTGCATCGGGAAACATTGTTTTGGGTAAAGAATCACTTGAAGCGGCGCTAAAGACCACTAAAGCCGCTAACGATATAAATAAAAATGCGGCACTAAAGATAATTTTAAACCCTAGTTTATCACCACGTTGCTCTAATCTATTTTTACTTAGCCATAAACTTGATACGGCAGCAATGATCATAATCAGTGCATTAAATATTCGAGATAATGCCCAAGTAAAAGGAATAAAATCAGTATTTGGCGCCGAAGCTGAAATAATACGAGTCGCCGCTAACGTATGAAAAGCATCTACCGCTCCAGCAGATAATAATGCTAGACCAATAATTGGCACAGTAACATCACGTTTAATGCGATAATGCATAAATGACGCAATGGCCACCATAGTCGCTAAAGTAACAGCACTCCATTCTAATAATGCATGATGGATAGCACCGGCAACAGCACCAAACAACTGTTCGCTATGTATTTGCCCGGTCGCCAGCATTTCAGCATTAATAGGTGAAATTGTAGAAGCGAAGTCAAAACCCAAAATGTTCAATAATAAAGGAATAAAGCAGATGACCAGCACAGATACCCACGCTAGTTGACGCCATTTTTTTTGAATCGGTGATAGAGCTTTATTCAATTAAGTGCCTAATATTTTTATAGATACGCCCAAGGATATGTCAATAACGTAATAAAATCATTCATGTTCTATTAAAAATTGAGTTAATTCTTTCGAGTTAAATGGTTTACGTAACACCGGATATAACCATTCGTTGTCTTCTTCTGCAATATAACCACTCATTGAATAAATACGAATGTCTGGGAATTTTTCTTTAACTAGCTCAACAGCTTGACGTCCTGAAAGATCAGGTAAAATCATATCCGTAATAAAAACATCAAAATGTTGCCCATTATTTATTTTTTCAATAAGCTCAGGTTTATTCACCGCATGTTGAGTTTTCACACCTTCACTTTCAAGATATAAAGCAACAAACTCGGCAATACTCACTTCATCATCCAAAATTAAAACATTTTTACCAACAATGCTTAACTCTGATTTTTTCTCAACTTTTTTTACAATAATACTTTCAGTGACACGACAACTAAATATCAGTGTAAAATGAGCTCCTCCGAGTTCTTCACTATGCCCCTCAACTTGAATCGCACCATTATGTTTATATATCGTGCTATATACATTGGCTAAACCAATACCATTACCTTTATTTACAGATTTACTGCTATAAAATGGATCAAATATTTTTGCTAAATTTTCTTGTTTTATACCAATACCGCTGTCTTCAATATGAATTTCTAATTTGTTCTCATCAGTAATATTTGCTGATATTTTGATTTTTCCAATGAGCTCTTCTTCACGGATGGCATCTTGCGAATTGAGTACTAAATTTAGTAAGATATTAATAAACTCTCCTTGCGGAAACTTAATTTCACAATGCACATTGTCAATATTTAACTGAAAATCAATGGTACTTAATAGCAGCTGTTTAAATAAATACTTATTTGCTTCTATTTCTTTCATCGGGTCAAATTTAATGATTTTAACCGTAGGTTTACGGGTAAAGGCTAATAACCTTTCGGTAACGTCTTTACCTTTATCAATCGCATTTTTAACCCGATCAATATATTTAGAGATATCTTGAGCCCCCTGAGCAAACTTCAACTCAAGCATTTCTGTTGCTCCTAAAGCAACACCTAAAACATTATTGATATCATGAGATACATTACCAAAAGTATTGCCCAATAAGGCTAAACGATTACTAATAATTTGTTGTTGGTCTTTGCGAAACTTCTCTGTGACATTCTCAACGATCCAAATATAAATTCCAGCATCACTTTCATAAGTAACCGATAAATCAAAGACTGAATTAAATTTATCAAAACTAATATCTGTTTTCTTGATTTGTCCTTGTTCTTTAGCTTTACGTTTAAAATCAAGATATTCACTGATGCTAAAATTAACATAATTAAACAATACTGAATTTTTGTTACCCATTTGTGGAGACAAATCTTGGTAAACAACATTGTCTTGGTCATCAATAAAGAAAATAGGTACTTTGATGGTGTAATTAACCATGGCCAGTAACTTTAATTTTTCAAAGACATCTTCAGACTTAGTTATGTCCCTAAAGACACCAAAAACGCCAACAACTTCGTCTTTATTATTAACTTCGGCTTTACCTAACAGTTCAACTTTAACTTTCTTTCCTAAAACATGTTTGATGGTACTTTTAAAATGAAAACCCTGTTTATTGGCAATCGCTTGTTCAATACATGCTTTAAATTTAAGTTGCTCTTCAGGTAGAAAGAAATCTAATGCAGATTCAAAGGTTGGCTGATAATTGTTCGGTTTTACACCATGAATAACATAAACCCCGGTCGACCAATATAATGTTTGGTCAGTAATATTAAAATGCCAGTGGCCTGAGTTCCCCAATTTTTCTGCTAAAAGTAAATAATTATTTTGCTTCTCTAAGCGCTCAACTAAAAGGTGATTTTCTGAGACATCTTTAATAGAGCCAAACATTTTATAAGGTTTATCTTCTTTATATTCAAATATTTTACCCACTAAAGTAACCCATTTTTTTTCACCATTTTTTGTTTTAACGGCATACGTAGGGTTAATACAAGATAGATTTCCAGCAAGATGTTCATCTATTTGTCGATAGATATTTTTTAAATCTTTCTCATTTACATGTTGCTCCCAAAACGTTATCGGTCCCGTAAAAGGTTCAGCTTTATAGCCCAAGATAGCCATGACTTGTGCAGAATAATACATAACGTTTTGTTCTATATTCCACTCCCAAAAAGCTTCTTCAATACCATTTAAGACTTTATGAGCCCCTTTTAAGGGATGTTGAACAACATTCTCATAGGTAGGACTTTGGTTAACAAATAGAATATAACCATTATCTACATCGTTGTAATTCACCGTGCAATGAACCGTCTGACTCAATTTATTAATAAGAACTGATTGTACTAACGAAGCATTTAACTTGGTATGTTCAGCTTTATGACATCCTAGTTTGTCCATAAAACTTGGAAAAATTTGCTCGACCGTTTTTCCTTGTAGCTCATTCTTACTATAACCAGACAGCGTTTCCGCTAGAAGATTACAGTCGGTGAATTTCCCAGCTAGATCGATACAAAAAAGAGCAAAAGGAGCACAATCTATTGTTAACTTATTAAGTTCACTCAAAATAGCTCATCCTCATCATCAATAACTTCAAGCTCGTCTGATTGTTGACTGTTTAATATTTCTAAGTCGTCGACACTGGTTAATGCCGTATCTAATAACTGAATAACTTCCATAAAGTTAATATCGTCTTGGGTATGTTTTTTTAATGCGGTGTGAACTAAATTTGTTAAATAATCTTCTTGGTCAGCCGTCATATCTAAAATATGAAAGCTCTGTCCAATACTCTGTACTATTTCGTTCATGACCTCTTGTTGATGATGTTTTGATATTTGGATCATTTTTTTAGTTTTACCCACCGCCAATTGAATTTGTTCTTGTACGGTCACTAGTGAACTTTGGTAAGCAATAAAGGAAATTCTTGCGCCTAAACATTCAATAATTGAGGCAAGTGCATCAATATAAATATCGGTATCTACCGTACCTTCTTCCATATTTAAGACAAGAATCGACACCAAAGGGTGATTAAAAATGGTGCGACTACCAAAGCGATAAAGCCGAGGTTTGTCCTTCAGTAGCTTCATGACATCAATTTCGACAGGAGAACAATAACCATTTTTTGAACTATAAAATTCTGGTTTAATATTAATGGGATAAAAGCCGATGCAACCATCCAAATTCATGCTATATAAATAGGAAAAAACTTCATCTCGTATTTTGTCTAATGTAAAACAATGATTAATACGGGAAGTAAGTTGCATGCAACTACCGTATTTAGAAGCCTGAGCCATGGAAACATTGATGACTCGGTCTTTAGAATTTAATTCAGACTCAAAATTATTAATTTTTTCTTGATAGGCAATGAGTTTGTGGAATTTTTTGATCAATGCAATCAATGAAATGGGTTTTGCTAAAAAATCATCTGCACCACATTCTAATCCTTTGATAATAGCTTCTTCCGTTGCCAAGCCTGAATACAATACAAATGATGTCGCTACGGCTTTATCAACAACCTTACTTTTGATCCAGTCAGAGCCTTTTTCATCACCGATATTTTCATCAACCAAAGCAATGTCAAAAAAACTCTGTTGCTTAATAATCTCTTCTGCCTCATTTAAATCCGCGGCACATTGAACGTCAAAATCATCTTCTAACGCTTCATGTAATAACTCCAGATAATCTCTATCATCATCAATTATCAATACCAGAGGTTTAGACATATCACTACATTCCTTTTAATAATTAATAAATAAGAACGACATAGGCAACTACAGACTTAACAAATAAAAAACCTAAACCTTATTCACTTTCTAACCTAAAATAACAACTATGTGGTCCACACATATGATGCTTCAACTAAAGTACCATTATCTTTATATTCTAAACTTTCACATAACTGTTCAACTAACTCGATACCACGACCACTTAACATCGGAGCATCATTAATTTTATTCGCACGCTGTTTATAATGCTTTTTAAGATCAAAACCTTTACCGCTGTCTTGTATACAAATTTTGACACGACCACCATTTGAAAAGGGATGATAACTAAGCTGAATTTCAACAAACCCGGTATCCAATGTTTTTAAACGAGCTTCGCGTTCTTTGAAGTACTCAGCAAATCCTTCATGACATGTTTTCAATTCAGAATTTAAAGCCAAAACTCCATGGTCTAAAGCATTAACAAATAATTCCGTTAGAATGGTATATAAGCTTTGCCAATGTTCAGCATTACCTTCAATTTCATTTATTTGGTTCATTGCCATAGGGATAGGATTTACACTGGATAATCGAGCACCGGTTAATGCTAATCGCCAACGCCATGCAGAATTTGAATCGTCATATAAATCATTAAGGTGCACTTCGGCAATATTCTCTGCGGCATTATTCACAGCAAAAGTTTGCTCCCAGCCATCACAGGGAATATCAATTAATGAAATATCATCTTCTTGTGGCATGCCTTGACAAAAATCATTAACACTTGTTAAAACGGTTTCACTGACACTGCCATTAATAACGCCATGTTTTGCTGCTTGTTCAAAACGAGCAAACTCATACATTTCCCCTTGCTCATTACGCGCTTCTACAATACCGTCACTGATCAAAATCACCCGGTCTTTATCATTGATTGGAATAACGGTTAATTGTGTATCAGGAAGAAGATTAGGTATAACTCCCATAGGAGGATGGCATGATGCTATTTGATTTTTAATCTCACCTTGCTCAGAAAAAACGTAAACATCGGGTAAACCGGCATTAAAAATATAAGCAGATTCATCGTGAGAGGAAATAGTCACAAACGTTGCACATAAAAACAAATCTGCTGGTAATAGATCATATAACTGCTGATTAACTTGGCTAATAATTTCAAAAAGTGAAAAGCCCTTTTTTGTCATCACTCTAAAGGTTTCGGCGAGAGGAATAGCACCGATAGAGGAACGTAATCCATGACCAGTAAAGTCCCCTAATAAGATATTCACATTGCCATTAGGGCATAATGCCGTAAGTTGAATATCGCCACTAAACAGTTCAGCTGCTTTTTTTACGATACCTATTTTATCCAGTGCATAATTTCTTGATTCGATCACCTCTGACATCAGCTGTTCAGCAAGTTCAGCATCTTTTTGCTGCTCTTGCTGTAAAGTCTTAACCTGTTGATATAAATCACTAATTCGCTGTATTGATTTTATTTTCGCTTTAAAAACTGCCGGTGAAAAAGGACGGACTAAAATACCATCACCACCCGCGTCAATACTTTCAATAAAAGCTTGGTCGGTGTCCATACTGGTAATAAAAATCAATGGGCATAAACTGTTACCTGTCGATAAACTTTTTATCTTTCGTGCCGCTTCATAACCGTTCATGATTGGCATATTGATATCCATCAACACTAAATCCGGTTTATATTTTATATACATTGCCACACCACGAGCACCATCATTAGCAGAAAATACTCGGTAACCTTCTTCTTTTAACAAAACACTTAAAACCTTGCACTGCATTGCTGAGTCATCAACAACAAGTGCAAGTTTGGCATTACGTTTTTCAGGAAGGTCAGACATTTATTAAACCCCTATTTATTAAACCTTATTGATTAAACCTGATTGATTAAACATTAATAGTCATCAGTTTATGAAACTGTGCTATTTCCAGTATTTTATTTACCGCCTCACTTGGATTATTAATCACCACCTCGCCGCTAAGTTTTTCAGCATGGTCTTTTAATAACAAAATCATCCCTAAAGCCGAGCTATCCATATAAGTTGCTTTAGCAAGTTCTAAAACAAAGCGGGTGCCACTGTTATTACTACTTGAATAAGCATCCCTAAATTGTTGATGTAATGAAAAATCAAAGCGGTCTTCTATCGCTATAGATACACTTTTTGGATCTTCACCTACAAATTTTTTCACTGTCATTTCATTCTCCAATCAAAAAAATAGTTAAAACTTCTTCCCAAAACCAAAATAATTTAAAACAAGTCAACCTCACCTTCTTCCATTGATGACTGTGAGACACTGCGGTTACTATCAGCATGCTCGCTATGTTCAATTAGGTCTTCACACTGCTGTTGGATATCCAATAATTGTTCCGTACAATTCCCTTTGTTTTTATCAAAAAGTGTCAGTTGCTGACTTAATGACTCAATCGCGACCAAATTATGTTTAAGTGAGTCTAATGTTTGAAACGTTAAGTCTTCAAATTGCAATGAACGTACACCTACAGCAACGGTATCTGCTATTTGCGGAGCTAAGGTTGCAAGCCCTTCAACAACACAGTTGGTTTCCCTATTAACGTTACCAACATGCTCAACCATAAGACCCACTTTATCTTTTGCTTCAAGGGTTGAGGTCATATCCGCTGATGCCATCTCTTCGACTGATTTTCTTAACTTATCAATAATCGCTTGGGCAAGTGAGATTTCAGTACGGATATTATTATTAAGCTCTGATGAATTAACAGATAGTGAGCGCACTTCATTGGCAACCACAGCAAAACCTCGACCAGCATCTCCTGCACGCGCAGCCTCAATAGCTGCATTTAAGGCCAATAAGTTAGTTTGACTGGCGATGTTCTCAACTTGTGACAATAACTTAAATATACCTTCAAGTTGTTTGACCATCTCATCCGTATAGACCATTGTTTGTAAACTTTGTTTACTGGTGTTTATAATGACACCGACAAAATTGTCAAGTGTTTTGCTTGAATCGTTAACAAAAGACTCAAGTGTAGTATGTTCATCATCACCAATGTTTTTGTTGTTCGATATAATGGTATTGATCATTTCTTGTTGTTCTGCGCTGAGGTTTTGCAGATATTTAAAACTTTCTGAAATTCCACCCACCGCATCTCGGACAAGATCACTTACCCTTTCCAGCTCCGTTTCCACAATCACAACTTGCTTTGATATAAGTGTATTCATTTGTGTAAAAGTATGTTGAATAATCTCTACATCTATTGATTCATGTTGTGCTTGTAATTCAATTATTTGATTACTTTGACTTTGATGTTCTCTAAAAAACACAGCGAATATAGCCATAAGCAATAAAACTGTCACGATAGATATAGCAGGAATTTGAATGAACAATACATTGATACCGATCAATAATGTCAGTCCAAAACCTGCAAGAATTAGCGTTAAACGGAAATTAACCATTTCGAGCCTCTTTCTTATCGTTACGGTCTAGGGCGGCATATTTAAGAATTTGCTTAGCTATTTTTGTTAATGGTTGCTGTTTAATATGTGCATTTAATTCAAAGGCGCTGCCTGGCATCCCCCAAATTAAGCTACTTTGTTTATCTTGAATAATGGTCATTGCACCATTGTTTTTTAAATTAAGTAAACCTTGTGCACCATCTTGGCCCATGCCCGTTAACAAAATAGCTTGAACATTAGCCGCAATAGGCATCAGTGAATCAAAGAGAACATCAACCGCAGGTTTATGTCTATTGACAGGCTCAGAGTCTTCGAGAGTACAGAAAAGTGAACCTCCTTTACTTTCAATTTTTAGATGTTTATCTCCAGGGGCAACATAAACATTACCTGTCTTTATTTTTTGCCCATGCCTTGCTTCTTGCACATGAACAGCACAATTTTCATTCATGCGTTCAGCAAAACGAGCACTAAATGTTTCAGGTATATGTAGGGTTATCACTACTGGTGGTGAGTTGCTCGGCAAAGTCGTAACTAGCGTTTTTATAGCTTCTGTTCCTCCGGTAGAAGCACCAATAGCGACGAGGTGATTCGCGGCTTTACAACCAGAGAATGACAATATTCGTTTCACTTTGTCGACGGTAATCGAAGTATTTAGCTTATACTTTTTTTGGTCAATGCTTGCGGCATGGCGAACTTTTTCGATTAATAAGTCTTTAAAACTATTTTTAGTCGCGAGCAATCTATCTATATTGGGTTTCGCAATAAAATCTACAGCGCCAAGCTCTAATGCTTGTAATGTTATGTCAGCGCCTTTGGTAGTTAATGTTGACAACATGATTACCGGCATAGGCCGTAAACGCATTAGGTTGTCTAAAAAGGTAATGCCATCCATTTTAGGCATTTCAACATCTAAAGTAAGTACATCAGGATTTAATTTTTTTATCTGTTCGCGAGCATCGATTGGATCTTCTGCTTCACCAACAACATCAATATCTGGTTCGCCACTTAATACTTCTCTGACAATGGCACGAATAACAGATGAATCATCAATAATTAATACTTTTATCTTATTCATTCGATAGATATCCCTTTAAATACAGCTCACTAAAACAACTCAATATCGCCATCCGCGTCTTTATGGTCAATACTAGTACGATATTCAGTTTCTCGTTTCACTATCGTATCGTTATGTAAATTATCTATAGTCTTAACAAATACTTTACCCGTGGTTGGTTCAAATACTATTTTTCTCGGATAAACTGAGCCCAAATCAGAGCCGACAATAGGTATGTTCTCTATATCCAAATAATCCTCGACAAACTCAATATTGCGTTCACCGACATCTGACATTTTTTTAAGTACTTTGCCGCCACCAAAAACTTTTGCACGTAAATTAATTTTTTTACCACCATTTTTTAAAATTTCATTGATCAAATGTTCCATCGCAAAATTACCATAACGAGTTGCGTCTGACGCTAAACCTCGCTGCCCCCAGTCAACCTCATGGGCTTCTTTTTCGGTTAATGGCAACATAAAATGATTCATCCCACCAATGCCAGTTTTGTTATCCCAAATACATGCGGAAACACATGAACCCAACGTGGTTGCTATCGCAACATCACATTTAGTCATATAAAATTCACCGGGTAATATTTTTGCCACAACTTTAGAACGTTGACTATCCCAATAATGATTTACATGCTTAAATTCAGGTAAACAACGAGACATAATTTGTCTTACCTGAGCATTATTGGTTCGTAATACTTTCATACAGCCATCGTCCAATTCATCCTTACAAGGGTTTTCTAAAAATCGTACGACCTACATTCTCAAAATATTGTTGATATTGTCCCAGATTTTCGCTGTGCCCTAACATCAATAAACCACCTGGTTTTAACAATTCATAATATCGAGCAAACAATTCTTGTTGCGTTTTATGATCAAAATATATAATGACATTCCGGCAAAAAATAATGTCAAAAGGTCCTTTCATTGGCCACTCATGCAAGAGATTTAAGTGTTTAAAAGTAATCAGTTGTTGTAATACTTGACTCACTTTTATATTGCTTGAGTTTTCTCTATCACCTCTTTGAAAATACTTCTTTTTAAATTTCATTGGAATATCTTCAATACGACTCAGCTCATAAATGCCACTTTGACCTTTTGCCAAAACATCACTGTCGATATCGGTAGCCAATATTTTTATATCCCACTGAGTCATTACCGCCTTCATCGCCTCACATAAGGTAATTGCAATACTATAGGGCTCTTCGCCGGTTGAACTTGCTGACGACCAGATACGTAGCCGTTTATTATTCGCTTGACCATTTTTAATAATGCGTGGCAATTCATGTTGGCTGATGTAATCAAAATGATGTTGTTCACGAAAAAAGCTGGTTAAGTTGGTCGTTATTGCGTTAATAAAAAAGTCTCGCTCTTGCTCCGGTTGTTTTTTAAGTAAACGACAATAACTTGAAAATGAGTCTAATTTTTTTTCTCTAATAATGCGGGAAAGGCGGCGATACAACATTTCGCGCTTTCCCTCATTAAGTACTATGCCGGTTGAGTCGTAGACAAATGTACAAAGGAAGTTAAACTCCGCATTGTTGAGACTAATGGCGCTATCTCTATCCTTAGTGCGAACATTAGTCATCATTTCAGTCTAAAATTCAGCCCATTCTTGATCTTTACCTTTTTTTCCTCGGCTTGGTCTCGCTTTTCTCTGCGGTTTAGTGGCTTGACGGGCTGAGGCTTTTGGTGCACTACGTTTAACCGGTTCTTCCTCATTGTCACCGGTATCGAAGAAGTCTACCTGCTCTAATAGTGCTTGTGATTGTTCTTCCATCGATTTACTTGACGCGGTGGCTTCTTCAACCAGTGCAGCATTTTGTTGCGTCATTTCATCCATTTGACTTACCGCAGCACTCACCTCACTTATTCCAGCGGCTTGCTCTTTACCGGCATTATCAATATCAGAAATCATTTTGCCCACTTCTTCAATAGCCGTTACCAGTTCGGTAAAGGTTTGCCCGGTTTCATCGACTAATTTAGTACCTTGTCCAACCGCTTCAACACTATCATTAATCAAACCTTTAATTTCTTTAGCAGCGCCGGCTGAACGTTGTGCCAAGTTACGAACCTCTGCGGCCACTACTGCAAAACCTCGACCTTGTTCACCGGCTCTAGCGGCTTCAACAGCAGCATTAAGCGCAAGTAGGTTTGTTTGGAAGGCTATTTCATCAATAACACCAATAATATCGGCGATTTTTTTGCTCGACTTATTAATATCACTCATCGCAACAATCGCGTTTTTAACCACTCCACCACCACTGCTGGCTTTTTCCATGACGGATTTAGACAACTTACTGGCTTCAGAGGAGTTTTCAGCATTTTGTTGGACGGTACTGGTCAGTTCTTCCATCGCTGATGCGGTTTCTTCAAGGCTTGACGCTTGCGATTCGGTTCTGTGACTTAATTCAGAATTTCCTTCCGCTAGTTCACGTGAAGTATCAAAGACGTTATTAGACGCTCCCCTAATTTCACCGACCATGTCACTTAGTTTTTCAATAGAGCCATTCATCGCGGTAGCAAGTGCTAAGAATTCACCACCATATTCACCGTCCATGGTATTGGTTAGGTCACCTTCAGACAGAGCTTGGGCAACTTCAATAGCATCGTTAATGGGTTCTACCACTGCGTTCATCAAGCCGTTAATGTTATCACCTAAGGCTTTCATAAAGCCTTCATATTCTTCCGTTTCAATGCGGCTATCCAATTTACCAGCGGTAGCATCATTAATAAGATTCTCAATCTGGCTTTGTGCGTCTCTTTCTTCAGTAAGATCTATCCACTGTACACCCGTGCCAACATGATTACCCTCTTCATCGTTCAGCGCCATGGCGACCAATTGGAAAGTTAAACCCGCTACTTTTATTTCCGTGGTATACGGCAAATTGGCTGGATTACCCAACAGATTTTGTTGATGTGCCGGATTTTTATGGAAGGTATCAAAGTTGGTACCCACCATAGTATCCACACTAAAGGCTGGCAATACGCTACGAAGTGTCGCTTCTCTGCGGCGTAACATCGTTTTAACTGCAGGGTTAGCGTATACAATATTACCTTTGATGTCGGCCATCATCACGTTAGTGGTCATGCCCTCCATGGTGGAACTCAAGCGACCCACCGCAACAGATTTAATTCTGGCTTCGGTGACATCTTGCCACTCTAATGAGTTACCAATGTAGTTACCATTGGCGTCAACTATTGCGGTAACGTTTAATGCAAAGGTTAAGTCAGCCACATCGATATCGGTTTGCCATGGTAAATTCCTGACATCATCGAGTAATTTACGTTGATGGGCTGGATTTTTATGGAAAGTATCAATACAGGTACCCATCACCGACTCGGCATCTGCTCTAAAGCCAGGGAATACCTTAGCAAAAGTTGCCTCATGTTTGGCCAATAGTTCCAAGGTAGCCTTGTTGGCATAAGTAATAAGGAAGTCTCTGTCGACCATCATCGTCGGTGTGCCCGACTGATCAATTGCGCCTTGTAATTGCACCGCTTTATTTTCTTGTGCCCGTAGGTTGGTGACATCTTGCCATTCCAGCGCATTACCGATGTAATTGTCTTGTGCGTCTTTCACGGCGGTAACATTGAGCGAAAAGGTTAAATGCGCGACATTGATATCGGTGAGATACGGTAGATTACTTTCATCGGCCAGTAGTTTACGTTGATGCTCTGGATTTTTATGGAAGACATCAATACACGTACCCATGACGGCTTCTGCATCCGCTTTAAAGCCTGGGAAAACTTCAGCAAAGGTTTTTTCATGCTCTGTTAAAATAGCAAACGTCGCTGGATTGGCATAAGTGATTAAGAAATCACGGTCAATCATCATGGTTGCCGTACCGGACTGGTCCATTGCCCCTTGTAATTGCACCGCTTTGTTTTCTTGTGCTCGTAAATTGGTGACATCTTGCCATTCCAGCGCATTACCAATGTAGTTACCTTGTGCGTCTTTCACGGCAGTGACATTCAGCGAAAAGGTTAAATGCGCGACATTGATATCGGTGAGATACGGTAGATTACTTTCATCGGCCAGTAGTTTACGTTG
>JABSOX010000007.1:27611-35286 GCA_013215655.1 Colwellia sp.
GAAAACATCAATACACGTACCCATGACTGCTTCTGGGTCGGCTTTAAAGCCTGGGAATACCTTAGCAAAAGTTTCCTCATGCTCTATTAATATCTTCATGGTGGCGTCATTGGCATAAGTGATTAAGAAATCACGGTCGATCATCATGCTTGCGGTGCCAGACTGATCAATCGCGCCTTGTAATTGCACTGCTGAGTCTGCTGATGCTCTCGCCTCGGTAACATCTTGCCATTCCAAGGAATTACCAATGTAATTACCATCAGTATCATTAATGGCGCTAACATTAAGTTCAAAGGTTAGATGTTCAATGCTTATATCCGTGGTATAAGGAAGATTAGCAGGATCGTCTAAAAGCTTTCTTTGGTGTTCGGGTTTTTCGTGAAAGCCATCAATATTAGTACCAATGATTTTATCAGGATCTGCGGTAAAGCCAGGCCACTTTATCGCAAATGTGGCTTCATGCTTTTTAAGCAACGCTAACGTTGCCTGATTCGCATAGTTAATAAAAAAGTCTCGATCGACCATAATAAATGGCGTGGCCGATTGGTCTAAAGCGCCTTGTAAACGCGCTGCAAGTGCATTATCAATGCTAGTTGACTGATTATCTTGGCTCATGGCAGTATTCTTTCCTTTCGATTTATTGGGTTGTGCCGATGATGCGTGCTCTGCAGCTTCGATCATCGTTTTTGCGAGCACGGTATATACTGCTGTCCACGCCTTTTTTACAGGAGCTGTAAAAGCGTCACCTAGACCGATTTCTAGTGTTTTAAGTAGAGCGGCTCCAACCGTGTCATAGTGAGCAGCTGTCACGCCGTAATTGACATGACCCGCTCCCAATTTTTGTACGGCTGGAATTAATTTATCTGGACTATTTAATAGACTTACTGCGGTATCAAGCATGGTCATTAGCTTAACGCCTTGTTCAACGATATCGCCTTTAAATAAAGGCTTTACTGATGGGTCCATTTCAAACAAGGTATTGTAAAAAATCTCCGCAGCCTGTGGCGCGATAGGTTTAACTTTTTTCCAAGACTCTTGCACTAAACTTATTTGTTTGGGGGTCATTATACGTACTCCATCATGTATTATTTTTTGTGGACTCTTAACTTTACTTGTGGACTCTTGACTTTAGTCATTGGCCATTACAGATTCTTTATTCACGGTATACAGTTCATCGTGATTTAATAAGGAATTGCTATCTAATAAAATAATGAGCTTTTCCTCAATTGACGCTAATCCTTCTAAAAAGCAACTTTCAATGCTATTGCCAAATTCAGGAGGTTTTCTAATGGCTTTATGATCAAGTTTATAAACTTCTGATACCGCATCAACAATAATACCCACCACCATCGGCCGTTTTTTATCTTGATTTCGAAGGATAATAACGACGGTTTGTTCGTTATATTCAAGTGGTGTTTGACCAAAACGTAGTCTTAAGTCAATAATCGGAATAATGACACCCCGCAGGTTAATTACGCCTTTAATATAATTGGGCTTATTCGGTAGCTCGGTGACCGAACTCCAAACTCTAAGTTCTTGTACACATAAGATATCAACGCCAAACTCTTCACCATTAAGAATAAAGGTTAGATACTCTCTTTCTTGTTCCATGGTTATTTCCTTGACTGGTTATTGGTGTGGTTCAATGGTTTGTAATGCTTCCACATTGAGTAAAGTAACCACACCTTCACCGACATTAACTAAACCATTGACATAATGCTCGGGTACAAATCCGCCAAACGATGGCGCGGTTTTAATTTCTTTTTCATCGGCATTTAAAACATCAGAAACAGCATCAACAACAAAACCTATCGTTCGTGACTTACTATCACCTTTAACGGTTAAGACGATGACAACGGTGGTATCTGTATATTGCGGTTCACCAATATTAAATTTTATTCTTAGGTCAACGATAGGCACGATGTTACCGCGCATGTTAATCACACCTTTGATATAACCGGCTGCGTTAGGAATTTTTGTTGGATGCTCCCAACTTCTAATTTCTTCAACACATAAAATTTCAACGCCATACTGTTCTTTAGCTAATAAAAATGTCAGGAATTGTTCACCACTAGAGATAAAGTCAATACCCTCCATGGCATACTCACCTTCTACTTCAATCTCTGCTGCCAGTTCTTGTATATCCATTAGGCAATAACTCCTACGGCTTGTTGATGATTACGGGTTGTATGTGTTTGTTGCGCCATTTTCAAGGCGGCAGTAATAATGCCAGGAATATCCAAAATCATCGCTACTGAGCCATCACCCAGAATTGTGGCACCTGAGATCCCCTCAACTTGTTGATAGTTATCGGCTAAACTTTTAATGACCACTTGTTGCTGTGCTAATAAGTCATCAACCATCAAGCCAACTTTCTGACCATCTGCTTCAACAACCACTAATAAGGCATGTTCAACGTCTTCACTGTCTGCAGAAATATTGAAAAGTTTATAAATAGGTAGTACCGGAACATTGTCTTCGCGAAGGCGATAGAGCACCATATCACCTGATACTCTATTAATAAGTTCTGTTTGTGTTTGTAAAGACTCTACAATAGTGATCAATGGGATAATGTACGTTTCAGTGCCAACACGCACCAATTGCCCATCTAATATAGCCAAGGTAAGTGGAAGATTCACTTTAAAGGTACTGCCTTTCCCTTCCTCAGATTGAACTTGAATGCGTCCACCTAGGGATTGAATGTTACGCTTCACCACATCCATGCCAACACCACGACCAGAAATATCACTGACTTCTATAGCCGTTGAAAACCCTGGTTCAAAAAGCAAATCAAATACTTGATTGTCGGTTAAGCTGGTACCTGCTTCAACAATGCCTTTTTCGATTGCTTTGTTTAATACCGCTTGGCGATTAATACCACCGCCATCATCATTAATTTCTATAACGATATTGCCTCCTTGATGATAAGCATCAAGGGTGATGGTACCTTTTGCGGGTTTACCGTTAGCAATTCTGACTTCTGACGTTTCAATACCATGATCAACCGCATTACGCACTAAGTGCACTAAGGGATCACCAATTTGTTCCATAACAGTTTTATCTAACTCGGTTTGTTCACCTTTTAAGATAAGCTCAATATCCTTACCTGTTTTTTTCGATAAATCATGGACTAATCGTGGAAAACGATTAAAGGCAAAGCTGATTGGTAACATCCGAATACGCATCACACTTTCTTGTAACTCTTTGGTATTTTGTAAAAGCTGGTCTAATCCTGAGGTTAAACGTTCTATTTTTGAAATATCAAAATCAGTGCCTAACTCAGATAACATTGATTGGGTAATCACCAATTCACCCACTAAATTAATTAAACTATCAACTTTATCAACGCCAACTCGAATTGAACCAACGGTTTCAGCTTTAGGTTTTTGTACGGCTTTGTCTGAAGATTGGGTGGTATCTGTTGCCTTAGCACTTTTAATTTCAGATTTTGCTAAGTCTTGCTGTTCGGGTATCGTAGTGTTTGATGTGCTTGCTTCGTCTTGTTGAGTTACGTCATCTTGCGGCGTATCAATAATCGCTTTTTCTTGGGTAATGGTAAGTAAACATTCATCTTCTACCCATTCAAAAACTTCTTTAATGTCTGCTTCTGTTGACTCTGTAGTCAGGGTAATGTGCCAACTGAGATATAGTTCTTCGGGGTCAATGTCATTTAATAGCGGTAGTTCTTTAGTTTTTGCTACAACAATAATCTCACCCAGTTCTGCTAATGCACTAAAAATTAATAAAGGGTCATTACCGGTTTGTACTAAATGATGTTCAGGAACAAAGTCTATTTGCCAAACCGAAATACCTTGATTAGGCTCACTACTCGAAGTTTCCGCGTTGCTATCACCTTCGGTTTTAGCAGAGCTTTCTTCAATCGCGAGTGTTTTTTCAAGTAACTTAGTGTTTTCTTCAATTTTGGTGGTATCGCAGTCTGTTTCATCCCGAATGGCTTCGATAAGTAGGCGCATACAATCAACGGAACCTAACAATATTTCAACATCGTTTTGCTCTATACTACGACGACCATCACGCATTTCATCAAGTAGCGTTTCTACTAAATGTGTGAATACAGTGACATCATTAAAACCAAATGTGCCAGCACCACCCTTTATTGAATGTGCCGCTCTAAATATAGAATTAATTGCTTCGTCGTCACCTTGCTCAAGATTAAGCAAGCTTGATTCCATCAATTCTAGCCCTTCAAAACTCTCTTCTAAAAAGCTTGGAATAAATTGTGAGAGATCAATACTCATAATTATCTACCTTACGACGCGTTTAATTGTTGCTAGTAATTTTTCAGGATTAAAGGGTTTAACTAACCAACCTGTTGCCCCTGCTGATTTTCCACGTTGTTTCATATCGCCGGAACTTTCCGTGGTTAACATCAAAATAGGGGTAAATTTGAAGTTGGATAACTTGCGAAGTTCACCACACAGTTCGATGCCATCCATGATCGGCATATTAACGTCAGAAATAACCAGATCAAAAGCTTCCGTTTGGGCTTTATCTAGGCCTTCTTTACCATTTACAGCTTCAACTGTTTGATAGCCTGCACTTTTTAGAGTGAAACTAACCATGTCGCGAATAGAGTTAGAATCATCGACAACCAATATTTTGGTCATGTATAGTTCCTCTTTAAGATGAATATAAGAAGTAAATGCTACGCATTAACTTAAGCAATAAGGTATTGATTTAAAATGGTTTCGTTGATCCCCAGCTGTTTGACACTTTCTTGAATAACTGAAGATGACGAAATCCATTTCAACTCTTTATTTTGTGATGCTATGTAAGTGACAGTCGTTAATAACAATTGCACGCCGACAGTATCAATACTGGCAACATCACTGTCATCAAAACTGATAACGTCGTTATCATCAATTAATTGGAGTAATTCGGTTTTACATTCTTCAACTTGTGAAATAGTGAGCTGTGCAGGTAACTTGTACATTAAAATCCGTTTCCTAGAAGCAATTTATTATTAACTTACTTAAAAGATATGACAAAAATGGTAAACTGCAAGTTTCTGCCTAGAAAAAACAGAATATTTTTTATTATAATTTACAATCCCTTATTAAATATGACCTACAATCAATGTGGACTTAATGAGTTAGTACAAAGTACCAATTAAAGATATTCGGGAAAGCACACTATTAGAATTATTTGCGCTTCAATATTTGATTTTTTAATTAACGCTTATTATGGTTAGTGTACAAGAATAAATAAAAGCATAAATTATGCTTGCAGATAATCATAAGGTATCAAACTCCATGTTTAGCTGGTTTAAGAGCACAAAAAATAATAACAAAGAAGATATTCAACTAGAACTAAACCGCTTTGAACAATATAATGAAAAACAACAATGTCGACTCGACCAAGCTAACCAAGCGCTTATAACTAGTCTTAACCAAGCACAGCTCAACCAATCATCACTACAAGATAAGCAAATTGACCAACTAAAAAATGACGTAGAATACTACCGTCAGCAAATTACAAAACAACAAACAACCATAGAGCAATTAAGTGGTCGTTTTGATGCTGTGATGGGTCGTCTTCTTGAAGAAAAACGTAAAGATATTAAAGAAGTTTTTTCAAATGATGATTTTGTTCGTGTTCAACCTCGTGATTTAATCGCAGCAGGCATTGCTCATAAACAAGATGATGTTGATGATGTAATCCAATCATCTATAGCGAGTATTGAAGATATCCCTGTAGCAGAATGCAATATACAAAACAGTACAGAGGCCAATACAGAAGATAATGTAAATAGTGATGAATTAATAACAAAAGCCAATGTTGCAAGCGATTTTAAAGAAGATGATCTGCTTTTCGACCAAGCTATTTTACAAAGACAAACGGGTGAAAGTGAACAAGCCTTTTTATTGTTTGAACAAGCAGCCAAACAAGGTCATATCAAAGCAATGGGGGCTATGGGTCGTTCATTTTTCTTAGGTGAAGGGACACAAGAAAACCATCCTCTGGGTTTAGCTTGGTTAATTAATGCGGCCAATCACAACCTTCCACAAGCTTTAGACAGAGTAAAACACTTTCAGGATAGCGATCCTGATCTTTATCAAGAAGCTTTAGGTTTATCAAGTCAATTGGCATGATTTTCATCATTTAGCTAAGCCGATACTCAATTATTTATTGTATATTGTATAATGTAAAGTTTTCATGTCATACTTGCGCTATCATAATAAAAATTGCATAAGGTCTTCCATGAGCACAGAAATGCCTCTAGGTATTGGTGGTTCAACTGCCGCTATCGAATTAGAAAAATTAACCGATATGACCCAAGATAGTTGTCCGATCGGTAAAGAAGAATTTCAACAACGCATTGCAAAAGCACAGCAATTAATGCAAGAAAATAACGTTGCCGCTACCTACATAAATGCCGGTACAAATTTATACTATTTTACCGGCACCCGTTGGTACGCCAGTGAAAGAATGGTCGGTGCTATTATTCCTCAACAAGGTGATATTCAATACATTGCGCCTTATTTTGAAGTAAATACGTTAAATCAATATATGGTGATTAAAGGTGAAATTCATGGCTGGCAAGAGCATCAAAGTCCATATCAACTTTTTGTAGACGTTTTATCCTCAATTGGCATCACTTCAGGAAAAATAGCCATTGATGAGTCGACCGCTTTTTTCATCGCTAATGGCATAAATCAACAAAACAAAGATTATCAATTAGTTGATGCAAAAGAGATCACAGCCGGTTGTCGCGCACAGAAATCAGTTAACGAATTGGCTTTATTACAGCAAGCAAAAACGATGACGATGGAAGTTCATAAAGCGGCAGCAAGAATTCTTTATGAAGGGATCAGTACCCAAGAAGTCAGCTCATTTATCAATCAAGCACACATCAAGGTAGGCATTCCAGCAGGCTCATATTTTTGTATTGTACTTTTTGGCGAAGACTCATCTTATCCACACGGCGTTAAAACACCAAAAACACTGTCAATGAATGATATTGTACTTATTGATACAGGCTGCCAGCTAGAAGGCTATAATTCAGATATCACCCGTACTTATGTTTTTGGACAAGCCAATGATCGTCAACGTAAGATGTGGCACATTGAAAAAATGGCGCAAAAAGCAGCCTTTGATGCCGCGCAGATTGGTGTTGCCTGTGGTGAAGTTGATATTGCCGCAAGAAGCTATTTAGCAACACAAGATATGGGACCCGACTATCAAACACCCGGCTGTCCACATCGTACGGGTCATGGCATAGGTTTAGACATTCACGAATGGCCCTATTTAGTTCGCAGTGATAATACCCCACTTGCTATTGGTATGTGTTTCTCCAATGAACCGATGTTGGTACTACCCAATGAATTTGGTATTCGCTTAGAAGATCATTTTTACATGACTGAAGATGGTGCTAAATGGTTTACTGAGCCGTCACATTCTATTGACGACCCCTTTGGTTACCAAGCATAGTTATAGCTACCACACGTATTTAGGCAAAATCTATACCGCTGATACTTGATTATCCGTTAATATCAGCGGTTTTTTGCTCAACTTTTTTAAGGTTTGCTAAACAGCCATGCCAACCTTCTTTATGATGATCACGAAAACCTTCTTCAGTAAACTCACTATGGTTTAATTGTAATTTGGTTTTGTTATCATCAATTGCCGTTAAAGTGATAGCCACCAGTGTTGT
>JABSOX010000066.1 GCA_013215655.1 Colwellia sp.
TAAGCTTTATGAGCAAGAATTTCAGGTACAAAAATATGCCTTGGCGTTCGGGCAATAGCCTGTAATACATCCAGATCTACAATGCCTTCATCATGTAGCTTTTGCGCCAGTATTTCTCCACTTCGGCTGGACTTACCACCGATACGACTTCTTACTCTGACATTCATATTCTGCTCTTCATTTTAATTCTTAAATTCTGATTATTTAACATACAAAAATTACTTGCTCAAAACGACACTTCACTTAACCACGTTGCTATGTTTTCGATACTCTTATGTGCAGTCATATCAACCGTTAATGGTGTCACCGAGGCATAACCATTGGCTATTGCATGAAAATCTGTGCCTTCACTGGCATCTAGCTCTTTACCCAGTAATCCATACCAATAGATATCTCGTTGCCAAGGATCTTTTTGTTTCTTCATTGCTTCAGCTTTATGACGATGCCCTAGGCGAGTCACTTTAATACCTTTTAATTGTGCAAGTGGCAGATCAGGTACATTAATATTTAATATTTGATCTGCAGGTAAAGGATGTGATGCTAAGCGTTGGATCAATTTAGCCGTTACTACGGCTGCCGTTTGATAATATTGTTCACTTTTACCAACTAGTGACACAGCAATAGCGGGCATGCCCATATGACGCCCTTCTGTTGCTGCAGCTACTGTTCCTGAATATAAAGTATCATCACCTAAATTTGCGCCATGATTAATACCCGCCACAACTAAATCTGGCGGTGTCGCCATCATTTGGCTAATACCTAAATGTACAGCATCAGTGGGTGTACCGTTAACTGAAATAAAGTTATTTTCAAGAGTATGGGTGCGTAATGGATTTAACAACGTCAGCGAATTACTGGCGCCACTACAATTTCGATCTGGGGCAACAACAGTCACTTTTGCAAACTTAGACAGTTCATCAAAAAGCACTTTAATACCAACGGCATGAACACCATCATCATTGCTTAATAAAATATTCATCCGTTATTCTCGACGCTCAGTCAAATCTTGGTAGACAAGCAACTCTCGTAATATGGTTGTTGCGTAACAGCCAGCCGGCAAGAAAAACGATAAGGTGACATTATCATCTTCAGAGTTAATATCACCTTCAGTGAAACTCAATCGAATACGGCGACGCTCTTGTTTTAAACCAAAACGAGGTAAACCTTCACAAAACTCCTGATATTGCTCGGCAATTTGTTGCTCAAACAATAAGGACTCCCCTTGGGTCATTAAATTACCGGCCCCCCACATAGGAGCGGTAAGATCGATGTCTTTCTCTTTGAAGCGAGATACGATTTTTTCATCAATATCATCCGCTAGAAATACCGACTGTGTACCCGCTAGCATAAAAACATCACCAATGGTTAAACTATCGAATTTCTGCTGTTCAATACGCTGACTGACAACTTGATTAAAGATAATTGAGCGTGCAGCAGAAAGATAAATACCGCGTTTTTTCTTGTCTTTTACTTTTGTCCCTGAAAATAGAGATCGAGCTTTTTCAATATTACCCGCATCAATACCAAAGCGTTGTTCACCAAAATAATTAGGAACGCCAAAGGCGGCAATAGTATGCCAGCGCCTCATTAACTCATCAACATTGCTGACATTACGTAACCTTAGCTCAAAACGATTACCCGATAGTGCACCAATTCTGAGCTTTTTATTATGACGAGCATAAGAAATGACCTCGACACCATCGATAGCTAAATCACTTAAATCGTATTCTTTTTTACCCGGCACATGTATGCCAAACCATTGTTCAGTAACAGCAAAACGGTCTTTTAAACCGGCATATGATACAAGTCTCTCTTTAACGGAAAAGTACTTTGCTAACTGACGAGCAACAAAAACAGTATTCGCGCCAGTTTTGCGAATATGAATAAATAAATGTTCGCCTTCACCGCAAGGTTTAAAAGGAAGTTGTTCAAAGACTTTAAAGTCACTCATTTCACTACGCAGTAAACCCGTTGAACTAGGTTTTCCATACAAATAAGCAAAATCAAGCAGGTTATTATTTTTTACGAGACTATCACTCATCAGCAGTACCTCCATTGAGTGAGACTGCTGATGAAATTTGAGAGGATAATAATAAAACGACGGCATGTACTGATATACCTTCTTTTCGCCCGGTATATCCTAATTTTTCAGTTGTCGTTGCTTTCACATTAACTTGCTCAATATCAGCCAATAAATCTTGTGCTAAACATTCTCGCATAGCTAACAAATGAGGCGCCATTTTAGGGGCTTGTGCAACAATAGTTATATCTGCGTTGCCGAGTTTATAACCTTTACCTTTCATTAAACCCACAACATGGCGTAATAAAATTCGGCTGGAAATGTTTTTATACTGGCCGTCGGTATCAGGAAAGTGATTGCCAATATCAGCTAAACAAAGAGCACCTAATATCGCGTCACATAAAGCATGAATAGCAACATCGCCATCAGAATGAGCGATAAAACCAAATTCATGGTCAATTTCTACTCCTCCCAAAACGATTGGTCCTTGCCCACCAAACTTATGTACATCAAAACCATGTCCTATTCGCATCTTGCTCTCTTATTTATTTCAGTCATTATTTTTTGTTTTTTGTTTAGTCAATATAAACTCAGCAAGTGCTAAATCATCAGGACGCGTAATTTTAATATTGTCACCACTGCCTTCAACTAATATGCTTTCAAAACCAGCATTCTCCATGGCTGAAGACTCATCAGTAATATTTACATTCATTGACAATGCTTGCTCAATTGCGCTTTGTAGCTCATCACTGCGATACATTTGTGGCGTGAGTGCATGCCACAACTCAGACCGTTCAACCGTTTGCTCAACAAGTGATTGTTGTTCTTCTCGTTTACCACGTTTCATGGTATCTCGCACTGGCATAGCTAATAAGCCGCCGGTATTTATCGCAAGCGTTTTTTCAATCAAAGCACTAATATCACGATGTGTAATACAAGGACGTGCCGCATCATGAACTAAAACCCATGGGTATTGGTTTTTATCGATAGACTTTAAAGCAGAAAGTACGGAATCGACCCGTTCTTTGCCGCCGACAACAATCGAGACTTTGGTGTTTTTAGCCAAAGAGGTATCCGCAAAGTACTCGTCATTTTCACCAAGAGCAATCACGACCTTATCAATTGCTTCATGTGAAAGTAGACGAATTACGGTGTGCTCTATAATGGTAAGGTTATCAATCGTTAGATATTGTTTAGGGCATTGGCTGTGCATACGTTTGCCAATCCCAGCAGCTGGAACAACAACAATAAAGCTCCTTTTGGCATTTGTCATATTAACGACTTCCCTTAAGGTTACTACTTGTCGAGTTTCTTTGACGATGGCGGCTTTGCTCTTTACTAGGATAAACTATTCTAAAAAACGTTTCGCCCTCTTTAATCATGCCTAATTCGTTTCTAGCTCGTTCTTCAATAGCCTCAGTACCTGATTTTAAATCGTCAGTATCTGCATAAAGCACTTTATTTCTTTGTTTGAGTTTATCATTATCTAGTTGCTGACGAGCGACTTCATTCTCTAATGCTAGGTAATCAGGCACACTATTTTTACCGAACCATAGTCGGTATTGTAGCAAACCTAAAAAAAGCACCAAAATGACAGTGATCACACGCATAATAAATTAATTAGTGGTAATAAGAGTACTCGAATATTAATCGACTATTATAAGTCTGAACTCGCTGGTGTAAATACAATTGAGAATTTAATAATAATTAAATAATAATTTAAAAATTAAAGAGTCACTGGCAGCTTAAAGTTACGCCAATTAATTGTGCATGATAAAAGTAATTCTCTAAGGCTTGGAATTAACGGATTAGTTTTATGGCCGTTAATCCAACGATGACCGCTACAAGCAGCCGTCATCACCTTTTTATTAGGCTTTAACAATTGAAATTCCTCATGATTATCTGATTTTTCACCAAGTTCAAACCAGCCATGAGCATTAGTACGAAAACGATGATGTTCAACATCAATTCGATCAACCGAGTCGAGTTCAATGTGGGTATGACAATGAATAGGGACGACTAAACCATGAGTAATATTAATCGATAAATACCATTTGTTAACTTCACTAATATCTTGCCCCGTCAACGGCAAGTGAGCTCCCTGCTTTGCCGACCAGCTAGCATTTTGAATATCAATAGCCAATGGTGTTTGAACTTGCATCATCAAACTTGCAGTACGCTTAATGTAATGAGGCAAGCTTTTTAAACGTCCTTGAATAGCTTTAGTTGAAGTTATGGCTAATTCAGACAGTATTTTTAATTCACGCTCATATAGCGCATTACAAAGCTCAGAGAAATTTGAGGTTTGCTGTTCTTGCCATAATGAGGTTTGCTGAGTCATAGATGATTTGAATGATTATTAGTTACTTACCGCTTAAAGGTTAAGCATACTGCATTGTTCAGCAAAGATAAAATAACGGTGTATTTAAAAAAAGTTGCGAAAATGAGTAATCGCAACTTTATACTCTCTCAGTTACAAATCTATTACTATTTAGTCATCATTGATTTCATCGCCATTTTGCTACCGACGTTAGCTTCATAATAAGCATTCATTACATCAGGAGAGATATTGCCGTTACGATGATGGCCAATGATCCTTTTGATCTTTATATTTTCCATACGGACAAACTCAACAAATTGTTTTTCGGTCTCCGACATATGAGCGGCAATGGTATTATCAAAAGGTATTTCTAATAAGTCGCCTTCATAAATAACTTGTGCATCTTCAAAATAGGCAAAGCTCTGCCCCTTAGCATGGCTGTTTTCAGGGATATAAAAACGGACACCATTAATTAGCTCCTTATGTTTAAATGTGCGGAATTGAAATTGGGAGATGTTATCTGTAAATTTTCTATACGCTTTTATCGCAGTAATACTATAATCATCAGCTAAAATGGTAACACCTTGTTGTGCATAATAATTTAACCCACCAATATGATCGCTATGATGATGGGTTATATAAACGCTGGTAATTTTTTTCATTGGAAACTGTTTATTGATATGTGCCATTATTTCTTTTGATTGCTTATCAGAGCCCGGTGCACCAAAAACCGTAATGCCCATGTCATCCACTTTAAAAGCAACATAACGGTCTCTAACATTACTAATTAAATACAAGTTTTTAGTAATCTTCTCTGTTTTAAGCGCTTTTTTTTCCTTTTCAACAATCGGTCCATAGCCCATAGGAATAGTTAATTTCATCGCGGGAATATTCATGCTTTTGGCTAAACTTTCAATTAAAAACTCTCTTTGATGATGGCTTTCTTTCATACCAACCCGACTAGCGTAATCAATGCCATTAATGGAGACATGATGACTATAAGTAAACAATTGGTCATTTTTCTCGTTATGTAATGAAACTAACTGCAATGGTTTCAATTTAAATTGATAAGTTAATTTACCCAGCCTTATATTGTTTTGTACGACCATCACACGATTCGACGTTTTATCTATTTTTGTATGAACTGTATCGCCACTCATCTCACTTTCAAGTAAGCTTTTAATCGCAAACACATCAACAACTTCATTAAGCTCATCAAGTTGATATTGAAAACCAAACTTTGTATCTAACTCTAAAACACGCTTACCATATAAAACACCATTAACATCATAACGATACCTCTGCATATCTTTTTGAAACTCTTTAGTCTCAAAAATAAAACCGCCGGGGAATCCTCCACGAGTATTATGTAAAAAGTAACTCTTATTCTTTGAATCAACATCCATTATTCTACGGCTAAATGACGCTGTCGCTTTTTTATAATCATAACTTTGTGGTCCAAATTTTCCGGTGGATTCATAGTTGATTGAAAAGTTATCAATCATATTGGTTGATTGGTAATGCCCTTTTAATTTTTTTAAGAAGTTCTCTGCGGTAATTTCCTGTGCTTGACTAGCAAAAGAAATTGTAATTGTTGATAAACAAAAAATGACTTGTTGCAATTTTGTTACACATTTTGCTTTTTTAAAAATGGAAACCATAGTGTTTTAATCCTTAACAATTTATGATGTGGTGGATTGTGTCTGTGGCGTAACTTTAAGTCATGATTTTAAAATGATATTAGATGATTTTTTATGATGATTTATATTTTTCAATAACTTACAAATATAATAAGAGAAGAAAATGTTCTGGAAATTTGGTGACTTTGAATTTAATGCAAATACGAGAGTACTGTCTACGCTGTCAGGTGACGCAATATTAGAACCCAAAGTTTCCAGTTTGCTTTCTTATTTATGCCAGCACCCACAAAGAAATATAAGTAGAGATGAATTATTCACTGAAGTTTGGCATGATCAATTAGTGACAGATAATGCCATAAATCGTGTAATCGCTTTATTGCGCAAAGCACTGACTGACGAAGCTAAATTAAAACAGTATATAGTGACGGTACCTAAAATCGGTTATCGCTTTATTATCACTCCGGTTAACATAACACCTGAATTACAAGAAAATTTATCCATTGATGCTCCTGTATTTAGCGCAAAAACAGTTGATGGCAAAGAAGTTGAAAATCAACAACGGCCTTTTATTAAAAATCGACTATTAACAATTTTGTATATACTTATTACAGTATCTTTGCTCGGTTATTTTTTCATAATAAAATCAAACACTATTGAAAACATTAATCCACGGGTATCCCCTTTAACACGATTATCTAGTGATCAATTTGATGCGGAAATGGCAAATAATAATCAACAGCTCATCTACTCAAGTTATGAGAATAAGGAACAAGCACTTTATTTAATGAGCCTGCCCAATGGCGCTCCGCAAAAAATCAGCTTACCTAATGGTAGAGCAAGTAACGGACACTGGTCACTTGATGATACTCGAGTTGTTTATTTATATAGAAACAAAACAACCTGTCAATTTCATCAAATAGACTTTATTAATGGCAAAGCCCAGACACCACGTAGTATTTATCAGTGTATGCAAAATAGTGTTACCGACTTTGCTTACAGTAATGACAATCAGACACTTTATTTTGTTGAACGCATTAATGAATATTCCCCTTATATTGCTTATCAATTAAATATCGCGACAGGTGAAAAGCGTCGTTTGGCACAACCTACAGCTATTGGTAAAGGTAATCATCATTTTGATTTTTCACCAAAAATTGATCGTTTTTTATTATTAAGTGACCAAACACCGGGAAATACCACTTTTTTTGAAGTGGATTTATCAAATAATAACTATAAAGAATTAATAACATTTGACTACTTCATCGATAACGCCCTTTGGGCGCACCAAGCTAATCATGTTGTTCATCAAGCTCCTCACCCCTCTTATCAATTGTTGAAAACAGATCTTAATACTCAAAAGTCATCGGTATTAGTTTCTGATACCCGTAGAATTAATAATGCAAAAAGAATAAATAATCAACACGATTACCTTTTTAGCTCATATATGTTTAACAGTGATATTGAAATAAATAAAAAAACAGTGACTGACTTTAATTCTTCCGTCACTGACTTTTTACCGGCAATATCTAATGACAAACAACAATTAGCTTTTATATCTAAACGTTCTGGTTACAGTAAAATTTGGCTGAAAAATTTAAGCTCCGATACACTAAGTTCAATTGAGCCTCCCAAACAAGGTCGCAGTTTTTACAGTTTACAATGGTCTTTTGACGATAAAAGCCTGTTAGCAAATACCAGTAATGGTTTACTTATTTTTGATGTTCAAGCTCGCAAAGTGGATAAAACAATTGAGTTACCATTACCAGCCTACAGTGTTAGTTGGATAACTGTTCAAGAGCTGGTCTACAGCCAATATCAGGATAATCATTGGCAACTATTTAAATATAATGTCGCCACCTCAATAACAACACCATTTGCTCAACAATGGGCATTTTCGCTAGGCAATGACAAACAACAAGTATTAATAAATCAAGAGATGAAAATATTTATTAATGACTCTCCAGCTCTACAATCATTAACATGTAAAAATCCTATTTTTCGTCAAAGTTCAACAATGCGGCTTGATGGTGATAATTTTTATTGTTTGTCTGAACATAATTCAAGTGAATTATTACGCCTAGAATCGATGACAACCGTACATAGGCAAGCTCATAAAATGAAATCTATGGGTTATTATGACTATGCCGTTTCTGGCAATTTACAAGCATTATCAAAGACAAGAAATGCCAGTAGCGATATTATGCGCACCAACTTTTAATATTCAGTAATAACTTTTAAATAGGCAGATAAATAACTCTAAAGGTTGGTAAATATCCAAAATATTTACTAACCTTTTTGTTATGTCTAATAATAAAAATCAGTTATTTTCTCGATGAAAAAACGAAAAATAGCCTGTCACGATTGTGACCTACTGATGCTAATTCCCCACTTAAAACATCGTCAAGAAGCGGTTTGTCCCCGTTGTGGTTTTATCTTGACTCGATTTTATCAACACGCCCCCGTAAAATTGTTAGCATTTACTTTAACTGCATTAGTCTTTTTAACTTTTTCACTTAAATTTCCATTTCTTATTTTTTCCCTACACGGTAATGAAAAGAGCTTAACGTTAATTGAGTCAATTCAAAGTTTTAGTAACATAAATTATATATTTGTTTCCATTTTACTATTCAGTACCGCGATTGTAATTCCTCTACTATTTTTACTCAGCATTGTTTATGTTTCGTGGTCGTTTAATGGTAGAGGTTTATTACCTTTCACCCCACAAACCTTAAAATTCGCGTTACTAATTTTGCCATGGAATATGGCCGAAATATTTTTAGTTAGTATATTAGTTAGCCTAATAAAAATAATGACACTCGCCAATGTGAATTTTGGACTATCCTTTTTTTCTTATATCTTATTTATCATAAGCCTATCGGCAACGTTAATGTACTTTGATCGTTACCAACTGTGGTCAACTTATCAATTAAAGTTAAGGAAGTCATATGGTTGATGTCGAGATACATACCGCTGATCAAGAAAAATTATGTCAATGCCCGGTCTGTTTAGACTTAAATGGATTTGATGAACAATATTGTCAACAATGCCATGCTCATTTACATATCATTAGCCCTAACTCAATTCAACAAACTTTAGCGTTGTTACTCACCTCCGTTATTTTGCTGATCCCAGCAAATTTTCTGCCAATGATGAGTACCACTTTTTTAGGAGAGAAAACACAAAGTACTATTTTAGGAGGTGTGCTTTTGTTATGGCAACATCAGTCTTATCTTGTTGCCACAGTTATATTTTTTGCCAGCATTGTCATTCCGATAGGTAAGTTATTAGCACTAACATGGTTATGTTATGAGGTTCGTTTTAGAGGTTTTAGATCTAAACACCTCGGCCAAAAATTGTATCGACTTACTGAATTTATCGGTAAATGGTCAATGATTGATGTTTATGTAGTGGCTATTTTAGTTGCGATGGTGCAAATGGGTATGATCATGAAAATAGAGCCCGGCGTCGCCGCCATTGCCTTCTCAGGATTAGTGATAACGACTATGTTAGCTGCTTTAACCTTTGATCCTCGACTCATATGGCAGCACTGTGACAATCCAAAATTTGAACGAGAAAGATCATGACTCTGCAAGAGCAGGACCTACCTAAAGCGGTGATAAAATCAGTAAGTAAAGTATCAAGCATCTGGTTGATACCACTGGTAGCATTAACAATAGGTGCATGGATGATCATTGATACGTGGCGTCAACAAGGCCCCTTAATTACTATTGAACTTTCAACCGCACAAGGGATAAATATTAATGAAACACTGGTAAAACTTCACGAAATGCCCATCGGTAAAGTGGTCGATATTAAGTTGAATAACAAGTTAAATGGCGTAGTCCTCACGGCGCGCATCAACAAAAAAGCCAGTTCGTTATTAACAAGCGACAGTCAATTCTGGGTGGTTAAACCTCGTATAAGTCTAGGAAACATCTCCGGCTTATCAACAATATTATCAGGTGCCTATATCGAATTATCTCCCGGCAGTAAACAAACATTCTCAAGCAATTTCCAAGGTCTTGATAATCCACCATTAACCCCCTTTGGTACCCCCGGTTTACATATTACCTTAGACAGTAATAGCGACCATGCTTTTGATATTGGTGATCCTGTTTTATATCGTGGCAATAAGGTTGGTCGTATTGAATATACTCATTTTAATGGTAAGGAAGGTAAATTTTATTACAACGTATTTATTGATGCCCCTTATGATCAATTGATCACGACCAATACTCGCTTTTGGGAAGTTAAAGGCATTGAAATTGACCTTTCTGCTGAAGGGTTAAAGTTTAATACCGGCACTTTAGAAACGTTATTAGGCGGCGGGGTCGCCTTTGATGTACCAAGTTATATGGTTAAAGGTGAAGTGATCACTGAACGTGCTTATTTTTCTATATACCCCAATAAAGAAAAAGTTAATGAACGCCTATATAGTGCAGGTCAAAATTATATGGTCTTATTTAGTCAGACAATAAGAGGATTAAAGCCCGGTGCTGCGGTTGAATATAAAGGCATAAAAATTGGAGAAGTTGTACGCACTGATATTGATTATCCGGAAGTAAAGGACTTTTTGAGTAAACACACCTTACTACCCGTAATGATAAAAGTATCTCCAGGTCGCTTAGGTTTGCAAGATAATGAAATGGGTGTATATAAAAGCCATCAAGATATGAAAAAGTGGATTTCAAAAGGCTTACATGGTGTGCTAAATATCGATAACCTACTTACTGGCAGTATGTACATTGAACTTAAATATCATACTATTGAAAATTCAGAACCAAAAACATATGGCGATCTATTACTTATTCCTACAGCCGATAGTGAATTAAAGCAGTTATTTGAGCGTGTCAGTAGCATAGTGAATACGATTGAGGAATTACCATTTAATGGTGTAATAGATTCAGCAAATAATGCCTTAAATGCAATGAACACTGCCATGAATACGTTTGACTCCGCCTCTTTTGAAGTTGCAGAATTACTTAAAAACCCACAAAGCCAAGCATTAATAGCACAACTCAATCAAACACTACTCAGTGTTGAAAACTTAACCAACAGCTATACAAATGGCTCTCAAAGCAATCAACAATTGAATCAATTGATGCAAACTATTGAACAAACAGTAAAAGCATTAACACCGTTATTAATACAATTAAAGATGCAGCCAAATAGTCTGATATTTTCAGGGAAACAACGCTTGGAACTCGAGCCTAAAGGACAATGGTAATGACATTAAAAACAAGCTTATATTTATTCACTATTTGTCTAATTAATTTACTTTCAAGCTGTGCTAATGCACCGATTATCGTTAATTATTATACTTTAGATAATATGGACACTAGGATAAAAAATTCGACAAGAAAAGTGATAAACGAGCAGCAACCTCTGGTGTTGTTATCGTCCATTAAACTCGCTGACTTTCTAACAACAGGTGCCTTAGTTCTGCAGTTAAAGTCCCATCAAATACAACTATCAAATCAACATCGTTGGGCAGATAACTTAAGCGAAACATTAACTAGAAACCTGCTAACTAAACTCGCCAGAAAAATGCCAAACTATGACTTTGAAAGAAATGATTTACGTTGGAAAAATAAAAGCCAAGCAACTATTGACGTGACCTTTGAACAATTCACTATTTTAGCAGATAAAAACACATTAACATCGGGGAGTTTTTGGTTATTTAATAAACATAACAAACTTGTACACAAGCAATCTTTCAGCATAAGAATACCGCTAACGGAAGATGGTTATAATCACGCGGTAGTTCAACTTGAATCGTCATTAACTACTCTAACTCAACAAATTCAATCTTCGTTAATATTTCTTTAATGAGTAATGCCCGTTACTAATATAATACAAGCGTATATATCCTTACCTATTATCTATAAAAACGAAAACCACTCAATTGAGTGGTTTTTTTATTCTTTAACATATTAAGTAAAGAGATAAATTGAAGCCAATTCGTTTTAGAGCAAAGCGCTCACACGGGTCGCTCATTAACATCCATGTTATCGCGACATTAATATATCCCTATATGTCAGCTGACGATAGTCAGTGGGTATGAGCAGTGCAGCTATAAAATGAAGAAGCAATAATTTCTCCGTTACTGGCCTTTAACTTCTGACAAGCCGTTATATATTGCTTTATCACCTAAGTATTCTTCAATACGTAATAATTGGTTATACTTAGCAACACGGTCTGAGCGACAAAGTGAACCGGTTTTGATTTGACCTGCAGCTGTGCCTACCGCTAAATCAGCAATAGTTGCATCTTCAGTTTCGCCTGAGCGATGAGAAATAACTGCAGTAAAACCAGCATCTTTCGCCATTTTAATCGCCGCTAAAGTTTCCGTTAACGTACCAATTTGGTTAAACTTGATCAAGATAGAATTACCAATACCTTGTTCAATGCCACGGGCTAAAATTTTAGTATTTGTTACAAATAAGTCATCACCAACAATTTGTATTTTGTCGCCAAGTAATTTAGTTTGATAAGCAAATCCATCCCAATCAGACTCGTCTAAACCGTCTTCAATTGAAATTATTGGATATTGCTCACAAAGCGTTGCAAGAAAATCTGAAAATTCATTAGCCGTAAATTTTTTGCCTTCACCTTTAAGGTCGTAAATACCTTTACCGTTATTCGCAGCGGCATCATAAAACTCGGAAGCAGCACAATCCATCGCTAAGGTTACATCTTTACCTAATTCATAACCAGCAGCTTCTACGGCTTCTTTAATAACAACTAAAGCATCAGCATTTGATGCTAAATCTGGTGCGAAACCACCTTCATCACCAACAGCAGTATTTAAGCCTTTTGCAGATAATACTTTTTTCAAGGCGTGAAATATTTCAGCGCCCATACGTAATGCTTCACGAAAGCTTTTAGCGCCCACAGGCTGAACCATAAACTCTTGAATATCAACATTATTATCAGCATGCTCACCACCATTGATGATGTTCATCATAGGCAGTGGTAACGAATATTGACCCGGCGTGCCATTTAGGTCAGCAATATGCTCAAACAACTGTACTTTCTTTTCCATTGCAGCAGCTTTTGCATTGGCAAGAGAAACCGCAAGAATCGCATTAGCACCAAATTTTTCTTTGTTTTCAGTTCCATCTAAATCAATCATCACTTGGTCAATATTCGCTTGTTCTAACGAACTTTTACCAATCAAAGCCGTTTGAATGTCATTGTTGATTGCTGCAACGGCTTTTAAAACCCCTTTACCTAAATAACGAGACATGTCTCCATCACGTAACTCTAACGCTTCACGTGAACCTGTTGATGCCCCCGAAGGTGCAGCGGCGCGACCCCATGCACCTGATTCTAAAAACACATCAGCTTCAACAGTTGGGTTACCACGTGAGTCCATGATCTCACGTGCGATAATTTTACTTATATTTGACATTATTATTCCTACTCATAAAATATTGTTACGTACTTATACAAAGTTAAATACGATTAAACTATTAAAATTAAAAACCAAAAATTCTTCTTTGCTTTAAAAGCAAAACCGCAGCACATGGCTACGGTTTTTATTCATTACTGGTTTAGTTTGATTGCTGTTTTTGATGCTCAAAGGATGCCGCAACAAAGCTCTCAAATAACGGGTGACCATCTCGTGGAGTTGAATTAAACTCTGGATGGAACTGCCCCGCAATAAACCAAGGGTGATCGGGTAACTCAATCACCTCAACTAATGTTTTGTCCGTAGATAAACCAGAGAATACTAAGCCAGCGTCACTTAATTTTTCTCTGTAGTTATTATTTACCTCAAAACGATGACGGTGTCTCTCATAAATTGTTTCACTACCATATACGTCACATGCCTTGGTTCCTTTCATAAGGTGGCACAATTGTGAACCTAAACGCATGGTTCCACCTAAATCAGAATTTTCATGACGATATTCAACTTTCCCTTCTTCATCTAACCATTCACTGATCAAACCAATAACGGGATATGGAGTTTCCTTATTAAACTCGGTACTGTGCGCATTTTCCAAACCTGCAACATTACGGGCATAATCAATTAAGGCAACTTGCATACCTAAACAAATACCTAAATAAGGCACTTTATTTTCACGTGCATATTGAGCAGCCAAAATTTTACCTTCAACACCGCGTTCACCAAAACCACCCGGCACTAATATAGCGTCTATGCCATCAAGTAATTCAACACCTTTGCTTTCAAGGTTTTGAGAATCTATGTATTGAATTTTCACTTTCAGTTGATTTTTGATGCCAGCATGTTTTAACGCTTCATTTACCGACTTATAAGCATCAGGTAATTCAATATATTTACCTACCATACCTATAGTTACTTCACCAACAGGGTTTGCTTCTTGATAAAGTACTTGTTCCCACTCACTTAAATCAGCTTCTGGTACGTCTAAACCAAAACGTTTGACCACTAACTCATCAGTTCCTTGCGCTTTTAATAAAGCCGGTACTTTATAAATACTATCAACATCAGGCATTGAAATAACAGCTTTAGCTTCGACATTGGTAAATAATGAAATTTTAGCTCTTTCATTGGCAGGAATAGTACGGTCACTACGACAAATCAAGATATCAGGAAAAATACCAATTGAACGTAATTCTTTAACTGAATGCTGAGTAGGCTTGGTTTTAATTTCTCCAGCGGCAGCTAAATAAGGTACCAGTGTTAAGTGCATAAACATTGCACGTTCACGACCAAGTTCAACACCTAATTGACGAATAGCTTCTAAGAAAGGTTGTGATTCAATATCACCTACCGTACCACCAATTTCAACCATAGCAATATCATAACCTTCAGCACCTTCAAGCACACGACGTTTAATGTCGTTAGTAATATGAGGGATAACTTGAATGGTTGCGCCTAAAAATTCACCTTTACGTTCGCGAGCAAGAATATCTTGATAAATTCGACCGGTAGTAAAGTTATTACGCTTAGTCATTTTGGTACGAATAAAACGTTCGTAATGACCTAAATCTAAATCAGTTTCAGCACCATCTTCGGTAACAAAAACTTCACCATGCTGAATAGGACTCATTGTCCCAGGATCAACATTAATATAAGGGTCAAGTTTTAGCATAGTAACTTTCAAGCCACGTGCTTCAAGAATTGCCGCTAAAGAGGCTGCTGCAATGCCTTTACCAAGAGACGATACAACGCCGCCAGTTACAAAAATATATCTAGTTGTCATGTGATACCAAAAGTCAGAGTGAACAGGAATTTTGTGTTTGTTATGCGGGATTTTAGGTTAATATACCAGCCTAACAGGACGGGAAAATATTATACTAAAAATCAGCCGTAACGACAATATGATCCTAGGATCAATATCAGTTTTTTTAAAGTTCAGCTAAAAAATTTATACTTTGCAAAAATAAAACGTTAAAATAGAACTTTCCACTTTAGAGCATCGTCATGACATCATCTAATACTAAACTACAAGCTGTGCTTTCAGCTATCGACGAAATAAATTCTCAAGATATCAATAAAACTCTCGTTGATGATCAAGAACAGCCTAAAGAATTATTATATGGCCAATACATGACGGCTTGTCTGGAGAAGTATTGGCCAAATTCAGATGAGTTACTACAAATAGCGGTGCGTGCACAGCATATAAAGCGCTGGCACTTAAAACGTACTGAATATGATGTTGGTAAAGCGGGCTATTTTAAGTGGCGCATAGCGCTAGGTAAATTCCATGCAGAACTCACTCAATCGTTAATGATTGAGCTTGGATATAATGAAGAAGATGCAGAAACTACAGCTAAAATTCTTAGAAAAGAAAAATTAAAATCAAACCTAAACACTCAAACATTAGAAGATGTCGCCTGCTTGGTCTTTTTACAATATTATTTTGATGAGTTTTCCGCTAAACATAGCGAAGAAAAAATCATTCGAATTTTACAAAAAACTTGGGCGAAAATGTCAGATAAAGCACATGATATTGCTTTGTCGCTCACTTTACCTGAACATTTAGCTGCATTAGTTAAAAAAGCACTCAGTTAGGAATAACAACCCTAGAAATAAACTACATCAACTAGTCTGTTTATCTAACGATTTAATTTGAGTCGCACTTACCTCTGTTTTCGCCAACGGTAAACGACAAACAAAAATAAATGGACAAGTAATTAATGCCACTACCACTAAGCGCATAATAAAGCTGTCTAACATATAGAACGACCATGCGACGCTGCATAACATAGTAAATAATGAAATGATTTTTGCGCGTTTGGGAATTGAACGTGATTCTTGCCAGTGATATATCATTGGGCCAAAAGTTTTATTCGCCAATAGTTTTTTATGTAATCGAGGAGAAGACTTGGCAAAACATGCTGCTGCAACGAGTAAAAACGGGGTAGTGGGTAAAATGGGAAGTACAACACCTAAAATAGCTAAACCAACAAAAAACAATCCGATAATTTTATGAATCATAAAACATTCCTTAAAAAATTAAACAGCAAAAATATTATTGCTCAATGAACTCCCTGTTTCAGTCCATTATTTTATAGCTTAGGTCTTTTTGAGAAATTAATAAAATTTTAATCTTCAATTATACCATTTCGTCTAAATAGGTGATCAATGATTGCGCGGATAAAATTAGCAAGAGCAAGGCGCTTGATTGAGTAATAGCTGGCTATTAGGATTGAAAGCACAGGTTTTTAGTTCCAGACAAAACCTAAGTACTCACATCCATGTGAGCAACGCAGCACTTGTTGATTTTAGTAAAAAAGGGTGAGCAAATATTTAGATGAATTGGTATTAGTATTAAATACTGAGTTTCGTCTTTATTTTACAAACGGTTTTTATACATAAAAAAACGAATCATTGCATTTTACATCCCCTAGTTAACAATATAATGATCAGTATAACTTTTTATAGCGCTAATTTTTCTCCAGACAAACTTCCGCGCCATTTTTTATTACCGTCGATTAGTAATATTTCGCCATACTTTCCATCTTTAATACTTGAATCAATAGCAATAACTCGCCCTTGATGACGAGTTTCAACTTGCTTTTGAGAGGTATGTCCAACAATTAGGTGTTCTACATCAAAGTGACTTAACAATAAGTCAATTTCGGCAGAACTTGCTCCCTCATCTTTTCTACTACCTTTAAAATATCCTCGATACCAAATAGGTCCATTCGTTTTATGAAGATACTCTCCCCACCCTGCTCTAGGTTGCATGAGCTCTCCTTTAACTAAGTTTTCCTTAAAAACTTGATTAATTTCTGCCAGCGTTCGTTTCTCTTTTGCTAAGGACGGATGAAAACCACCATGAGCAAATAACATGTCATTCACTTTCACCAATACTGATTTACTTCTTAGCCATTTACCTAACAAAGTATCTTTACCGTAGAGTCGTTCAAATGGCTGTTGCAAACGCTTTGCCGTTTCAACATATTTCGGATGTAAATAACGTAGATCACCATTAAGCACCATAACTTCATGGTTTCCCAATAATAAATGCACTTTACCACCAGCTTGCTCAGCTTGTTGCTCTAATTGATATAAAAACCATAATATTTCAGTAACTTTATCGCCACGATCAAATACATCACCAGTAATAACAAAATGTCCATTGCCAAATACCCACTGTTTTTTATCATTAATAATATGGTTATTCATTAACAACTTAAGCATTAAATCATATTGACCATGAAAATCACTGGCTGCAGCAACCTTAAAATCACCTTGATAAATTAACGCATCGTTTAAGAATTTATCACGATCGATAATAATATCAAGACCGCAGTGCTCAAAGTTAAAAGGCAATTTATTAGAGGATATTCCCATCTGTTTTACCGTATTTTCACAAAGCCAATTTACTTCTAACTCATTAGAATTAACCATCACATAAGGGCCATCACTAATAATTAATGACGACTCACCTTGATCTGCAAAAAGTTCCACTGAACTAATTAAACAAAAAAACAAGAGAGTAAATAAGGTCGATATTTTATTAATCATTGAGTTGCCATATAATTGAACTGAGTGAAATAAACATTGTAAATTGATACAAAAAACACCTCACATCCATGTGAGATGCCAATCATACTAAGATTGAGGATTTAGCAGATTGACGAAAAATTAAAATTTAACTTCTGCACCTAAGTAAACAAAACGACCACGGCCTGCATCGTACTCACTACCATAGTTACCACGACCACCGATATAAAACTGCCCCTTGTCATCAAAAACATTGTTCACACCACCAAAGAGTCGAACTGACGCATCATTTTCCAATTCGATATTGTATGATGCTGACAAGTTATGTTTGAAGTATGCATCGTATTCTTGATAAGCGATTTTTTCAGGGTCTGATACACAGCTATCCTCACCTTCAGCACAACGATCAATATTTGCTTGCCATGCATCTATGTTGCTTTGACTACGTAAGGCTGAGCTTTTGTAGCTAGTACTCCAGGTAACACGTAAATTATCTAAACTCCAAGAAAGACTGCCTGAAGCTTTATCTTCAAATAGACCCACTAAACCAACACTATCGGTTTTAAACTTACCATCGACACCTGTTTTTGTTGTTGAGTGTTCAAGTAAATGTGTCCAGTCAAGCTTGAATTTTAACGCGCCAAATTCATTTAAATCGTAATGATACGCGACAGCAATATCAATACCACGAGTGCTTAATTCATCAATGTTATAGCTTTTCTGTAAAACTTCTTCAATTTGACCTTCAGCATCACGCTTTATTACATCACAAAATGCATTTTCATTGCCTAAAGTAGTCGATGATGCATAACACTCTTTCAATATTTCGTCATTATCAAATGAAGAAATCGCATCTTCAATAAAGATATCGTAGTAATCTACTGCGATGCTAAAACCTTGTAAAAATCTTGGTTCATACGTTGCACCAATCGTTAAGGTAGTACCTTTTTCTTCAAATAATTCAGGATTACCTGCATTTGGAGAATAACCGCTGTTATCATCTTCAAATACAAACGTTGCATCAGCTGCAATCGCTGCGGCAATAGCTGGTTCTAAACGACAGTTATCATGACCTATTGCTGTTGATGTAGCGCTAACCTTGTCACAAATATCATCAAAACTATCAAAGTCACCGGCCGCTGGTTCAAAAATATCATTTACCGTTGGTGCACGTTGAGCAATCGCCCAGTTACCACGGACATTTATCCCTTCACCGACTGACCATAAAAATCCCAATTTTGAACTTGTCACAACACCTACGGCTGATAAGTCATAATCAGCAAAACGTAATGACGTTTCTAGTGATAAATGTTCAACGCCAGGTAAGTCACGCAACAAAGGGAACGATGCTTCAGCAAAGATTTCAGCAACTGATATATCACCTTTAAAGGCAGGGATTAAATTCCACGTAATACCGCCATACGTTAAAGCTTCATCGGTTATGGCTTCTTGGCTATCTTTACGATATTCAAAACCAAATGCTGTCGCTACCGGACCGGCTGGCATGTTAAATAAATCACCCGCCATATAACCCAACATCGAGATTTGCTCGTTTTTAACTTTTAACGTTGGGTTTACACGAATGTAATCCGCCATTTCTGGAGTAATAGAACCTTCACCAAATAAGTTCAAGGCAACACAGCCATCAGCACGTGCTGCAGCATCATTACATTGGATGCTACCATCGTCAGCATAGCCTGCATCTAAAGCATTTTTTGCTTTAAATACATCAATTTCATTATTACGAAATTGTGTTTGGTCAAATGAACCATAACCTACCGAGATATCCCAATCCCACTCGCCATCAAAAATAACGCCTTGTAAGCCAGCCCACGCACGAATGGTTTCACGTTCATTATCGGTTTCAATTCGACCTACTTCACTAAAGCTACGATCCCAATAAATTCTGTCTTTATATTGACTTGCGGTTTCACGAATATTTTCTGGTACATAAGGGTTATCAATTGGGATATAACCTAATCGTACGTTATCTGCTACACCGGTTTCTCTGTCGGTATAGATAGCCGTTTCACCTTCATATGAGTTTTCTGGTGATTTTGGATTGACTGTGTAGTTGCCACTCCATTGCACTTGAGAGTAGAAAGTAAGGTCGTCTGTGATATCAAAGTCAACTTTAATCGCCGCTGAAACACGTTCACTAGGTACTTTTAGTTCAACCCATTCACGGGTATTAACACCATCTCTTTCTTCGTTCCAGTCTGTGCGTTGACCATTTTCATCGTACCAGTAAGTTGTATCGAATTTACTTGACTCTAAAAAGACACCACCAGCAATACCATCATTTAGGTTACGCCAATCATTTCTATTGGTTTCACCCAGTGGCACAAAGCCATTTTCAGTTTGCGCCATGTTGCGCATGGTTGTTTTATTATAAGTAAAGCCACTTTGGATTGCAGCGCGATCACGGTCGGTATATTTTAAGCCATAATCTTTATCGTAGTTCACACTCATAAACATATAACCGCGTTCATCAGCAAATGAGCTACCGTAGTTTAAATCTAAGGTAAATTCTTTACCACCGCCATCAAGCGTTTCGCCGCCACGAGTTTTAGCACTAAAACCTTCTTTTTGACTTTGGGTGATAATGTTAACCACACCTGTCACCGCATCAGATCCGTAGGTTGCAGAAGCACCACCAGTGATCACTTCAATGCGCTCGATCATGCCAGCAGGAATGGTTGACATACTAACAGCATTGTTACTTTTGGAGTTACCAACAACACGACGTCCATCAATCAAAGTTAAGGCACGACTTGAGCCTAAATTACGCAACTCAACAGTTTGAAGCCCCGTAGCTGAAACACTTGATTGGCTAGTCGTATTACTGGTAGCAAAAGATACCGACGGTATATTTTCAGTTAAAATATCGGCTAATTCACCAAGGCCTGTATCACCTACAGCTTCTCGACTCATGGTAACTAATGGTGTTGCCACACTAAAACTGTCGCGGCGTAATCGTGAACCAGTAACGGTGATTCTTTCTGCTTTATTCTCAAGTTTCTTTACAGAAATCGCTGTTGACACTTGATTTTTCTGAGCAATTCTTTCTATTTCTTCGGCCTCGTTAGCAAAAGCCTGTGTACTAATAACACTGCCATAAATAACAGCTTGCACTGCTAAAGTGATAAGTTTTTTGTTCATCACATTCCCTTAAAATTTGATGTCTTTATTTTATTTACTGTGCTTTAAGCAAATGATATTTTGAAGAATCATGTTCACAAAAAGAAAAGTAAGCGACGAGATGTTTATTTATATAATTATTTTATCTCGAGGTGTTTTTATGTGACCTTAGAAGAAGGTGCAATCTGCGCGGTATCGTTTGTATATCGTTTTAATATCTATTATTGTTTTTTATTTACATTACATATAGTTAAATTGAGTCGTCAAATGAAAAAACGGAACAGCTTTGATTGAATTTCGGCTAAGAATAATCATAAGCTGTAGATATTTAACATTGTAATCCTCAAATTTAAGCATTATCATTTATTGATAAACTTACGAAATTTAAAATAATAAAAATACTCTCTATTATGTTTTTAGCGCAGAAAAATCAGAAGGTTAATTAAAAATCAATAACCCTTTCAAACTTGGTAATTGCCATATCACTCCAATAGAGTCTTCTATCCAATTTGAACAGGATGAGAAGCAACCTCTGCAACCCAAATTCATTGAAGTGCTCTGTTATTTAGCAAAAAATTATCCTAGAGTTATTCCAAGAGAAGAGCTTATTGATAACGTTTGGGCTGGTAACTATTATGTTGGAGAAAAGGCATTAACCAATGCAATTTGGCATTTAAGACAAAAACTTAGTGGAGCAAATGATGAAGATGAAGTTATTGATACAATTAGAAAGGTTGGTTATCGCTTATTAATCGAACCTCATTGGTTATCTCCCGTAGAAACAAAAAAGATCATTGTTAACCCTGTTGATAATAAACAAACTAAAAAGCAAAAAATAATTAATCGAAAAAGCATCAATCAAGCACTTCCATACCTTTTGCTATTTATCGTCGCTATTATCATTTTATGGCAAAATATTTTTACACAAACCGAGTTCAAACCAGCAAATATTACTCAAATAACAAAAGCACCGGGTAGTGAGTTATTTGTTGCACCATCACCTAATGCCGAATTAATCGTATATCGATGGGCAAATGTGAATACATCTGAAAACCTTTATATAACCGATAGAAAACAACCACAGTTACCAGCCCAACAACTCACTTTTGGCAACATAGATGTAAATATGTCGGTGTGGAGTAATGATGGGAAATACCTTTATTACGCCCGAACAGATAATGAAAACCACAGCTGTGAAATTATCAGAATAAAAGTCGACTCTCATCAAGAAAGAAAAATAACAGACTGTGCAGTAGATAATGGCTACTCATACATAGACATATCACCTGACGATAAAACCTTGGCATTTCATGGTGTTGATAAGATAACAAAAACACCAGGAATATACTTTATCTCACTACTTAGCCCAAACAGTCAACCAGTGAGGTTTTCTTGCGAAATAAATTGTCGTTATAGAGACCGTGACATTGCTTTTTCTCCCGATGGTAAAGCAATCGCAATTACCAAACGACTCAACCGTTTTAATGAAAATATTTTTATCGTTGATCTACAAAATAACATTATTGAAAAAGTTACTGAAGGAGAGGAAGACATTGTAGGGCTAACTTGGCATCCAAGCGGTGAACAAATTATTTATGCAGCGCAACGAGCCGATACTCGCCAAGGATTTATATATGAGCTAAGTTCCCAGAAAAAATATCGACTAGATATTGAAGGCTTTAGTTTCCCTAAATTTTCAAAAAAAAGCAGAGAGTTATTTTTCCAACAACGTACTGAGCAATACCATTTAGCTAACATTGATATCAGCACACAAATAGCAAGCAGCCCTTTTCCAGTAATACAATCTGACTTTAATCACGCTTATCCTCATTATTCTACGATGACCAAAAGAATGGTTTATGTTTCAAACGAAACAGGATTTTATGAATTATGGTCAGCTGATAATAATGGTAAAAATAGAAAACAATTAACACATTTAAAACAAAACACTCGTTTCCCAAGGTGGTCACATGATGGAGAACGAATAGCCTTTTTAGCACCTGTCGAGCATAAAGGTGGTGATAAAGTTCATATTTTAGACGTCGCGACTCAGCAACTATCAATAGTTCCTAGCCAATATAAGGCTCATAATCGTCCAACATGGAGCTTTGACGATAACGCGATTATCTCAGCCATTTACACTGATGAACACACAGATCTCTATCATATAAACATTACTGATGGGGCGGCGAAACGCATAACATTTGACGGCGCTCGTTACGGAATAATGACCTCAGCTTCAAATTTACTTTACACTAAAATTGAAAATGGCTTATGGCAAAAAGACATAACAGCTAAAAATCCATCACTAAAGAAAATTTCTGGTGAATTATTTACTTCAAGATATAGTTGGACGGCTGAAAACGATGGCATCTATTTTAAAGAAAATAACGCAGACCACATACAAATTAACTTTTATAGTTATAAAACGCAGCAGTCATCTACTTTAATAAAATTACCGTTACAAACAATCAAATATAGTGGCGTTTTGACTATAATTCCTGAACACAAAAAATTGATTTTCACACAAACTCATTTCCCTCAAGCCAATATCAAAATGTTAGACCACCCTCTTATAGATAAAAACTAACGTTCTGCATTCCAGCTAAAGAGATATGAACCTAAAGCAAGACAAATTGAACTCATCGCCACTAATACCCAAACGTGATAGCTGATATCGCTCAGGGTTGCACCTTCAGTAATAATTTTACGTGCGCCAGCAACTAAATGCGTTAAAGGTAAAAAATCGCCAACTATTTTAATCGCCTCAGGTGCACCCTCTAAGCTAAACCATACACCTGAAAGGATCATCATCGGCCATGAAGTCACATTTAATAAACCTCCAACAAGTTCTTCACTTTTACTACGACTTGCCACTAATAGCCCCAAAGTAATTAAGCTAAAAGCTCCCAACAAACCAATTATAAACAAGTCGAAATAACTGCCTAACATGTAAAAATCAAATAATAAATTACAGCCTGTATAAACAACGGTAGACATAAACATCACAATAAATAGTCGAGATACCAATTGCGCGCTAACAAATTCAAATGCCGATAAGGGAGTTGCCTTTAAACGTTTTAACACCGCATTTTTGCGATATCTAACAATGACATAACCTACACCAAACAAACAACTAAACATCATGTTCATCCCCAAAATCCCAGGCAATACCCAATCAACATAACGAATTTCTTTACCATGTGTTTGTAAACGTAAAAAATCAGTATGTTGACCAATAAATATTTTCTCAACCAAGTAACTATTGGGAGAGCCTTCATTAACCCAGTAATTTTTTTGTGTGAAATCTACAATAAAATCAATACTATGTTGTTCAAGTTTTGTCTTCGCTTTAGCTAATTCTTTATAATTAACAAAATCAATAAAGCGTGTTTCAATAAAACTTGATTGCGCTGCAGGTAGATCAATCACACCCACCTTGTAGACAGAGCGACCATCGCCGGAGAAAACAAAAGATAAACCCACCAGCATTAAAACAGGAAAAATCAAATTCCAGCCTAGTGATGATTTATCTCGAAAGAACTCTATATTGCGCGCTTTAACAACCGCCATAAAACGTTTTATATTCATGTAATGTCCTATTTAAACGCCACGTTAATCTCTAAGTGTATGGCCTGTCAGTTTCAAAAATAAATCATCGAGATTTGCAGACTTAACATGTAAACCTTGCATTGATATTTTATTTTCGATCAGAAAAGTTAACGTTTGTTCAACATTTTCTGTGGCAATTTCAATACTCTCTCCTTGTATATTCCAGCCATGTTCAGTAAGTAAATTATGCTCAACTTGGTCTAAAGGGAGATGAATATTAACGTCGGTAAAATGTTTAGCTAACAATTGTTTGGGTGTACCTGATTCAATAATTTTACCATGATCCATAATCACCACATCATCACATAGTAGTTCAGCTTCATCCATGTAATGAGTTGTTAATATGATCGTTTTTCCCTGGGCTTTAATATCTTTAATTAACTGCCAAAAATTTCGTCGAGCTTGTGGATCTAACCCTGTTGTAGGTTCATCAAGAAAAACGATTTCAGGATCATTAATTAAGGCAAGCGCAAGTAATAACCGTTGCCGTTGCCCTCCTGATAATAGTCGATTATCACGCTTTAAAAATTCGCCTAAATCACAAAGCTCTATCAATTTTTCATGTGACGTTGTTTTTTGATAGAAGGAGGTAAATAAATTTAGCGTTTCTTTAACTGTTAAAAAATCTTGCAAAGCAGTGTGCTGAAATTGAATGCCTATTTGTTGAGAAATAGTATCGTCAACCGCTTTACCATAATATAAAACTTTACCTTGGCTTGGTGAAATAATGCCTTCCATTATCTCAATAGTTGTCGTTTTACCTGCACCATTAGGGCCCAATAAACCAAAGCAGTGGCCCTTTTGAATTGAAAAATTTATATTGTCTACGGCAGTAATATCGCCATATTTTTTAACGAGATTTTCAACACGAATAACTTCAGACATAACAACTTAATCCTAAATATAAAGTCTAGATGTAGCTTGAATTGCTCCAAAAACGCAAATGATAATAATTATCATTTGCGTTAATCAATTTTATATATTACCTTGGTATTACGACCTAGTGAAATAATAAGGAATAAAAATGGGTGCCAAACAATATTATGAGTTTTCCGACGAAAGAGCAAAGGTTGAAATTCCTGTAGTTTTACTCGCTAAATTAATATCGTCAGGATTGATACACGGCAATGAATGTAAATGTTTAGATAGTAACGCCAGAAACGTTATGTGGAAGTCCTTATTGCTAGGCTCTGTTGATCTATAACGTTTAAATATCGTTCACAATAAATCAAACATATGGAAATGATAATGAAACAACAACCATCAAAAAATTATACTTTATTAGAAGAATGGATATTTATTTTAACTAAAACCTATGCAGAGCATCCTAGTAGTGGCTTAGCTAAGGTGATCAGTTATTATTTAAATCGTTTAATCCATCATGACGACTTTTCGTTAAGTTCATACCATCAGTGCGATTATTTAGCCATGCAAAAATATTGGCAATGGGTCGCTACATATTAGCGACTACCTATTAGCAGAAACCCACTCAACCATATAATGATTAAGCGCTTTTTTTCCCGTAAATTGGTACTGCAGACAAAGTTCTTCAGTGCTGTGTTTTTGCAATGTTTTATTGATCAACGCGGCACTTAAGGGGTCGTACGGTTTAGTCATTTGATGTAACAACCAGCGATGTATACCATAAACACAACAACTATATTGCCGGCGTTTTGTAGCAAAATCATCAATACTTTGAAGATCCTGCACGGTCAATTTAGGCAGATACGATATTGGGCAATGATGCATAATTTGCCAGATAAGTTTTGCTGATAAATAACGATATTCATCTGATAGTAAATAGTCAAAACACCGATAAAATTGCTGTTCAATCACATTGAGTAACTTAGCGCTATTATCGTTTACTGACTTTAAAACTAATGCAGAATACTCGCCGCTAGCTTTATCTCGAGAAAAACCAATACGCGCTAATTTATAGCCCGCTCCTTGCCAAAAATTTAATAACTGAGAATTACAACCAAAACTAGAGCCGATAAAATCAACATCTGCTGTTTTTGCATAATGCGTCAACTCTGTTAATAATTTATTCCCTATTCCTTTACCATGAAGTTCAGGATGAACCGCAATTCTCATGATGCGAAAATATTGATAGCTAAAACTTTCTTCAACGCCACAATGTGTTAATAACGATTGTGGGATAAATTGGTCTCTTATTCGACGTTTATTTCCTTTAATTAATGATAATTCATCCGCTGACACTCTGCCTTCTTTTATCAATAACGCAACCGCAACAACTTGATGATTAGCCTTAAGGGTAAGCAAAGTAACATTTTTATTATCTAATAATAGCTGAATATCAGTGGGAGATGTTTGATAGTGAGCAGTTACCAACACCGCAAAAACTTGCACTAATAAAGTTTCATCAAGCATAAGTTGCTCAGTAGATATTTCACAAAAATCAAGTTTTGCTAATTCGAAACTTTTGGTCTCTTCAGTCAATACAGGTAGTTGAGCATCCAACAAACAGCTATCAAATATAAAAGATTCAAGGGGATCATCTAGCGACCACCTAATAGGTTGATTAATATGAAAAGCTTGCCATTGTGGACAGATCTCCGCTAGTTTCTTTTGAAACTTAAGCGTAAAGCTACGCCCTGCCCCTTCATAGCCATGCACCGTACTTGAAAAAACCATCCGATGATAACGTCGTACTAACAACTCTAATAAATAAACAGGTATAGCCGCGGCTTCATCAACCAATACCAAGTTCGCTGTTTTTTCACTTTTTATTAATTGGTCAATAGCAACAAAATGTATTTCCCCATGCTCATGGATAACTTGATTTTCATGGAAAGTCGCCGTTGGTAAACTCGATTTAAGCTGTTTAAAAAATATGTCTAAACACTGTCGATGAGGCGCGGTAATAACAATATTTAATTTTTGTAAAATTTTGGTATTCAACTGAAGCAGTAATTCAGCACAAGCAATGGCTAAAGCAGAAGACTTGCCTCTGCCTCGATCTGCAGTTAGTACTAAAGGACGGTTACGATGACCTTTAACAACTTTAATGATTTTTTCTACCGCTTCACTTTGCTCAGCTGTAATGCAAGCATATAATAAATCTGAAAATGGAAGGCTTGCTTTAATATTATTTGACAACTTAGGCAAGTCTTTATCATGCTGCCCAATAATAATATGTTCATTATTGTCGATTATTTTTTTGAAAAAACGATGAAGAAAAGGACGATGACACTCCAAGTTCGATATTTTAAATTGTGCGGAAGTTACAATAAAACAAATCCCGCCCGCAACGAGGGTTCCAGAAAGAGCAGCGAAGGCATCAATATTGAATTTATTTGTAGGTAAATTATCAATAGTAAAGTTATTGATAAAAAACAGTACATACTGATTTTCTGATCCTAATTTAAATTGATAGGTTTGACGATTAACCGTACCAATTAAAGCATCATTATCACTGTAGACTTGCCAATGACTGATAACTTGTTGAGACTGTTTTTCATTAAACAGAGGCCATGAAGGAATCGATGACAATAAATTCAGCGCCCGCTGCTCGGTCGCTTTTGCCCTTAATTTATCTAGCCAAATTAAAAAATCATCAATCATTGTTCATCTTTAATAAAAATAAAATATAAATAAAAGTTAAGTCTATCAAGCAAATGAAAGGATCTAAACTATCTAATCGTTTTTAATTCTTTTCGTGATTTGAAAAATCATTTTTTATTGCCTATGTTCAAAGAATGGTTCACAGATAATTAATTATTAATGACATTTAATATCTACGAAAACTCAGGAACTGGTCGTGATAGTGAAAACTATGACAAGGACTTTTCTGATAAAGAGCAAACCGAACGTAA
>JABSOX010000067.1 GCA_013215655.1 Colwellia sp.
CTCTAATAACTCTTCGTCATCTACCATGTCACATTTGTTCATGAATACGATGATGTAAGGTACACCAACTTGACGTGATAACAAGATGTGCTCACGTGTTTGTGGCATTGGTCCATCTGTAGCAGCAACTACTAAGATAGCGCCATCCATTTGTGCAGCACCGGTGATCATGTTTTTGATATAATCAGCATGGCCTGGGCAATCTACGTGTGCATAATGACGTACTTCTGTGTCATATTCGATGTGAGAAGTATTGATAGTAATACCACGCTCACGCTCCTCTGGAGCATTATCGATTTGTGCGAAATCTTTAACTTCACCACCGTGAACTTTAGTTAATACCGCAGAGATAGCAGCTGTTAAAGTTGTTTTACCGTGATCAACGTGTCCAATTGTACCAACGTTGACGTGCGGTTTCGTACGTTCAAATTTTTCTTTAGCCATTTTAAAGTACCTCTAGGTAGTTTAACTAAGTTATTATGGTAAAGATAAATGAATAGAATAATGCAATAAGAAGTGGTGCTGATAGGCAGATTCGAACTGCCGACCTCACCCTTACCAAGGGTGCGCTCTACCAACTGAGCCATATCAGCGTTTCAACTTAAAGATTGGAGCGGGCGGCGAGAATCGAACTCGCAGCTTTAGCTTGGAAGGCTAAGGTATTACCACTATACGACGCCCGCTTATTCTTACAGTTATCTTTGTAAATTTTGAAAAGAAGGTAAAACGCTTACTTTCTTTCCTTACAATATCTAAAGATATTGTAAAAATGGTGGAGGGAGGTGGATTCGAACCACCGAAGGCGGAGCCGTCAGATTTACAGTCTGATCCCTTTGGCCACTCGGGAACCCCTCCAAATGTTTTCAACTACTAATATCATTAGTAGATGTATTAATGGTGCCGACTGCCGGAGTCGAACTGGCGACCTACTGATTACAAGTCAGTTGCTCTACCAACTGAGCTAAGTCGGCACTACATTAAGTGGTGCGAATTCTAGAGTAATGTTTTGCCCCTTGCAATAAAAAAAAGTAAAAAATTGCATGTTTTTTATTGTTTGTCGATTTTTTACGCAAAGATGCTTTAAAAAACAACTAATCTTCAACAAAATACTGCTGTAGACCCGAAAAAACTAAATATTGATCGATAATAACCGACTCATTAAGCAAGTCTGCTAGTGCTTCTGCATTACCACCCAATATTATTATTTCATCAATTGTCTTACTTTGCTTTATTTGTGTAATGCTAAGTTCAATTAAGCCGATAGTTGCCGCCCAACAAGCACTATTTACACACTCAGAAGTATTTTTTCCTATAGATAGTGATGCAGAGGAGATGTATTTCGCATTAACATTAGAGGTTTTTGCTAAAATACTCTCAAAGAGGGTATTAATACCCGGTAAGATCCAACCGCCTTGATGTTTACCATCAGCGGTTAAAAAATCAATTGTTGTTGCTGTGCCGGAATCAATAATAAGAGTATTTTTATTTGGGTAGTTGCTCATGACACCGATAAGGGTTAACCAACGGTCTATACCCAACGTTTTGGGTTTGCCATAACAATTAGTAACACCAAAGCGTTCACTTTCACTTTCAATGATATTAATCCTAATGGTTTTCTCAGCAGCCCACAGCTCTAGAGCATGTGTGATTATTGGTTGATTAACGTTGGCAATAAGGATTTGTGTTACATTCTGCCAATTTTCATTAAACCACGCATGTGTTAATTTCACATTGTCGATTGTTTGTATTTGCTCAGCAATGTCATCTTGGATAAGAACAAATTTAGTGCGAGAATTTCCAATATCAATCATTAACTTCATGACAGGCCTCTTAAGCTAACTTCACCACCATAAATTGCTTTAATATTGCCATCAACTTCTAACAATAGTGCCCCTTGCTCATTGATCCCCTGGCAAATGCCAATAGTTTCTTTTTGTCCAGTAATTAACTTAACATCTTTATTATAAAAATAATCTTGCTGCCGCCACTCAGTCACCATATCATTTAAGCCGTTAATTTGATGAGACTGTAACCTTTTTGTTAAGCAATTAATTAATTCTGCCGCCAATTGATTTCTATCAATATCCACCGTCGTATTGGCTTGTAAATCCGTCCACGGCTGATCAACTTGTTCCGCACTTTTATCTGGCATATTTAAATTTATACCTATGCCAATGACGCAATGACATGGCTCAAGAGTCTGCCCATCCAAGTCAATAAGTATGCCTGCGAGTTTCACCCCTTTAAGATAAATATCATTTGGCCACTTCAGTTGTACTTCGACATTATATAATTTTTTAATTGCGTCACTAACCGCTAATGCTGCAACAGTTGATAATCCCATTGCCGCCGACATGCCTTGCTCTAAGTACCAATACATCGACATATAAATATGAGAGCCAAAAGGTGAAATCCACTGACGACCTCTGCGACCACGCCCTGCACTTTGATATTCAGCGAAACATACTTGTCCATTTTGAATTTGATTAGGTAAACGGCGCATTAAGTAATTATTAGTAGAATCAATAATATTATGAACTTCAACAACGCTTTGTTCAGCTTCATCTGCTAACAAAGACACTATATTATCTTTATCAAGTAAGATCAGAGGCTCTGCCAATTTATAGCCTTTGCCGGTCACTCGAAAAACATCCAAGCCCATATCCGACAGTGATTTAACATGTTTAGCAACAGCAGTGCGACTTACACCTAGCTGTTCACCCAGTAATTGTCCGGAAACAAACTCGCCTTTAGCAAGTTGTTGAATTAAGAGTTCTTTAATTGCTTTTGCCATAATTTATCTTATCGAATTATTTGTTTCTAATTCTTGTTCCCCATCGCTATAAACAAATCTCACCTCAGGCTCAAGCCATAAATCAAAGACTGAAAATACCTTTTGCTGAACATATTGAGCTAATTCTAATATTTGTTGACCACATTTATTATGATGATTAACTAAAACTAGCGCCTGTTTATCATGAATACCAACACCATTGTGTTGATAACCTTTTAGACCCACATGCTCAATTAACCAACCTGCTGCAATTTTTACTCTGCCATCTTTTTGTGGGTAAGACGGCATATCAGGATATGAAGCTTTTAAACTTTGCCACTGTTTTCTAACAATGCTTGGGTTCTTAAAAAAACTACCTGCATTAGGTAATTTATTAGGATCAGGTAATTTACTTTGTCTCAAGGTGATCACTTGTTTCATGACCTCAATTGCTGAAATATCTTGAGGTAAGTCATTTAATCCGGCATAAGATAAATTGGCTTGCCAACACTTTGGCAACTCTAAGGTGATTTCAGTAATGATGCCTTTTTGTTTAAGTTCGTTTTTAAAGATACTCTCTCGATAAGCAAACTTGCATGCTTGATTATTCAGCTCAAGTAACTTCTTACTTGAAAATTCGAACCAAGAGACATTAATGCAATAGTTTGAAAGTTCTATGCCATAAGCTCCTATGTTCTGTACAGGCGCTGCGCCAACACTACCCGGGATTAACGCTAAGTTTTCCAAACCATTGATGCCACGCTTTACACAATAACAAACTAACTCATGCCAATTCTCATTAGCAGCAACTTTAATAATGTAAGTACTTTCTGTTTCATCAATGGTGATGCCTATAAAATGTGGCTTGATAATTATTGGCGCGACCTCATCAACAAAAAGTGTATTAAAACCTTCCCCCAAAATATAGAAAGGACGATCTAATTTATTAGAAAGATCTAATAAATCATCATACGATTGCGGATGAAAAACAATTGGAGAAATACTTTCAACATTAAAACTATTATATTTTTTTAGTTGAAATTGGAAGTCAGATTTCATGGCTTTGAGATTTACGAATTTGATATTATTGTAACGAACTTTTTAGTGACGGGGAACTTATAACTAACCTTGCCTGCGTACGGGTAACTTAATGATGTTAGCCATATCGTTATAATATTTATTCTGATACTTATTGGTATCTATATTTTCGCTATGATTAATCACGATACCTTCTATAGGTGCATTAACTTGTTTTAACATTCTTATGCCCTGAGTTATTTGGTCACGTTTTGTTTTTGAACCATGAACAATATAAATAACACTTTCGACAAGCTTAGAAATAATTACCGCATCACTAACCGCATTAACGGGTGGTGTTTCAATAATAATGCGGTCATAGAAATTACCAAATACTTTAATCAGCATGTTAAATCGTTTCATCGATAAAAATGCAAGAGGATTAGCTGGCGATATCCCTGAGGTTAAAATATCTAACTTGATATTTTTATCACGCACTATACATTCATTAATTTGATGTGTTTTTGCCAGTAAATTTGACAAACCGGGACGATGTGGATCTAATTTTAAATTCTTAGCAACCGTAGGATGGCGCATATCAGCTTCAATTAAGAGGACTTTTTCCATCTCACTGAAAGAACGTGCTAAATGCAAAGCAACCGTTGATTTACCTTCATTAGGAACAGATGAAGTAATGGCAATTACTTTAGGCGGTTTTTTCTCTCCATTAAACAATAGCGCCGTACGTAATGTTCTTATTGCTTCGGTAAAACGATTATCACTGCTATATGAATCTTCCTTTTTAGCATCATTTGAAGCTCTAAACTTAGGTAATACTGCTAATACTGGAGCTTCATGGAAGTTATCTAACTTGCGTCTTGAGTTTAAGGTATCAACTAATAATTCTCGCATAATTATTATGATTGAAATCATAACTAACGCCATAACAAAACTAACAATGACTATCAATTTTTTATTTGGCGCAAATTGCATTTTGGGTGTAATCGCCTTATCAATAAAGCGCACATAAAAATTAGCTTTATAATTGCCCATTGCGTCTGCTTCTTTTAAGCGGACCAAGTAGTTATTGTATAACTCTTTGTTGGTATCTACTTCACGTTGTAATTGTGAAAACTTATTATTTAAACGACTTAATCTCAAAAAGTCCTGTTTAGCTAATGCTAAGCGTTTATTTGTTGATTTTACTTTTGCTACAGAAGAAAAATAACCTTTTTCAATAGACATGACAACGTCAAGAATATGAACCTTTATACGTTTTTCAACAGATTCAAGTTCAGCCTTCACCGCAATTAACGTAGGGTGTTTAGGACCATAACGTTTAGCAAGTTCATATACTTTTCTATCAATTACTTCTTGTGAGCGACGTAGCTGAATATAAGTAGATTGACTACTGACTTCATTTAATTCGACCAGTTCGGCAATATTATTTTGATGGGCTTGAATATATTGATACGTTTCCTTTAAATCATCTTCATTTTTAGCCGCTTTAAGTGCTGTCGATGTTAATTCAGTTAACTCAGAGCCAACTAAACCCACCACACCACGAATATCAACAATCCCTTCCGCTTCACGATACTCTTGCAAAGATTGTTCTGATGATTCAAGCTTTTTACCCAATTCTTCTAATTGATCAACTAACCACTGTGATGTTGACTCTTTGGAGGCGCGATGGATCTCATCTTGATATTGTAAATAAGTTTCACCAATTTGGTTGGCAACTTGTTTTGCAAGCTTTGGGGTATAGGAGACAAAGGTAATTTTAACTAATTCTGTATTAGATATTGGAGAAATTGTTAGTCGTGTTTGAAAGGCTTGTACAACATCATTAAGTGACTTGGATGAATTCTTGTTTTTGTTGGCTTTTAAAAAAGGTATTTTATCGTTATATTTACTGCTATTAAATTCGGGATGTTCAACTAGATTTAAGCGCGTAATCACTCTTTCAGCAAATTTACGAGAACGTAATAATTCATATTGGGTTAGTATTTGTTCTAAGCTGGCACTCGATTCATTAAAGGCATCATTAATCGATAAGGTATTACTTGGCTTATTACTACCAATTTGTAGAATAGCCGTTGCTTTATAAGAAGGTTTTAATAAAGAGACGTAAAAGGCAACAATTAAAGTAAGTAGCAGTGTAAAGAAAGTGATTTTCCAGCGTCGAACCCACAGCGGCCGTAAGACTTCACTTAAAGCGATGTCCTCGTTAGGTATATTATAATTTTCTCTTTCGTTTTCAATTTTATTCAAAAGAAACTTTGCTCGATCTTTATAATGTCATCGGGGTGAACTTCAGTCATAACATTTGCTAATATTGTGACGCTTTTTCCATCGACTATCCTTGTAATTATCCAATCTGACTTTGATGCGCGGTTAGATAACCCTCCCGCTATAGCTATCGCCTTATCTAACGTTAGGTCATCCAAATAAGGATAACCTCCAGGTCGTTTAACCTGTCCATGAATAAAAAACGGCCGATACTCTGCAACTGATACATTGACTTGAGGAGAGATAAGGTAATCTCCTAACAAGCCTTTATGGATTATTTTCTCTAACTGCTTAACAGATAAGTTAATAACCTGAATATCATCTAAAAATGGAAATGAAATGAAGCCCGATTTATCAATTTTAACATTTGTTGTTAAATCATCTTCACCATAAACAACAATTTGAATTTTATCGCCAGGGCCCAACAAATAATCATTACTATATGTTATCGCGCTACAGAGAAATAAAAATAAAATAAATAAAAAACGCATACTTTTCATCCAATTCATCTTACATACTAACACTAAAAGCGACAGAAATTCCATGTCTGTCAGAGCTAGCACCAATAACATTGGTGTCTAGTTGTTTATAAGTGTATCGAATTAAAAACGACAACCATTCATTTCTTTGGTAATTAGCTGTCACTGTTGAATAAAAATAATCTTCACTGTCTTGATGATTTGTAAAGACAATGTCTTCTTGCTTAAAGCCTATATCGGCAGATAGCGCAAAAAAATCAGTCATTTTGCTGCTAATAAGGAAATTATGTGTATCAACTACGCGATAATTTACCGTCAATTGGTTGGTATTTTCTAGGTCTCTTCCAGAGTATAGCTGTAATTGCGTATAATCTGTTGGCTGCCAGTTAATATCTAACCGCCAATTAAAAGTACTCGTTTTGGCTAAAGTTCCGCTATCAAAATCTGCCTCTTGATAGCCAAGTAACGCTTGAAATTGAGTTATTTGGCTTGAGCGCCACTTCATCCCCAACAAAGCACTAATCGTTGATTTATCTAATTGCTCATTGTGGGTAAAGTCACTTTGTTTAAATTGAACATCAGCACTAAGATAGGAATTACCTGACAATAAGTAATCAAAGCTGCTATTGATGAAGTATTCTTTATTATCAAGTAACCGTGTTTGCTCTCGACGAGTATTATAGCGAGATACATTCAACCCCGATTCGATATTGAGCTTAGCAACGGATTCTTTACTGCCATATAAATAGCCCACTTTGGCCATTTGATTTTGTTTTTCATCACCAACGGTTAATGTATTGGCTTGACCTTTAGATAATCCTGTACCTCTAGGTTCATATTGTTCACTAATAGAACCTAAAAAATAAAGGCTTTTATTATCGTCAAATTTATAATGATATTTGGGCGCAAGTGTATAATTACTGTGGTTGTCAGCAGAAAATTGTTGATATTTATAATGGGAGGTATTGAAACTCAGTTGTAATAACGAACGGTCAAACTGGGTTTGCACAAAAACACTTGGCTTTAACAGAAAATAAGTGGTTTCTTTACTTTGTTTGTCCTCAAATAAGAAGTTATCTATATAGCCATATTCAAGTGCTACCTCACCACGCAGAATATTCCCCCCTTCAGCAACAAATTCTTCATAGGCTAAAATGGATGAACTACCAAATAGAGTAACAACAATAAAAGATGACGATAGAATTGAAATACGTCCAAAGCCCATACAACACTCATTTCAGAAAACAGCTATGCGGCTATTGCACAGGAAATATAGTGAGAAAACAAGTCATAGTAACAAAATAATAACAATCTATACTTTCAAGTATGTAAATAGGTGCTTTTACAGCTTATATTTTTTTAATAAATACTTTCGATTTACGCTGAAAATTATAAAGCTGTTTTTTACCATCCGGTAAATTTTCCATTGTTTCCTCAATAAATCCCTGCTCTTGAAACCAATGACCACTGACCGTAGTTAAGACAAAAATAGATGCAAATTTCTGTTTTTTTGCGACACATTCAAGAGCAGCAATCAAACGAACACCTCGATTTCCTTTACGATAATCAGGATGAATAGCTACACAAGCCACTTCCCCCGTATTTGATTCTGGATAAGGATAAAGTGCCGCACAAGCAATAATGACATCTTCTTTTTTTATTACCGTGAATCGCTCAATTTCTACTTCAAGTAATTCACGTGAACGTTTTACCAGAATACCTTCAGCTTCCAAAGGTGCCAATAATTCCAAAATTCCGCCAACATCATCGATAGATGCCGTACTAAGTTGTTCTTTATAATCTTTCGCTATTAATGTACCTGCGCCGTCACGCGTGAATAACTCTTGTAATAAGGCACTATCATTTTGATAACTAATACAATGACAACGCTCAACACCACTTTCTCCACTGTGAATAATAGCACGCATTAATAATTGTCTGGCGTGGTCACTATTTTCAAGGAGCATTTTTTTAACGGTACTAACATCACAACTTCTGACTAACTGTCCTTGTTTATCAAGTAAACCATCTTGTTCGGTAAACGTGATCAGTTTATCTGCTTTAAGTGATATCGCCGTTTGAGTTGCAACATCTTCCAAAGAAAGGTTAAATACTTCACCTGTTGACGAATACCCTATAGGTGAGAGTAAAACGATAGAGCCGTAATCAAGCTGAGTATTTATGCCTACAGTATCTATACGACGTACTGACCCCGTATGTTTGTAGTCAACACCATCTTTTACACCAATCGGTTTGGCAATAACAAAGTTGCCAGTGCTTACCCTTATTTGTGAGCCATGCATTGGAGAATTAACCAAACCCATGGTTAACAGGGCTTCAATATGAATGCGCAGTGAACCTGTAGCATCTTTCACCGCCGATAATGTTTCAGCGTCGGTAATACGAACATTATTTTCCAGCTGCGAGGTAACACTTTGCCGCTTCATCCGTTCTTCAATTTGAGGACGTGAACCATGTACTAAGACTAGTTTCACTCCTAAGCTTCTCAACAAAGAAATATCATGAATAATATTGGCAAAATTTTCATGTAAAACCGCTTCGCCACCAAACATTAATACCACCGTTTTACCACGATGTGCATTGATATAAGGCGCTGCGTTACGAAACCATTTAACGTTGTTTTTGTCGTTATTATCCATGAAACTTCTTTCTTAAATTTTAGGGGTGTAAAGGATTAATTACCTGAACGATCAACAATATAGGTCATTGCCACTTCATCTGCGGGGTCTTTATGAGGGCTTTGTTCACTATCTTCAATAATGTTATCAGCCAAAGAACTTTTCTCAATAATCGCAAAACCCAATTTATTAAAAAATTCAGGGATATAGGTTAATACAATAATTTTATGCAACTCAATTTGATGAGCAAATTCCAGTAAGTACTGTACCAATGCTTGACCTTGACCTTGGCCATGTGCAGCTTTATCAATCACGATTGAGCGTATTTCAGCTAAACCCGTTTGATAAATATAGAGAGAAGCACAGCCAACCACTTCACCATCGACCTCTGCAACAACAAAATTTTGAATATCATGAATAATATTGTCTCGACTACGTGGTAAAATTTCGCCTTGATCAGACCAGTAATCTACTTGCTGAAAAATTTTATCAACGTCAGACATTCTTGCTCTTCGTACAGATAACGCCGCTGCTTTTTGTGCATTTAAGCGCTGTTTTACTTGTTTTAAAGCCATGTTAATTTGATCTTTACTTGGCGCGCCAACCACTTGACCATTTAAGGAGTCTTTATTACCTTGTATATCTGCCAATGCTTTTTGTACCTGTGTTCTTGAAGTACCACCAAGAGCAACACGTTTATCTAAACACGATTCTATAGAAAGATGTTGATAAACATCTTGTTCAATTTTATCGCTAAATTTCTGTAATTTCGCCAATGAAAAATCTTCTAAAGCATGGCCTTGATCAATGGCCGCTAATACCACTTCACCAACAATATGGTGTGCTTCACGAAATGGGATGTCTTTACTTACGAGGTAATCAGCCAATTCTGTTGAGTTTGCGTAACCTTGTTGAGCGGCAGCTAAGGTACGGACACGGTTTACTTTTAGACCTTCGGCAATTAATACTGCCATTTCCATGCATTCTTGCCAAGTATCAAGCGCATCAAAAAGACCTTCTTTGTCTTCTTGCATATCTTTATTATAGGCAAGGGGTAAACCTTTCATGGTGACCATCATACCGGTAAGTGAACCGATCACTCGACCTGCCTTACCACGAATTAATTCACAAGCATCAGGATTTTTCTTTTGCGGCATTAATGAAGAGCCCGAGCTCACTAAATCACTCATTTCAACAAAACCCGCTTCACCGGAATTGTAAAAGATCAGGTCTTCAGCAAAACGTGATAGATGCATCATTGAAATACTGGCACTAGAAAGTAATTCGAGTACATGATCACGATCAGAAACCGCATCTAAACTGTTTAATGTTGCACTTCTAAAACCTAACTTTTGTGCGAGCAAATCGCGGTCAATAGGGTAAGCCGTACCCGCTAAAGCACCCGATCCTAATGGCGAGGTATCTGCACGATATAAAGTATCTTTTAAACGGCCAATATCACGATTAAACATTTCGACATAGGCCAAACACCAATGACCAAAAGTTATCGGTTGTGCTCGTTGTAAATGGGTGTAACCCGGCAGCACAGTATCTTTCTCACGTTCAGCTAAGTTTAATAAGGCTTGTTGCAAATTAACTAAGGCAAATAAAATATCACCGCCAATTTCTTTACACCAAAGTTTTAGATCGGTCGCTACTTGATCGTTACGACTACGACCGGTATGAAGTTTTTTACCCAAATCACCGGTTTTTTCAATTAAATTAATTTCAACCCAGCTATGAATATCTTCCGCATCAGATAAAAGAATTTGTTTTGGATTTTCTTCTACCGAGGCTTTGAGCTCCAATAGGGCAGCCTTTAAACGAATAAACTCATCTTGGCTTAAAACATCCACCGTTGTTAGCGCTTCAGCCCAAGCAATTGAGCCAACAATATCTTGTACTGCCATGCGGTAATCTACTGGTAATGAGTCATTAAATTTTTTAAATTGCACACTCGCTTTTTCTTTAAAACGTCCGCCCCATAAAGCCATAATTATTTACCTTTACTTTCTTTAAGAGAAGAGCCTGATTGTGAAAGCGCAGTGATCCGGCTAGACAAGCTAAACAAACGGATAAAACCTTCGGCATGTTTTTGGTCATACACATCATCTGCGCCAAAAGTAGCAAAGGCTTCAGAATATAAAGAATTAGGTGAACGACGTTGAATAACTTGTGCCATGCCTTTATAAAGCTTAACAACCACATCACCGGTAACTTTTTCAGCAAAAGATGCAGCGGAAGCCAACTGTGCTTTTGCTAGTGGTGTAAACCAACGACCGTCATAAATAACGTGTGAAAACTCAAGCGCTACAGATTCACGATATTTCAACGACTCTTTATCAAGAATAAGGGATTCTAAACCTTTATAAGCCGCCATTAAAATAGTGCCGCCCGGTGTTTCGTAACAGCCACGAGACTTCATACCCACTAAACGGTTTTCAACAATATCAATTCTACCAACGCCATGTGCGGCACCTTTGTCGTTTAAGTACATTAGTGCTTGGTATGGAGAAAGCTCTTGGTCATCAACAGCAGTCAACTCACCTTCAACAAAACTTAATTTTACTTTTTCTGGTACATCAGGTGCATCCATCGGATCAACGGTCATTGTCCATACTTCTTTTGATGGCTCACACCATGGGTCTTCTAATTCGCCACCTTCATGAGAAATATGCCAAGCGTTGGCGTCACGGCTATAAATTTTAGTTAATGATGCGGCACAAGGAATGTCACGTTCGGCAAGGTAGTCGAGTAAGTCTTCACGCGAAACCATATCCCATTCACGCCATGGCGCAATAACGGTTAACTCGGGTGCAAGCGCGGCAAAACAAGATTCGAAACGTACTTGGTCGTTACCTTTGCCGGTACAGCCATGACAAACTGCGTCAGCACCCACTTTTAAAGCTATTTCAATATGAGCTTTAGCAATTATTGGACGTGCCATTGAGGTACCCAATAAATACTGACCTTCATAAACGGCGCCAGTTTTTAAAATCGGGTAAATATAGTCTTTAATATATTCTTCTTTTAGATCGGCAACGTAGCATTCTGAAGCACCCGAGGCGATGGCTTTTTCTTTAATACCTTCAAGCTCTTCTTCACCCTGCCCCACATCAGCACAAAAGGCGATAACTTCACAGTTATCGTAGTTTTCTTTTAACCATGGAATGATCGCTGAAGTATCTAATCCGCCAGAGTAAGCTAATACTACTTTTTTGATTTTTTTCTTTTCTGCTAAGGCCATTTTATTGTTTCCTGTAAATTCTTTTGTAGGTCGAACTTTAGTTCGACAAATAATATTTAATATTTAACTGCTAATTTCTAATGTGGAAATTGTTGGGCTAAAGCCCGACCTACATTTCAACCAATATTAGTTATTCAGTTAATAGTGTTACCAGTACCGCATTCTGTGCCCACATTCTATTTTCTGCTTGTTGGAACACTACCGACATTGCTTTGTCATCAAATAATTCAGTGGTAATTTCTTCACCTAAATGTGCTGGCTGGCAATGCATCACTAAACTTGCTTGGCTGTTTTTCATCAGTTGATGATTCACTTGGTACGGTGCGAATTTTTCTATCAACGCCGCTTTTTTACTCGCGTCTTCATCACCCATCGAAACCCAAGTATCAGTGTAGATAACATCTTGTTGCCCTAACTCATCAATATTTGAGGTAAGTACCAACTTACTTCCTGATTTTTCTGTAAAAGCTTTTGCTTTATTTAATAATGCGTTTTCAGGTGCATGTCCGTCAGGAGAAACTAACGTAAAATCAACACCAAGTATTGCCGCCATTAACATCAATGAGTTTGAAACATTATTACCGTCACCAACATAAGCTAATTTCACTTGTATTAAATCAATACCTTTGCCGACCACAAAGCATTCGTGCAGAGTGACAAAATCAGCCAAGGCTTGACACGGATGATAGACATCGCACAGTGCATTAATAACTGGCACACTAGCATGTTCGGCTAAACCTTCTATCGCGCTATTTTCAAAAACACGAGCAACAATTAAGTCGGCATAACAAGAAAGATTTTTTGCGTAGTCACTGACTCTTTCACGCTCACCTAGCTTGCCATTTTGTTGACCTAAATATAGGGCATGTCCACCAAGCTTGCTAATACCCATATCAAAACTGACATGGGTTCTTAGTGATGGCTTTTCAAAAATCATTGCAACAGATTTTCCTGCCAATGCTTGGCTATAATCTGCAGGGTGATTTTTAATATTTATGGCTAAGTTAATAAGATCAGTTATTTGTGTTTTAGTTAGCTGGTCATCAGCTAAGAAATTCGCTAAACCGCTATTCTTTTGTTCTTTGTTTAATTGTGTAATTGACATGTTTTTTTAATCCGAAAAAGTATTTAAATTAAATAGCTTCGATACAAGTACCGATATTCTCACCATTAAGTAAGTTGATAATTTGTTCAGGCGACTGCCAACTAGCAACCGCGATACTTCGTCGTAATTGATTAGCCGCATGTAAAGCCGCGTTGACTTTTGCGGTCATACCTCCGGAAATAACACCTTGTTCGATTAATACATTTGCCTGAGTTTTACTCAGAGAAGTAATATATTCACCACTCGCATCTTTTACGCCGTTAACATCGGTCAGTAATAACAGCTCGGCATTTAATAACTGACAAATCGCCACAGCGGCATCATCAGCATTTACATTAACTAACTCACCATTTTCTAACGAGCCAATAGAAGAAACAATTGGTAAAAAATTGGCGCTTAATAATGTATCAAGTAACTTACTGTTATGAGGACTTGGTTCACCCACCATGCCTAAGTCTTTTTCACTTAACTGACATGAAACCATTTCACCATCACAAAGAGACAAACCCACAGCTTGCATCTTTAAGCTTGCAGCAGTTGCAACAATCGCTTTATTAACACTACCCGCTAATGCGCCAGTAATAATTGGCATTTGCTCTTTCGGTGTAATACGTAAACCATGCTTTTTCTCTGTGGTGAAACCTGCTTGGCTGAGCATTTCATCAACCACACAGCCGCCACCATGTACTATCACTATCGCTTGATTTTTTAATAAAGCGATTACTTTTAATAAGTCGGCTAACGCTTCACTCTTTTCTAAGATGGCACCACCAATTTTAATCACTAGTGGCTTATTGCTTCTATTCACAAGGTCTTTTGAATCTCGGTTTAAAGAGTTTTGCATTAACAATTCCCCATAGTTGAACTATCTACAGCGCTTTTCAGTAGGCTATATTCACTCGGTAAACCCAACGAGATATTTACACATTGTACCGCTTGAGAAGCCGCACCTTTTAGTAAGTTATCGATAGCACAACTTACTACCACCACTTGTTTTTCTTCATCTACTTGCCAATGCAGATCAGCAAAGGGTGTATTGGCAACATGATCAATTTTTGGCCAAGCGCCTGTTAAACGCACAAGTGCTTGCTCTTGGTAAGCATCAACAAAAGCACTGTTAATTTGCTTGGCAGTAACTCCGGCTTTAATTTGCAAAGTTACCGTTGTCATTAAACCTCTCTTATAAGGGGCAAGATGCGGATTAAAAATCACTTGTGCACCCGCCTCTTGACTGATTTCAGGTTGATGCCGGTGTTGTAAAATATTGTAAGGAGTTAAACTCACTTCATAAAAACTCGTCGCCAACGACGCCTTTCGACCCGCGCCACTAACACCGCTAATGCCGTTAACAACGATTAAAGAGTTTTCAATGTGGTAATTATTTGTAGTAATGGGTTTAAGTGATAATAAACTTGCGGTGGGATAACAACCCGGCACGGCGACTAATTGAGTATTAACAATATCTTCTTGCTGCCATTCCGCTAGACCGTATTTTGCCTGAGCTAGTGCTGATAAATGTTTATGTTCAAAACCATAATAAACAGGGTAATCCGCACTGTTTTTTAAACGAAAGCCACCTGACAAATCAAAAACTTTCACTCCTTTTTCAACAAAAGCTTGTGCCCAATCGGCACTAAACTCATGTGGTGTAGCAAAAAACACCGCATCAAGTTGATGCACAGTTTGATCAAACCAACTTTGCGAAAAACACACTAGAGGTAAATCACATACCCCTAAATAACGTGGATGCAATTGAGAAAATGTCATATTTGCCGAGCTACTGTTTTCTGAAATCAGTAAGTATTCAAGGGAAATTTTGTCATGTTTACCCAATAAGCTAATAAGCTCAGCACCAACATATCCACTTGCCCCAATAACCGCGACTTTCATACAACCTCATTTCTTATATTTTTTGTCAGCCTAATAACAAAAGAAAACAAATTATTTTCTATAGCCTTCTTTAATTAGGTTATTTACACTAGAATACTAAAGTAACACTTGGTGATTTGTTATGCAACAATAAAGCATAACTACCCACACATTCATTGTAACTTATTAATGACCACGAGCCTTTATGAAAAATTTGCCAAACTTTGCCGATACATTAGCACAATTAATTGCTAGCGCTTCTATTAGCTCAACCCAACCCAGCTGGGATCAAGGTAACTTGGAGGTAATTCAACTATTAGCCACTTGGTTTGAACAATTAGGTTTTAATATTGATATTCAAGAGGTACCTGAAACCCGTAACAAATATAATTTATTAGCAAAAATTGGTGATGGCGAAGGTGGTTTGTTGTTGGCGGGTCATAGTGACACCGTGCCTTTTGATGAAAACCGTTGGCAATCAGACCCTCTTAAAATTGTCGATAAAGATAATAAATTCTATGGCTTGGGTACTTGTGATATGAAGGGTTTTTTCGCTTTTATTTTACAAGTTTGTAAGGGATTAACAACGCAACAATTACATAAACCGCTCTACATCTTAGCCACCGCCGATGAAGAAACCACCATGGCTGGTGCTCGCTTTTTCATTGAAAATCAATACATAAAACCTGATGTAGCGATTATTGGTGAACCCACAAATTTAGTGCCAGTTATTATGCATAAAGGTCATATGTCGCACCGCATAACTATTCATGGTCAATCTGGACATTCCAGTAAACCCAGTTTAGGGATCAATGCCATCGAGATCATGTATCAAGTGATCGGCCAATTAATGGCGCTGAAAAAAAAACTTGCTCACAATTATAGTAATCAAGCTTTTGATGTAACCGAGCCGACACTTAATTTAGGCGCAATTAAAGGTGGTGATAATGCCAATCGCATTTGTGGGCATTGTGAGTTAGACATTGATATGCGTTCCTTACCGGGTATGACTGACCATGAACTTATTCAACTTCTTGGTGAAGCATTAAAGCCACTCGCCGAAAAATATCCCGGTAGAGTCACCTTTGCGGAATTACATCCAAGTTCACCTAGTTTTGAACAAAACCAAAGCAGTGAGCTGGTAACGCTCGCCGAAGAAATAAGTGGTCATCAGTGTTGTGCTGTAAATTATGCAACTGAAGCACCTTTTATCCAACTATTGGGTTGTCAAACCATTGTAATGGGACCCGGCTCTATTGATCAAGCACATCAACCCAATGAGTTTTTAGCTCACAGTGAAATTGAAAAGACTGAAGAAATATTATTGAAAATGATCGAGCGTTATTGTTTCAAAGAATAATAAAAATCAACTTGATACGATGATTATTTATTCCACAACTTTTGATTGTCTTTAATGGAGAAATAATCTTTTGGATGCCAACAACGTGGTAACAAATCAAGCTTTTGCCGTTCAGCGTAATTAGAAGCCAATAGCTCAAGTATTTCATTAAGCCTTTCTTTACTGATGGATGCTAATTTCTTCCCAGTTTCGGCAAAATTTAAATTGTTATCATTAGTAATAACAATATCTTGACCATGATTAATAAAGGTTAAATTTCGCGAAGCAATACGACATTTAGGCTCTTGTCGTTTCTCTGGATATAAACGATTTACGATCGCATATTCGTATCTATCCAGTGCTCTACCATCAGAGTCATTGGGAATATAAACCACACCGTATCCTAATGGAAAATCACCGGTGAGAGTGTGTAAAGCATCAACAACAATTTGACTACAACTGCCACGTTCGGCATTTTGATTAAGTACTTGATATACCTTAGGCAACAATTTGTAATTATAATTAGGTTTTGTTGAGATGATCATTGAAGTATAAATTTGCGGAACTTTTAGCAAATTACCAATACTTTGTTTAGGATTAATGCTACTTTTTATTAAGCGCTTAATAAAAAGTAATTTAGCTCGTTCTGCTTTATTAAAGAGTTCACGTTCGGGTTTAGAGTTACCAACATATACCCGTGCGCCGATCCCTTCCACTAAATACCTAACCGTTTCTCGATAATTAATCTGTAATAATGCTTTTCTATCTTCAAGTTCTAACATGCGATGAGGATCTTGTTGACCATCTTCACCTTTTAATAATAATTGTGCATCAGGGTGATGATTACCTATATCCTGTAATAAAGCTGCCATTAGCAGTGGCACCTTAACTTCATCGATAAAACGCTGATAGGCTTCTGGATTTATCGTCGAAAAATCATTGTATTGTTCGGCAGGAATACCTTCTAATCGCTCTTTAATATAAGAGTCTAAAATAACATCACTCAGGCATAAACGATCAAGTAGTCTTAAACATAATATACCTTTATACAGGGGTTTACTTTGCTCATTTGCTGTCGCTATTTGTTTCCCTTCGGTAGGACTGAGTAGTTGAATTGTCGCTAATATTTGTGCTGATTTACGATTATTATCTTCAAATAGGCCACCATCACAAAGCTCAATAATATCATGACAGAGTATCAAAAGGTGCTTTTCTCTTTCTTTGCGCTCAACGTCTAAGTCATCAATTTCAGCGCGTAAATCTCTTTCCAATTGAACAATTTTTTTCTTATGAGAGGTTATTTCTTCTTCAGATACATTTTCCGTTTCTTTGCTTAAAGCGGCTAGTTCAACGCTATATTTGTCTCTTTCTTTATACAAATATCCTAAACTATGAAAATATTTAATTGCACGATCTAAAACAGAGTCCTTTAAAATACTGTGACCATATATTTTATTAGATAAGTTCTTAACTTGAATTGTTAAATTGGTATCGCTTGTCTGTGTTTTCGCCATTATTTGCAGAACTTATCATCATTTTATCTGAATAAACATTCTTCAAGACTAGTTAAAATTAAACAATCCTACAAGTAATAACTTTAATTTATTCAAGCATTAAAGTATAAATATAACTAATTAATACCTTTTATTTTCACTTGCGGCAGTCTGCTAACAAGTTGCTGGCAAATACTTACTAGGTCTGAATGTATGCCACCGGCAGTAACATCTCTTCCAGCACCCGGCCCTCTAATAATTAAAGGGTTGTCTTGATACCATAAACTCTTTATCTGAAAAATATTATCGCAAGGAGTAAGGCTAGCAAAAGCATCTGTATTAGCTAAAAATTCTAGGCTTACCTTGGCCGTTATTTTCATTTGTTTAGATTGTGCACTTTGATTGTCATTATTTTCTACACAAAAACGAGCGACATAACGAATACAGCCATTTTCTTGTGATGCTTTCGTTAATTGCTCTGTAAAAAAGTCATCTAGCTCACTAACACGAGCTAAAAATTCATTTTTAGAAAGTGTTTGCAAAGATTCAGGTACTAGGTTTTGACAATCAATATCCTCAAGAGATAACTCAAAACCCGCAGCACGCGCTAAAATTAATAGTTTACGTTGCACATCTCGGCCAGAAAGGTCTTCACGAGGATCCGGTTCGGTGATACCTTGTGCAAGTGCATCAAGAAGTAAGGTAGAAAAATCAATACTGCCATCATAGGTTTCGAATAACCATGATAAAGTTCCTGAGAATATTCCCGATATTTCATTTATTTGATCACCACTTTTTAACAGCTCAGCAATAGAAGAGTTAATTGGTAAACCGGCTCCGACCGTAGTGTTCCCTAACCATAAACTATGATGTTTTTTGGCAGTGTTCAATAAATATTGATAATTTTCGGTGCTAGATGATGCCGCCCATTTATTTGCCCCAATAACATGAATGCCTTCTTTGAAAAATTCACCATAAAGATGGCTAAAGCTTTCACTCGGCGTAATATCAATAACGATTAATTCATCATAGGGATGATTAACCAGCCATGACATTAACAATTCATTATCATAAGGTTTGGCATCACACTGATACAAAGCCAGCGCATTATTTACATCCAAACCGTCAGTATTAATCAAGGCTTTTTTCGAAGCGACCAAACCAACCAGATGAACATTTTCTAATGCTGATACTCTATTTAGTTGAGCAGGTAGCAACTCTAAAAATCGTTGACCAATATTGCCAAGCCCAGCAACAACAACGCCGATGTGACGCGCATCTTTGGTCATTTCATGATGAATGTTATTAAGTAATTCCGCCGTACATGGTTGAGGTAAAACGGCAATGATACTGTGTTCATTACTTGAATTAACTATATGTAATACTTGAGAGTGCTTTAATGCCCGTTTAAAACGCGCTTTAACGTTGCCGTGATGTATAACTTTGTGACCCACTGTTGCCATTATGGCAACAGGCGTAAAAGAAACTTCAGTATCTTGACTCGCCAGCCATTGGCTTAACTCTTTTTGTTGCGCTTGTTGAATAACAATATAACCCTGCTTGGTATTGGCACAAATTGGTGAAAATTCAGTAATAGCCTTTTTACCTGAGGCAGCCATTAAGCTAGTCGATTGTACCAATAACAAGTCATTAAGATAAGTGACCGATAATTCTTGTTTAGCGATTTGCCCAAATTTACCAATTTCTGTGCCCGTGATTTCGGCATCAAAACTACTGGCAACATGTAAATGGGTATTATGGTTGATTAAAGGCTCTAAAGTTTTGGCATGTAGAACTGGGTTGCCTAAACGGCCTAACTCTTTTGCAACACCATTGGGTAAGCGGTGTAATTTACGGGCAGACGGTACAACACGTGGATCAGCACTATAAATACCGTCAACGTCAGTCCAAAGCGTGACATTTAATGCCCCAGAAAGAGATGCCATAATAGTCGCTGAATAGTCGCTACCATTACGACCTAAGGTACAAGTATCTCCATCCGCATTTTTAGTGATATAACCGGTAATAATTGCTAACCGACCTTTTTGTAACTTCGCTGAAAATTGCTGAGTACTTAACTCGGTATCAACTTCACAATCTTTGTCATTATTTATAACCAGAAAATCACGAGCATCAAGATGATAACTTGGACAAACATGTTCACTTAAAACAGCAGATAACAACCGTGCAGACCATAATTCACCAAAAGCTAATAATTTAGCCTGATGTTTAGTGGGTTCCGTGGTTAACCATAAGGTTAATTGTTCAATATCAGCTCTTAAATTTTCAATAAGTCGTGCGGCACTGCTGCTATTTAATAAACTCGACAATAATGTCGACTGAGTCTGTTGTAATTTTTCAATGGATAAAAACAAATCAACATCTTGTTCAAGAGCTTGCTGATAAATAGCAAAAAGTGCATCGGTGGTATTACCATTTGCAGATACCACGATCAAATCATTCAATTGACAATTACGACGAATAATATCGATGACACGCTCAATACATTGCGCTGTAGCTAAACTACTGCCACCAAACTTGTGCACATGAATAGCATGTTTTGCTAGTTGATTATTGCCTGCTGTTAATTGTTCTACCACGTTCGTTTGACTCATTCTTTACTCATTTTCTTAAAATACTCTTTTTAAATACCAATTTGGCTGGCAGCCAAACCTTGTTGTAAATCCGCCAATATATCTTCGATATCTTCGATACCCACTGATATTCGAACTAATGACTGGGTAATACCCGCTTCAAGTTGCGCGGCTATCTCCATGCCTGCGTGGGTCATCGTTGACGGGTGGCTGATCAAGCTTTCAACACCACCTAATGATTGGGCTAAAGTAAAAAACTCTAAATTTGCAAATAATTTTTTTACTGCTTCTACACCACCTTTAACTTCAAAGCTCATCATCGCACCAAAACCCGTTTGTTGACGTTTGGCTATTTCATGTCCAGGATGATCGGCAAAACCGGGGTAATATACCACATCTATCGCGGGATGAGATTTGAGAAATGTAGCGACTTGCTCAGCATTTATTTGATGTTGTTTCATACGTACAGGTAATGTTTTAAGCCCACGTAAAGCCAAATAGCTGTCAAACGCAGAGCCGGTAATACCAATGCAATTTGCCCACCAAGCAAGCTCTTCACCTAAAGTCTGCTCTTTAGTAACAAGTACACCACCTACAACATCACTATGTCCATTAATATATTTAGTGGTTGAATGAAAAACAATATCAGCGCCTAATAACAAGGGTTGTTGTAAGGCTGGAGATAAAAACGTATTGTCTACGGCAACCAAAGCGCCGACATCATGACTTGCTTGACATACTTTTTCGATATCAATTAAACGAAGTAATGGATTACTTGGCGTTTCAACTAAGACTAACTTTGGTTTTTGTGCCAATGCTTGTGATAATGCTTGTTCGTTGTTTTGATCAACAACAATTAACTTAAATTGACCACGTTTCGCTAAATGCGTAAATAAACGGAAACTACCTCCATAACAATCATGTGGAATTACCACCAAGTCTTCTGTTGATAATAACTGACAAATAAGGTGTACTGATGACATACCCGTGCTGGTAACAATACCTACAGCGCCTTGCTCTAAATCGGCAATCGCTTGGGCAAACGTCGCTCGTGTCGGGTTTCCCGTGCGCGAGTAGTCAAATTGGCGTTTGTCATTAAATCCTTTAAGTGCATAAGTACTTGATAAATGAATGGCAGGAATAACAGCACCATGATGTTCATCAGTATTAATACCTGCTCTTACAGCAATTGTAGCAATTTTATTCTGGGTCATCTGTGGTTACTCCAATGGGGAAAATTCAAATAGATGTTTGGACGTCTAAAACTCTAAACGGTTTATGCTATTTGGTCAAGAACTTTAGACATCTAAACTTCTACACATTCGTTGTTGACTCGACGCTCACAACCAGTAAAATTAGCATATAAAAATAATTTGTCGAAAAAGGTATCTTTATGGCAGAGTGGAATGGCGATTATATTAAACCATACGCCGAACATGGTAAAAAAAGCGAACAAGTAAAAAAAATAACTGTGTCTATTCCGTTACGGGTTTTGAAAGTTTTAACCGATGAACGTACCCGTCGGCAAGTAAATAACTTACGTCATGCCACCAACAGTGAATTATTATGTGAAGCTTTTTTGCATGCTTTTACCGGACAACCTTTGCCTGACGATTCAGACTTAGCCAAAGATAATATCGAGAAGTTACCTAAAAGTGTACGTGAGGCACTGGCAGAAAGAGGTATTACCGATTTTAGTCAATTTGAAAGTGAAGATGAATAACTTTTAAACCTTGCTAAAAGATATACCGGTTATAGCTTTGAAGAAGACGCACTGGCGTCTTTTTTTATGCCTAAACGATAAGCATCAACAATACTTACCAACCAAGACATTAATAAAATATAAGTCAGTGTAGTAACCAGTTGCGAATCAAGAACGATTGGGTTCTTTGCCACTTCAACAGTAAGTGCCTGACCATTCAATGCAACTTCACCTGACTTTACTTTATCAATAAGTGGCTGATATTTAACAATCACTTCTTCAATGTAGAAATATACTGCCAATGAAAATATCAAACTAAACACAGCAGCGCGTCGATAAGCTTGATAGATAAGCTGACCAACGCCCGGATAAACTAAAGCAGAGAGTAATGCTGCTTTCACTGGTTTTTTCATTATTTAATTTAGCATTGTAAGTAACCTGAACTCTGGTTAAGTACTAAACCATATAATTATCAGGGTATGGTAAAGCGGCTACACCTGAGTCTACCGCAGCCTGAGCAACCGCTTTAGCAACCGCTGAGCATAATCGAGAGTCCATCGGTTTAGGAATGATGTATTCACGACCAAACGATAAGCTTTTATTGCCGGATGCAGCGACGACTTCTGCTGGCACTTCCTCTTTTGCTAGTGCTCTAATGGCATGAACCGCCGCAATTTTCATTTCATCATTAATTGTGCGTGCACGTACATCTAAAGCGCCACGAAATATAAAAGGAAAACACAGTACATTATTAACTTGATTAGGATAATCTGAGCGCCCTGTAGCAATAATAAGATCATCACGAACCGCCTGTGCTAATTCTGGTTTAATTTCAGGGTCAGGATTTGAACAGGCAAAGATCACCGGATTCGACGCCATTAATTTTACATGCTCTGCAGATAAAACATTAGGCCCTGAAACACCAACAAAAACGTCTGCGCCATCAATAACATCATCTAATGTACGTTTGTCGGTATTATTGGCAAAGAGGCGTTTATATTCGTTTAAATCATCACGACGAGTATGAATGACACCCTTGGTATCTAACATGTAGATTTTTTCACGTTGTGCGCCACATTTAATTAGTAACTCCATACAGGCAATAGCTGCGGCACCTGCACCCATACAAACAATATTGGCGTGTTTAATATTTTTACCTTGAATTTCTAAGGCATTAATCATACCTGCGGCAGTAACAATTGCAGTACCATGTTGATCATCGTGAAAGACAGGGATTTTACAGCGCTCAATCAAAGCTTTTTCGATAGCAAAACATTCCGGTGCTTTAATATCTTCTAAATTAATACCACCAAAGCTATCGGCAATATTGGCGACCGTATTAACAAACTCCTCAACAGTTTTATGTTTTACTTCAATATCAAATGAGTTGATGTTAGCAAAACGTTTAAATAATAATGCTTTACCTTCCATCACCGGTTTAGATGCCATCCCCCCTAAATTACCCAAACCTAAAATAGCGGTACCGTTAGTGATAACTGCAACAGTATTACCTTTGCCGGTATATTTATAAACATCATCCGGGTTCTCTGCTATTGCACGTACAGGCTCTGCGACTCCTGGACTATATGCTAACGAGAGATCTAAGCTTGTTTCTGCAGGTGTTGTTAATTCAACACTAATTTTTCCCGGTGTCGGGAATTGATGATAATCAAGAGCTTGTTGGCGAAAGTCAGTCATGGTAAGTCCTATTGCGTTAAAATAATTGCTGGTTGTTGCTCGTATATAAATGCGGCTTAGATTATTATTGTTATTTTAAGCTCACCTCTATGTTATGGCATTTTTGTAGCGTAGTTCAAGGCTCTTTTTTATATATCAAAGTGCCATAAGCTATAATAAACATAACCCTAGCAACTTTGTTTTACACATAATACAGCTAAATATTCGTTATATTGTTTTAACTATTCACACATTAACTTGTTAGCAGAAGATAACTTCTAAAATTTGTAAATATAGAATATTACTTTGGTAAGTTTTCAGTGCATAAAAGCGAAATTCCAACCATTTTTCCTAGTACATAATTATCTTTATCGTAAAAAGCACTTTAGCTGCAATATATTTTTTATTTTTCCTTCGCATTTATATTCAAATGATAATTAAATCTAAAATAACTTTTTAACGGCGAAAAAAAACCACTTTAAAAAGTGGTTTTTATTTAATTCTCTAAGATTACTAGAGAAACATTTTGTCGTTTAACATTATTCAGTAAATGGATTCACTAGAACAATAGTTTCGTTACGATCTGGACCTGTAGAAATAATATCGACTGGAACACCCGTTAATTCTTCAATACGCTTAATATATGCAATTGCATTAGCAGGTAAAACATCAACAGACGTTGCACCAACGGTAGTTTCAGACCAACCTGGCATTTCTTCATAAACTGGTGTGATTTTTTCATAACCTTCCGCTGCTGTTGGCGGCACGGTAATGATGTCACCTGATAGAGTTTTGTAACCCGTACAGATTTTTAATGTTTTTAAGCCATCTAATACATCAAGTTTAGTTAAACAAAAACCTGAGACACTGTTCACTTGAATAGCACGGTGCATAGCAACGGCATCAAACCAACCACAACGACGTTCACGACCGGTAGTTGCGCCAAATTCATGACCTACAGTACCTAAGTGTTCACCTACTTCATCTTTTAATTCTGTAGGGAAAGGACCAGAGCCAACACGCGTAGTGTAAGCTTTAGTAATGCCTAAGATATAATCAAGATGACGTGGACCAACTCCACAACCCGTAGCAACGCCACCCGCAGTTGTATTTGAAGATGTTACATATGGATAGGTACCATGGTCGATATCAAGTAATGTACCTTGCGCTCCTTCAAACATGATTGAGTCGCCATTTTTGCGAGCTTGATCAAGGATCTCTGAAATGTCAGCGACCATTTTTAATATCACTTCACGAACAGCTAAAACATCAGCAAGTACTGTTTCGTAACAAACAGGCTCAACTTTATAATAGTGCTCTAAAGAGAAGTTATGGTATTCAACAATTTCTTTTAATTTAACAGCAAAAGAGTCGGCACAAACTAAGTCACCTACACGTAGACCTCGACGAGCAACTTTATCTTCATAGGCTGGACCAATACCACGACCGGTAGTGCCAATTGCTTTATTGCCGCGAGCAATTTCACGTGCTGCATCTAAAGCATTATGATATGGAAGAATTAACGGACAAGCGTCACTTATAAGTAAGCGTTCACGTACCGGAACTCCTTTATCTTCTAACATGGCAATTTCTGTCATCAAGGCTTTTGGACATAAAACTACGCCATTACCTATTAAACATTTTACGTTATCACGTAATACACCTGATGGAATTAAATGAAGTACGGTTTTTTCACCGTCTATTACCAAAGTATGACCTGCATTGTGGCCTCCTTGATAACGTACTACGTACTTAGCTTTATCTGTGAGTAAGTCAACAATCTTACCCTTACCTTCGTCACCCCATTGGGTGCCTAGAACTACGACGTTTTTGCCCATTTTTTCAATTTCGATAAAAAATTAGGCGGGGATTCTATCAAATATAAAAAGTCACTCCAAGCAATAATTTAGGATTTTTTCCTTGTTTATAAAATAATCAATCATCTGAGTATGTTAGCAAGAGTATATTTTTCCTATTATTTTGCTAACCACAAAAGTAAACAGCCTAAGAAAATAACGGTAATGCCGATACTTCGAATTGAAGAAGCGGACTCTTCGGCAAGCTTAAGCACATAGTTTCGCCACTTATTAGGGAATAGTGCGGGAATAAACCCTTCAATGATCAGCGCAAATGCTAGCGCCATTAATAAGGTATCACCCATAATTTTTTCCTTTATACATTTGTAGGTCGAAGTTTGACTACATGGATGTAGCTACGTAAGTTATGTCTAGAACTAATAACTTGCACTTCGACAATAGACAAATAGATTATGTCGAGCAAAGATAAGCTGCACTTCGACAAGTATCGTTAAGCACCTTTGTCGAGCCTCGCTGCGCTCGTGTCGACCTACAATAGACTAAACACCTGAACATCGTCATTCTTTCACAGCCATGTGAACATGACATTGCCTACAGGACGTAGGTACTTAGCTTTTGTCCGGAACTAAAAAGCTGACCGTTCCTCCTGAACATAAAAAAGCCATGACATGTCATGGCTTTTTATAAATCAGTAAGCTGTTAATAATTACTTTTTAGCTTTGGTAGCATCTTTTAGATAGTTAAAGAAATCACTATCTGGTTTAATTACCATAATATCGCTTTTGCTATTAAAGCTTCTTTCATAAGCTTCTAGACTTCTGTAGAAACTATAGAATTCAGCATCTTGTGTATACGAATCAGCATATACTTTGGCAGCTGTTGCATCACCATCACCACGAACTTCTAAAGCACTTTTCTGAGCCTGAGCAAGCATTATTGTGACTTTAGCATCGATAGTGGCACGAATGATTTCAGATTGCTCTTGACCTTGTGAGCGATGCTCTTTGGCCACAGCAGTTCGTTCAGCACGCATACGCTCAAAGATTGATGCACTGACTTCGGTAGGTAAGTTAATCGCTTTAATACGCACATCAACAACTTCGATACCCAACTCTTCTTTACTACTTTCAGCACTTTCTAGTGCTTTTGCCATAATAGCCGCGCGATCACCAGAGACGATTTCTTTAATCGTGCGTGTACCAAACTCGGTACGTAAACCATTATTCACTTTTTGCTTTAATAATGCTCTTGCGTTATCAATTGAGCCCGCTGTACGTAAGTAGTAGGTTGAAAAATCTATGATTTTCCATTTAACAAACGAGTCAACCATCAGATCTTTTTTCTCTGAGGTTACAAAGCGATCAGGCGCTTCATCAAGCGTTTGAATACGGGCATCAAGCTTACGTACCGTGTTAATAAACGGAAATTTAAAGTGAAGTCCAGGCTCATAAACCTTCATTTGGCCTGATTCAGAATCACGTTTAATTTTTGAAAATTGGAAAACAATACCGCGTTGTCCTTCATAAATAATAAATACCGACGAAGTCGCCAACATCAATAGTGCAGCAACAATAGCAATTATAAAATTTTTCATCGCTTAGTTTCTCCCGCTATTAAATCTGTCAGAACGTCCCGAACTTGATATTGCCGGACGAGTTGAGTTTGATTGTTGTGATAATGGTATCGATTGTGTCGTGGTACGAATGTTCTGTTGTTGCATAATTTTGTCTAAAGGTAAGTACATCATGTTATTACCACCTTCAACATCGACCATGACTTTACTGGTATTACTATAAACTTTTTCCATGGTAGCAATATACATACGTTGACGAGTCACTTCTGGTGCAGCTTGATACTCAGGTAAAATTTTATTAAAACGTGCTACTTCACCTTCAGCGTCTAATACCGTTTGTGCTTTATAAGCTAGCGCTTCTTGTTCCATACGCTTAACTCGACCACGTGCACGTGGCTCTATGCCTCTAGCATAAGCTTCGGCTTCACGTAAGTATCGCACTTCATCTTCTTGAGCAGCAATGGCATCATCAAATGCATCTTTTACTTCTTCAGGAGGACGAGCATCTTTAAAGTTAACATCAACAATGATCAGACCCAAATTATAAGGTTCAATAATTTTTTCTAACTCTTGCCAGACATTTTGGCGAATCACTTCACGACCACTGGTTAAGATAGAATCCATATCGGAATGACCCACTACATAACGTAATGCACTATCAAGTGATTGACTTAAGCTGTCATCAGCATTAGTCACACTAAAGACATAATTACGAGCATCCACTACGCGATATTGAATTTGCATTTCAACACGTACCACGTTTTCATCTTGCGTAAGCATAAAGCCTGCTGCAGGTAAGTCACGTGTACTTTGAATATCAACTGGGAT